>CP075902.1:1875020-2500027 GCA_020386575.1 Phormidium sp. PBR-2020 | reverse complement strand
AACCCAGCTCACGTACCGCTTTAATCGGCGAACAGCCGAACCCTTGGGACGTACTTCCGCCCCAGGTTGCGATGAGCCGACATCGAGGTGCCAAACCTCCCCGTCGATGTGAACTCTTGGGGGAGATCAGCCTGTTATCCCTAGAGTAACTTTTATCCGTTGAGCGACGGCCCTTCCACGCAGTGCCGTCGGATCACTAAGGCCGACTTTCGTCCCTGCTCGACTTGTAGGTCTCGCAGTCAAGCTCCCTTATGCCTTTGCACTCTGCGGCTGATTTCCAACCAGCCTGAGGGAACCTTTGCGCGCCTCCGTTACCATTTAGGAGGCGACCGCCCCAGTCAAACTGCCCACCTGAAACGGTTCCTCTCCCGGATCACGGGTCGAGGTTAGACTTCTAGCTGAGTTAGAGTGGTATCTCACCGATGGCTCCATTTCCCCCACAAGGAAAACTTCAAAGCCTCCCACCTATCCTGCGCAAACTCAGCCCGAAGCCAATTCCAGGCTACAGTAAAGCTTCATAGGGTCTTTCTGTCCAGGTGTAGGTAGTCCGTATCTTCACAGACAATCCTATTTCGCCGAGCCTCTCTCCGAGACAGCGCCCAAATCGTTACGCCTTTCGTGCGGGTCGGAACTTACCCGACAAGGAATTTCGCTACCTTAGGACCGTTATAGTTACGGCCGCCGTTCACCGGGGCTTCAGTCGTCAGCTTCGCTTACGCTAACCGACTTCCTTAACCTTCCGGCACTGGGCAGGCGTCAGCCCCCATACATCGTCTTGCGACTTAGCGGAGACCTGTGTTTTTGGTAAACAGTCGCTTGGGCCTCTTCACTGCGACCACCTCTCGGTAGCACACCCTTCTCCCGAAGTTACGGGGCCATTTTGCCGAGTTCCTTAGAGAGAGTTATCTCGCGCCCCTTGGTTTACTCAACCTACCTACCTGTGTCGGTTTCGGGTACAGGCTTAACTGGGTTATGCAAGTTCGGGCTTTTCTTGGAAGCATGACATCGGTCACTTCCCAGCCGTAGCCGGTCGTGTTCACGTCTTAGCTCAGGGTGTTTTCGCCACCCGTCATCACCTTCGAACGCTTAAACCGGGACTACCATCACCCGGCTGACTTAGCCTTCTCCGTCCTCCGCTTGCACCCAATCAAGGTACGGGAATGTTAACCCGTTATCCATCGACTACGCCTTTCGGCCTCGCCTTAGGTCCTGACTAACCCTCCGCGGACGAGCCTGCCGGAGGAACCCTTAGGTTTTCGGGGGATGTGATTCTCACACATCTTTTCGCTACTTAAGCCGACATTCTCACTTCTGCTTCGTCCACACCTGCTTGCCGCTAGTGCTTCACCCTAGAGCAGAACGCTCCTCTACCACTTAGTTAAAAACTAAGTCCACAGCTTCGGTGGGACACTTAGCCCCGTTCATTTTCGGCGCGGGAGCGCTTGACCAGTGAGCTATTACGCACTCTTTTAAGGATGGCTGCTTCTAGGCAAACCTCCTGGTTGTCTGGGCACTCCCACCTCCTTTATCACTTAGTGTCCACTTGGGGACCTTAGCTGGTGGTCTGGGCTGTTTCCCTTTCGACGATGAAGCTTATCCCCCACCGTCTCACTGGCTAGTTTCTCTATGGTATTCAGAGTTTGCCTCGATTTGGTACCGCTCTCGCAGCCCGCACCGAAACAGTGCTTTACCCCCATAGATATTTCTCTAGCCGCTGCGCCTAAACGCATTTCGAGGAGAACCAGCTAGCTCCGGGCTCGATTGGCATTTCACCCCTAACCACACCTCATCCGCCAATTTTTCAACATTGGTCGGTGCGGACTTCCACTTGGTGTTACCCAAGCTTCATCCTGGACATGGTTAGATCGCCCGGGTTCGGGTCAATAACTCGTGACAATCGCCCTGTTCGGACTCGCTTTCGCTGGGGCTTCGGCATTCTCGCCTTAACCAGCCACGACCTATTACTCGCCGGCTCATTCTTCAACAGGCACGCGGTCAGACGTTAAATCGTCCTCCCACTGCTTGTAAGCTAACGGTTTCAGGTTCTATTTCACTCCCCTCCCGGGGTTCTTTTCACCTTTCCCTCGCGGTACTGTTTCACTATCGGTCACGTTGGAGTATTTAGCCTTACGAGGTGGTCCTCGCTGATTCACACGGGATTTCACGTGCCCCGTGCTACTCGGGATCCGGCTGAGCTGTTCCGATTTTCGACTACAGGACTTTCACCTCCTCTGGTGCCGCATTCAACGGCTTCGTCTAATCTTTCCAGTCTCGTATTACCGTCCCACAACCCCTAAGGTAAAAACCTTAGGTTTAGGCTGGTCCCGCTTCGCTCGCCGCTACTAGGGGAATCGCTTTTGCTTTCTCTTCCTCGGGCTACTAAGATGTTTCAGTTCGCCCGGTTCGCTCGTGTCGGCCTATAGATTCAGCCGACCGTTTTAAGGGTTGCCCCATTCGGACACTTCCGGATCAATGCTTGCTTCCAGCTCCCCGGAACGTTTCGTCGGTCGCCACGTCCTTCATCGCCTCAACGTGCCTAGGTATCCACCGTTAGCTCTTTGTAGCTTGACCTCGTTCTTTTGAGGTCTCGACTTTACCTGACTTTTTTTAGGTTGACTATGCAGTTTTCAAGGTTCTGGCTGGGATGTCCCAGCAGTCTGAGTCGTTCTCAGGTGCTGAGGGATCCTTGCTTGACTTCGTTGATGTTAGGAATTCTTGGTGGATGAGAATGGATGAGACCAGCATGGAGGTAAGCGGACTCGAACCGCTGACATCCTGCTTGCAAAGCAGGCGCTCTACCAACTGAGCTATACCCCCATTTTCTTAGTTTCTGCTGACGCAGCACTAAGGAGTTAGGTGGGCCATCCTGGACTTGAACCAGGGACCTCACCCTTATCAGGGGTGCGCTCTAACCACCTGAGCTAATAGCCCATTTCAAGGTTGGTCTCGTTTCCCTCGGCACTTGGACATGTCTTTCAACATGCCAAGGCTTCGGATTCCTAACCTCTTATCGTTTGAAAGCTTCGACGAGTCTCCGACCGACCTAGGTTGACCTCAATCTCTTGGGCATTAGTTGCATCCTCAAGACATTGGGTTTAGGTCTCCCTAAAAAGGAGGTGATCCAGCCACACCTTCCGGTACGGCTACCTTGTTACGACTTCACCCCAGTCATCAGCCCTGCCTTCGGCATCCCCCTCCGCAAGCGGTTAGGGTAACGACTTCGGGCATGGCCAACTTCCATGGTGTGACGGGCGGTGTGTACAAGGCCCGGGAACGGATTCACCGCAGTATGCTGACCTGCGATTACTAGCGATTCCTCCTTCATGCAGGCGAGTTGCAGCCTGCAATCTGAACTGAGGCCGGGTTTAAGAGATTAGCGCACTCTCGCGAGTTGGCTGCTCGTTGTCCCGACCATTGTAGTACGTGTGTAGCCCAGGACATATGGGGCATGATGACTTGACGTCATCCCCACCTTCCTCCGGTTTATCACCGGCAGTCTCCCTAAAGTGCCCAACTTAATGATGGCAACTAAGGACGAGGGTTGCGCTCGTTGCGGGACTTAACCCAACATCTCACGACACGAGCTGACGACAGCCATGCACCACCTGTGTCCGCGCTCCCGTAGGCACTCTCTCCTTTCAGAGAGATTCGCGGCATGTCAAGCCCTGGTAAGGTTCTTCGCGTTGCATCGAATTAAACCACATACTCCACCGCTTGTGCGGGGGCCCCGTCAATTCCTTTGAGTTTCACACTTGCGTGCGTACTCCCCAGGCGGGAAACTTAACGCGTTAGCTTCGGCACGGCCCGGGTCGATACAGCCACACCTAGTTTCCATCGTTTACGGCTAGGACTACTGGGGTATCTAATCCCATTCGCTCCCCTAGCTTTCGTCCCTCAGCGTCAGGTTCGGCCCAGCAGAGCGCTTTCGCCACCGGTGTTCTTCCCAATATCTACGCATTTCACCGCTACACTGGGAATTCCCTCTGCCCCTACCGACCTCTAGCTATCCAGTTTCCACTGCCTACCCGAGGTTGAGCCTCGGTCTTTGACAGCAGACTTGAACAGCCGCCTACGAACGCTTTACGCCCAATAATTCCGGATAACGCTTGCCTCCTCCGTATTACCGCGGCTGCTGGCACGGAGTTAGCCGAGGCTGATTCCTCAAGTACCGTCATTTTGTTCTTCCTTGAGAAAAGGGGTTTACAATCCAAAAACCTTCTTCCCCCACGCGGCGTTGCTCCGTCAGGCTTTCGCCCATTGCGGAAAATTCCCCACTGCTGCCTCCCGTAGGAGTCTGGACCGTGTCTCAGTTCCAGTGTGGCTGCTCATCCTCTCAGACCAGCTACCGATCGTCGCCTTGGTAAGCTTTTACCCCACCAACTAGCTAATCGGACGCGAGCTCCTCTCCAGGCGAAACAACGTTTCACCTTTCGGCATATCGGGTATTAGCAGCCGTTTCCAGCTGTTGTCCCCGTCCTGAAGGTAGATTCTCACGCGTTACTCACCCGTCCGCCACTAAGTTCCGAAGAACTTCGTTCGACTTGCATGTGTTAGGCACGCCGCCAGCGTTCATCCTGAGCCAGGATCAAACTCTCCGTGTTGACTTTGAGTTTGTTGGCTTTCGGTTCGATTGAATTTAACTTGGGTTAACCCCTTGCTAAATTCTCTCTCGTCCGTTATCCTTTAATGAATTTAGACGAAGACTTGAAGTTTTAGGCTTCTTTGTCGAGCTTTCAAACGATTTAATTTTCGAGGTTCGGAATGCGTCGTTTGGGGGGCGTTTGTTTGCCCGTCCTCCCGAGCGCTTAACTAATCTAACAAGACTATCTGGGGCTGTCAACCCTTTTTTCAAACTTTTTTTCGGGAATTTTCTTGGCAATTCCTCAAATCCCCTCAGGGTATGCCTTTTAGCCCGAAAACTTTTTTGGTTTTTTCCCTGATTTCACCCCTCCATCCCCATATCTGGCGGCTCAGCCGCTCAGATCTTTTTTTTGGGAGAGGCGCGGGTTAACGATCGCCCCCCCAAAGAATCGCCCTCCAGGATCTCCCTGAAACCTCCCCATCAAAATTTCCTCAGGCAGGGGTATGGTTGAACATGCTGTTTTCAGAATGAGAGACCTCTCCTGTGAATCTATCTCCTGTGTTACCCCCCTGGGTTGTCTTAGATCCGTTAATCCAGACTTGGCTGGCTGAAGATATAGGACGGGGCGATCGCACCAGTCAAACCTTACTCCAAGGGCGATCGCGACAAGGAACCGCTGAATGGGTCCTCAAGGCTCCCGGCGTGATTGCGGGACTGCCCCTAGCGCAACGCACCTTTGAACAGCTCGATCGCCACATCCAAAGCGAACTTATATATAAAGAGGGAACCGCTTGCGAAACCGGGACAGTGGTGGCTCGCTTCCAAGGCAATCTAGAAGCCCTACTTATGGGAGAACGAGTTGCCCTGAATCTAGTCATGCGGCTCAGTGGAATCGCCACAAGTACCCGCCAGTACGTTGAAACCATCGCTGATCTTCCCAGCCAGCTCACAGATACCCGCAAAACCACACCCGGACTGAGACTCCTAGAAAAATATGCCACCTCCGTCGGCGGTGCCAGTAACCATCGCCTAGGACTCGACGATGCCATCATGATTAAAGACAACCACATTGCCGCCGCCGGCAGTATCAGAGCTGCCGTGGCTCAAATTCGCCCCCATATTCCCTATCCCCTCACCATTGAAGTGGAGACGGAAACCTTAGACCAGGTTAAAGAGGCCCTCAAGACTGAGGTGGACATCATTATGTTGGACAATATGTCCCTCTCCGACCTAAAAACCGCCGTGCAACTCATTCGCCAAGAGAACCCCAAGCTAAAAATCGAAGCCTCAGGAAACATCACCCAAGAGCGGCTACGGGCGATCGCCGAAACGGGAGTGGACTACATTTCCACCAGCGCCCCCATCTCCCGTTCCCCCTGGCTCGACATCAGCATGAAACTCCAGGCAACCTAAAGATTAAGCCATGCGGCCCCCCTTACCGGGAGATGAAGTGAACCCAGAACTGGCCATCCGGAATACAAACCCGGCGAATCAAGCCATAGGAGTAGTGAAGAAACGCACCACTCAAATCATTGCGATAGCCCCATTCAAACCATTCCCCATAGGGATCATGGACAATAAAGCCGCGATCGTCGTAGCCCACTAAAACGATAATGTGACCGAACGAGGTGAAATAGCCATGAATCACCGCTGGATTCCCCCCCGCCAGCCAGTCCTGGGCCTCCTCAATGGTGGCATTGGTGCGAAAGGTATCACGACAGCCATAGTCATGCACCACTCGCGCCAAATCATAGGGACTATGACGACTCCAGCCACGACGAATCATGTATTCATAGAGTTCATCCTCAAACTGGCCCACACTGCTACGGCGACGGGCCCCCAAATAGGACAAACACATGGCAATGGAGGTGACATTACACGATCCCATCGGGTTATACCAATTATCCAGTTGGGACTTGTAGGGAACATCGAGGCGGATCGTCGTTGGTTTTTGTAGAGGAACCTGACGATCCTCCTCTTCCCAAATTTCCACATGCTGCCGGAAGGCATACCAGATTTTAGAATCTTCCACCTTGCCGTTGTCCCCCCGTTTGGGAAACGCCACACTCCGCAGGGCAATACGTAAATGGTCTCGCACCACCTCATAATCCACTAGGGTAAAGCTTTCACCCGCCGGAATCGAACGTTTTTCGTTCTCAGGCAAAACCGAGGACTGAACAGGGCGCGATTTAAAGACGGTATTTTGCAGAATTTTCAGCTCCGGCGGCGGTTTCGGTAAATCTTGCCGTCGGGTTTGAATGATCAAACGAGCGGTAGCGGCCCCGAGATATCCCATCTCATTGACCTGCATCAAATCCTGAAAGCGGTCAAAGGCGGCCGTGCTGAGGGGGCCAAAAAGTCCATCGGCGGGGGGGTCTAATAACCCCATATCAATCAGGCGTACCTGGATTTGACGAGTTAACGCCTCGTCAGCGGCCATATCCTTATAGTCGTATTTCAGATCAGTCCCGAGAAAGTCCTGTAGCTTCATTCGTTATACCACTCCCCTAGTGAGATAGGTCGATCGTACCGCGATCGCTGCCCAAATTTGAGCCAACTGCCAGGAATCTCTGCCAGTCTCCTGTAAACAAACAGTTGGCAAGAGGGTCATCGATCGCCTATACTCTAAGAGGTTGCCACGCCACAGTGGTCATTCTCGGGATGTAGCGCAGCTTGGTAGCGCGCCTGCTTTGGGAGCAGGATGCCGCAGGTTCAAATCCTGTCATCCCGATTTATATATCATTAAGTCCCTAAGCCAATCCCCCCTCCTTTGGAACAGCCACCAGAGGGGGGATTGGGTGTTTGACTCGTTTTCGCGGCCGTTGCAGTTCCCTAGATTTGCCGGGAGCCAAAACGTCCCCGTTTAGAGCAACGCTCCCAAAGAAAGGGGAGTGCTAGAATCACAAGCTTGATGATCCAAGGAGCAAAGTAGAGACTCACAATGACACAGAGTCCAGCTAGGCCCGTTGCCGCAACCTTAACAATTTCCTCACGGGTGTTAATACTCAGGAAAAAGCAAGCAATGGCACAGGCAAGGGCAACCAAACAGGCAACCAACATCTGTAGTACCTCAAAATTCAGACAAGTTAGCTAAGGATGCGGTGCGTTCCTTCGGCACAAAAGCCCTACTTCCGTCTTTCGGTGGGCGGATTTATCAAGGCTGACCCAGAGAAAGATGAACGATTTTGTTAATCAATCTTTACACTGGCTCTCATTTATGTCAAGGATTAGAAGAACTTATCCTTCACCTAAACCGAGAGGCTAGTCCAGAAACACCTATGATAAGCGGGCTTCAGGTGTAATCAGCATGGCATCCCCAAAAGAGAAAAAACGATAATTTTGGGCGATCGCCTCCTCATACAGTCTTAACAGTCGCTCCCGTCCTAGCAAGGCCGAGACCATCATCATCAAACTGGACTTGGGGAGATGGAAATTGGTAATCAATCCATCCACGACTTGCCAGCGATATCCAGGATAAATAAAGAGATCCGTTTTGCCAGAAAATGGGGCCAAGTCTCCAGAGGGTTGTCTCTGGGCCGCAGACTCAAGCGATCGCACCGCTGTGGTACCGACGGCAATCACCCGTCCTCCTTGCGAACGAGTGTGACGAATCGCCTGCACCGTCGCTTCAGGAACCTCGACCCATTCTTGGTGCATCAGATGCTTACGGATATCCGACGTTTCCACGGGCCGGAACGTTCCCACTCCCACATGAAGGGTGACAAAGGCTTGACGTACACCCTGATTCTGCAATCGTCCGAGAAGTTCTGGGGTGAAGTGCAATCCCGCCGTGGGGGCCGCCGCCGAACCGGCCTCGCGAGCATACACAGTCTGATATTGGCTGCTAGTAGCTTGGGACTCTGTCACATAGGGAGGAAAAGGAACCTCTCCATACTGTTCTAACATCTCAAGCACCGTGGTTCCCGCAGGACAACGAAACTGTAACAGTCGTCCCCCAGTCGCCTCATCCAGGGAAAGCACCTCAGCCTCAAACGAGGGCTTTGAGTCCGTAGCTTCAGGGGAATCAAAGCGAATTTCAGCACCCGGCTTCAGCCGTTTCCCCGGTTTAACTAACGCCAACCACTGATTGTCTTGGCGTTCCTCTAGTAGTAACACCTCAACCTTGGCTCCACTTGGCTTATACCCATAAAGACGAGCAGGTAACACCCGAGTATCGTTTAAAACCAGTAAATCACCGGGTTTGAGCCAATCGGGTAACTCCCAGAACCGTTGATGCTGATGGGTGTTAGGAGAACTAACCACCAGCAAACGGGAGTGATCACGAGGAGTCACGGGATTTTGAGCAATGTATTCGACTGGAAGCTGATAATCATAAGCATCCAGTTGTAAATCGTCCTCAGAGATGGGGATCATAGCCATGCAGAATAGAAAGTCAAACATTAAGGATGGGGAACCTCCCCCATGAAACTATGGGGAGTTCACCCTAGGAGTTGAGGTGAATATCACCGATGATAAATATAGACCCAAATTCAAGGCACTCTTTATGGATTACCTCTACTATCTTGCCAACGCTAGCCTGACGTTACGGGTCGTCGAACATCTCAAACGACAAAACTTTCCAGTTCGCTTCATAACAGTCATTCACCAAATCGATGGATGGGTGCTACGAGTAAAAATGGACTCTCCTCTGGGCCGTCAAGGGCACGGTGACTTTAAAGCTTACCTTAAAGAGGTGGGGATTCCTTACCCCTCCAACATTCGTGTACAAATGGCCATGTGGAGTCTAGAAACAGGACAAGCGCCTGTCGATGTGATGCGACGCTATCAGGTGGCCGTCGTCTGTCATGGCAATCCGGACACAGCCGAAATTGAAGCCTTCCGTCGTCAATTTGTTCGTGGACTTGGCTATTGCCCCGAAACCCTTGCGTGAACTGAAGTTAAACCGGTTAATCTAAGACGCCGACTAAGTACTCCTGTAAGGTCAGTTGAAGTTGATTAACCAGCACAGGCTGTCCGATGGTGATTACATCGGGCAGCTTTGGCGTTGTAGGGCACGTTGCAGAACCCTGGGGGCCCCGCTGACAACGGACTAAGGCTAAGTCAAAGCGACAGGGGAGTTGAGCATATTGAGGAAAATGAGATAAGAAGAGACGGGCCGCCTGATTTAAACGCTGACATTTGGCAGGAGACAGGGCCAAGCGTCCATCGTGATCCCAATTGCCACGACTGCGGGTTTTCACTTCCACAAAGGCTAAGGTTTTGGCGGTTTCGGGAGTAGCAGGAAAGCCAGCTACAATGTCCAATTCCCCCAAACGACAGCGCCAGCGTTGGTGTAACACCCTAACTCCTGCTCTCCGCAACCATTGAGCAACCAGGTCTTCCCCTAGAGTTCCCACAATGTTCCTGGTAGGATGACCCTTGAAACGACTGTTATCAGACGTGCTATAACCTTTCGTCATGGGAGAGAAGGATTGTGAACTACGAGGATGAACACTGCGGGTATCGTTTCGGAGCGATCGCCGCTAGAGTTGCCGTTACGATGATATGTATCTTAATGCTGGGGATCGCCAACCTAAGCTTGGGTGTTCCTGAGGCCCAAGCGGTGGCCTATGAGAAGCAAACCCTCTATGGCCTAGATTTTGTGGAGCAGGATTTGCGAGACTCCAACTTTACCCTAGCAACGATTCGGGCCTGTAATTTCACCAAAGCCAACTTACAGGGGGTACAACTGTTTCGCACCAAGTTTAAGAATGTGAACTTGGAGGGGGCTGATTTAAGCTTCGCCACTCTAGACTCGGCTTTATTTCTAGAAAGCAATCTCAAGAATGCCATCCTGGAGGGGGCCTTCGCCTATAACTCAGTCTTTCGTAACACCGAAATTGAGGGAGCCGATTTTACAGATATCTTTCTCAGCGATGACACCTTGATGGACTTATGTGAGATTGCCTCAGGAACCAACCCAGTCACGGGCAATAATACCCGAGATACCCTAGGCTGCGACTATCTCTAAAGTTCGGGTTGAGGTCACTCGGCCCCGCTGCGGCTGACCTTTATCGGCTTGAGCAGGGCGATCGCGCATCACTAAAGAAGAGTTTAGACAGTTCTGTGATCCGCGATCGCCTCATGGCTGAGATTGACTCATGAAAGTTTCTGCGGTTGACTCTTAGACAAAAGCTGTTGAGTTAGGGCCGTCGGGTTACGAGGCAACTCAATCACAAACCCAGCTCCACCCGTCACAGACGGCCGATAGAATAGGTTGCCGCCATGTTTCTCGGTGACGATCTGGTAGCAAATGGACATCCCAAGGCCGGTTCCCTTGCCAATGGGTTTGGTGGTAAAGAAGGGATCGAAGATCTGCGATCGCAAATCTGCGGGAATCCCCGGGCCGTTATCCTCAATGATGACCCGCACGAACTCCGCCTCAAACTCTGTAGCAATACGAATTAGACTGGGATGAGCATAAATCTCCTCCGTCTGACGTTGGCGATCGCGCTCATCGAGAGCATCTAAGGCATTGACAAGGATATTCATAAAGACTTGATTCATCGAACCCGCATGACACAACACCGGCGGTAAGGCCCCGTAGTCCCGGATAATGGTGATTTCAGGGCGCTCAGATCGAGCTTTAAGGCGATTCCCTAAAATGGTTAAGGTACTCTCAACCCCCTCATGGAGATCCACGGGTTTCACCTCCGCCTCATCCAGACGACTGAAATTGCGCAGACTTGACACAATTTCCCGAATGCGTTCGGCCCCAACTCGCATCGAACCCAGAATCTTGAGGATATCCTCAGCAATAAATTCCAGTTCAATCTCCTCTCGCCGTTGGCTCACCTCTGGATCATCCATCGGACAATTCTGCTCGTAGAGGTGGATAAAGTCCAATAAATCCTGGATATACTCATCGGCATGGACTAAATTGCCATAAATGAAGTTCACTGGATTGTTAATTTCATGAGCCACCCCAGCCACCAATTGCCCCAAACCCGACATCTTCTCGGTTTGCACTAACTGGGCCTGGGTATCTTTGAGACTGTGTAACGCGTGAGAAAGAGCTTCCGTTCGCTCCCTAACGCGCTGTTCTAAGGTTTGAGTGAGCTGTTCAAGTTGCTGTTGGAACCGTTGTCGTTCCTCAATTTCCTGGGCCAACTGCTGATTTTGCTGCGCTAACTCCTCTTCTGCCAGTTCGCGACTTTCCTCACTCAGAACATACCACCAAGATGCGATGCCCAAAATCACCAACAACGGAGCATAGAGGCCCAGAAATAGGGTAAAAAAGGTTTCATCCAGGTGGGGCGATCGCTCCGGTAAGTCTTTCAGGCCCAGGTAGCCCACCACCACAAACAAAAGCCCGGTAACACTCGATACCAGGGTAAAAGCCCCCAGGAATCGTAGTAATTTTCGGTCCAGGTGGGGAGCAATTTTGCTATCAAAGGCAGCTTGAAGCGGTTGTAAGAAGGAGAGTTGCCCCAGTTGCATGGGGGGTTTACAGCGATCATGGCAGCGAGAATCTAAGCTACAGCACAAGGAACAGATGGCTCCCTCATAGACGGGGCAGTAGGCCATGTCTTGTGGTTCGTAGGATTGCTCACACAGACAGCAATCGATTAAATCATGATTGTCTAGGGTACGGATGCCGCCATTGAGCGTCTGATCCATCCTGGCAATTACCGCAGCGGCTTCGATTTGGCTTTGATAGGGATTCACCCGGGCAATGTAAAAGCGTCCTCCCGTGAGTTTCGCTAGGATAGGCGAGAGGATAAACGCCAGTCCTAGCGCCAGAAAGGGGGAATAGGCTTGGGCGTAGTCTCCCCAAACCCCCACGAAGGCCGAGATGGCCACCAACGACGCGATCACCGTTGCCCCAAAGCCCACCGGGTTAATATTGTAGAGATGGGCCCGTTTAAATTCAATATAGGACGGACTCCAGCCTAGGGGTTTATTGATGACTAAGTCTGCCACCAGGGCACCAATCCAGGCGATCGCCACGTTCGAATATAGCCCCAACACGGCTTCTAAGGTTTCAAACACCCCCAACTCCATCAACAACAGGGAGATGGCCACGTTAAACACCAGCCAGACGACTCGCCCGGGGTGATTGTGCGTCAGACGAGAAAAGAAATTTGACCAAGCCAGAGATCCAGCATAGGCATTGGTGACGTTAATTTTAATCTGGGAGACCACCACAAACAACGTCACCACCCCCAACACCGTTTCTGGCGAGGTAAAGACATCTTGAAACCCAGCCAAATACATATAGACAGGTTCCTTGGCTTTGGCGATCGCAATTCCATGTTCGAGGGCCAGGAAGGCCAGAAAAGCTCCCCCAATTTGTTTGGCCCAGCCCAAAATAATCCAACCGGGGCCAGCAGCCATGGCCGCGAACCACCAGCGGCGATGATTATGGGGTTGGCGATCGGGTAAAAATCGTAAGTAATCCACTTGCTCACCCAGTTGAGCAATCAGGGAAAAGGACACCGTCGCGGCGGCCCCAAACAGTAAGGGGTCGAATCCAGCCCCACTCGAGGAGTTGCCGCCAAACTCTAGCCAGCGGGATAGTACTCCAGGTTCCCGATGTAATACAAACAGGTAAGGCATCACCATTAGAAGCAACCAGAGCGGTTGTGTCCATAGTTGTAGGCGATTGATAAAGGTGACTCCATAGAAAACCATGGGAATGATGATCACGGAACAAAGAAAATAGCCCCAGGGCAATGGTAAATTGACATAAAGGTTCAAAGCTTGGGCCATAATGGCTGCCTCTAAGGCAAAAAAAATAAAGGTAAAAGAGGCATAAATCACCGAGGTAATGGTTGAACCGATATAACCAAACCCAGCTCCCCGAGTGAGTAAGTCCATATCGATGTTGTACTTTGCCGCATAGTAAGCGATGGGAATCCCCGCTAAAAAAATAATCAAGCTAACTAGACTGATTGCCCAAAATGTGTTAGAGAAGCCATAGTTGATGACTAGAGAGCCACCGATCGCCTCAAGAGCTAGAAAGGAAATTCCCCCTAAAGCTGTATTTGCCACCAACAACTCTGACCATTTACGAAAGGATTTGGGAGTATAACGTAGAGAATAGTCCTCAAAGGTCTCATTGGCGACCCAGGTGTTATAATCTCGCCTTTCTTTAAGGATTTTTGGGATAGTAGCCATGGTTGTTAATAAGATTGCAGAAGGCCGATACTCAGAAATCGAGGCCGCCAATCAAGTTGACAAAGCCAAACTCTAGCAAGGTTGGTAACTTATTGCCGTCATTTTGGCTACAAGAACTCAGAGAAAGTCAGTCCATTCTCAAAACTTATGGCTAAGCTGAAATAATTCTTAAAAATACGTTTCTTATGAAAACCATTTCCATTCTCGGAACCTCCTCTAATGCCGGAAAAAGCTGGTTAACGACGGCGTTAGGCGCTTGGTTATACCGCCAAGGGGTCAATGTTGCTCCCTTTAAATCTCAGAATATGTCCAATAACTCGTACGTCACCCTCGATGGAGGCGAAATTGGACGGGCCCAAGCCGCTCAAGCCTTCGCCTGTGGCCGACAACCCCAAGTGGAGATGAACCCGGTTCTCCTGAAACCCTCGGGAAATGGCATCTCCCAATTGGTACTACTCGGAGAAGCTAAAGAGCATATCCCAGCACGACTCTATTACCGCCATATCGAAACTCTTTGGCAGGTGGTAACCGAAACATTAGACACTTGGAAATCCTGCTGTGATGTGTTGCTCCTCGAAGGGGCCGGGAGTCCAGTTGAACTGAACTTAATGGAGCGAGATATTGTCAACCTACGTCCAGTGAGCTATCTTCAGGGACGCTGGCTTTTGGTGGGAGATATTGAACGAGGGGGGATTTTTGCTCAGGCCTTAGGAACCTATCAATTGATCCCCCCGGCTCTGCAACCGTTGGGATTAGGATTGGTGGTGAATAAGTTTCGCGGTGATTTAGGCTTATTTTCTGAGGCGGGAGAGTATTTTCACCAACATTTGCCCAAACTCCCCTATTTAGGGACTCTGCCCTATCAGGGGAATCTACAACCCGAAAGTGAGGACAGTCTTTGTCGAGAGGCGGAGGAGTTGGAAACAGGGACTGGGGAAATTTTGGCTTGGATTCGTTTTCCCCATTTATCCAATTCTCAAGATAGTCAACCTTGGCGCTTGGATGAAGGGGTACAGGTGAAATGGGTAGAAACTCCGCAAGGGTTACAAGAGGCGCGGCTGATTGTGTTACCGGGGAGTAAGAACACGTTACGGGATTTGGCTTGGTTGCGGGAGACGGGCCTGGCTACAGCCATTATTCAGGCTCATCAACGAGGGGTTCCGGTGGTGGGGATTTGTGGGGGCTATCAGATGTTAGGGGATTGGCTACTGGATGCGACGGGGGTGGCTGGTGATGTGGGCCGGGTTCCTGGTTTGGGACTGTTACCGGTGATGACGGAGTTTGCACCTGAGAAATCGGTGCGTCAGGTGTTGGCTCAATGGCAGGATGAGTCTTGGCAAGCCTATGAGATTCATATGGGCCAAACGTCACCGTCTCCTCGGGCCGCTGGGGAACGGGTTGATACCCCCCTGTTGCGGGCGAATGGGGTGGCTGAGGGAATGCAAGGCGATCGCCTATTGGGGACCTATTTACATGGCCTGTTTGAGTCTGGGGCGATGCGTCGCTATCTGATGGATTTGGCAGGGGTTGAGGGCTATCAACCGGCTCGGGAGAGTTGGCAGGAGGTACAACGGCAGCTTTACGATGGCATGGCACAATTGATGGAAGACTATTTGGATTTAATGCCGATTCGTCGGTATTTGCAACTTTAGAGGTTTGAAGGGGCTAGATGACGACTCATTCTCAAACGGAGGCACTCAGTGCCAAGGAACAAGAGCGGCTACGCAAGATTAAGGCGGCGAAGGATAAGTCCCATGAGGCACGACAGGGCCAGGAAAAAGGGCTATATGTTCTCTTTACGGGTTTGGGAAAGGGGAAAACCAGTAGTGCCATGAATTTGGTGTATCGTCATTTGGCTCATGATCTCCCCTGTGCGGTGGTTCAGTTTGTGAAAAACTCCGAGGCCTATCCCGATGGCGATCGCCTCTTACTGACAAAACTCTCGCAACAGGGCTTTCCGGTGAAGATTCATACCCTCGGAGGCGGCTTTACTTGGGAAACTCAAAACCCCGAACAGGATCGGCAGATGGCGGCGGCGGCTTGGGAACAGGCGGTGGAGTATATTCAGAACCCCGAGATTTCTCTGGTGGTGTTGGATGAACTGCATATCGCTCTGAAAAATAAGCAGTTGCAGGTAGAACCGGTGTTGGCGGCGATTCAGGCCCGTCCCCCTTTGTGTCATGTGGCGACGACGGGCCGTTATGCGCCTGAGGTGTTGATTGAGGCGGCGGATTTGGTGACGGAGATGACGCGGGTGAAGCATCCCATTTCTCAGGGAGTTCCGGCGCAACTGGGGATTGAGTTTTAAGGGGGTTGGCTTAACTGGCTTGGGGATAGCGAGACAGGGCGATCGCCGCATTTTGTCCGCCGAAGCCGAAACTAAGACAGAGGGCGCGATCGCAATCCTGTTGGCGGCTATGGGTGATGAGATCTAAGTCAAATTCGGGATCTCGCAAGCCCACACAGGGGGGAAGTTGGCGATCGCGAATGGCTAGGAGACAAAATGCCACGCCCAAGGCTCCAGAGGCGCCAATGGTATGGCCGGTTGCCCCTTTTGTGGAACTCACGGGAACCCCTTGGGGGAAGAGCCATTGAATCAAGGCCGCTTCACGGCGATCGTTGAGCTGGGTACTGGTTCCATGAGCGTGGATATAGTCAATCTCCTGGGGATTGAGGCCACTGCGCTCTAAGCATTGTTTGACGGCGGCGATCGCCCCTAAACTCTCAGGTTGCGGGGCGCTGACATGATAGCCGTCGGCGGTTAAGCCAAAATCGAGAATTTCCCCGTAAATCTGAGCCTCTCGTTCCAGGGCGATATCTGCGGGTTCCAGGAGAAATAGGGCCGCTCCCTCAGCCAGGGCCAGGCCCTCCCGTTGGCGATCGAAGGGATAACAGCCCTCTCGCGCTAAAGCTCCCATGCGCTCAAAACTCGCCAGGGTGAGGGGGGTGATGGGGGCTTCAACGGCCCCGGCCAGAACGCGATCGCAGGTTCCCTCCCGGATTAACTGTACCCCTCGGGCGATCGCCCCGATTCCCGTGGCACAGGCGGCCATGGGGGATAACACCACGGCCTGACTACCACATTGCGCGGCCGCGAGGGTGGCTGGCGTATAAGGGAGGGCGCTATACCAAGACGTTAGAGCATCCAGAGACCCGTTCTGGCTCATTTGGCTGGCCAAGGCTTCCAATCGTCCCTGTTGGGCCCGACTGGACCCTACGACAATGCCACAATCTTCTAAAGGAGGGGTTAATCCGGCATCCGTTAGGGTTTGTTGAACCACTTCCGGGATGATCTGCTCTAAGGAGCTGGGATGGCTACGAAGCATTCCCAGGGGTTTATGAGGCAATTGGGGAAACGGCTGTTGCAGACGCAGGCCAGATTTACCCTGGAGCAGGTAATGCCAGGTCTGGGGCAAGTCTCCTAAACTGGAGCAGCCCCCCATTCCCGTCACCACAACGGAACAGGGGGATGGCGGATTGAAGCTTGGTTGCGCCACTACTGAACGAGATACTCGGCCCCGTCACGAACGCTGGCCGATTGGATGCGATCGCCCTGTTGGATGCCATCTACCACCTCCATTCCTTCGCTCACATAGCCAAAGACGGCATAGTTCCCATCTAGGAAACTTAAATCATCCAGGGCAAAGTAAAACTGGGCTGAGGCAGAGTTGGGGGCCTGCGATCGCGCCATGGCCACGGCTCCCCGACGATGGGGCAACAGAGGCGCCTCTCGCACCCCAGCGGCCATTAGGGTTTCACCATAAACCGGCTCGTCGGCACTTTGGGGTTTAATTTCTAGGGGAATATAGCGAGCTTGACCGGTTTCAGCATTGACATAGTTCCCAGTTCCCAAACGAGACGCCGGAACATCAGGATCAGCACTGAGGGGATCTCCCCCTTGAACCACAAATGGCTCAGGTTCTCGGACGACTCGGTGAAAGCTGGTTCCGTCATAGACCCCTTTCTGAACCAAATCGACGAAATTTCCAGCGGTGATGGGGGCATCGTCTCCATTCACATCAATGGTGATGGAGCCACCATTGACCACCATAACAACGGTTGCCATTCCCTCTAAACGAGGGGTTGTCGCCACCGTTTCCTGGACATTTGACGCCGGGGTAGGAGAGGTATCCGCCAGATCGTTGGCTTGGGTACAACTGGCCAGTATCGTCATACTGAAGACCAGTAACACCGTTAAGCGGAGTCGCCACCAACGGTCTTGGGATTGGGTCAAAGGTTGCATGAGTCTGTGACCAATGAAATTGGGCTGAAGCAAATACTAACTAAATTCTATAAGCCTTCGAGGGGAACGCTCAGAAAACGGGCTAACTCAGCGGCCCGATTTTCAACTTCGGCTAGGGACAGAGGCTGGCCGACGCGCGTTAGGGGGATATCCCGCATTCCTTTAACCCTTAGGTATAAGGCCCGTTTGGGGTTCACACCATCCTTAATGTCAACTCGGATGGATTTGATCGCATCCACGTCACAGGTGATTTCGATGCGGCGGTTTTTACCGGGGAAGCCCCAGCGGAAGACGGTCACCTTTCCCTCCTCCAAGTTGAACTGGTTATAGCCACCGCCTACATCCCAGAGAATCACGAACCAGAGATAGGTGGCCAGCAGAATCGCGGCGGAGCCATACAGGCCCATCACCAGCCCCTGAGGGACGAAAATGAGTTCCGTCGGGTTGGCAAAGGGGAGCAGATTGACCTGGGTGTAGCTGGAAATCCCTGCCAGTAGGAAGCCGATACCGCCTACTGACACAACGGTTGCCCAAAAGTAGTTACTGAAGCGTCGAGAGCCGAGGACGGGCTGGGTTAGTGTGCGATCGCTCTTTGTGACAGTCTGTGCGGTCATAGTGAATCCTAACTAATTTCTAAAAAAGCTCGTTTCAATCTTGACGAAAAATATTAAGTGTGATATGGAGTTGACCGAAAACCAGAAATTTGAAAACTTCTTAATGTATTTTAACCTGTTCAGTCCCAGCTTTGAGAGGCAATTTCGGGAACTTTCTTAGAAACTTGGGTAGCATTCTGGGGAACTTGGTGGCATAGTATATACTTATGTTAACTTAATTAAAACCTTGCACCATTTTTCAAAGCAAGGAGGCTTGACGATATTATGACCATCGCTGTAAGTCGCGCACCAGAAAGAAGCTGGTTCGACGTACTCGACGACTGGCTCAAACGCGATCGCTTCGTGTTTGTCGGCTGGTCCGGTATTCTTCTGTTCCCCTGTGCCTACCTCGCCGTCGGCGGTTGGCTCACCGGAACCACCTTTGTCACATCCTGGTATACCCACGGTCTGGCATCTTCCTACCTCGAAGGTTGCAACTTCCTGACCGTTGCCGTGTCCACCCCTCCCGACAGCTTGGGTCACTCCCTGCTGTTCCTATGGGGTCCCGAAGCCCAGTGGAACTTTGCCCGCTGGTGTCAACTCGGGGGACTTTGGACCTTTACCGCCCTCCACGGTGCCTTCGGACTGATTGGCTTCATGCTGCGTCAGTTTGAAATTGCTCGTCTGGTGGGATTGCGTCCTTACAACGCGATCGCCTTCAGCGGTCCCATCGCCGTGTTCGTGAGCGTGTTCCTCCTCTATCCCCTTGGACAATCGAGTTGGTTCTTCGCTCCGAGCTTCGGTGTGGCGGCAATCTTCCGTTTCATTCTCTTTTTCCAAGGGTTCCACAACTGGACCCTTAACCCCTTCCACATGATGGGTGTCGCCGGTATCCTTGGCGGGGCACTCCTGTGCGCCATTCACGGTGCAACTGTGGAAAACACCCTCTTCCAAGATGGTGAAGGCGCCAACACCTTCCGCGCCTTTGAACCCACCCAAGCCGAAGAAACCTACTCCATGGTGACGGCTAACCGGTTCTGGTCTCAGATTTTCGGGATTGCCTTCTCCAACAAACGCTGGTTGCACTTCTTCATGCTCTTTGTTCCTGTGACGGGACTGTGGATGAGTGCCATCGGTGTCGTCGGACTCGGCTTAAACCTGCGGGCCTATGACTTCACCAGCCAAGAAATTCGCGCTGCTGAAGACCCCGAATTTGAAACCTTCTACACCAAGAACATCCTTCTCAATGAAGGGATTCGGGCTTGGATGGCTCCGACTGACCAACCCCACCAAAACTTTGAGTTCCCCGAGGAAGTTCTACCTCGCGGTAACGCCCTGTAATTCTGAGTTACCTCAGTGTTATAGCTGTCGGGTTTGCTACTGTGGGGTTTAGCATCAGCTCCCTGATGCCCCCCCAGTCTTACCCCGACCTTTCCCACTCGCTTTGAGAGACATCTAGAGGGACTCGCGCTCAATAGATGTCTCGCCCGGACGCACGTTAGATTTAGAGGAGGTTAAACCTCGTGACAACATCGTTCAATACTGCCATGATCAGTGGCGGACGTGACCAACAATCATCAGGATTCGCCTGGTGGTCTGGGAACGCTCGCCTCATCGACCTGTCGGGTAAATTACTCGGCGCTCACGTTGCCCATGCTGGCTTGATTGTCTTCTGGGCCGGTGCGATGACCTTATTTGAGGTCGCTCACTTTGTTCCCGAAAAACCCATGTACGAGCAAGGTCTCATCTTGCTCCCTCACCTGGGAACCCTTGGCTGGGGCGTTGGCCCCGGTGGTGAAGTGATTGATACCTTCCCTTACTTTGTGGTGGGTGTGCTTCACCTGATTTCTTCTGCCGTTCTCGGACTGGGTGGTATTTACCACGCTGTTCGCGGTCCTGAACGTCTGGAAGAATACTCCTCCTTCTTCGGCTATGACTGGAAGGACAAAAACCAAATGACCAACATCATTGGTTTCCACCTGATCCTCCTTGGAGGTGGTGCGCTGCTGTTGGTTGCTAAAGCCATGTTCTTTGGTGGTGTTTATGACACCTGGGCCCCCGGTGGCGGTGACGTCCGCGTGATCAATAACCCCACCCTGGACCCCTCGGTTATCTTTGGCTATCTCGTGAGAAACCCCTTTGGTGGCGTTGGGTCCATCATTGGTGTGGACAACATGGAAGATATCATCGGTGGCCACATCTGGGTTGGCTTAATCTGCATCGCTGGTGGTGTCTGGCATATTCTCACCAAACCCTTTGGCTGGGCCCGTCGTGCCTTCATCTGGTCTGGTGAAGCTTATCTTTCCTACAGTGTGGGTGCGCTGTCTCTGATGGCGTTCATCGCTTCGGCTTACGTGTGGTTCAACAACACCGCTTATCCGAGCGAGTTCTATGGTCCCACCAATGCTGAAGCCTCTCAGGCTCAATCCTTTGTCTTCCTGGCTCGTGACCAAAAACTCGGTGCCAACATTGGTTCTGCTCAAGGCCCCACGGGTCTGGGTAAATACCTGATGCGCTCTCCGACCGGTGAAATCATCTTCGGTGGTGAAACCATGCGCTTCTGGGACTTCCGTGGCCCCTGGCTGGAGCCTCTGCGTGGTCCGAATGGTCTCGACCTCAACAAACTCAAAAATGATATTCAGCCTTGGCAACTTCGCCGCGCGGCTGAGTACATGACTCACGCTCCCAACGGTTCTATCAACTCTGTGGGTGGAATTATTACCGAGCCGAACTCTGGGTTTAACTACGTTAACCCCCGTGCTTGGTTGGCAGCGTCTCACTTCATTCTCGCCTTCTTCTTCCTGGTGGGTCACTTGTGGCACGCTGGACGCGCTCGCGCAGCTGCGGGTGGATTTGAATCGGGTCTTGAGCGTGAAACTGAACCGGTTTTAAACATGAATCCCCTCGACTAGAGACGGCTGTTGGAGACTTAAGCTCTCACCCTTGGGTTTAAGGTTAAGCTTCAATCAGTTAGATGTTATGACCGTTCTGAGTGGCCCCTACCTAGTTGGGGGCCACTTTTTTTGTGGGGCTGGCCGAGGGTTTTGCAGATTTTAGGCCATGAGGATGGCAAACAGTCTGGTAGCCTAGTGATGGGGGTTTTTGTGGAGATGCGATCGCATGGAAACTCCTTCTCAGACATGATGCAGAAAAAGGATAAAGGGATGGTAATGACGGACGACCGGAACTCGCCTCGGGACGAGCAGTTTGATCTGCATACCTATTTGGCGGAGGGCAAGACGTTGGTTGAAGCGGCGCTCGATCGCGCACTTCCGGTCATTTACCCGGAACGAATTTACGAGGCGATGCGCTATTCCCTCTTAGCAGGAGGGAAGCGTCTACGCCCAATTTTGTGTTTAACGACCTGTGAAATGGTCGGTGGGACGCGGGAGATGGCCATGCCGACGGCCTGCGCCTTGGAGATGGTCCATACCATGTCCCTCATTCACGATGATCTTCCCTCAATGGATAATGATGATTATCGGCGTGGAAAACTCACGAATCACAAGGTTTTTGGTAATGATGTGGCCATTCTAGCTGGGGACGGACTTCTGGCTTATGCCTTTGAGCATATCGCTGTGGAAACCCGAGATGTTCCTCCTGCCAATATCCTCAAGGTGGTAGCTCGTTTGGGGCGTGCGGTGGGTGCTGCTGGACTCGTCGGCGGGCAAATTGTGGATTTGGAGTCAGAGGGGAAACCGGATATTTCCTTGGAAACCCTCCAGTTTATTCATACTCATAAAACAGCCGCTCTCCTAGAAGCCAGTGTGGTGTCTGGGGCTTTTTTGGCGGGGGCCTCGACGACTGAGATTGAGCATCTGTCTCGCTATGCCTATCAGATCGGTTTGGCATTTCAGATTGTGGACGATATCCTCGATGTAACGGCTTCATCGGAGGTTTTGGGTAAGACCGCTGGCAAGGATGCTCAGGTGCAAAAGGCAACCTACCCGAGTTTATGGGGATTGGAGGAGTCGAAACGACAAGCGGAAATGGCGATCGCGGATGCTAAGTCGGCTTTGCAATCCTTTGGTGATGCGGCTCGTCCCTTGGTGGAAATTGCTGAGTTTATTATCCGTCGCCAGTACTAAGGGAAGCTATGCAAAATTTGGCGCAGGTTTTCAATAATCACATTTTAGTGGTGGCACTCGCTGCCTGTTTTATCGCTCAGTTATCGAAGTTACTGCTCTATGCAGTTCAACATCGTCGTTTTAATGGACGGGTGTTGATTGAAACGGGGGGAATGCCCAGTTCTCATTCAGCCTTGGTGACGGCCTTGGCGACGGGGGTAGGACAGAGGTTGGGGTGGGATAGTCCTGATTTTGCCATCGCTGTGGTGTTTGCAGTGATTGTTATGTACGATGCAGCCGGAGTTCGCCAAGCAGCTGGGAAGCAAGCTCGGGTTCTTAATCAAATGATTGATGCCTTCTTTCGTGAGGAGATAGAATTTGATGAGGCTCGTCTCAAGGAACTCTTGGGACATACTCCATTTCAGGTCATTATTGGCTCTGTCCTCGGGGTGGCGGTGGCGTGTTTACTCCAGGGGGGCTAACAACGAAAAAGACCCAACCGGGGGGGTTGGGTCTGGAACTCTCATGGAAACAAAGGATTAATGATCCTGATTAGTGAAGAGGGTGGAATAGTAAATCGGGGAAAATGCGATTGAATTCAATCAAAATTCCCGCTGTAATAAACATCCAGGCGGCAGCTAAAACAGGAGCCGTTGACAGATATCTTTGTAGGTCTTTCATAAAGTCACTCCGTGGTTTTCAAAAAGGAAGGTTTAGCCAGGTCTAGCGGGGAGAAATGGGAACTTCGTTCTCCTTAGCAAACATTTCTCCAGTGGTGATTTCTTTGAAGGCAGCTAGGGGCCAGGCAAAGCCAGAGAGGGAGAAACGAAGTGCGCGGGGAACGTCGATAATGATTTCTTTTTCTTCAGGGGACTTCTCGTCACGAATCGAAATAAGATAACTCCGACCTGCCCAGCCAATCCAGCCGGCAATGTAAAGAAACAGCACACTGGGAATGAGAAATTCTCCAGCATGGCTCCAGCGACCATCCACAATTAGGTGGGGGAGGCCTTCTTCTCCACAGAGAAGTTCACGTCCATAGAGGTCGAAGCGTTGTTTGGCTTGCTCAGTCGTTGCGGCTTTGGCCCGGGCGATGAAGGCAGGACTCTCGTTACAGGGGGTCAGACCCGCCACGTCAGCAGACGCGGTGGGAGCAAAGCTGAACCAAAGAACTGCTGTCAGTACCAGCGCTAGTAGTCGTCGCATAAGAATGCTTTCCTTGGATATCAAAACTTAAAATGATATCTTTGATGACCGCGATGTCAGTATCGGAGTCACTGTCAAAGATATCTGGCTAGCATCCTATCATAAAACATATCGCTTCCCGGAAAGCCTTTTAGAGTAAATGACCACAATCCTGGCTATTGAAACAAGTTGTGACGAAACTGCGGTCGCAATTGTTAAAAAACGTCAAGTTTTAAGTAGTATTGTTACATCTCAAATCGAAACCCATCGTCGGTATGGAGGGGTGGTTCCTGAGGTGGCCTCCCGTCAACATTTGGAATTACTCGGGGAGGCGATCGCCCAAAGTTTAGACGAAGCGAACCTCCATCCCAGTCAACTTGATGGTATTGCCGCCACCTGCACCCCCGGTTTAGTGGGGTCGTTACTGGTTGGGGTGATGGCTGCTAAAACCTTGGCTCTCGTCCACGAGAAGCCCTTTCTGGGGGTGCATCATTTGGAAGGACATCTCTATGCTTCCTATTTGACTGACCCGACTTTAGAACCGCCTTTTCTATGTCTGCTCGTCTCTGGCGGTCATACCAGCTTAATTCACGTGAAAACCTGTGGTGACTATCAGACTCTAGGACAAACTCGCGATGATGCAGCGGGGGAGGCTTTTGATAAGGTGGCTCGCTTGCTCAAGTTGGGCTACCCAGGGGGACCGGAAATTGATCGCTTGGCACAGGTGGGGAACCCCGACGCATTTCCCCTACCCGAAGGCCGAGTCAAACTCCCCGGTGGAGGGATTCATCCTTACGATGCCAGCTACAGTGGCTTGAAAACCGCTGTTATGCGCCTGGTGCAAAAACTAGAGGCCACCGGTGCAGAACTCCCGGTGGCAGACTTAGCCGCCAGTTTCCAGAAAACGGTGGTGCGATCGCTCGTCAAACGAACCCTCCGCTGTGCCTTAGACCATAATTTAACCACCATCGCCGTCGGGGGTGGGGTGGCAGCCAATCGGGGCCTACGGACAGCCCTAACGGCAGCGGCTGAGGCGCAAGGCTTACGGGTTCTCTTTCCACCGATGAGCTACTGCACCGATAATGCAGCCATGATTGGCTGTGCGGCCTCAGAACACCTCAGCCGAGGGCATACCTCACCCTTAACCTTGGGGGTACGCTCTCGGCTGGCTGTCTCTGAGGCGATGACTCTCTATGCCGCAACCTGAAGGGTTCGAGATCTAGTCCTGCGTTCCATCTAGATAGGCTTTGAGAGCGTCACTGGCTAGGTCTAACATCGGTTTGCCAGACCGGAGGGATTCCTGTTTGAGGCGCTCATACACCTCGTCGTAAATGCGAATCCGATGCCGTTCCTTGCGCTTGGGTTTGAGGGTGGAGGGGTCATACCCATCGGAGAATGCCTGTAGGCCGCCCATACCGATGCGATCGCAGAAATCGCCAAAGCTTTCGCCAGGTTTACGATCTTGCTTGAAGTAGACAAACAACGGCTCCAAGACTGTTTCTAACTCATCAGCAGCCACGCGATCGCGATAGACTTGCGCCAAGCGAGTTTGGTTAGGATCTGCCCCCAACCACATCTGATAGACATTGGGAGCGCGACCGACAAAGCCTAACTCGGCGATATAGGGACGCGCGCAACCATTGGGACAACCGGTCATACGGATAACAAACTCCTCCTTCTGGAGTCCCACCCGAATCAGCAACTTACGAATGCGCGTCAAAATATCGGGGATGGCCCGCTCAGACTCAGCAATAGCCAGGCCACAGGTGGGCAGCGCGGGACAGGCCATCGACAGCCGTTTGAGGGAGTCTAACCCTTCTAGGGACTGTACGCCTGCCTCTCGCAAAATCCCGTTAATGGCTTCGCGATGACTGGGGTCAATATCGTAGATTAAGACGTTTTGGTGGGGAGTCAGACGCATCGGCAAGTTATAGGTCTCGATGATGGTCCGTAGGGCATCCCGTAACTTCCAATCTCCATAATTGGCAATGCGTCCGTTTTGTACCCAAAGTCCGAGAAACAGTCGCCCATCTCCCTGTTCATGCCAGCCGAGATAGTCCTCATAGCGCCATTCCGGGAGAGGTTTATAGGGCTGTAGGGGTTTGCCAAAATAGTCTTCTACGGTGCTGCGGAATTTCTCCACGCCCCAGTCATGAAGGAGGTATTTTAAGCGAGCATGACGGCGGTTATGGCGATCGCCGTAGTCGCGCTGGGTGGCGACAAGGGCTTTCACGAAGTCATAAACATCGGCTTTATCCACATAGCCAATTTCATCGGCGAGACGGGGGAAGGTTTCCTCCTTATTGTGCGTCCGGGCCAAGCCCCCGCCAGCTAGAACGTTAAACCCTTGTAGTTGTCCCTGGTCGTTACTGATGAGAACTAAGGATAAGTCTTGTGAGTACAAGTCAACGGAGTTGTCACCGGGGACCGTGACACAGCTCTTGAATTTACGGGGCATATAATGTTCCCCATAAATTGGCTCTTCTTTATCCTTAAAGATGGTTCCGTTGCCATTGCGTTGGCGAGCGGCTTTGACCTCAGGATCTTCTTCCCCAGAAATGGCTTTTTCCCCATCGAGCCAAATCTCATAGTAGGCGCCACTTTGGGGGGTGAGTAGGTCGGCAATGCGATCGGCATAGTCCCAGGCCAGGGCATACTCAGGACGATTTTTGAAGGGGGCCGGGGGGGCCATCACGTTACGGTTCAGGTCACCACAGGCCCCAAGGGTGGAGCCGAGGTTGCGGACAATGGCACTAATGGTCGCCTTGAGATTTTTTTTCAGGATGCCGTGGAGTTGGAACCCCTGACGAGTGGTGACCCGCAGGGTTTCATTTCCATAGTCCGAGGCGAGGCGATCGAGGGTCAAATAGAGTTGGGCGGGGATAAAGCCCCCAGGGTTACGGGTGCGGATCATCATCTGATAATCCTTTTCTTGTCCTTTAACCCGATTGTCTCGATTATCTTGCTGATAGGAGCCGTGAAACTTTAGGATTTGAATCCCCGCTTCGCTGAAGTGGGTGGTGTCCTCAAGAATTTCCGTGGCAACGGGTTCGCGTAAAAAGGCACTGCGTTCTTTAATGCCTTCTAATTTGGAAAGTTTACGTTCGCTAGAGTTAGGGGTCAGCGTAGCCATGCTTTAACAGGGTGAGAGTACGTGCTTAGGGTCTCACGTCCTTACCAATTGGAGGAATAGAGACCATAACGGATTACCACCGACTCGGACTCGTGATGGCCCGAACTCCGGTAATCCGGTCGAGATTGTGGAGAATATGTCTTGCAGCCCATTTTAGCATCCCTGGGGGGACGCATGAGGGCCACTGAAATCAATCTTTGGAATTTCTAGAATATCGGCTTCGGGTTTCGGCTTAGGGAGAGCCGGTGTCTTCTAAGTTACCACCAACGACCCAACCTTCTTGCTCACTCGACTGGGAGCGGACTCGTTGCCAAGCCCCTCCCTGAGCGTCTTCTAGGACGGTGACCCGTTCATTAAAGGCAATTCCTCCCAAGCTGGCAGCATCATAACTGGGGCTATCTCGTAGCAGTAAGCCCTCGGGCCAGGTGACGCGAGCTTCATAGAGTCCGGGGTCTGGAGTAGGTTCGGGTTCCGGAGTAGGTTCAGCTTCTGGAGTTGCTTCGGCTTCTGGGGTGGTACTGACGGGAGTTGCTGTCTGAGTTTCGGCGGTCTCAAACTCCGGTTTGGGGGGCAGGGCCGTCAAACGGGCTACCAGATAGAGGGAAGCGGCGACGGCTCCACCAATGGTTAGGGCGATCGCCAGGGTGAACCCGAGAATAAATTTGGCTAAGTTGGACAGATTCATAGGGAAAAACGGGTGTTAAGATTCACCCCGTAGTTGTCCTTGGATACGACTCGATAAACTCCCTTGACGGGATGCTAAACGGGCTTTACCGGAGCTGGCCCAGTCTTGAAGAAACTGGATTTGGTCTTGAGCGGTACGAGCCAGGGGCACAATTTGACTGGCCGCTTCTAGAATATCCTGGGTGGTAAAGTCACGCTCCTGACTAAAGCCAATGTGCATGGCTTCGACAATCATTTGTTCAATCTCGGCACCAGAAAAATCGGGAGTTTCGTAGGCAAGGCGATCGAGATCGTAGTTGGCCAGGTTATGGGGTCGTAAGCGGGATAGATGCACGGAAAAAATTTCTCGTCGTTCGGCTTGGCTGGGCAACCCGACAAAGAAAATTTCATCGAAACGACCTTTACGCAAGATTTCTGGGGGTAAAACTTGGATATTATTGGCGGTGGCGACGACAAAGACGGGGGAGTCTTTCTCGGCCAGCCAGGTGATAAAAGTCCCAAACACACGGCTGGTGGTTCCGCCATCACCGCTTCCTCCGAGTCCAGCGAAGGCTTTATCGATTTCATCAATCCAGAGGACGCAGGGGGCCAGGGCTTCGGCAACTTGAATCATCTGGCGGGTGCGGGATTCGGATTCGCCCACCAGTCCGGCGAAGAGTCGCCCTACGTCTAACCGCAGCAGGGGCAGATGCCAGTGATGGGCGATCGCCTTGGCACTCAGAGATTTTCCGGTTCCCTGAATGCCCACCAGCAGCAAGCCTCGGGGATAGGGCAAGCCGTAGTCGCGAGCTTGTTCTGAGAAGCCCCCCCCTCGCCGTAGTAGCCAATCTTTGAGGTTATCGAGACCGCCAATGTCGCTAATTTCCTCGGTGGCCCCGTAGAATTCCAGAATTTGGGTGCGGCGGATGGTTTGGCGTTTTTCTTCGAGGATGAGGTCAACGTCTTGGGGTTCGAGTTGGCCATGGGTGGCGATCGCCCGGGCCAGAACCCGACGAATCCGCTCTAGGGATAGGCCCTGACAGGAGCGCACCATCTCATCGAGGAGGCGATCGCCCAAGGGCCGGCCGGTTGCGGACAGGAGTCCCTCAATTTCCTGGCGAATTTCCTCGGCGGTTGGCAGGGAAAACTCAATCACCGTCAACACTTCGCTCAAGTCTTCGGGAATGGTGACATTCGGGGCCAACAGCACCAAGTTTTTCGGTTGAGACTTGAGCAGCCGGGCTAGGTTGCGCAGTTTACGGGAGATAGAAATATCATCGAGGAAGCGATGAAAGTCGCGCAAAACAAAGACCGCTGGGGCGTTGGCGGGCAACTTCTCCACCTGTTCTAGGGCTTGTAGGGGGTTGCGTCGGGCGCTCCCGGCATCGTTAGCATTGCCCTGATAGCCTTCGACAAAATCCCAGATATACACGGCACGATTGCCCCGACTCTTGGCGGATTGCTGAATACTGGTTTCGACTCGTTCTTCTTCCAGGGTGGAAATGTAGAGAATCGGGTAGCGGGCCCGTAGCAGCAGTTCAAATTCGTCTTTAAAACTCATGTGTTAACGAGTTGGCTCACTTGGGAGTTTTCCTTTGAGGTCTTGCAAGGCGGCCCAGCGGCGATCGAGGGTCGGTGGGTTGGCCGTCTCTACATCAATTCCACCGCAGTCTTGACGACAGAGTTTGCGGTGGGGCAGGGCGAGGCATAATTGCTCATAGACCCAATCTTGGGGATCGAAGTGATCCTCAGGATGCAAGCTTTCGGTCAGTTCTTCGCTAAGGACTTCTTGTTCGAGGGGGAGATCGTCGACACGGCCAGCGTTGACATCGAGCCAAATTACTTCTTCGGGGGAGACATTGAGGCGATGATTGTATTGTTGCAGACAGCGATCGCAGGTCAGGGTCACGATCGCCTCTAATGTGGCGCGGATCTGTAGGTACGTCCCCTCATGGCTGACGGATAGGGTTCCCCGCACGGGCATCAAGGTCTCCAATTCAGGAATAAACTGCTTAAACTCGATGACCTCCGTTTTCTGCGGTGCTTTCAATAGTGATGGAACATAAAGAGGTTCCATTGTCAAGTCCTCCCAAACGGTCACGGTGCAGCCAAAGGCGGCCTCGTGTCGACGGCATCTGCTGTGATTTTACCAAAAATGCTGACTTACACGTAGCAAAACCTGTTCCGGAAACCGGGACAGGTCTTACCGTCTAACTCGGTGTCATCAAGACTGACCGGCTTTTTTCTTGCGTTTTGGCTCAAAGGGCAACTCTTGACGGCCGCCCTCTTTGGCTTTTGCCTTTTCTTGCGCATCCACAATCTTTTGCAGATTTTCCGGGAGCGGTTCCCGAGACAAAATAAAGGTTTGTAGGGTTTGAAAGATGTTGGCAACCACCATATACATCAGCACCCCCGCCGGAAGCGGGAAAAATAGGAACATCCCCGAAAAAATAACCGGCGTCAGCTTACTGATGGTTTGCTGCTGAGGGTTAGCGTTACTATCCTGTCCCTGTCCTGAGAGAACCTGGTTGAGATACAGACTCAAGCCAAAGAACAAGACCATGCCCACAATATCCCAGTGGATTTCGCCATTATCCCCGGTTGCTCCGACACGGCCAAGGGCTTGAATAAACAGGAAGCCTTTATCCGCCGCCAAGCCAGGAATTTTGCCCTCTAAGGTCACTTTCCCCGCTTGTAGAGCCTCTAGGGTTCCGTCCTCGCGGATGTTAACCCGATTCTCCCCATCCTTAATCTGCCATTGAGGTCGAACCTCTCGGTTGTCATAGTCTTGCAACAACTGTTGTAGAGGCGTTCCATCTAGGGATTGAAACTCTAGATTTACCGTTTCACCCACCACCAAGCGATTGCCAGCAGGTAATACTGCTGCTATTTGCCGGTGAACCCCATCGGTAACATAGATATTTTTGGGGTCACTGGTGTACACCTGAGGTTGAATGCGCTCAATCTGCTCCCGAGGGAAAATCTCCACATCCACTTGATAGCCAATGTCTGCAAAGGGCGATCCCCTTAGGGTAGCAAACAAGGCAAATAGCACCGGCATTTGTACCAGAATCGGCAAACACCCGGCTAGGGGATTACCAAATTCCTTGTAAACAGCACTCATTTCTTCCTGCTGTTTCGCCGGATCATCTTTATAGCGTTCCTGAACTTCTTTTACCCGTTTTTGCATGGCCGGTTGCGCGACTCGCATCCGACGCATACTGCGGATCGATTTGGCGCTGAGGGGGTAAAGCGCGAATCGGATCACCAGGGTTAGGGCAACAATTGCCAGTCCGTAGCTCGGCACGATCCCATAGAATAAATCTAGGATCGGCAGCATTACGTTATTGGAGAGAAAACCAACACCAAAATCCATTACGTTTTACGCCAATTTCTGCGCTGTGATATCGTCAATTCTGACCCAATCTTAATAAGTGGTTTGAGGATTATTGTCCTAAAGCACCACTGACCTGTTGGGCCTCGGGGGATAAATGTTCTTGAATGTAATTGTACACCTCTCGAAATTGAGGGACGGCTCGCAGTTCGAGTCGGCTACCTCCTTCGAGGGTTAATACCATATCGCCCCAGAGTCCGAAGCCTCGGGGAACGGTAACGACTTTGCGGATTTCTGAGTACACGACATCAGTGCGATCGCGGCCCATCCAGCCTCCCGTCACCGAGAGACGACGGTTGGTAATCCGAAACCGCAGCCAGAGGGCACGGATCACCGCACCTACCGTTAGGGGCAAGCCAATCACCGTTAAGCCAATTAGGATATTGAAAACGAGGTCGCCGATATGGGGACCTCCTTCATAAAAGACTTCCTCACGAATGCCCATTGAGTACCTCAATTCTTGCCAACAACTGCTCTAATTCTGGCAGAAAGTGTCGTGAATTGCACTCTTTGGCCTCTGGGTAAGCGATGATAACCACGTCCCAACCGGCACTGACTCGGGGGAGTAACTGGCGCAATGCGGCTCGAAGGCGTCGTTTAATTTGATTACGGACAACGGCTTTTTTACTGATTTTGCGACCCACACTGATGCCAAAGCGAGTTGGGGGAACGGAGTCAGGGCTGTTCCCCTCGTTCGCGGGTTGGGATTGGCGATAGGCCCGTAATCCCAGTACTCGACTGCGGGCACGACGGCCGCGCTGATAAACCGTTTGAAAGTCTTTCCAATGGCGAAGTCGATGAGCCTGAGGTAGCACCAGGAGTCCTAAACAGAAAGCCGGGCCCGCCCTTTACGACGACGAGAGTTGATGACTCGCCGCCCGGTTTTAATGCGCATCCGAGCGCGGAAGCCGGAGGTGCGTTTGCGTTTGCGGACGGTTCCGCCGAAGGTTCGTTTGGTCATGGGTTAAGCGTGTGGTTGACAAATATGCAGTTTACCATTTTACATCAAAATCCCTGGGGCTGTCTAAAGGATTGGCAATTTTTGAGGCTTGGAGGCTCGTTGCTGGGCAAGCCGAGCGCGATCGTAGTAACGTCGGGCCACGAAGTCCTCGGGACAACTCGTTAAACAAACTTCGAAACCGGCGATCGCCTCAGTCCATTGCTGCTGTTCGTAGGCTTGCACCGCGTCAGCAAAGGTGGTGAGGGTTTCCTGTTTGTGCTGACGCAGGGCCTCTGAGGCTCCGTCAAACACCTCATACAGGGTCGTCCTGCGAGATTTCCCCCTTACCATTACCGCTCCTAGCCGACGCAGCCGGTACGCTTGAGGATAAGCGAGTCCCTCAACGGTTTGTTGACTAATCAGCAGGGGCGCCGCATAGTCTTTTGTCAATTGTTCCAGACGAGCCGCCGAATTGACCGTATCCCCAATCGCTGTTCCATCGAGACGATTGGTCTCACCGACAATTCCTAACATCAGTGGGCCCGTATGAATGCCAATCCCCAATTCGATCGGTTGGATCTGCGGATTCTCCTGATTGAAGCGAGCCAATTGCTGCAAGATGGCGATCGCCCCTTGAACCGCTGAATCGGCCCCACCGCTGAACAGGGCCATAATGCCATCACCCAGATACTTATCAATAAACCCCTGATGGTCTTGAATCACTGGGCCGATTTGGCTGAGAAAATGATTGAGAAAGGCAAATGTCTCCTTGGGGGAAAGTTGTTCACTGCGAGTCGTGAATTTGCGAATATCAGCAAACAGAACTGACATCTCCCGTTGCAGACGATCGCCCAAGGAGACGTCCAAGATACTTTCTTTGTTGAGCAATTGCAGAAACTGCTGGGGGACAAAGCGGGCATGGGCCTGGTTCAGGGCACTTAAATGATCGGCGAAGGCCCGGCGATCAGCCTCGGCCTGACGACGTTCACTGATATCCTGAAACGCCGTTAACCCATAGAGAACCTCACCCTTCCCGTCAAAAATAGGCGTCCCCCACACCTCCAAGGGAACACGCCGCTGACCATTATCAACTTCCAGGTCATCAATTGCCGAACAGTCTCCCCGCAGCGCCCGCATTAAGGGTAATGCCTCCGAGGGATAGGGGTTGCCATCACTGGCACGATAGGCATGATAGATTTGTGCCAAATCCTTAGGGGCTGTCTTGGCAATAATCCCCTTTCCCAAAAGACGTTCAGCAGTCTGATTGGCGTAATAGGGCTGCCCCTGAGCATCAACGACAAACACGCCCACCGGCATCGCCCCGAGAAACTGTTTCAGTTGTTGTTCACTGTTGCGGATTTCCTGATAAAGCTGGGCATTGGTCAGGGCGATCGCCGCCTGTCCTGACAGTAATTGCAACAACTCAATCCGTTCGACCGTAAAGGCTCCCGGCGTGAGATTATTCTCTAAATACACCACCGCAATCAGTTCATTTTGATGTCGTAGGGGATAACAGAGCAGCGATCGCGGTTGCTGACTGAGCAAATAGGGATCTTGAGCAAACCGGCCCTCGCTGCGGGCATCCATTAACACCACAGGTTTCTGAGTTCGGGCCACATAATAGACAATGGAGGTTGCCAAGGTCCCCGTTAGGGGTCGCTCCTCCACCTGCACGTGTTCTGGCTCTAGTTCATCGGATAGGTGACCCTCAACGGCGATCGTCCAGTTAGGGCGAGTCTTCCCGGGTGGCAATACTAAGGCCCCCCATTGGGCACCGGCACTGGTGAGGACAGTTCGCATCAACGTCGCTAACAAGCGGTCCAGTTCAATCTCTTGAGCGATCGCCTGGGCCGCCTTCACCACAGCCGTCAGATCCAACGCCCCACTCTGACTCCCGGTACTGGTCAGCCTCATGGTCTGGGTCGCGGTTTGGGAGCCGGAGGAGGTAAACCAATCCAAGGGATAATCGGCTTCGAGTTGAGCTAGCTTAGCGGTGGCTTGCCAACGGCGATAGGTATCGTAAGCTGACTGCAGATAGGCTTGAGCAATGCGAGTGCGTCCCCGCCCCAGATAAAAGTCTCCCGCCAACTCCCAAGCCAGGGCTTCTTCCTGGAGAAATTCCCCTAAAGCTGCCCCTTCAATGGCCTGTTCATAGGCCGCCTCGGCCGTTAGGACATCTCCCGACAGCCGAGCCATTTCCGCAACGACTAAATCTCGTTTGTGGGCAAAGGTACTGGGACTTGCATCGGCCCAATGATCGAGGGTCTGCCGTTGTTCGAGAATCTCAGTCCAAAGGCGTTGTTGTTGGGCTTGGGGCAGTTCTGGGTAAACCCTCAAAGCAGCAAGAGCTTGATAGAAGGGCAGTTCTAAGGCGGGTAATAACCCTCCCATGGCATCGAGATAGGGTCTGGCCCGTTCCAATGCTTCGAGGGCGGCCATTGCATCCCCCCGCAGCAGATACAAGAGCATTCCCTGAACCATGTGCAGACTATACAACCCACCATGGGTATTATTTTCCTCCCACAGGGCCTGCTGATGAGCGGCATCAAACAACTCCCCGGTCAATTCCATAGGAGTAGCACTATGACCCTGAAGGTTCAACGTCATCTGAGTCCAGAGACTGGTATAGGCCACAGAAAACTGTTGGTCGAGCCGCCGTAGCAGGGCAATATAATCCCGTTGTTCCTGTTCAACGCGGCTGAGGGGTTCACCGCTCAACAGTAAGTTCGAGCCATAGTGGAGGATGGCATAGCCGGCAAATTCAAGATCCCCGGTTTGTAAGCCGATTTGGATCGTCTCCTGTAAACCCGTCAAGGCAAATTTGAGGGGACGTTGCCAATGATGCACGAAGGCATGGAATATCTCCAACACCTTACAGTCCAAGGCCGGGTTGGGGTAGCGGTCTAAGACCCGTCGAGCTAATTCTCCAAAGGCATACCCCCGTTGGATGTCAGGGGTTTGCGTTCCCAGGAGTAAGCCGCAAAAGGCATAGGCAAAGGCCCCTTCTGCACAGTTTCCATGGCGCCAGCATAGGTCTAACATAGTCCAGTTCAGGGAAGCCAGTCGTTCAGGACTGCTGATGCACATGGGACTGAATAGCACCAAAGCGATCCGTAGGGCGGCCTGAGCTGTTGCATCTCTTAATTGGGGCAGAGCATCCCACTGTTCGATCTCCCCTAAGTCCGGTGCCTCTTCCAAGAAGGTGATGCCGAGATGGTCTAGGGCCGTCTGACCGAGGGCGATCGCCTGCTGCATTTGGTTTTGGACGCTATGAAACTGAATTTCAATTTCCCAAACCGGAACCCGATCCAAGACGGTTCGCGCCTCCTGGTGAACCTGTTGAGCTAACTGGGCTGCTTGGTCATAATGGCTGCACAGATATTCCGCTTCGACGGAGTTACGGTATAGGGTCAGGGCGAAGGAGTAGTCCTGTTGCCAAAGCTCGTCTCCTTCGATCTCTCGGGCCACGGCCAGATAGTTCGCAGCGGCGGGATAGGCGGCCGCTGAGCGAGCTTGACGAGCGGCGAGAATGTTACAGCGGCTGACCTGGGTGAAATCGCTGGGGTCATCAACTTGGGGGAGGCCCAGGTTGAGATGGTCAGCAATTTCAAAATAGGTAGCCTGGGAGTTGCCACAGGCGAGTTCTGACAGCAGAATTTGACCGATTTGCCAATGAGTTTTAATCCGCCGGTTAGCCTCCATTGACATATAGGCGGCTTCTTGTAGGCGATCGTGAGCAAAGTGATAGGGGTTAACTCGTCCCTCCCTCTGGGACTGAGTATCCACGATGACAAATCCTGCCTCAATGGCGGGGAATAGGGTTTGAATAATAACGGCTACCGAGTCTTGAGTCAGGGAGCTGAGGCGATCGAGGTTAAAGTCGTTGCCGATGCAGGCGGCGAATTGCAAGAGCTGTTGGGTCTCTGGTGGAAGTTTGCGGAAATTAGCTAAGACTAAGTCCACCAGGTTATCGGCTAGGTGCTGATCCACCTCAGCGAGATCCCAACACCATGGATTGACCGTTGCCCGGTCATCATGACGGTCATTGAAGCGAATGATCCCATCTTCGTAGAGGGTTGTCAGCAACGTGGTAATGAAAAATGGGTTTCCCGAGGTCTTGCGCTCAATGACTTGAGCGAGGGAACTCACCTGTTCTAAGGTTTGTTCAAGGGCAGCGGCGATCAGCTCAGTCACGGCCTTGAGGTCGAGAGGCTGAAGCTCAAGCCGCTCGATAACCACCCCGGCCTGTTCGAGATGGTCGAGGAGAACGGCTAAGGGATGGGTTCGACCGACTTCATCATTGCGATAAGCGACAATGGGCAAAAAGGCGAATCCTCGTTCATTGAGTAGGACGCGCTGGAGTAGTTTTAAGCTATCCGCATCGGCCCATTGCACGTCATCGAGAAACAAAATGAGGGGATGCTCGGGTTGAGAGAAGACCCGTAGCAGGTTTTCGATGACGAAGTTGAAGCGCTCCAGGGATTGGCTGGCGGGGAGTTCAGGGATTGAGGTCACCTCCCCTAGGATGAATGCCAAATTGGGGACAAGCTTGACGGCAATTTGAGCGTTATGACCCAGGGCAGTTTTCAATTTATCCTGCCAAATTTGTACCTGGTCATCTCCTTCGAGGAGGAGATGGTCTAGTGAACTACCCGACGCTGACCCTATCGGGTACAGCGCGGGCTTCCAGTTTTATCGGGAATCGCCTCGGAAAGCATCGAACGAATTCGACCTCTCTTTGGTCTGACATTCCCTCCACTGGCAGAAGCCCCGGTTCCCGAGGCCCAAATCCGCAAGCCTTCATTTTTAAGGTTGATTGCCGCATTGATATCTCGGTCATGAATCTTCCCACATTGTGGGCATTCAAACGACCGCACGTCGAGTCCCATTTTAGGTAACGGCAACAACGTCTCAGAACAGAGGTGAGTACTGGGGAAAAATCTATCCACTTCCAGATACACTTTCCCTTCTCCCTCTGCCTTGTATTTGAGCATGGTCGAAAACATTCCCCAACCCACATCGTTTATCGCTTTCGCGAGGCTATGGTTCTTGACCATGTTTCTGACGGCTAGATTTTCCACCACAATCACTTGGTTTTCGTTGACTATCTTGCGGGATAGCTTGTGGAGAAAATCGGCTCTAGAGTTAGCAATCTTGCTGTGAACCCGCGCCACGAGCCGTCTGGCTTTTTGACGAGAGTTCGACCCTTGTTGCTTCCTCGACAGTTTTCGCTGTTTGCGTTTGAGGTTACGCTCGTGCTTTTTGAGGTGACGGGGATTGTTGTATTTCTCACCGTCAGAAGTCACGGCAAAATGCTTCAACCCCAGATCGATGCCGATGGCTTTGCCGTCGGCACTGGGTTCGGGTTTTTCCGAACCGTCGTCGATCAGGATTGAAGCGTAATAGCGTCCATCAGGATGACGACTGATGGTTACGGTTTTGATTGTCCCCTCAAACCAGCGATGAACCCGACAGTACACCTCTCCGATTTTGGGAAGGTATAACTGATCGCCTTCGAGTTTGACGTTTTGGGGGTATTGAAGCGATTGCCGTTGGTGCTTACTCTTGAAACGTGGGTAGCGAGCGCGTCCCTCAAAGAAGTTGACAAAGGCTCTCGATAGGTTGAGTACCGAACTTTGCAAACATTGAGAATAGGTTTCTCCAAGCCACTCCAACTCTCGCTTCCACTGGGGAAGCATTTTTTTAAGGTCGTAACCCGAGATGCCTTTCCCGGTTTGTCGGTAGGCTTCCGTCGTCAGTTGCAGAGAACGGTTCCACACCAAGCGGCAGCAGCCAAAGGCTTTCGCCAAGGCGACGGACTGCTCTGGGGTGGGATAAATTCTCAGCTTAACGACGTTCATTAGTGCGATTAATAATCGTGTTAAACTTAGTCTAGCAGATTGATTTGTTGATCCGCAACCTTGCCGCTCGGCTATCCCAAGCGCCGCTCACCCTAACGGTTAGAGCGCGGGGCTTCCCGCCGAGAAGCTAAATTGAGACCAGGCTTGGCCAATGGCTCGAAATTTGGCATCCCTGGGCGCAGATTCTCCTGAGGGCCAGTCGATGACCCGATTTTCATAGTACAGACGGGTGGGAACTTGGCCGGGATCGGGAAAGGGACTGCGTTCGTTCAACCCAAATACTTGCTTGAGATAGAAAAAAAATAATCCTCCCGAGGGAGGAAAACGCATAGCACCGAATTCAGCGAAGATGTCGGAGTTGGGAAACTTGTGGGAGTAGGCGCGTCCTCCTAGGCGATCGCTGGCTTCAAATACCACCGGTTGCACCCCAATTTTCAATAACTCGTAAGCGGCGGCTAGCCCGGATGCACCAGCGCCGATAATCGCCACCTCAGTTCCCCAGAGGGGTTGTGGAAGACTGGCAATGGGTCCTTGTTCAATGAAATCGACGTAGTCATAGAGGGTATCAATCATACCCCCAATTGAACTGGCTGATGTATTGGGGGCGATGTTCGATAAAAGAGACATAACACAACGGTTGTGATAGAACCTGGGATAGCCATAATTTACCCTTGATCCAGCGCTAACAGCTATGTTCTGGGTCAAGTGATGGCCGGTTCCGCTGGTTCACCCTCATGGAGGGAGCATGATATCAGTCTCTCAGAACTGGGGAGTCTTAGAGACTGATGTCACCGCCGCAATCGAGATTAGCGGGGGCTGATATTTAAGACCCAGGTTCCCAAATAACGAGCCATGGGAAGATCCCCGGGACTAAAGACCCGTGCATTGAAATAGTACATCCCACCAAAACGAGGATTGCGGACATTGGAAAAGACGATTTCAATATCATGTCCCGCCGCAACCGGCTCTAGGGGATAAATTTCGATGACGTGGTTCTCCTGATCCCAAATCACGTCTTCTAGGGGGATAACCTCGTAGTCGCGGTTGCGTCGGACTCTCACCTGGACCGGCTGCCGATCCGGGTCTCGATCTGGGTTGAGGTTGACATCAAATTGACCATCGAAGTAATCGGGGTAGTCAATGGAGAATTGATTGACGGCAAAGCTCATCTTATCGGAGGGAATCCGCAAACGATAGCGATCGCGCGGATGCCCGGTTCGGCCATAGTCAAGCCGAAAGCTGAGTTGATTTTCCCGTCGTGGGCCACCAAAGAGGGTAAATCCCGGCAACCCTTGCGCAGTCACCTCGGGGGGCGCGGCAACGGCCAAGGCCCCGATGATCAAACTTGCAGATAACCAACGTTTCATAAAGACTCCTAATCTAGATCGCAAAAGTAGCGTGATGGTTGGGGATGGTGCGATCGCAGTTTTTTGACATCGCAGTTTTTTAACAATGTTAACCAATGTATCAATTGCCATGGTCAACTGTCACGATAGTTCATTGCTGTGGCGATCGCCCACCCCTGAGTCAGTCAATCCTGAGACTTGGAACTGTCCACAGTCGGGAGCATTACCCAAACTGAGCGTCGAACTTGCTGCGACTCCCCCCCTAGCATTCCAGGAGTTTGCCAGAAAATCTTAACGTCAGAGACCCAGGAGGGTGAATAAATATCCGGATTAGCTGACATGTCTGCTGCCTCAGGAGACGGGAACTCATCTCTAAGTATTACGATTCGTCTTAAGACAAGTTAAAGAGCCTGTGCCACTTTATAGAGATTGATCTACCATTCCCTGTAGATAGAAGCAGATACGATCCGGCCCTTGTCCTCAAGGGGCAAAGCCATGATGATGGCTAGCCTAACTGTCCTGGGTCGTATCGCGGGTTGCACCACGTGTCGTATCAGTTTGATCATTGCGAACTGATCCTCACGTCATCCCACCGCTAAAATCGCAGCATTAACCCCGTAGAGGAGTCTTCATGAAAGTTGCAGTTGCCAAAGAAATCGAGGTCGGGGAGCGCCGCGTTGCACTCATTCCCGATATCGTTGCTCGGCTGACCAAAAAGGGACTCGATATCTCTATCGAAGCCGGAGCTGGTGAGGGATCATTCTTTCCTGACTCGGCCTATGAAGCCGCTGGGGCAACAATTGTCTCAGATTCCAGTCAAGTTTGGCAGGGACATCAGGTGCTGTTAAAAGTGGCTCCGCCAACTCCTGAGGAGGTTGATCGCCTCAGTCCTGACACCACCTTGATTAGTTTTCTCAACCCCTTGGCGAATGCTGAACTGATGCAGCAGATTGCCCAGCGAGGCATCACCGCCCTGAGTATGGAGTTGATCCCTCGGACCAGTCGCGCCCAGAGTATGGATGCCCTCTCCTCTCAAGCTGGAGTAGCCGGTTATAAGGCTGTTCTCGTGGCAGCTTCGGCGTTACCCAAGTTCTTCCCCATGTTGACCACGGCAGCGGGAACAATCCGTCCCGCTAAGGTCTTTATCGTTGGGGCTGGGGTTGCTGGCCTACAGGCGATCGCCACCAGTCGTCGTCTCGGCGCCGTGGTGGAAGCCTTTGACATCCGCCCGGCGGTGAAAGAAGAAGTTCAAAGTCTCGGCGCTAAATTTGTTGAGGTAGAACTTGAAGAAGATACCGTCGCTAAAGGCGGCTACGCCAAGGAAATCTCAGAAGCCTCGAAACAGAAAACCCAGGAGGCCATCTCCAATAGTGTGGCTCAAGCGGATGTGGTCATTACCACAGCCCAAGTTCCGGGTAAAAACGCCCCTCGGATTATCACCGATGACATGATTACCCGGATGCGCCCCGGTTCCGTAGTTGTGGACTTAGCCGCCCAACAGGGAGGCAACTGTGAAGGGACGGAAGCCGGGGGCCATGTGGTCCGTCACGGCGTTACCCTCATTGGTCCGGTCAATCTGCCTTCCTCCATGCCGGTTCACGCTAGTCAGATGTACGCCAAGAATATTTCCACCTTCTTGGATTATCTGATTCAAGATGACCAGCTGAACTTAGATTTCGAGGATGACATTCCTAGCGACACCTGCGTTACCTTTAAGGGTGAAATCCGCAACGAGCGGGTTCGTCAGGCCTTGGGCGTGACCTCCGTAGCCTAATCCGTAGCCTAAGCTGGCCTGATGGGTTTGAGCTTCGACTTTACAGAATCTGGCCCCATTATCAAGACTGGATTTGTCCAGAGGAATTTTGACATGACTGACCCGATTATTGCCGCACTGTTTATTTTTGTCCTCGCGTCCTTTGCCGGTTTCGAGGTCATCAATAAAGTGCCCCCCACCTTACATACCCCCCTAATGTCAGGGGCGAATGCCATTTCCGGCATTGCCTTGTTAGGGGCCATTGTTGTGGCGGGCGATCGCGACTGGAACGTGACCGTAATTCTCGGACTCGTGGCCGTTGTCTTCGCCACCATCAACGTCGTCGGCGGCTTCCTCGTCACCGACCGTATGCTGCAAATGTTCAAGAAAAAAGAGGCTAAAGCATGAGCGACTTTTTGCCAACTGGCATTCAATTGAGCTATCTGGTTGCCGCGTCCTTGTTCTTCGTAGGTTTAAAACGCCTCGGGTCCCCGGCAACGGCTCGTCAGGGCAATCGTCTGGCATCAATCGCGATGCTGGTCGCGATCGTGGCGACGTTGCTCGATCGCCAGGTTCTTAACCATCAAATGATTCTGGTGGGTATTGCCATCGGTTCGGTGATTGGTGCGATCACGGCGCAAAAGGTGGCCATGACCTCAATGCCCCAACTGGTCGGACTCTTTAATGGCCTGGGGGGCGCTGCGTCTGCCCTCGTGGCGATGGCTGAGTTTTGGCATTATTTTGACCTCACCGCTGAGCCAAATGCGGGTTCGACGGTGACGGTGATGTTAGGGGTTCTTATTGGTGGCGTCACCTTTACCGGGTCTCTGATTGCCTTTGCTAAACTGCAAGGACTCATCTCCGGCTCCCCGATCACCTTCCCCCTGCAACAGCCGTTTAACGCGGCGTTACTGGTGAGTTTTCTCATTGGCAGTGGCTACCTGGTGGCTACTTCACCGACGCCCTCCCTCTTCTTGGGTTTGGTTGCCATTTCCCTGGTTTTGGGGATTATGTTCGTCATCCCCATCGGCGGCGGGGATATGCCGGTGGTGATCTCTCTGTTGAACTCCTTTTCTGGGTTAGCAGCGAGTGCGGCGGGGTTTGTGGTCATGAACAATATGCTCATTATCGCTGGGGCCCTGGTGGGTGCATCGGGGATCATTCTCACGGTGATTATGTGTAAAGGCATGAACCGCTCCCTGACGAACGTCTTGTTTGCTGCTTTTGGTACTGGAGAAAGTGGTGGAACAGCCGTCGCCGGTGGTGGCAGTCAAGGGGATAAAGTAGTTCGTAACATTGACCCCGAAGAATGCGCCATGATGCTTGGTTACGCCCGTTCTGTGGTCATTGTCCCCGGCTATGGCATGGCGGTGGCTCAAGCGCAACATTCGATTCGTGAACTGGCGGATCAGCTCGATAAGATGGGAGTGGAGGTCAAGTATGCGATTCACCCCGTCGCTGGACGGATGCCTGGTCACATGAACGTGTTACTGGCAGAAGCCAATGTCCCCTATGATGCCCTCTATGATATGGATGACATCAATCCTCAATTTGAGGAAACAGATGTGGCCCTAGTGATTGGTGCCAATGATGTGGTCAATCCCTCGGCTCAAACCGAGAAAGATAGCCCCATTTATGGGATGCCGATTATTCAGGTCGATCGCGCCAAACATGCGATCGTCATCAAACGGGGTCTAAGTACTGGCTTTGCTGGGGTTGATAATGAGTTGTTCTACCGCGACAAAACCATGATGTTATTTGGCTCTGCCAAGGACATGGTCTCGAAGTTGGTGGCTGAAGTGAAGCAGCTCTAAGGTCCTATGTTTTTGAGATGCCCCGGTTTGTTAGGGTCATCAGAATGTAGGGTTTAACTTGTTGAATTGGATACAAGATTGTAGGGGCGAAATATTTTCGCCTCTACAACCCAGGTTTTATATTTAACTTAAATTTTCCTGGTTACCTTCAACCTTGAAACCCCTATTATATTTAGTTTATTGTTAGCAATAAATATCTGTAATTGATTGTCTATTTTTGATTTTATGTTACCTCCTTGGTTTAATCCCGAAACAGTTGGCGATGTGTGGCGAGTTCCCTATGGCGATCGCGCCCAAGAGGCTCAAGATTGGCAGAAACAGCATCAGATTGGAGCTGCTTGTGAAGATACCCAGCGCATCGGATTACTATTGATTGATGTCCAAAATACGTTCTGTATACCAGGATTTGAACTCTTTGTGGCCGGACGCAGTGGCAAGGGAGCGGTAGAAGACAACCAGCGACTTTGCCAGTTTATCTATCGTCATTTAGGACAAATCACAGAGATTATTCCCACCCTAGATACCCATAGTGCGTTGCAAATTTTTCACCCCGCATTTTGGGTAAATGAGGCGGGAGAACATCCCGCTCCGATGAGTACCTTAGATCTAGCCGAGATTGAGGCCGGGACTTGGCGGATTAATCCAGAGATTGTCCCCCTGTTACCCATCGATATTGATGGGGATGCCTATGCGCGCCATTACGCGCGACAATTGACCCAAGAGAGCAAATATCCCTTAACCATTTGGGCCTACCATGGCATGACCGGTGGCATTGGCCATAGTTTAGTGTCCGCCGTTGAAGACGCTTGTTTTGTCCATAGCTTAGTCCGTCGTAGCCCCACCCGCTACGAACTCAAAGGAAATCACCCTCTCACGGAGAATTACTCGGTCTTAAAACCCGAGGTGCAAACCACCCCTGACGGTCAAATTATTGGCCAGAAAAATACAGCTTTGATTGAGCATCTTCTTGGCTTTGACCAGCTCATTATCGCCGGACAAGCCAAAAGTCACTGTGTGGCTTGGACGATTCGGGACTTGTGTCAGGAGATTCGCGATCGCCATCCCGAAGAGGCGCACACCATTGCACAACGCATCTACTTACTGGACGACTGCACCTCAGCAGTGGTAATTCCGGGTGTTGTGGACTTTACCGAAGCAGCCGAAGCGGCCTTCGCTGAGTTTGCTGCGATGGGGATGCAGCGAGTCTCGTCTCAATCCTCCTCAGACTGGCTAGGTTAGAGACTGGGATGGAATCCCGCAGCGTCCAAGCCAACCGCAAACAGCAGCAACGTGGCTAGACTGCCGACAATGAACGAGGCTGACCGTAACAGCGGCACATTTAAGATATAACAGGCCGAATAGGCAACACGAGACCCCAAGAACACCAAGGCCGCCCAGGTCGTTGTCGCTGATCCTGCGTTCGTGATGTAAGCCATGAACGCTGCCGCTGCAAACGGCAGAAACGTCTCAAAAGAATTCTGATGTGCCCAAGTGGCCCGTTGCGCATAAGCCGGGAGACGATCAAACATAGCACGCGGGGCAGCGAGATCATATCCCACCCGAAAGCGAGCATAGCCGACCCAAAGGTAGGGCAAATAAATTAATGCTGCCGCGATCGCGATCGCCAACAGCAAGATCAGCGAGTCAGACCATTGGATAAACATCAAGAGACTCAAGGCTAAGGCATCAATCGAAATAAAACAGGGTCACAATTTTACGCTGGTCTTCCGCATCCCGGCAGGTTTGCAGCAAGGTGTGACTGTCATGGAAGGCAAAGCAAATCAACTGCTGACAGCGGCTAATAATCTCCAAGTTACAGTTGGCACTGGCTTCAGCGAGGGACAACTCATCATGTTCCGGATGTTCTACCAAATGCATGACTTGATCGAGTTGTTTGCGGGACTCCTTCCCTTGACGCTTTAGGCTTTGCGGAAGAATCACGGTCAACTGATTGGGATCAGCACGCATAGCTCCGCGAATTGCGGCGGAGTTGGTGCCGGTTGCCCCTGAGGTAATTAGGCGATTTCCTCCTAAAACCAGGGCATAACTCATCACTTCAATCAGATGTTGATGAGTGATAGGAACATGACGCGACCCGAGAATCGCGATGCGTTTGGAACCGGACTGCTGAATAGCAGCCAGCTCTTGTAGAAAAACGTCAACTTTCTCGGAAGTCTCTGTAGTTTGACTCAAAGACAGTACGACGGGAACTGAACGACGCAAGTATTGTAACAGACAGAACGCTTTTGCGGGGGAGAAGGGGAAAGAAGGCAGTAGGCAACAGGCAACAGGCAACAGGCAACAGAAAAGAGTTGGGGGCGTACTACTGGTGCAGGACGCCCCCGCTTCCTTTGGGGAGTCAGCTATCCCTGAGATGGATTTTGGCCTCAGTGGGGAGATTTAAACCTCAGTCAGGGGCTGAAGTCCTTATCCTGGATCTTTCAACTCCAGTAGGGTCAGGAGCCGGTCAACATGTAAGTGTTCTTGAGCCATTTGATAGATGTAGTCCAGCTTCATCGGTTCTCGGACGGGGGTTCGGCCAAACATGGCATCGAGAATTTCGACGGTGGTGAGGGTATCTCGTTCAACGGAGATGACTGGGATTTCCACCTCTTCGGCCCGATTGAGAACTAGATCACTTGGGGTTAGGTGATGTCCCGTGAGGATGAGACAGTGAGTTGCCGTCTCTAAGGCGGCGAGTTGGATATCCGCACGATCGCCCCCCGTAACAATGGCGGTATTAAGGCTTTGCTGAAAGTATTTCACCGCCGAGTTAACGCTCATGGCGCCAATCTGGATGCTCTCAATCATCAAATCGAGACGTTCCTTGCCACAAAGCACCGCGGCCTCAAGATTTTTGACCACATCCTGGACACTGACACTGCGTAGCAAGGCACTATGGGGTAGAATACCGACCACCGTAATGCCCGAGCGTTCCAGAAAGGGTTGTACGCCAGTCTGAACTTGATCTAACTCGTCCGTGGGGACGTTGTTGAGGATAATCCCTAAGGGGCGATCGCCCAACTGAGCCTTAGCGGAGAGAACTCGGTCAATGGTCAACATTGAGTCATAGCGAACCACCAACAAGACGGCAGCCTCAACCCCTTCTGCCAGTTGTGGCAAAGATAATCCAAAGCTACGTCCCTCCGATAAGCTAGTGGGTCCTTCCCACATCACTAAGTCTACATCGGGGGTAGGCAAACCTTGGACTAGGGCCATGTAATCGGTGGCATCTTTTCCTTGCAGCCGTTTGGCCAACATCTCCGGCGATAAGGTCAACACTGGAGACTGCACGCGATCGCCGCTGAGATGTAACTGTTGAGCGACAAAATCCACTTCGGCTTTAATCAGCGTTGGCGCTTCAGATGAGCTACTGACCGAAGCCAAGGGTTGTCCAATGGCGAACTCAAGACCGCTTTTTTGCAGTTGATGCGCCAGTCCTAAGAGACTCGAGGTTTTGCCACTATAGGGTTCAATCGACCCAACGATTAGATATTTGGGGGGGTTCGGCACGCTAGACACTCCTTTTCCATGCTGTGAGATGACTGTAGACACAACTCACCGTCACCGTGTTCACTCTTCAATCTACTGTGAGCCGTTAAACTTCATAGTAACTGTATCAAGGGTGACCTTCCCCAGATTTTTCTGCGATCGCTCCAGCCCCGTCAAATTGAGCGAATCTCCCAGGTGTGGGGGGCTTAGCAGATTGAGGCTACTCATCGACATCTAAGAGTTTGTGGTAAAACCCCTTCGAGAAATCGATAACTCGATATTTCTTAAAGATAATCAGCAGTTCAATGAGAAAATTAATAAACTCATAATTGGCCATCGTGGTCTCGTAGCTCAAATCGGCGTTGCCGTCGAACTGCAAGCGAGAGCGGGTTGGATCAGCCGGCAGACTCGAGACATTCCAGGTCGCCACAAAGGGAATATTCTTGCCCCCCTCGATACGACGCTCTCCTTCGAGGTTTCCCTTCTCGTACAGGCCAATGGCTAGGGGCAAGGCACTGCGTTGATTGTTGGTCTTATAGTAAGGAAGGTAGACCATCACCTTCGGTTTGGGAGCGGGTTGCAGATTTTCCAATGACATAGTACGAGACTAAATAGATAAGGTCTTGTGGGATTGGCGAGATGCCGCCCATCCACCATTGATCATTTTGACATCCCCGATGAATTTCGCCCTAGAGAGCGTCAAATCTGATCTTGGGGATGACTTTGAGATATTTTGAGACTGTAGCCCCAAAACTTGGCTTAACGCCATTTTGAGTGAGAACGCAGCACAACGACCCCCAACTATGCCGGTAAATTTTTGGTTTGATCGCAATCCCTCTCAACCCTGGGAACCCTTGACTACGATTTTGTCCGATCGCCCCTTGGACAAGTCTGTCTCCGTGTCCTCCGCTCCAACGCTGGCCTCATCCTATCGAGGCTATGCGGGACGACGGGGTAAAGCCGCCGTGATGTTACTGCTGATTTGGGGGGGAGTGATTAGCTTGCATTTCCTCTCTTGGGGGGTCTGGATCATCTGGGGACTCACCGGTTTGGTCGGGGTTCACGGTCTCAAAACAATTCTATCCCCTCCACCCCGTCGTCAGCTGACCTCGATGTCTCGGGATACCCCGCTTCCCCATGTCTCGTTTCTAATTCCCGCCAAAAATGAGGAAGCGGCGATCGCCCCTTTGATTGAGATGTTAGATCAACTGGACTATCCGGGCGATCGCTATGAGATCTGGGCCATTGACGACAACAGCAGCGACGGAACCCCAGAACTGCTCGATACCCTAAGTCAGCAATATGACCGTCTACAGGTCTTGCACCGGGACGACACCGCTCGTGGCGGCAAATCCGGTGCGCTCAATCAAGCCGTACGACTGGCCCAGGGCGAGATTATCGCCATCTTTGATGCCGATGCCCAGGTGAGTTCAGACTTCCTCTGGCGAGTCTTGCCCCTGTTTGAGCGCGATCGCGTCGGCGCCGTCCAGGTTCGTAAGGTCATCAGCAATGCCAGCGACAACCTCTGGACTCAGGGACAACGAGTGGAAATGATTTTAGATGCCTATCTCCAAGAACAACGAGTCGCCTTGGGTGGAATTGGCGAACTACGAGGGAACGGACAAGTTATTCGACGTAGTGCCCTAGAACGCTGTGGCTATTTCAACGAAGAAACCATTACCGACGACTTGGACTTAACCCTACGACTCCATCTCGATCACTGGGACATTGATTGTGTCACCCTGCCCACCGTTCGCGAGGAAGCGGTCACCCAGCCCTTGGCCCTGTGGCATCAACGCTCTCGTTGGGCCGAAGGAGGCTATCAACGCTATCTCGACTATTGGCGACTGTTGTGCGGTCGGCGGCTGAGTCTGTCCAAACGCTTCGATTTAGTGATCTTCTTGTGGATTCAATATCTCTTACCCACGGCAGCCCTACCGGATTTGCTCCTCTCCCTGGTGCGAACTCGTCTGCCCCTGCTTAGCCCTATGACCACCTTAACTATCAGTCTCTCCCTCCTCTGGATGGGCCTAGGCTTACGACGGGTGAATCGTCAGGAAGGCAAACAGCAGCCCTTGCCCCTGCTACTGCGAGATACCGTTCAGGGAACTCTCTATATGCTGCATTGGCTCTTGGTCATGGTCGCCACAACGGCGCGCCTAGCCGTTCGCCCAAAACGGCTCAAATGGGTCAAAACAGTTCACCGAGGCGTACAGGACTCCCAGTGACCTACTCCCGACCCCGACCGCTTAGGCGCTACGGCGCGGGCTTCCCGCCGAGGGAGCTAAAGTTCCAAGTCCAGGTCATCGTCTAAATCCACCACATCGCCATTAAAGAACTGGGCAAATTGTTGAGCCACCTGATGGAGTTTGTCAACTTCCCAAGTGTCTTGAGAGCCTTGAGGGTCAACAGCAGCAGCCATAGACCCCAGTTGAGTTGGGGTCGCGGACTCAACCTGATCCTCATTGGCACCTTGGATAGCCTCAGCCGCAACAGTTCCTGGGGACTGAGACTGGCCATTACTCTCCATGGGAGCCGTCTGGGGTGGTTGGCTCGCGACGGATGCCGACCCTTCCCAGGGAGGAGCATCTACCGTCATTGTGCCTCTAGCTGGTTCAGAGGACTCTGGGACTGTGTGAGTTGGCGACGGAGGGGTAACAACGGCTGGGGAAGGCGGCGAGGCTTGGGGATTGGGTGCAGGGGCACTGGGACCTCGAACCTGCCCTTGGGTGGGGCCAATTTTGACGCGGATGGTTGTCTGTAGGGTGGTCTGGAACGCCGCTTCAATATCAGGAACTTTCGTTTCTGCCATTTTGATTAGGGCTTTCGCTACGCCAATTTGGGCGGTTTGACCATCAAATTGCAGCAAATGCCCTTGTTGGCGTAAGAGTTCTCGGGTCGCCCGGAATTCGATATTTTCCAGGACTTGCTGCCAAATGTGGGGCAGGTTATAGGAGCCTATGGCTTCGGGTGCAGAGTCTGGAGAGGTTGGGGAAGGGCTGGGGACCGGCTCTTGGCTTGGGGGGGTAGGACTTGGGGTCTGAGTCCTGGCGGCTTGTGGGATGGCTCTGGGTTGAACGGGAGCTTGAGGTGCTGGGGTGGGGGGGATGGCGGGTTGAACGGGAGCTTGAGGCGTGTGAGCAGGAGCTACAGCCGCTGCTACGGGAGCGACAGGAGCCATGGGGGGTGATACCGCTTGGGCTGAGGCCAGGGGAACGTTAGCTGGGGGAGTTTGGGGCGGCTGTAAGTTCACCGGAAGTAACCCCAGTAAGGTAACTTCTAACCAGAGACGGGGTTGGGTGGTCTGGCGAACCTGAGGGTCGCAGCTGCGTAAATGCTGGGAACCAGCCAGAATGAGGCGTTCGTCCCACTGCTGGGCGAACTGACAGAGGGATTCCCAGGTTTGGGCCGTCACGGTAACGAGATCGTTGCGGTGGGGGGCAGTTTTGGCAATGAGTAAGTCGCGATAGAAGGCGGCGAGATTTTGCATGACAATGGGGGGTTCTCGTCCGCGATCGAGGAGATAGCGACATTGTTCTAAGACGTGTTGAGGGTTATTTTGGGCGATCGCCTCAAGTAAGGTCAGCAAATCTTGTTCGGGGACGGCACCGACTAAATCCCAGACTCGTTCGACGTCGATTTCTTCAGGTAATAAGCTCAGTTGATCGAGAACACTCTCGGCATCTCGCAATCCGCCCTGAGCCAGTTGCGCAATCAGGGTAAGGGCATCATCGGTGATGGCGATGGCTTCTTGCTCGGCAATATAGCGCAAATGCCCGGTCATCGCATCGAGGGCAATGCGCCGATAGTCAAACCGTTGACAGCGAGAAATAATGGTGGGTAAAACTCGCTGGGGATCGGTGGTTGCGAGGATGAAGATAACGTGAGCTGGAGGTTCTTCTAGGGTTTTTAAGAGGGAGTTGAATGCCGCTGTGCTGAGCATATGGCATTCGTCAATAATATAGACTTTGTAACGGGCTTGGACTGGGGCGAATTGGGCCCGTTCAATGAGTTCTCGAATGTTATCAACGCCGGTGTTACTGGCGGCGTCAATTTCAATGACATCGAGGGCTGAACCTCGGGCAATGCTACGGCAAGCGTCACAGGTTCCGCAGGGGGTTTCGGTGGGGCGATCGCTGGCTAGGCAATTCAGGGATTTGGCGAAAATACGGGCGCTTGAGGTTTTCCCAGTTCCCCGAGGCCCGCAGAATAGATAAGCCGGGGCAATCCGTTCCTGGCGAATGGCATTGGTTAAGGTACTGGCGATCGCCGACTGTCCAACGAGATCGGCAAAGGTGGCAGGACGATATTTGTGGTGTAAAGGCTCATAAACCACGGTCGAAAACTAAGTAAAGGCTGGCTGAGAACACGTCAGGGCTAACTCTCGACATCCTGAGGCAATTTCGAGAGTTTTAACGGGTTTTAGTTGGGCTGAGGTTTGAACCCATTTAACTAAACTAAAATAAGAGGTATTGCCCTATCTTTATTATACGGCGCTTGCGGACATTTGTAAATTTGTATCAATTTATGACAGCCCAAAATAATGCCTCCCAAACGCCATGACAGAGTTCGGGTAACTCAAATCATCATGACGTTGCTGGAGGCTGTTCAAATCAGGTAATTTATCGCCGCTCTACAGGCTACTCAACATTCAACTTGATTTCATGATCTTTAAGTTGATTTTGCAACCATTGGGAAAAAAATCGCTCTTCGAGTTGCTTGCGGAGATCCCCCTCATAGGCAGCGGGTAACACCTGCTCTACCCGCAGAATCGTATAGCGTCCTTCCACTTCCAGAGGACCAATAATATCCCCGGCACTATGTCCGGCTAACTGGCCGCGAATTTCCGGCGGGAGTTGTCCCATTTGCAAGGTTCCCATCAGGCCCCCAACGGAACTGTCATTGGTGACAGAATGCTGTTTAGCCAATGCCTCAAAGGTCGCCGTTCCACTGGTCAGTTGCTGCTGAATCTCATTGGCGAGGGCTTGAGCTAAGACGACAATCCGCGACAAAACAATCCGATCTAACGCCGCTTTATTTTCGTTGAAATACTTGCGAGACTCCTGGCTAATTTCCTTTTGTTTGAGAACTTCCACCCGTAGGGATTCCGAGACTCGTTTTTGAAACGACTCATAGGTTAACCCTTGTGATTTGAGCCATTCCTCAAAGCGAGTCGGGTCCGTCAGTTGATTCTGAACCCGGAAATTCACGATCGCCTGTTCAATTTGTTGAGGTTCCACCGCAATATCCAAGCGGTGGCTCAAGGTTTGCTCAATGATATGGCGGTAGAGAATCCGCTGGATGAACTTCGGGAGATCCCCCGTAGTATTGAGATAACCAATGGCTTGTTTTAGAGAAATCGCCTGGTCATCGATGGTAATGAAATTTTCAGTCATAATCTCTAGCTGTAATGTGAACAGGGGCAACCCCCCAGATTCTCTGATACCTTAGGAACACCCTGTCATCAGACCAATCGGGGTAATGGGACAGACATCTAATCTCGACCGATCCGATGCCAGTCACCCATGATGTTGACTGACATCATCGAGTGAGAGGTTCCCTCGATCGCACCTTAACGCAATCTCCCCCACGGACAACACAAGCCCGGTCCAGAACTCTGGCACAATGGCCTCTGAATTGGATTGTCCTCAAATCTGCCCATGGCGATCGCCCCTTCCTCCCTCCTATCATCCCTGCAAGGGGGACTAATTGTATCCTGTCAAGCTCCGGCTGACTCCCCCCTTCATGTTCCTGAGATTATTGCCGCGATGGCAGAAGCCGCTGTCGATCAGGGTGCCACGGGAATTCGGGTTGATAGCCCCGCTCATGTACGAGCGGTGCGTCAGCGATTACCCGAAACTCCTATCATTGGCTTATGGAAACAGGTCTGTGCCGACAGTGAGGTTTACATTACCCCTCAATTCCATCATGCCGAAGCCATCGCCCAAGCTGGGGCAGATATTATTGCCCTTGATGCCACCGAGCGGCCTCGTCCCCAGGGGGAAACGTTAGCCGAGATAGTGCAACAAGTCCAGAACAACTTAGCCCTGCCGATTCTGGCCGATATCGATCGCCTAGAGGCGGCCATAATCGCCCAACAGCTTGGGATTGAGATGATCGGCACGACGCTCTACGGCTACACCCACGCCACCCTTGAGCAATCCCCGCCGGCCTGGGATCTGCTGCAAAGGTTAGTTGAGGAGCATCTGGGATTTATTATCTGCGAAGGGGGAATCAGCTCCCCCGAGATGGCACGACGGGCCATGGCCCTCGGGGCCGATGCCGTGGTGGTCGGCACCGCGATTACGGGGATTGATTTGCTGGTTCAACGCTATCACCGAGCCATACTGGAACCCTAGGCGAACCGATTTGACGGTACGATGGGAAGCAGCCCCCTGTGATGTGGGGTCGCAGCATTGTGGTGAGTAATCATGCTAGGGATAGTGAAGCAACCAATTCTTGTGTTTGGTCTGGGAGCCTCAGGAGCCTTATGGCTTTTTGATAGTTTAGGGAATCGCTTTACAGATTTCGGAGACTGGGGGGTTTGGGGATTAATCATTGTCGGGATAGCCCTATGGCGGCTCGGGGGCCGGCAACCGGTCGCCTCTGCCGATCCCTTGCCGAGCCAGTTTGATCGAGCGGAAGTCGAGCAGGCGTTAACCCGAGTTCGCAGCAATTTAGAGGTGTTAGCGGCTGAAACCGACGCTTCCTCATCGCCCGAGAGGTTTCAGGAGCGTCTGGAGGCTCTGGAGCAAACCGACGACAGCCGCCCCCTCAGCATTGGGGTGACTGGCCGTAAAGCGGTGGGGAAAACGGCCCTGGTGCAAGCGTTGCAGAGGCAACTGGTCCAAGGCTCAACCCTAGAGGTTCAGATTCAGGACTTACCCTCGTGTCTCCAGCGTGAGGATGTCGCCCTGCTGGCGCAAGCTCAGCAGGCGGATATTCTCTTACTGGTGACCGATGGAGATATCCGAGAGTCAGAGTTAGATTTGGTTCAGAGGATTGCCGCCACCGGACAAGCCCTGCTGTTGGTGTGGAATCAAAGCGATCGCCATCCTCCCCAACAGCAGGCCCAGATTTTAGGTCGGATTCGCCAACAAGCTGAACCCTACTTAAGGGGCGATCGCATTCTGGCCATTGCTGCGGCCCCAAGTCCCATTGAAGTTCGCCACTATAAAAGCGATAACAGCATCGAAACCTCCACCACCACACCGGCCCCAGAACTGGCCTCGCTCAGTGAATGTTTAGAGACTCTCCACGAGGATGCCCCCAGTCTCATCTGGGCCACCACTTACCGCGCCGCTCAATCCCTGCGGGCCGAGATTCGCCAGGAGATCAATCGTCTGCGTCGTCAGCGCGCTCTGCCCGTGATTCGTCAGTCTCAATGGATTGCGGCGGCGGCGGCTTTTGGCAATCCGGTTCCCAGTTTAGATTTACTCGCCACCGCTGCGGTCAATGTGCAGTTAGTGATGAACTTGGGTAAAATTTATCAGCAAAAACTCTCCATCGAGCAAGCTAAGGTGGCCGCAAAAACCTTGGCCGAGGTATTGGTTAAATTGGGGTTGGTGGAAGTCTCGACGCAGTTGGTGAGCGCCGCCTTGAAACAAAACCCCATCACCTTTGTCGCGGGTGGGGCCACTCAGGGCCTCAGTGCCGCCTATTTGACCCATATTGCGGGTTTGAGTTTGATTGACTATTTTGAGACCTGTGAGGAGATGACTCACACCCATCCGGGAATGGTCTTGAATGGGGAACGCTTTGCTGCCATCGTCAAACGGGTGTTTGAGACCAATCGCCGCAAGACCTTTATCCAGTCCCTGATTCGTCAAGCGGGCGATCGCTTTGCCACGAAAACGGCTTAACTTTTGCTTAAGAAACAGCTAAATCCCTTAGCCCTGAAGCCGAGGTCAAAGATATCTAGCCAAATGTCTTCAGGCTGGGGGTACAGTCAGCGAAAAAATCCCTAATTGAGGGTTGACAGTTTAGATGTCTTTTTGTTAGAATAGCCAGGCAACCTAAAAATTGAAGTCTTGAGGGAATCGGCGTTCAACCACAGAACGGTCAAGAAAGAACGAGATAGACCAGACCCCCAGACTCATCGTGGAGACTTCCGAGTTTTCTTTGACCAAATCCAGTTTTTACCCAGGATACACCGAAATTATGTCAAGTCAAGTTACCGGAACCGTTAAATGGTTTAACGAAGAGAAAGGATTTGGTTTCATCACCCAAGAAAATGGGGGACCTGATGTATTTGTGCATTTCCGAGCCATCCTACAAGAAGGGTTTAAAACCCTTGCCGAAGGGCAAAAAGTCCAGTTTACCGTTGAACAAGGACAAAAAGGACCTCAAGCACAAAACGTCACCCTACTCTAGAATTTCTGGTTAATTAATTAAGAAATTCCTTTAAGCCCCGACTGTCGGGGTTTTTTGCTGTCCAAGGGCAGTTAAGCCTCGGGCTATTGCCTACTGCCTACTGCCTACTGCCTATTGCCTGTTCCCTATTCCCTATTGCTCCATCATGCCTTGGTTTGCCAAAATTGAAAGCGGTATTGTCGATAAATCCACCTTTGATCAGTATGTTCCGGATCATATTGACTATGTGAAACAACTCAATCGAAGGGGACATCAGGCTAAAAGTGGTTATTGGAACCGCCGAGGTGGGGGAATGTTGCTGTTTGAAGCCGAATCGATGCAAGAGGCGGAAGCCATTGTCCAGCAGGACCCGCTGGTTTTAAATAACTGTGTCACCTACGATCTCTATGAGTGGTGTCTTGTGGTTGGGGATTAACCGCTTCTCTTGGGGGTCGTCTCAGGTTGTGACCGTTGGAGCGACGATTCCTGACCATTGCACATATTTTTTTCGGGTACGACGATAGGAGAAAAACCGCTCATCGTCTTGATAGGTGCAATGGGGAGCCATGGCGATTTGTTCAGGAGTTAACCCCAGACGATACAGTTGGTGCAAAATTGCCCGCCGCACATCAAGGCGGACTTTTCCGGCTTCGGTATCCGGTAAGACTGGAGCGTCGTCAAATTCCGAAAGGGCCGCAATCATGGCTTCGGCTTCCTGGTTTGGGTTCCCCGGTAGAAGTGTCGCCGCCACCTGAGCCGCTACATCCAGGGAGACTTGATAGACATCCCCCGAAATGGCGGGGCCGAGAGCGACTCGTAAATCGGCACTTTGGCTACCGCGATTCCAGAATTGGGCGATCGCCTCCGGGACAATTTTGGCCGCCGTTCCTCGCCAGCCGGAGTGAATGGCCGCCACCCGTCCTTGAGCGCGATCGGCAATCAACACCGGTGTACAGTCGGCGGTACAAACCCAGATAGATTCGTTAGTGCGATCGCTCAACAGTCCATCGGCTTGGGGGAGAGTTTCCTTAGCAGATGGTTCAACCATCGGTGTTAGAGAGCGAGTGTCGGCGATCGCATTGCCATGAACCTGATGCGTCCGGTAAACTACAGCATCAGCCTTTAGCCCTTGAGCCAGGGTCAGTGGAGAATCGGGACTAAATTCTCGTGTGAAAAACCCGTGGGGAACCGGGTGAAGAAGACCACAGGTTAGATAGGCTTTTCCCTGCCAAGTCTGCCATTGCCAAGCATCCATAGAACCTTTAAGGAGTTAAATAAAGATGAACTGGTGTGAGGAGCGATGGCACGTTAGAGCAGCATGAAGATAAAGCGCCCATCGATAAGGCTTGAGACCCCGATCTCCACCGAGTTCTCGGCTTATCCACTGTCGATTATCTATTCTTCATTGCTATCTATGCCTCATGGTAGTTCAAATCGGAGCAGCGGGTGCGATGGGTGAGACTCCACGTTTATCTAGTTCCCGGATTGAGGGGGCGATCGCCACCCTAGAACCGGCCTTAAAGAGCTATTTTCACATCACAGCCGAGGATATCGTCTCCTCTACTAATCAACTCCTCTGGGAGCGGGTAGAATCCGGATGTGCGCCGGGAACAGTTATTCTGGCCTCGCGTCAAACATCAGGACGGGGACAACGGGGTCATCGCTGGCTCTCGGAACCGGGAGGACTCTATTTGTCGGTCTGTGCGACCCCTAATTTAGCGGCTCGGGATGGCTCTCAACTGACTCTAGCGAGTGCTTGGGGAATTGCTGTGAGCCTGCGAGAAGCTGAAATTCCGGTGTCTCTGAAATGGCTCAATGACATTTTTTTGCAGGGCCGTAAACTGGGGGGGATTCTCACAGAAACCCGTCTTCAGGGCGATCGCATCACCACAGCCGTGATTGGCGTGGGGGTCAACTGGAGTAATCCCGTCCCGGAGGTGGGGATTAACCTCCATGAGTTCTGGGCAAATCACCCGGAATCTCGGCCCTGTTCCCTGGAAATGTTGGCAGCTCGCGTTCTGGTTGGGATTGAGTGGGGACTGTATCGACTTCAGCATCGGGGCATTGAGGCCATTCTCCCAGAGTATCAACAGCTCCTACAAGAGGATGGGGACCCGTCGTCGCCCTTGATAGCCCATCACGGCGAACCCTGAGCGCCCAGACCGGTTGAGAGAGTCAAGTCCTCAACGAATCGATTAATGTACTAGGATGTCATTCGTGCGATCGCTTGTATCCTGGATCAAGATGACAGAGATCGCGATCGCCACTTACGGGGAGATATGCAAAAACGTTCCACTCATACACACCTTTCACTATCCTTATTTGTTCAAGGACTCGGTTGGCTCGGCGGCTTAAGTCTGCTCGGAAGCGGTTTTGTCTTTGCCAAAGGCCCCTATAACCCCGATCTGCACATTCAGGAAAAAGTCCCGGACTACTCACCGAATCCCGTGGACTCAACCCCGGATTACGCCCCTGAGCCAGTCGCCCCTAGCCAAACCTATAGCCCAGACCCTGCTCCCATCTACCAAAAACCGGCAGCAGGATATCAAGATAACTCTTACCAAGCTCCCGTAGAAGCTCCCGTAGAAGCTCCCGTAGAAGCTCCCCGAGCGACTCCTGAGCCTGAGCCTGCTCCTGAGTCTCATCAAGGGGTGTCCCCCGATGCCGTCTTTGAGAGTCAACCGCAACGAGAGTCCATCGCTCCGCCTGAGCCTCTCAACCGCCCCCAACTCGATCGCCCCAACCTCTCCCCCCAACATAGCTACGTCGACGACACTGACTACAGCCTAGGGGCTACCACCGCCCAAGACTCTCAGGTGGTGGTCTTTGAAGAACGCTCTACCGGTTGTGAAGCGCGGGTGAGTGGACGAGTGAGTGGACAACTCTGTAACCCGACTCCAGCCCAATCTCAGCCCAGTCCTGGCAACACTCTGCCATCAACGCGGGTGGCCTCGGGGAGTTCATCCCCCTCTCAACCCGCCAGCGGGGGTCAGGGTGCAGCCGCGTATCGTCCAGGGGCAGCCAGCGCCCCCGCTCCATCTGGCTTTACCGCCAGTTCTCAGCCCAGTGGTGGGTCCCAAGTGGCCAACAACGCCAATCGCACCCCCTCCGTGAATGTGGATTATGCTCAGATGCGAGCGCAACTCCTGCGAGACATGGCTGTTCAGCCCTTAGAACGGAGTTTCCGGGCCCGCGATCGCCGTCTCATCTTCCCCCTGTCCATTCCCGCTCCCATCAGTTCCTTCTTCGGTTGGCGACATCACCCCATCGCCGGGGTTCGTCGCTTCCACGCCGGAACTGACATCGCCGCCCCCACCGGAACCCCAGTCTTAGCGGCATTTTCCGGTAAAGTGGCCACCGCCGAAATGCTAGGGGGCTATGGCTTGACCGTCATCCTCGAACATAACGAGGGAACCGCTGAAACCCTCTATGCTCACTTGTCTCAATTGTTGGTGCGTCCCGGTCAGGAAGTCCAGCAAGGACAAGTCATTGGCCGTGTCGGCAGTACAGGCTTTTCGACCGGGCCTCACCTGCATTTTGAGGTCAAACAGCTCACGGAACAGGGTTGGGTTCACCTCGATCCAGGCCTGCAATTGGAACTGGCCCTCGAAGATCTGATTAACCAAATGCAAGTGGCCAGAACCTCAGAGGGCAATTAGAGTCATAGACCCGGCGTAACTCTCCCTGGGTCTAGTGAACCGGGTGTTGTCCGTAAAAGGGTAGGGCTTGGGACCAGGATGGGCGTTGTCCGGCCTGGTAGTCCTGCCATGCTAAGTCCAGGAGACTGGTCACCGACCCCGCGAGATCGTCTTCCTGGGCTTTAATGAGATAGTAGGGCGATCGCCACTGATCGAGTAGCGACGTCCAATCTTCAAAACTGCGGGCGGTATCCGTCACTAGGGTAGTCAGTCCCCGGCCCTCCTTCGCTGGCTTATAAATCGCCGTAAAGAGTTCTCCTCGGGATGCCACCAATTGCACCGCCAGATCGCAATCTGGGGGAATGGTGGTGTCCTGTCGTCGTCGTTGCTGGGCGATCGCCTCTAAACTAGAGATAGCAAACAGAGGTAGATCCAACTGTTGGGCCAGAGTGCGGGCGGTGACCAAGCCAATACGGGTTCCCGTGAAGCTTCCCGGCCCCTTGGCGACAGCCAAAAAGGCTAAATCCTTCCAACCCTGAGGCGCCATAAACCTCTGTAAATAGCCATGTAACTCCGACGAGAGCGATCGCCCCAGAAGCCAAGTCTGAGAGCGACTCGATGGTTCAGAGAACTCTCCCTGACTCAGAGCCAAACCCAGGCGAGCTGTGGTCGTATGTAACGCGAATCCGTAACCAGTCATGATAAGTCAAGCCGACCCCTTCCAGAGTCGGCGGTTGGGTTTTCCCGACCTGTCCCCATGGTCAAGGGCAACAGGCCTGTTTTAAGATATAAATCAGATTGGGTTCAGCCTTGGGGTTTTTCGCAACCGGTCTAACCTTGGCCAACCATGCCAAACCCAATGGCGTTATCTGCCACACCGTGAGTTATATCAAGGGCATTAAGAATGGGTTTTTTTGATTCTGAGATTGTTCAACAAGAAGCCAAACAACTCTTTGAAGACTACCAGTCTCTCGTCGAGCTTGGCAGTAAGTATGGCAAGTTTGACCGCGAAGGTAAAAAACAATACATCGAGCGGATGGAAGAGATGATGGAACGTTACCGCGTCTTTATGAAGCGGTTTGAGTTGTCGGAAGACTTCATGGCCCAAATGACCGTCCAACAACTCAACACCCAACTCAATCAGTTTGGCATCACCCCGCAACAAATGTTCGATCGGATGCACGAAACCCTAGAACGGATGAAAGCCGAACTGCAACAGCAGCCCTAGGGACGGTCAAACTCCGCCGGCGAGCGAAAGTTCTGAACGGGTTCGTTCGCCAGATACTGCCGCATGAAATCCCGCCAAACCGGCGCGACGAATCCGCCACCCGTTGCCCCATAGGATAGGGGCATATTGTTGTCGTGGCCAGCCCAAACCGCCACAGAAAGCTGAGGCACATAGCCCACAAACCAGATATCCCGCTGAGAGGAGGTGGTTCCCGTTTTCCCGGCGGCGGGACGATCCATTTGGGCGGAAGTCGCCGTCCCTTGATTAATCACCCCTTGCATGGTGTCCGTTAGAGCAGCGGTGGCCCAGGGGTCAAGCACTAACCGGGGTCTGGGAGTGTTATCGAGCATCACATTGCCCTTGCTGTCCGTGACCTGAGCAATCAGGGTCGTATCAGACCGCCAGCCATTACTGGCAAAGGTGGCGAAGGCCCCCGCCATTTCTAACGGCGTTAAGTCCACCGAACCGAGGGGCAGCGAAATCACCGGGTCAATAGGGCTTTCAATCCCCAACAGCCGAGAGACTTCCACCACCCGATTCAAGCCAATTTCCTGGCCAATCTTCACCGCTGGGATATTGAGGGAGACCTCAATCGCCTTACGAATACTGACCACGCCCGAGAAACCACCGCCGTAGTTGCGGGGGGTATATAAGCCATCCCCATCAGGATAGCTAATAGGACTGTCATTGACCGGGGTTTCGGGCCCGTAGTTCCCGGTCGCGAAGGCAGCATAGTAGACAAACGGCTTAAAGGCTGACCCGGGTTGTCGTTGCGCCTGTGTCGCCCGGTTAAACTGACTCTGATTGTAGTCATATCCCCCCACCAAGGCTTTGACAAAGTGAGTGCGGGGGTCAACAGCGGCCAGGGCTAATTGTCCCTGTTCAAAATCCCGATAGAGTCCCTGGTTAAACAGGCGAGTATGCCAATCTGTGACCGTTCGCTCGGCCATCCGCTGCGTATTCAGGTCAACGGTGGTTTGCACTCGCATTCCCCCTTTGCTCAGGGTATCCCGTCCGAATCGCTCCGTGAGTTCTTCAACGACGGCCCCGGTTACATAGGGGGATAAGCTGGTGGAAAAGGAGGAAATGCTCCCGAGGCGGATGGGTTGTTCTCGGGCTTCCTGGGCTTCTTCTGGGGTAATCCATTTCAACTCCAGCATCCGATTGAGGACGATGGCTTGTTGCCGTTTGGCCAGTTGATAGTTGGTAAAGGGGCTATATTCTTCGGGAGCCTGAATTAGCCCTGCCATCATGGCCGCTTCAGCCAAGGTTAAATCTCGCGCCGATTTATTGAAATAGCTTTGGGCGGCGGTTTCAGCCCCATAGAGGTTATGACCCCAGTACACCTGGTTGAGATACAGTTCGAGCAGTTCATTTTTCTCCAGAATCTGCTCAAGACGAATCGCTAAGACAGCTTCAGCCACCTTACGGCTAAATTCCCGTTCTGGGGTCAAGAACAGGTTTTTGACCAACTGCATCGTCAGAGTGGATGCCCCCTCAACGGTGGCTCCTGATTCTAGGTTAGTTAAGCCGGCGCGGATAATTGCTCCCGGATTAATGCCCTGGTGAACGAAGAAATGACTATCTTCAATGGCGAGAACTGCCAGTTTGAGGTTATTTGAGATTTCATCAAAGGGGATGACCTCGCGATTAGCCTCATCATGGATGCTCAGCAGCAGCTCACCGTTAATATCGTAGATATGGCTGGTTTCTGTGGGCATATAGCTCCGCAAAACCCGCACATCGGGAAGATTACGGAAACTAATCGCCAGTCCGACCAATCCCCCAGCGACGACGGAACTTCCTAGAAGTGTCGTTCCGAGTAATGTACTGGCTGTGACCTTGCCGACTGCTTGCACAAAGCGAAACAGCTGCATGGGGACTTGGCTTGTCCGTTTTCGATTTTGCCGAATGGTGTTACCTGACACAAAGCGCCTTCCTTACCAACGTCTGTTCTGAGGACTGTTTAATTGGGTTAAATGGGACCCTGAGGGAGATGGACTTGCCCGGTGGGGTCGCTCTTACCAATTAGGGGGGTGACTGGACATACTTTACACTATGGGAACCGGGTTAAAACCTGGGTTCTGGGAACCTGAGGGACTCCACCTAGAACAGGGTTAGTCCAGGCGGTTCACTTCAAGTTTGCCCATCTGGTCTGCTATTATAGCCACCTCATCACTAACTAGCGCGCGATTTTTCCTAGCCCATTGACTATGACCCCTGATTTATCCTGGCTCCACCGAGGCACAGAGGAGATTTTCCCCAACCGTCCTGACTCTGACGATGATCGGGAAAACCTGGAAGTTTTGCTGGCTCGTTGCGATCGCCCTCTACGAGTCAAGCTGGGGATTGACCCCACTGGTTCTGATTTACATTTGGGCCATAGTATCCCTTTCAGGAAAATGCGGGCGTTTCAGGATGCTGGCCATACGGCGGTGCTGATTATTGGTGATTTTACCGCACGCATTGGCGATCCCACAGGCAAATCGGAGGTTCGCCGTCAGTTGACGGCTGAACAGGTCAAGGAAAACGCCGAAACTTATTTGCAGCAACTGCGGCCCATTTTAGATTTTGAGACCCCCGGACGCTTGGAAATTCGCTACAACTCCGAATGGCTCTCGGATTTGGATTTATCGCAGATTCTGGAACTTTTGGGAACGATGACCGTGGGGCAAATGCTGGCCAAGGAAGGGTTTTCACTGCGCTATCAGTCCGGGAATCCCATTTATTTACATGAGTTTCTTTACCCGTTAATGCAGGGCTATGATTCGGTGGCCATTGATGCGGATATTGAATTGGGGGGGACGGATCAGAAGTTCAATTTGGCGGTGGGTCGTGATTTACAACGACATTTCGGCAAAACGCCCCAATTTGGCTTACTCTTGCCAATTTTGATTGGAACTGATGGGGTGCAGAAAATGTCCAAGTCCCTCAACAACTACGTGGGACTGAAAGAGGATGCCCTCTCGATGTATTCTAAATTGGAGAAAACGGCAGATTCTCAGATTGAGCAGTATTTTGAGCTGTTGACCAAGCTGCCCTTAGACCAACTTCCTGAGAATCCTCGGGAACGCCAGAAACGTTTGGCCCTGGATATTGTGGCCCAATATCATGGTGAGACGGCGGCGAAGGAAGCCCAACAGGCCGCTGTGTCGTTGGTGGGTGGGGATATGTCAACAGGTGCTGACGCAGTGCCGGAGTTTTCCTTGTCAGGGGTGGAGTTTCCGGCCAAACTGTTTTACATCTTGGGGGCGAGTGGCCTCTGTAAGAGTAGTGGTGAGGGCCGCCGGCAAATTCAGGGGGGTGCGGTGCGCTTGGATGGCGATCGCATCACGGATGTAAATCTGAGTTTTGACTCACCCCAGGACTTAACCGGTAAGGTGTTACAGGTGGGCAAGAAGAAGTTTGTGCGCTTGAGCGATTCGTGAGGGGATTAAGATCCAGGTGGGAACTAGGCTGCGAGATATCCAAGTGACGGAAGTCGTCGATGGCGACACCCTAAAGGTCAAAATCGACGAACAGGAGGAGTTTGTTCGTTTGATTTGTGTGGATACCGAGGAGAGCAGTCTACATCCCTCGCCGGAAACGGCTAAACCGGTGACGGAGGCTGGGATTGCTGCCGATCATATGGCTCATGAGTATTTCTCGACGGCCAATGGGGAGTTGTGTCAGGTGGATTTAGAGTTTGACACGGATGACTCGCCCCAGGACTGTTTACGCTGGCATCGCGGCAATTGCAGCCGTCTGGTGTGCTATGTGCATCGGGGAGATAGCCATTACAACCTCTTTACCGTACAACAGGGCTGGAGTCCCTATTTTACGAAGTATGGGCGATCGCGCCTCTATGATGCCCGATTTACTCAGGCTGAGTTTGAGGCCCAAGCTCATCAACGGAAAATTTGGAACCCCCAGGTGAATACTCAGGGTGCGTCTCGCAATTATTGCAGTCTGTCGGCTTGGTGGGCCTATCGCGCCTCAATTATTGAGGATTTCCGCCGCTGGGGAGCCGCCTCTGGGGCAATTTCGGTTCAATTGGATTATCCTCAGGTGTTGCAGTCCATCGAAGAGGGTCGCAGCGTTACCCTATTTTGCGATCTCCAAGGGGGTATCCGCAAACAGGTCGAAGGAGGCGCGATTATTTTTACCGGTTCTCGCCTGTGTCCCCTGAAGTTTTGGATTCCCACCGCCTCGAATCCCGATGGGGAGGCCCTGGTGCGCTTGGTAGTGAATCGCTATGCGGGACGAGGACGGGGGTATGCCTATGTGCAGGGTCGTATTACCTTGCATCGGGGCCTACCTCAGATGATTATTCGTCATCTTGACCAGTTATCCGATTTTCCACCTAATTTTGAGGGAGATTAACGGTTTTGTCCGAATCAACCCCCTTGATAGGGACATGTTATGTTTCCCATAACATAATTCGATGTCTTGAGACTATTTTTTTACAAAAATTTAGATTACAATGGAGCAGCGGACTTAAGTCTGCATTTAATAAAATCCTGTTTTAGTAAATCTCCTTAAATTCAACCGAAACTTAACCGCTCGGGCGTGGCTTATCTCAAGGCCACGCCTTTTTTGTGACCCTATCTGGCTGGGACTGGGGTTGGGATTCAGGCTGGGGGGTCATTCCCCTGATTCGGGGTCTTTCCCGTTAAGACTCCATGAAGAAGTCCCGTTCCCCTTTCAATCTAGGCAAAAGACCGTTTAAGATGTTGGGCAAGCCGATATGAGCGAGCCGAGGGCAATCGAGCCATTCCAGCGTTCTGAGGCGATCGCCCGTTAACGATGATAGGAGAGAGCAAGGACTCAGGAGTTATGGAGCAAAGGGAAACGCGATTGACCAACCCCGACGGTATCGGCGATCGCTCAGTCGAAACCGTGTTGACTGAGCTGACTCAGGATCTCAAGCATCTGCAACAGGATCTTATCGTCCAACTGACGCGAGATGTTAGCCGCCTACAAGCGGAGAAAACCCGACTGCTGGATGATATCAACGAATTACAAACTCGCTATCAACAACTCTCTCCCGGCCAGCATCCCCCGGCTCTGAGTGAATCGGAAGAAGATCGTCAGGTTTGGGTGCAACAACTGGCCCAACTGGTGGCCGCCAGTCTCGAAGAACGACTTTCGGCTCGTGTCGAAGAACTGGCCGCTCGTCAACTCCCTCCGAGTCGTCCCGTAGCGGCCTTAGATGAGGGCGATCGCCTGCGAGATTCTGTGGATACCCGTTTCCACCACACCTATCAGAGTCTTAGTCGAGAACTGACCAACTACCGCAGTGATCTCTCCCAATCTCTGAATCAACTCGATAATCTACAACAACAAGGGGAAGCCCTCCTTGATACCCTCGTCAGTCGTCTCAGCCACGAATTACGAGATGAAGTCCAGGGTATCCCCGCGCCCTCGGCTCCCACTGCCTATCGCAATGGAGCCACTGAGTCCGTCTCACCCGCTCCGGCTCAGCCGGGCCCCCCCTCCGAGGACAATAGCCACGTCCCCACTCCCCCAATTCCCACCCCGGAAGCCTTAGAGTCTGAAATTAAGACCAATGAGCAAGCCGATCTCAACGAGGTTCCACCGCCACCTCCCCCGAAACCCGCTTCCCAAGTGCAAACGGGTTTAATCCTAGCCCTCCTCTACTCGGCTGTACTGTCTCTGTTTAACGTCAGTATCCGAGTCATCCTCAACGAAAGCAATATCCTAGGCCTCGTCTCCTGGGGGGGGATTATCTCCCCTAGCCTCGGCAACTCCATGCTGATTTTGTTCATGCGCATGGTAGTGGTTGTCGTTTTAATGCCATTGCTGGCGGTACAGCTCTATCCTCAATGGTGGGAGGAGCTGCAAACCTTCCAAAAACCTGAGAATCGTCGCCTTCAATATCAAGTCATCGGCAGTGGCGCCGCCTTATTTGTCTCCCAGGTCTTAATTTATATCGCCTTGGGCAACATTGCCGCCGGGGTGGCCATTACTCTGTTCTTCATCTTTCCCATTGTCACGGTGTTGGGGGCCTGGTTTCTCTTCGGCGCTCGCCCAACGGTTACCCGTGCTGTGATTATGGGGGTCATCCTCGTTGGTGGTATCTCGGCTGTTCCCGGTATTGGCGATGTGTTATCTGGGGGGTTAGCCGGTGATGGCTTGCTACTCGGGAGTCTCACGGCATTAGGGTCCGGGATTACCTTTGCTGGGTATGTCCTCCTGACTCAGATTGCCTCCAAACAACTGCACCCGATTTCCTTTAGCTTTGCTAATTTTGTCTGCGTCTTTGTCTTTTCCTTCGTGGGATTAGTCATCGTGGAGCGGTTCGACGAGACCATGACCTTACCTACGCAGCATATTGCGGGACTGTTTTGGAGTGGACTGTGGCTGGGCTTATTGACCCTGATTAGCTATGTTCTCAATAACTTTGCCATTCGCTATGCCGGTGCGTCCCTAGCCTCGATTATTGGGGCGACTGGCCCGGTGATGACGGCTCTGTTTGGCTTCTTCTTCATTGGGGAACAACTGGCAGGGAACCAAATTTTCGGCATGTTAGTGGTCACTGCTGGGGTAGTTGCCTTGAGTTTAGAGCGAATGTTCTTGGCGCGGAAGGCGTAACAGCCGGCAACATCGAACATCAAAAAAGACGCACCTAGGTAACCATATACCAGGTGCGTCTTTCGTTGAAAACGGAGAGGGAGGGATTCGAACCCTCGTTAGAGTTGCCCCTAAACAGCATTTCCAGTGCTGCGCCTTAAACCGCTCGGCCACCTCTCCTTGGAGACTGTATTGAGTTTTTCAGTCAAAGCCTTACCATCTTAACAGAGATTTTGGCGATGGGGAAGGCCTTTGAGAATTTTTTGCCGAAAATTCCGCCAATTTGCCCTCAATCCCCCACGGGGCAATGGTCCGAACCATTATGGGTTATCATCAGCGCCTAGCGATGCAGTTGTGATGTCCCATGACTTTGCCGTAAGCTCAGCATAGGACTATGCCAATTTGCCATCTGTTGTTCAGCAGGGCCAAACTTATGACTCGTACCCATCAAATTCGGATTCACCATCGTCAGAGCGGTCAGGACTACACTGTTAGAGTTCCTGAAGATCGCTACATTCTGCAATCAGCGGAAAATCAGGGGGTCGATTTACCCTTCTCCTGTCGCAATGGAGCCTGTACAACCTGTGCCGTGCGGGTCATCTCCGGGGAATTGTACCAGCCTGAGGCCATGGGACTCTCTCCGGCACTCCAGAAAAAAGGCTATGCTCTCCTCTGTGTCAGCTATCCCCGTTCGGATATTGAGGTGGAGACGCAGGATGAGGATGAAGTCTATGAACTTCAGTTTGGTCGTTACTTCGGCAAAGGGAAGGTTCGCATGGGCTTACCCCTTGATGAAGATTAGCCCGTGGAGTGGCTAAGGGATGTTCCCTGAGTTAAAGTACACTGGTATCACTTTTGTTTTTTAAGTCCACGCTAAGGTAGAGGTTCGTGCATGGCATCCATTCGTGAGTTGCACCGAGAATTGATTAATAAAGAGCGATCTGCGGTTGAAATGACCCAGGAAACCCTCGATCGCATTGAAGCGTTGGAACCGCAACTTCACAGCTTTCTCCACGTGACGGCTGAAGCGGCGATCGCCCAGGCGCGGCGAGTGGATGCCAAAATTGCGGCGGGGGAGTCCATTGGACTGCTTGAGGGGATTCCTATTGCGATTAAGGATAATCTCTGTATGCGTGGGGTTCCCACTACCTGCGGCTCTCGGATTTTAGAAAACTACATTCCCCCCTATAATGCCACGGTGATTGAGAAGCTGGAGGCGGCGGGGGCTGTCTTGGTGGGTAAAACCAATTTAGATGAGTTTGCTATGGGCAGTTCTACGGAGAACTCCGCCTATCAGGTGACGGCGAATCCCTGGGATACTCATCGGGTTCCGGGTGGTTCGTCTGGGGGATCAGCGGCGGCTGTGGCGGCGGATGAAGCGGTGGTGGCTCTCGGTTCAGATACGGGTGGCTCGATTCGCCAGCCAGCCTCCTTTTGCGGGGTGGTGGGGATGAAACCCACCTATGGTTTAGTCTCTCGCTATGGCCTCGTGGCCTATGCCTCGTCGTTGGATCAGATTGGTCCGTTTGGCCGTACCGTGGAGGATGCGGCGGCCCTCTTGGAGGCGATCGCCGGCTATGATCCCCGCGATTCGACGAGTCTCAAGGTGGACATTCCCCATTACTCGCGGGCCGTGAAACCCAACCTCAAACCCAAGGGACGCTTACGGGTGGGGATTATCCAGGAAACCTTTGGTAAGGGCCTCGATCCGGACGTGGAAACTGCCGTTAAAGCTGCGATCGAGGTCTTACAAGAGTTGGGAACAGAAATTTCCGTGATTTCTTGTCCCACCTTTAGTTACGGCTTGCCTACCTATTACATCATTGCCCCCTCGGAGGCTTCAGCCAACTTGGCGCGGTATGACGGGGTGAAGTATGGCTTACGGGTGGAGGAGGCGGATAATCTCCTGGAGATGTACGAAAAAACTCGCGCTCAGGGGTTTGGCCAGGAAGTCAAACGGCGCATTGTCATTGGTACCTATGCCCTCTCGGCGGGCTACTATGATGCCTATTATCTCAAGGCTCAGAAGGTGCGGACTCTGATTTGTCAAGATTTCCAGAAAGCCTTTGCTCAGGCGGATGTGTTGATTACCCCCACCTCGCCAACGACGGCCTTTAAGGCCGGGGAGAAAACCGATGATCCTCTGAGTATGTATCTGTCGGACTTGATGACGATTCCGGTGAACTTGGCAGGATTACCGGCGTTGAGTCTCCCCTGCGGCTTTGACAGTCAGGGGTTACCCATTGGGATGCAGATGATTGGCAATGTGCTTCAGGAGGAACGACTCCTAGAGATTGCCAATGCCTATGAACAGGCAACGCTGTGGCATACTCGGGCCCCGAAACTGTCAGTCTAGGTTGTTACTTGCTGGTTGTGGTTGCGCCATTGGTGACGCTGTCGGGAGATTGGATGGCGACATCTCCCGGCGTTTCGGCGCGGATGATTTCTAGGATGAGTTGAGCATCGCCGCTCATGGCGTCGCGAAAGCGGCTGAGTTCGGCGTGGCTACTGGCGACTTTTTGCAGGAGTTTGCCGGTTTTGCGATCGCTGGCCAGTTCGAGTTCTTCGGGGGTGAGCGATCGCTCGTTGTCGAGAACCGCTTGCACGAGGCTAACCAGGGGACGGGCTTCTTGACAAGTTTGTTGATGGGTAACTTGCAGATTCAGCAGTTGACAGAGTTCCTGGGCCCCCCGTTCGACGGGGAGGAGGTTCTGGGTATCGGTGGGTTCGGAGACGGCCATAATCGAGTCTTGATGTATTCCGTTGGCAAAGCGATCAGCGGGAAGTAAATCCTCTTCCCATAATCTTCGCACGAGTTCGATCGCCCCTTGACGGGTTTTGGCGCTATCCCGTCGCCCGCAGAGGCGCACTAAAGTCCCCACACGTCGCTCTGGAGGCTGTTCTAGGTCGTCAATAATGAGATAGTTGAGGGTTGGGGAAGACACGCGGGGCCATGAAGTCGAGTCAGACGGCGTTAGAACTGTCTGCGTTGCTCACTTTTTTTAGCAAAAAAACGTGCTTTTGTCAAGAATTTCTTGGAGAAAAATGTTAGTCTGGGGATAAAATCTCCGTAAATTTACGATAGGTTTGTGACAGTTGTTAGGTAAATAAATCCTGTCACATGCAGCTAACAAATCAGGATAAAAGGGACTACGATTGAAACAATCACCGTTGCTCGGTTTCGGAAACGGGATAGGTTTGAGACATCTCTTAATTAGCCAAACTCCAGGGGTTATGCGGGTAAACTATCGGTATCATTGGGGTGTGATGAGTTGGGCGATCGCCATGGGGCTACTGATGGCCCCGGCTGTGATGGCCCAAGAGTTAAGCTGGTCCAGGGGAGTGAGACAGGCAGAATCAGAAGGGGAGCGGATTCCCCAGGTTGTGCCTCAACAACTGCGTTGTCAGGATCAACCCAGTGGCTTTGGGTTGCCAGGGTTTCAACCGGGAACCCCAAAACCTCAGGTTGAGCGACTGATTGGGGCCCCGGCGGCGGTACAACGGGGCTATTGGGGCAACAGTACGGCCCTGGTGTATTATCTGATTCCCAATCAGGTGAGTCTGGGATTTTTGTTTGATGATAAGTCCAATGTCTTGCAACAGACTGAGGCCTCATTTCACCATGGGTTAGAGTTGCCCCTGGTGTTGTCCACGTTGGATAGTATGTTGGGGTGTCAACTCGATGAGGCGATCGAGGGAGGATTTTACCAAGTCTGGGAACGGGAAACTCCTCAGTACCGGTTCCAACTCTCGGCTATGGAGGGAGTCATCTTTTGGGAAAGTGACACCCACGTTTATATTGGAGTGTGGCAACAAGGCTTTCATTAGACTGCAATCGAACTGAGTTATGGCATCGTTTCCCCAATCTGCTTCAACTCCCCGCCGCTACGCCATTGTCGGAACTGGCGCGATTGGCGGCTATTATGGCGCGAAACTACAGCGGAGTGGGGTGGAGGTGCATTTCCTCACCCGCAGCGATTATGAGGTGATTCGTCAGCAGGGGTTAACGGTGGAGTCTCCCGAGGGAAATTTTCAACTGGGGGAGGTTCAGGCCTATCGGGATGTGGCGGATATGCCGGCCTGTGATGTGGTGATTGTGGCCCTCAAAACCACTCAGAATCAAGTTTTGGGGGAGTTGTTACCGCCTTTGTTGAAGCCCGATGGGGTGGTGTTGGTGTTGCAGAATGGTTTAGGGGTTGAAGATGATGTGGCCCAGTGGGTGGGGGGCGATCGCGTGCTGGGGGGCTTGTGTTTTATCTGTTCTAATAAGGTGGGGCCCGGCCAAATTCGTCATCTGGATTATGGGGCGATCGCCCTCGGGGAATATCGCCCAGATTATACCCCCCAAGGGGTGACCGAGCGGATGCGGGCGATCGCCCATGATTTTGAGCGGGCCGGGGTTCCGATGCAATTCCATGAGGATTTGTTGCTGGCCCGTTGGAAAAAACTGGTTTGGAATATCCCTTTTAACGGGTTATCGGTGGTGTTGGATGCTAAAACGGATCGCCTGATTACTGATGCGAACAGTCGTGAAGCGGTGGAATCCTTAATGGCTGAAGTGGTGGCGGGGGCGAAGGCTTGTGGACGGGAGATTCCGAGCGCCTTTGTTGAGGAGATGTTAAAGACAACGGAACAGATGCCCCCCTATTTAACTAGCATGAAATTGGATTTTGAAGCCAAGCGACCGCTAGAGATTGAGGCGATTCTCGGGACTCCCTTGCGTCGTGGAACTGCTGCTGGGGCAAGTTTGCCGCAAATGGCCTTGTTGTATCAGCAGTTGACGGTGTTAGACCGCTATAATCGGGCTTAGATTCCTTGCAATCGTTAGCGGGCCAACTTCCACGAGCAATACTCCGGACAGTTTTTCGGGCATTACCGAAGGGAGCCGGTAAGATAAACGCCTGTTATCTTGACCCTGCCAGGGAGGCCAGGGAGGTGCCGTCTCGTGCGACAAGTCGAGTTAGGAAAAGAAAGCGAGTTGAGGTCAGGTGGGGAGCTGACGTCGTTGGGAGAGACGCCACAGAGCGGCGGTGTTGGCTGGCAGGGTTGGAGAAAAGCTATCCATCATCTAAAGTGCAGATGGTAAATCTAACAAAGCCGCACAGATGGATAGCCTCAAGAGCATTGTAGCGGGTCTGCTGGAAACAGCGACCCATTTAGTAAACCCCAACAGAAATTTTTGATGACTCTGATGACCACTCTCTTCGTGGTCTGTGGTCGAGTCAACTATACGAATCTCAGTCGCTACAGCCATCTCGACGAGCGGACGTATCGGCGACACTTCGAGACGGGTCTAGGACTCGAAAGTCTCAACCGGCGCTTAATCGAACAGCTACGACCCGAGGACAGCGAACAGATAGCATAGCAAAAATTGGTCTTAATAGGACAAAAAATGGGGGAGAAGATGTAGGGGCGTACCCTTGTGGTCGCCCTAGGCAGTAGGCAGTAGGGAAGAGAAGGCAACGGGCAATAGGCAGGCTAGCAATAGGTGGGGAAGTCTTTCCCAACTCAGAGTCCTAAGGCAATCTTCGATTGGTTTTACAACAGCAAAGCTCAACGAGCCGAAAAAGGACTTGAATGGTCGGTCGTGGCCATTATTGACTTGCAGCAGAAGACGGGCTATACCTTGTCGGCCCAACAAACGGAAGCGGACTTGAGGACTCAGAAGACCCCAACCGAGGACCAAGTGGCTTCTCCAAGCCGCTTGGATTTCTACCTTGGGCATCTGGCCTATTGCACAATCTTTTTCCCCGACTGGATTCGTTATGTAGTGGCTGATGGCTTTTACAGCAAGTACAAGTGGGTCAATGGGTTGGTGGGCTTAGGCTTCGACGCCATCGGTCGCTTGCGCAGCGATGCCAATCTTAAGTTTCTCTATGACGGTCCTCAGACGGGACGAGGTCGCCCCCGTCGCTATGACCGTAAGGTCGATTTGACTGACCCGAGCCGTTTAACCTTCGTTACCACTTTAGATGAAGGAGTTTCTCTGTATACGGCGGTGGTCTGGTCGGTTAACTTTCGACGGCCAGTTCGTTTGGCTTATTTGCTCAAAGAACAGGATGGACGACGCAGTTACGTGGTCTTGTTTTCCACCGATGTCACGATCGACCCCCTCCATCTCTATCGTTGTTACACCGCTCGTTTTCAAATTGAGTTTATTTTTCGGGATGCTCGTCAGTTTCTGGGGTTCTCTGATTGTCAGGCTCGCTCGGCTGAAGCCCTCGATTCTCATGTTAATGCCAGTCTCATGGCTCTCAATTTAGCCAAAGCCACCTTACTAATCGACCCACACTGATGCTGAGCCTTTGAGTTTTTCCATCGCCTCTCTCAAACGCTTGGCTCTCAATGAGCATCTTTTTGACCTATTTATCGATATGTTTGACTTAGACCCGACTTTAATTAAATCCCATCCCAACTACTCGGAACTCCTATGCTACGGGTCTCTGGCACCTTAAATCTATCCGGAGTATTGAATATAGTATAAATTGAATTGATGAACGTTTAAAAATCACCCCTAGAGGCAATTTTATTGAAAATCTCTTGCTCTTCCTGAACAGGCGCTAGGATTGAAGTAATTTCAGTTCCCAAAACTAGAGATCGCCCTCACCCATTGCCCAGCCAACGATGCTAACCTACACCATCGACCTCACCCCCTTCATTCAACTAAGCGATCGCCAGTTCGCGCAACTGTGCGACAACCACCCCGACATCAAATTTGAACGAAACGCCCGGGGAGAACTCATCATCATGCCCCCCACTGGTGGCGAAACCGGCAACCGCAACATCGAACTATCAGCCGAGTTTGTCCTCTGGAATCGTCGCAGCAAACTGGGCTACCTGTTTGACTCCTCCACCGGCTTCAAACTCCCCAACGGCGGCAATCGCTCGCCCGACCTATCCTGGATCCGTCGCGATCGCTGGGAAGCCCTCAGCCGGGGCGATCGCGAAACCTTCCCCCCCATCGCCCCCGACTTTGTCCTCGAACTCAAATCCCCCAGCGACAACCTCAACGACTTACGGGACAAAATGGCAGAATATCAGGATGCTGGAGTCAAGCTGGGGTGGTTGATTGACCGTCAAGCACAGACGGTAGAAATTTATCGCCAGGGACTCGAACCCGAACAGCGCGATCGCCCGACGACTATTGATGGCGAAACCGTCTTACCCGGCTTTGAGTTAGATCTCAGTATCGTCTGGTGACGCGATCAAGGATTTCACGATCGCCCCCCAAGCCTTCCCCGACTGTCACATCGATATTCCCCACCTCTTCCCTGACTAAAATCCGGAATCCCACCCCAGCCGAGAGAATCCAGTGAACAAGAGGCTCATCGCCCCCTATAATTGGGGCGGTTCCAGTGTTTGGAAGTTCCCAGCTTTCCCCTCTTGCCTCTTGCCTCTTGCCTCTTGCCTTCCTCTCCCCTATTTTTTGTCCTACCTAGACTCACTCTTGCTATATGAAAGCACTGATCCTCTCCGGCGGCAAAGGAACGCGCCTGCGTCCCCTCACCTACACAGGGGCGAAACAACTGGTTCCCGTCGCCAACAAACCCATCCTCTGGTACGGGATTGAAAGCATTGTCTCAGCAGGAATCACCGAGATCGGCATTATCATTAGCCCCGAAACCGGCGAAGAAGTGCAAAAACTCACCGGAGACGGCGATCGCTTCGGGGCCAACATCACCTACATCCTGCAAGACGAACCCGCCGGCCTGGCCCACGCCGTCAAAATCGCCCAACCCTTCCTCGGTGACTCTCCCTTTGTGATGTATCTGGGAGATAACCTGATTCAAAACGACCTCACCCCCTTTCTTAACCACTTTCGAGAGAAACAACTGGATGCCTTAATTCTGCTGCGGCCTGTCGAGAACCCCAGCGCCTTCGGGGTGGCTAAAGTCGATGATTCCGGCCGTGTCTTAGAACTGGTGGAAAAACCCGCCGTTCCTCCCTCTAACCTCGCCCTAGTGGGAATCTATTACTTCTCCGCCGAGGTTCACCAAGCCATCGCCCGCATCAAACCCTCGGAACGGGGAGAACTCGAAATCACCGACGCCATTAGTAACCTCCTGGATCATAAAAACCCCGTCGAGGCGCAAATCCTGGAAGGTTGGTGGCTAGATACCGGGAAAAAAGACGATCTCCTCAGCGCCAACCAAATTGTCCTCGATACCCAACTGCAAACGGCAATTTTTGGGGAACTCGATGCCGACAGCCAAGTGGTGGGACGGGTGCAGATTGGTCAGGGAACACAGCTGATCAATTGTTCCGTTCGCGGCCCTGTGATTATTGGTGACAACTGTCACCTGGAAAACTGCTTTATTGGCCCCTACAGCAGCATCGCCGATGGGGTTATTCTCAAGGATGTGGACTTAGAACATAGCGTCATCCTACAAGAAACCCGCATTGAGGGCATTCAGCAGCGGATTGTGGATAGTTTAATTGGCCGACGGGCCCAGTTAGGAACCGGTCGCCCCCGTCCTAAGGCCTTACGGTTTATGGTAGGAGATGATTGTCAAATTGAGTTAGCCTGATGGAGTCTCCCCATGGAATCATCAATGTCGAGCGATCGCCAACCTGAACAGGCCCCAACGGCCAACCCCAACGCCAAGCTGATTCGCCAACTGCGTCAGACACTTTCCTCCAGCATTGGCGTGGAGGATGCGCCCCCACCGATGATTGAGTCGGTGGATCAGTTACGCGACGATCGCGATGATGATCTCGTCGCCCTCCGCCAGCGGGCCAACATCTATCACGTTCCTCTCTTCTCGGCCCATCGCTTCGGCGGGGCCATCACCGCCACTCGACGACTGGCGCGGAAAGTCCTAAAGCCGATTTTAATGTTTCAGGTTGCCTACAACGGGGCCAATGCCCGGTTTGCCGAAATCTTAAACGGACGTGTCGGCCAATTACGCCAAGAGGTGGATGAGTTGCAAGCATTAGCCGGCGATCGCGCCGACACCATCGCCCGTTTAGAAGCAGAACTCGAAGACCTTAAAACCCAACAAAAACTACAAACCCGCGCCATCCAAAAACTCATCCGAAATCTCAACACTGAATAAAATAGCGGTGCATTTCAGCACGTTTTAACCAAGTCCTCAAACTCGAAAATTCAACGAGGCCGAAACAGCCCCTATTCTTGCCTCTTGCCTCTTACCTCTTGCCTCTTGCCTCTTGCCTCTTGCCTTCCCCCCATGCCTTCCTCTCCCCTTCCCTGCTGTTCCTTTATTATCGTCAACTATAACGGGCTTAATTACCTGCACTCCTGTTTAGAGTCCGTTTATCGATTAGATTATCCCCGCGATCGCCTCGATGTGATTCTCGTAGATAATGGCTCTCAAGATGACTCCCTTTCCATCGTCGAACAGGAGTTTCCTGAGGTTCGTTGTTTCCGCAATCACCGCAACAACTTCGCCGGGGCCCTAAATTTAGGTATCCAAGAGGCCCAGGGAGACTATATCGCCTTTCTCAATAATGATGCCCAGTTAGATCGGGACTGGTTGGGGAAACTCTTACCCGGATTTAAGCGATCGCCCAAAATTGGTGCTGTAGCGGGTAAAATTCGCTTTCTCGATGGGCGCATCAATAGTGTGGGCCATCGCCGTCTCAGGAACCATTACTGGGCGGATATTGGCTATGGTGAAGCGGATCAGGGTCAGTATGATCAGCCCAAAGAGGTAGAGGGACTCTGTTGGGCCGCTACCCTCTTTCAACGGTCTTGTTTGCAAGATGTGGGGGCAATTGATGAAGAGTTTGTCATGTATTTTGAGGATGTGGAATATTCCAAACGCTGTCGCGATCGCGGTTGGAGTTTTCAGTATGTCCCAGGGGCGATCGCCGATCACCAAGTAGGCGGATCGAGTACGGGGTCAGTTCTCACGGAATACTTCTGTAACCGTAACCGCTTTCTCTACTTAGCAAAACATGAACCTGAACATCTTATCAATGCCCTCACAACCTCAGTATTTTGGATTGAGCAACATTATGATTTACTCTACGATTGCCTACCCGTAATCTTAAAGAAGTTAGTCACAGAAAATAATAAAACCGTCGTCAACTCAATTCTACCTAAACTCTGTCAAAAACTTCAAAAAATATATGGTGCACGAGATATTGACAAGCTCCTCGCTCGCCTAGAAGTCATGTTGGGTAGCCGCAAAATACGCTTGGCGATTTATGATAATTCCCTCCACTTTATTGGCGGTGGACAACGTTATTTAGCGACCTTAGCTGCCATCTTACAAGACAACTTTGAAATTACCCTAATCGGCAACCGCCCCATCAAGCGAGACCAGCTCGAACAGTGGTACGGACTCGATTTATCCCGCTGCCAAATCCGGATTATTCCCCTACCTTTTTTTGATAAACGCGGCTCGGAAATTATCGATTCAACCTGGGTAACCGCCGAAACCGAAAACCCCTTTGATGCCATTGCCCTCGCCAGCAAAGACTATGACATTTTCATCAATGCCAATCAGGTTACAAAAGTTGTCCCTCTTGCCCCTGTTTCTCTCTTTTTCTGTCATTTCCCTGACACACACCGCGAAGCCTATTTTGCCGCAGATCGCTATAGTTTCCTCGTCAGCAATAGCGACTATACCAGTCAATGGATTCGCAAACGTTGGCGCTTAAATCCTACTACCTTACTCTATCCCCCAGTGGAAATGGCCCCTAAGGGTGAACCCGCCAATTTCAAACCACTCAATAAAGAAAAACTTATTCTGGCAGTAGGGCGCTTTGAACCGGGGGGAATGAAGAAACAGCAAGAGATGATACAAGCCTTTCAACGACTCTATTCGGCCCATCCTCAAGGGATGAAGGATTGGCGATTGGTGTTAGTGGGGGGAAGTTCCAAGAAAAATAGTTATCTACAAGGATTAGAAAAACAAATCAAACAGGCAGAACTCCCGGTAGATTTAGCCGTCAATGTCTCCTTAGACGAGTTGCGGGGATTTTATAAAAAAGCTGCCCTCTTTTGGCATTTGTGTGGTTTAGAAGAAACCCATCCCGAACGCTTTGAACATTTTGGCATGGCCACCGTAGAAGCGATGCAAAATGGCTGTATTCCCCTGGTGTTTCGGGGTGGGGGCCAGCCGGAAATTGTCGAGGCGGGAGAGTCGGGGTTTCTGGTGGAGTCTCTGGATGAATTGGTACAAATGACCTACAATCTCTGTTGTCAACCGGAGACTTGGCCCCCCTTGCAGGAAGCCGCCCGCCGTCGGGGAGACTGTTTTAGTCGAAAACGCTTTGAGGAGGGGGTGTGGCAATTATTTGGCCCCATCGAAGAGGAGTATAGCCAAGTGCAATTACCGGATCCCGCCCAGATGGCGAAACGGCCGACGTTGTTGCGGGAGTTGAGATAGTGCAAATCAGGGATTGGAAACGGGAGTAGGTTCGATGACGATGAAGTCAGTGACAATTTATACAGATGGGGCCTGTAGTGGAAATCCTGGCCCAGGAGGCTATGGAACGGTTCTCATTTATCGGGACTTCCGGAAGGAACTCTCGGGGGGCTTCCGGCGTACCACCAACAATCGTATGGAGATGATGGCGGCGATTGTGGGCTTAAAGTTGCTGAAACAGGCCTGTCAGGTGACGCTGTACTCTGATTCTAAGTATATTGTGGATGCCATGCGCCAGGGATGGGCCAAACGCTGGAAGGCTAAGGGCTGGTGGCGTAATAAGAAGGAACGGGCCAAGAACCCGGATTTGTGGGAGGAGTTGTTGCAGTTGTCAGACTTTCATCAGGTGGAGTTTGTCTGGGTGAAAGGCCATGCGGGAAACAAGGAGAATGAATGTTGCGATCGCCTGGCGGTGGCCGCTTCTAAACAATCTGACTTACCCGCAGATGAAGTCTTTGAACGTGGGGATGCCTAGGATTGAGGGATAATGGTGAGGTATTGTAATCCGACGTTGATGATTCGCGATCGCCGCTTCACTTGGGGCGATCGCACCTATATCATGGGAGTCCTTAATGTCACCCCCGATAGTTTCAGTGATGGCGGTGAGTTCGCTTCCCTGCAAAACGCCCTCAACCAAGCCCAACATCTGGAAACCTCGGGGGCGGATATCCTGGATATTGGTGGCCAATCCACGCGGCCTGGGGCAGAAGAGGTATCTCTTGAGGAAGAAATCAAACGGGTGGTTCCGGTGATTGAAGCCCTGCGATCGCGCTCAAACTGCCCCATTTCCGTCGATACCTATCGGGCCGAGGTAGCGGCGGCGGCCTTAGATGCGGGGGCAGATATCGTCAATGATGTCAGTGGCGGAACCGCCGATCCTGAAATGTTACCCCTGATTGGTGAACGTCAGGTTCCGGCGATTCTCATGCACATGCGGGGAACCCCCAAAACCATGCAATCCCTAACCCAGTATGAAGATGTGGTGGCGGATGTTATCGAGAAACTGCAACAACATATCCATGCGGCGATCGCCTGTGGCGTATCCCCAAAGCAGTTAATCCTCGATCCGGGGATTGGTTTCGCTAAAACCCAAGGGCAAAATCTGCATCTGCTGCGAGAGTTACGCCAATTCCAGGCCTTAGGCTATCCCCTCCTCTTAGGTGTCTCCCGGAAAAGTTTTATCGGCCGGCTTCTCGATCGCCCAAATCCCAAAGATCGTCTCTGGGGAACCGCCGCCGCCTGTACCGCCGTCATCGCCTCTGGGGCCGACATCCTCCGGGTTCACGATCTCCCCGCCATGAGTGATGTGGCCCGCGTCGCTGATGCCCTATTTCGGGGCAAATCGGGGTAGTAGACTGGCCCCAAAACCCAAAAAAAGGATGCCGCTGCAACCAGAATGTGGCAAAATTTGTAACAACTGTCCACCCCCAACTGTCCGATGACCCGCAATGGCAATTCCGTTGATTTCTCTGCGATCGCCTATTGGCGTTATGTTGTCGGGATTCTAGTGGCGTTATTCGCCATTCCCGCCCTCCTCCAAGGGGGAATTGCCTTCTTCCGCGCCTTCTTTGACACCCTGATGACCATGTTGCTGGCGGTGAATGTCGTCGCCTTCGGGGCGATCGCCGCTGGGGTGGGAGTGTTTCTTTGGCAACGAGAACGCCAACTCTCCTCAACCTCCGATCAGCCTCCTCAGGTTGAGGCTAACACCCTAGAGTCTCCCCAACTTCACAGTCAAGGGAACCCAGTTGTTCAGCCCCATTCCCCCCAAGCCATCGCCGCCACTCCCCCAGAAACGTCCCCAGAAACGTCCCCGGAAACTCTCCCGGAAAAGGGGGCGAAGTTGAATGGTACAGTTGAACTAACTCCCCCCCGAGAGAATGTAAATCCCGCTGCTGAGTCGAACTCCCAGCCCTCAGAACCTCACTCGCCCCTAATTCAAGCCCAACTGGCCCGACGGCTGAACGTGAGTTCGAGTACCATTGGCAAACGCAAACATAAACCCGATTTTACAGACTGGGCCCAGTCCAAAGATCCAGAGGGTTTATCCTGGCGCTACTGTGGTGAAAGCAAACAGTTCTACCCCCCAAACCAACCCACGTAAACGCTATCCTAGACTGGGACCATTCCCCCTAAGCCTTGCGATATCTGCTCTCACCGACGTTCTAGTTGTTAACCTGTTTTGACCGAAGCTTTGGATCGATCCACTCTATCTGCCCTCAACCGCGCGATCGAGCGTCATAACCCCTTCACCGGGTTGGCGACGCTGGAAGAGGCCGATCTCTGGCGCGGAAATCTCCCCGACTGTCCCTCCCCCCACCGCAAGGCCATGACATTGGTTCAGTCAGCGTTGGCAGAACTCGGCGGGGGAAAACGGGTCTGTTCTCTCGTCATTTTGGGGGAGATGGGAACCGGTAAAACCCATTTTCTGGCCCAAGTTCGGCAAAAACTGCAAACGACGGGACAAGCGGCGTTTATCTATATTGATGTTCAGCAGTTTCAAGATAGCACCACCATCCGTCAGGTGTTGCTGAGTGCGATCGCCTACAGCCTCAGCCGTAAGGGCCCCTCGGGGTTTATGCAATGGCAAGAATTGGCCAGCGCCCTGGCGACGCAGGCCCTGGAAAGTCTCGATACGCAAGTCAAGGAGTTAACCCCAGAGATGGCGGTTCGGCGGTTACGGGGACAACCCCAAGATCGCAATCGCCATTGGGTTGATCGCGTGGCCGAGGGCTTCTTTAAGCTGCGCCCGGATATCGGTGATCCTGACGTGGTTCGGGCCATTCTCTGGACATTGGCCCCGGCCCAGGCCCCGTTTGCCCGTAAATGGCTGGGGGGGCGATCGCTGGCCCCCTGGAAACTCGATGAGTTAGGCCTTCCCCAACGTCAGGGGGAAAGCCGGGAAAGTCGCGCCGCTGAGTTGTTAGAAGAAATTCTGCAACTGTTGGGAGATTGGAAGCCCTTAGTGGTAGCCTTCGATCGCCTCGATGGGGAAGAGTTAGACGACACCGACGAGGAAGCCCTAGAAGAAGAATGGGATATGCGCGTTCCTGTCGGGGCGATGGTACGCTTGTCTCAGAGTCTGCGGGCCCTGCGTTGCAGCCATGGAACGGTGGTGTTGAGTGTGATGGACCCCGAAACCTGGGAACGGATTGTGCAACCCATGTTAGGGCGCATGACACGCCATTTGAGCGATCGCGCGGATCCCATTGAACTCCCCGAAGCCGATGAAACGGTGGTTCGGGCAGTGATTCGGGCCTGGCTACGGAAGTTTTACCGCGATCGCGAGTTGGTTCCTCCCTCCCATCTCTATCCCTTTGATGACTCACAACTCAAGGCCCTGGCCCGGGAAGGGTCGGATCTGCATGATGCCATCGAATGGTGTGCGGAAAACTTCCGTCCGGTGGAAAATGACCCCCTCGAACGGGTGACGCAAGCCTTTGAACGCAGTCTAATTCAGGTTCAGGGAACTGAACAGATGACGGAAACCCTCGTCCTTGAAGCCCTAGGGTTGGGCTTTGAGAGTTTGCTGGGAACCACCCTTGATGGGGTAGAAATTCGCAGCGTTGAACAGCGACTATCTGGAAAGTCTCAACGTCGTAAACCCCTAGATTTGAAGATTGTCGCCAGTGAACGGGGCCAGGATCTACGGATTGGAGTCATGGTGGTGTTTGAGGAACGGGGCCAACGGGTGGGAAGCCGCCTACGAACGCTGTGTGATTTTGAGGAGTTTGGCTTGACGCGAGGGTTTCTACTGCGGCCCTTTACACGGGAGATTCCCCCCACCTGGAAAGCCCGAGAATGGTTAGAACGTCTAGAGACAACGGGAGGCGGCTGGCTGGATGTCTCCGTTGAGGCGATCGCCCCTCTGTTGGCCTTATCGCAGGTATTGAAACAGCGACAGGAATGGGGACTCTCGAAATCCCGTATTTTAGGCTTCGCCAATGGTAAAGGGTTGGTGACGGGGAATCCCCTAATTCGCGAACTCCTACGTCCGTCCACCCCCGAGACAATCCCCCCCAATCCTAAGGCGGACGGAACCTCTGATTCTCGCTATTCCTCCCATCAGCCCTCTAGTGATATCGAACGCTAGGGAGGGAGATTGGGGGAGTATCGAAAAATCCTCCGCCTGCGCCGCATTGTCCCAAAGACGATGTTAAAATACGGCTGCATTGTCCGTGACCCCTTATCTATCCCTCTAACCGTCTTGGCTAAAGCATATGTTAGAAAATCGTGACTATACTTTGATTGTCGATCGCAGCGGGAGTATGTCGGAACAAGACCAAGCCGGCGGGAAAAGTCGCTGGGAGGTGGTCAAGAAATCGGCGATCGCCCTCGCTGAAAAGTGCGATGAATATGACCCAGATGGGATTACAGTCTATCTGTTTTCCAGTCGCTTTCGTCGCTATGACAATGTGAATGCGGACAAAGTTCGACAAATTTTCGAGGAAAATAATCCCGTTGGCAAAACTGCCTTAGCTGAGGTGTTAGAGGATGCCCTCAATAACTATTTTGAACGCAAAGCCGCCGGAACCAGTCAACCCAATGGGGAAATCATGCTGGTCATTACTGATGGGGAACCCAATAATCGCAAAGATGTGATTAAACTCCTCATTGAAGCCTCGCGAAAAATTGACCGTGACGAAGAATTGGGAATTTCCTTTATTCAAGTGGGCAATGATCCCAAAGTTCGCGAATTTCTCAAAGCCCTCGATGACCAACTGACCGCTACTGGGGCAGCTTTTGACATTGTGGATACGATTACCCTCGACGATATGGAAGGGAAATCCTTATCTGATGTTCTCCTCAATGCTATTTTAGACTAAAGTTCTGATGACCGGAGCGACTGCAACGTTACTGCTATCATGCCCTGATCAACAGGGATTGGTTGCCAAAATTGCCAATTTCATCTATTCCAATGGTGGCAATATTATTCATGCTGACCATCACACAGATTTTAATGCTGGCTTGTTTTTAAGCCGCATTGAATGGCAATTAGAGGGGTTTAACTTACCCCGTGACATTATCGATCGCGCCTTTGCGGCGGTGGGAAAACCCCTTAACGCCAGTTGGGAACTGCATTTTTCTGATGAACGCCAACGCCTGGCCATTTGGGTGACGAAACAGGATCACTGTTTACTGGATTTGCTGTGGCGACAACAGGCCAAGGAACTCCCGGCAGAGATTCCTCTCATGATGAGTAATCATCCTGATTTAGGGGCGATCGCCGAGCAATTTGGCATTGATTTTTACCATATTCCGGTCACAAAAGCAAGCAAAGCTGAGGCAGAAGCCCAACAATTAGACCTACTCCGTCAGTATGACATTGACCTCGTGGTGTTGGCGAAATATATGCAGGTGGTGAGTCCAGGATTTATTGAACAGTTCTCGAAAATCATCAACATTCACCATTCCTTTTTACCCGCCTTTCCGGGGGCCCGTCCCTATCATCGCGCCTATGAACGGGGGGTGAAGATTATCGGGGCCACGGCCCATTATGTCACCCCTGACCTCGATGAAGGGCCAATTATTGAACAAGATGTGGCCCGAGTGAGTCACCGTGACTTGACAGAGGACTTAATCCGTAAAGGGAAAGACTTAGAACGGATGGTATTGGCCCGGGCCGTGCGATCGCACCTCCAGCATCGGGTTCTCGCCTACAATAACCGCACCGTAGTCTTTTCCTAACCGCGAACTCATAGCCCCACTTCTTGCAAATGAGATTGCATCATCTCCCAGGTTAGCCCCTGTTCAATATAGCGAGGCTGATCCGGGAGATAGGGGCTATGGAGGCGATCGATCTGCTCCAACCGTGCCGATTCCGGTACAATCGGCACATCTGGGTCACTGGCCGTTGGACGCATCAGGGAACTGGAAAAGCCCTTAAAGATGATGATCTCATCCGTCTCATCATCCCAACTTGCCAACACCCGCAACACTTCAGCGGGTCGTTTCATCGTGTACTGTTCCAAACGTGCGATCGCGCTCATCATTGATTCCTCCTCATCCCATCGCCGAGCGACCTTGTTTTGCTAAACGCACAAACGTGAAATAGAGCAAACAGAGAACATAGGCCACTAACCCCACAATACCAATAAATCCCAACAGTTCCGTGGAGGCGTTGGCGTGAAACATGGCCTTATATCCCCAGGGGGCCTCTAACCAAACGCGACAAGACATGGTAGAGACAACCGCCTCTCGGGACAGTGTCGCACAGGAGAAGGCGGGGAGTTGAAACAGAACCCCAATGAAACAATAGATCGTAATTGCCCAACGCCAAGAGGTGAGAACCCATTTGAGGGGTTTACGGGGTGCATCGTCGATTTCGTCGTTGAGATCGACCCAAAACCAGAGGCTGATGGGAATCAAGATGCGGGCGAAACCGCCGGTGAGGAAACTAATGGGAAGGGAGGCGATGGCCAGATAAACGGTGATGGCCAGTAAACTGGCGACGCGCCAATAAACGGTTAACAACCGCTGTACCGCCTCGAATTTCTGAACAAAGGCCCAGATGAGGAGAATGAGCGGCACAATGACGGTGAAGAGAACGGCGAGACGGTAGTCAAGCCAAACGAGGGATTGGAGGGTAGAATCGTTGAACATGGTTTAGGGAAGGCAGGAGGCAATAGAAAAGACGTAGGGGCGTACCCTTGTGGTCGCCGTAGGGGCGTACCCTTGTGGTCGCCCGAGGCAAGAGGCGGAACCCACCCCGCCCTTCGGGCACCCCTCCCAAGAGGGGAAAGACGTAGGGGCGTACCCTTGTGGCGCGCCCTTTACTTTACGGGGTTACGATGACCTGTAAACTGCCTGAGAGATGGAGGAGTCCGTCGTGACAGGTGAGGTCTTCGATGGATACCGTAGCATCTAAGGGAATGTCTCGGGAGGGGAAGGTTTGGATGCTGTCGTGGCCGTCCCTCTGTACCTGGATATCCTGGAGTTGAATCTGTGGGGTGTCATCTTGGGGAGGGATGGCTAAATGGGTGGTTAGATGCAACCCTTGGGGGGTGAGGAGATGGAGGCGATCGCCCCGCAGTTGAATCGTAACCCCACTCCAGTCCATCGCGTTGGGTAAAATACCTTGGAAGACCTCGCGGGTGGCCTCTTGCAGTAAGGGGGAGGCCAGGGAAGCGGTGAGATCTTGCTCATGGATTGTTAGGTTAATTTGCACCGGAACCGGCTGCAACAGGCGTAGGGGTTCTCCTTTGAGGAGTTGTTTGAGATTCAGGCGAACGGCCCCGGCTTGCAACAGAACTTGTCCTAAATGGAGTCCTTGGTAAATCACCCCTGCGGCTTCCACCTCGATGCTGGGGATTTCTCCGCGCAACAGTTGACGATTTTTGCCGGAAAACTCAATCTTGAGGGTTTGGGCCTGTTCTACCTGCGATCGCAGCCACAGACGAACCGCTCCTGAGAGGAGGGAACTGAGGGAACTTTTAGAGGGAGAACTAGGGGATAGGGTAGCCGATGAGGTCATATAGCAAAAATTGGTCTGAATCGGACAAAAAACAGGGGATAAGAAGGCAAAAGGCAAGAGGCAAAAGGCAATAGGTGGGGAAGTCTTTCCCAACGAGCAAGTCCTAAGTCAATCTTCGATTTCTATAACAGGTTAATCTTCGACACGATAGCCGAGTTCATGGAGGCGAGTGCGAGACTGTCGCCATTTAGGTTGTACTTTAACAAACAGTTCCAGGTAAATTTGGCCGCTGACGAGTTTTTGAATTTGCTCCCGCGCGGCGGAACCGATTTGTTTGAGCATTGAACCTCGTTTTCCGATGAGAATCCCCTTTTGGGAATCTCGCTCGACATTAATGGTGGCGAAGACGCGAGTCAGCTTTGGGGTTTCCTCCACCTTCTCAATGGCGATGGCCACAGAATGGGGGACTTCTTCGCGAGTGTTGAGCAGGATTTGCTCTCGAATCAACTCGCCCATGATAAAGCGTTCCGGGCGGTCTGTAACTAAATCCGGGGGATAGTAATAGGGGCCAGGTTCGAGGTGAGTGACGAGCCGTTCGAGGAGTTCTGGGGTTCCGCTTCCCTTGAGGGCCGAGAATTTCACCACCTCCCAGGGGCGATCGCCCGCCAGTTCCCGATAGGAGGCATCGATCGCCTCGGCTTTATCATAGGACTGGCAGTCTATCTTATTGAGTCCCAGCAACACCGGAACCTTAACCTCCTGCAAGAGATCCGCAATATAGCGATCGCCCCCCCCAGCTTCCCCGGAACCATCCACGAGAAACAGCAACACATCCCCCGAGTTGATGGCTCGCTTAGCATTCTGCACTAACACCGTTCCCAACTGATGATGGGGTTTATGGATACCGGGGGTATCGATAAAAATCAATTGGGCCGCATCGGTGGTGAGAATCCCCTGGAGGCGATTGCGAGTGGTTTGAGCCACAGGGGAGGTGATGGCGACTTTTTGCCCCACCAGAGTATTCATCAGGGTCGATTTGCCCACATTTGGGCGACCAATAATACTGATAAACCCCGATTTAAACCCCTCGGGGGCAGCTGGGATGAGCGAAAATTCGGCGGGATTCATAGCAGAGCCTGGCAGGAGAAAGGAGAAGGTCTATTATACCCCGTCTTTACGGTCGCCCCCCTATCCCCTCAACGCAATTATCCGTAAAAACACTGATGGCAACCCCAGGGCTTCAGACCCCAGGTTGTCTTACCTTCATCAAAACTATACAAAACTCTCCAATAGATTAAAGTCTTTATAAAGTTGGGAACCCAGAACAAGCAGTCTAGAATAACTCGGATATGGTGGTGTCTAGAAGCAAAGAAATGAATACAGTCAGATTGTGTAATCTACCTCAACTCACCTATACCCTTCACTCTTAAACTAACCATGAAATTCTCACTTCTCGCCGGAGCTACTGCCATTGCAACAACCTTGACTGTTGCTGGATCTGCCTCAGCCTTTACGATTCAGAGTGCTGATGATAGCTTCAAGACGTTGATTAATGATGGAGTCTTTGAAGACTACATCCACACCGAATATCAAGCCCTCGATGCCGATTTTATTGCCTCTCGGCAACTGAACTTGAGTGACTTAACCTTGAAGTTTGACCATGACGTTAAGGTTCACTTTCTCAGTGAAGGGGCCAATTTCCGCAACCAACTTGGGGTTAGCGTCAGCGGAGCTACGGAAATCTCAGAGACGATTCTCTTCGATGATATCGTCTGTGTCACCGATAGCTGCTCAACCTTTAAAGGCTATCGTGATTCACACATTACCCCAGAACGCTATCTGGAAGCCGGAGATTTAGTTGATTTAGGGCTAATTAAAGCCGGAAGCACGCTCGACTTCTTCCTCAACTCAAATGGCTTTAATCGCAGTAATCCCCATCGCCTACATCTCGATGCCAGTAAGAATCCTGGGGGTCACCAACAGGTCATGGCCTATCAAGAATCAGGCTATCTCGTCTTAGCCTTTGAGGATGTGATTATCAATTGGGGTGGAAGCGACAAAGACTTTAATGATGTGGTGTTTGCCATTGATATCGGTGAGAAGAACTTAAGACATCTCAGCGGACAGCCTGTTCCTGAACCGACCATTATTTTCGGTTTGTTGAGTGTAGGTGGCGCCTTTTCTCTGTTAGGTCGTAAGCGCCAAACCGCCTAAACTGTTTGGATTGGTATAGCAAGAGCAGGAATGGATAGGACAGAAACTAGGTAGGGGCAATCCCTTGTGGTTGCCCTTTCCCGGCAAAGATTGTCCTAAGCGAACCTTCACTTGCTATATAACGTGGGACTGGGACTCATATCTTATCCGACTGGGGATGTCTGATGGCAACGGCTTAGACATCCCCAGTTTTGGGATCTGTTTTTAGGACTCCTGCAACGCAGAGGTGTCCCGGAGATTGAGATCACTTTGGGGACTCGACTGATTTGAACCGAAGCCAGTCACTCCATAGACGATCGCCCCAACCCCCCCCAGAAGGACCATTCCGGTAACTGTTCCTGCTAGAAACAGACCCCAGCGAGAGGGCGATCGCCTCGGTTGGGCCGCCACCAGGGGTAATTGTTTGCGTAACATCTGCTGTTGCTTTTCCAGGCGATCGCGGCTCTCCTGAATCTGGGCCCAAAGGCTGTAATCGAACCCCTCCTCAGAGGACTCAGGAGGCTGTAACGGGGCGATCGCCTGCTGATACATCTGCAACAACGCTTCCGTCGCCGCTAAGCCTTGTTCAAAATGCTGTTGCGACATCGCCACCAACCGTAAGGCCAACTTACTCCCCATCCGACTCTCATTGAGTAACTGTTGCCAGTGCTGGCGATGAATCATGAACAAAGAACAATCAGATGTCGCCCGTAAACTACTGCTATAGGGGCGTTCCAGAAGAAAATCGAGCGCCGCCAGGGTATCTCCCGTCCGAACCCCTCCTAGGAGCAATAACTGACCGCTATCAGCCTCCTGGAGTCGTTCCCCCTCCCCCTCTAACAGCAGCCACAGATGATCACTGGGACTCCCCTCCACAAAAATGAGCTGTCCCGCCTGGGCCTCGCAGTAACTGGACAGTTCTAACAGTTGTTGCTGTTCACTGTCTGAGAGATTAGCAGTGAGTGGTGTTTGTTTGAGTCGGCGTAAGAGGCGTTCAGGGAAGTCCATAGACAGTTAATGGGAAAAACAAGACAAGAAGAAATGGGACATGGCCCGAATTGCGAGCCAGTCTGGGGTTCCATCGGCACCATCGCCGTTAGGGAATGAGTTTAATCAGCACTTGGGCCCGGTGAACGCCATTACGACTTCCTTCCGTACTCAGCAGGAGCGATCGCACATGGTCAAACAAGGGATTTCCCGTCAACTCCAAAACCCGCAAAAAGGGCAATTGCTGGCGTAACGGCCCCTGACTCTGTTGCCAATTCAGATAAAAATAGCCATCATTCTCCTGGGGAAGCAGCGGTAACTCTTTGCGGAACTGACCGTTGGCTAAGAGGGAATTACGACGGGGTGAGGTATAGGCCCAGTCGATGGCTTCAATGGAACTGGCCAACAGACGATAATCATTCAACTGACCTCGTACTCCCAACACATCCGCTTCGAGGCGTAGTCGTAAGTTCCCTTCAGAGGTTTTCCCTTCCTTCGTCATCAGACGAGTCCAGGCCAGAATCCGATGTTGGTCTTTGAGAGTAAAGGGGCCAACACTATAGCCATTGGCGGCGGCGGCTTCATCGAGTCGGGCAATAGCGGCGTCGGACTGGGGGTGATTCTCCGGGGGGTCATCGGCCACGAAAATCCAATCTAACCCATCCTCATCCACATTCGGCAATAACGCCAGAGCATAATCCCCCGTCACCCAATCAAAAATATCCTCCTGTAAGGAAATTCCCCAGCGGGTTTCCAATTCCCCTAGAGGTTGGGTGAGTAAACGAGAGAGTAAATCGCCCCCCGAAACCGCTTGGGAGAGACGACGCCAGCGACTAGCCAGGTCCGTTCCCGCCAATACCAGCGCACTCTCTTCGGGGACATAATTCAAGGCCGCTACGGGGTGATCTAATTCCGGCGAGACAGTCGTTTCATCGTTGCTACTGGCCCACACCGTATCAGCGAGGAGGCCTTGGCGACTGAGGCCCAAGCCAATGGCCAACGTATCCGGGAGTTGAGACTCAGGTTTCACCGAATCTCCCCCTAGCCAACCACTCAGTTGGGGGACATCAGCGAGAATAACTCCAATTCGTTGTCCAGCCAGACGGGCGATCGCCTTCTGATAGGTGGCAGAATGTTGTAAGTTGAGATCCTCAACTTGGGCATCATTAATCGCCTTACGCAGAACCTCCGGCGCGTTAGCGAACAGCACAAAGCGATCGCCCACCAACGCACTCGACCATTCTCCAGCACTCTCCTTAGCAAAGGGATTAAAGTCTTTGAGTTGCAACCCATCCCCCGTGGGTGGCCGCATTTTACGGCTATAGATGAGTTTCACCCCCTTATAGGTCTCAAAGCGTAACTCCTGGCCGGAAACAGCTTTATTTTGCCAAAACAGATCCAGAAACTCGCGACTGCGTTCCCCATCCCGCACTTCCAACGCCAGGAGATATCCCGGCTGGGTTCCATTTTTAGGATCGCGATCGAGATCAGCGGTGGTGACAGCGAGAGTAATTTCATCCCCTAACCAGGGTTCAATATCCCGTTCATACTCCAAGTTGGTATCTGTCAGCAGACTGGCCTTCAAACGCCGAAATTCTGCCTTAGCCTGTCCCCGCTGACGTAGGGGAGTGCGCAATTGTCGCAAGTCTTGTAATTTCTGAGGATTGGTAAACAGCGACATCACCAAAGGGGGATCTTTGGGGAGAAACAACGCCGCCGCCGGTTCACCCCTCGGGGCCCCCCGCAACAGCGTCAGAGAACTCTGGAAGCCAAACCAATACACCGTCCAGAGGACAGTTAGGAGAATCACCCCGAGAAGGGTGAGAGAGAGGGGAGAATAGGCGCGTGACTTCATAACGGTTCCTGCAACGTGACCCAATCGCCATTATTCCATTTCCTTCGGCAATTGCGAAATGATCCATAATGTGGAGTAGGCAACCCTGACCCGATTCTAGGGATTCTACTCATCCGGTCTTGATTTGCCTCGATAGCGCGACTTAACTCTCTCTTGACTCTCATGGGTTCTCTTTATGGCACGCGGCGACCAGATTTATGTAATTCGTCCCTTCTTCCATCTCGATGGCCTCTACGAACATCACGGGATTGATTGCGGGGATGGTACCGTAATTCATTATTCTAAGCGAGAGGATGAGGCGACGGTGAAACGCACCTCCATGGGGGCGTTCACCGGGAACAAACCCGTTTACACCCGCAAGTACCCCGCCCATTATATTGCTGAAACCACCCTACAACGGGCCGAGAGTCGTCTCGGAGAGCGCAAATACAATCTGCTGTTCAACAACTGCGAGCATTTTGCCACTTGGTGTAAGACAGGGATTAGTGACAGCAAGCAAGTCCGCAAGTTTGCCCCCTTATTAGCCACCCTCAACCCAGATCAGTTATCGGGCAAAATCAACCAGTCGTTCCAAGATGGTCATCAACAGGATGCCCCCAGTATGTTGGACGGGGCCTTAGGGGAAATCAAGCTCGCTTGGGATGACCTACAACCCCGTTACAATCAGGCTGTGCAGGAGATGCAATCGTGGGATAAGGTGGCGCACAGGGCCCTAGAGCGCGATCGCGAGGATCTAGCCCGGGCCGCCCTCCACCGCAAACGAGAGTTTCGCCTCAAAGCCCAAGATCTCAAACAACACCTCGATCGCCTCGCCAAAATGACGGAAACCCTCGTCCAACAACGCCAGTCCCTTGACAATTAGCAGCACGCCTCTTGCCTCGGGCGACCACAAGGGTACGCCCCTACGTCTTTTCTCTTGCCTCTTGCCTCTTGCCTCTTGCCTCTTGCCTCTTGCCTCTTGCCTCTTGCCTCTTGCCTCTTACCTCTTGCCTCTTACCTAATTTACCCGCATTCTACGGCTAATAATAGCAATCCCTCCCCGACGGACGATCGCCCCAGATACCCAATAGTCTCCTTCTCCGTTCTCAACTTCCCCAACCTTAAACAAGCCTCCAGCATTGAGGGGTTGAAGTTCTAAGGTATTAGGATTGAGAAAATGCTGACTCGATACCGGTTCTTGCATGGCGGCCCCGAGGATTAAATCTTCCCCGAGGGGTTCTTCGACAATTAAATCAAAGTGATAGCGACTGTTGGGAGAGGTTTCTAAGGGCAAATTGACGCGCACATTGGGGGGATTGTCTCCTGAGAGAATGCGAATTTCTTCCTGGAGAATCTCCTGGGAGACGATTTGTCCATTTTCATAGGTTTGGCGCGATCGCACGGTGGCGCGAAGTTCGCTATTGGGTAAATCCCTGGCCTGCAAGCCAACAATAGTAGTTTCCGTTTCCACCTCGTAGCCGTTCGCCGTCTCGTTCCAGGAAAGAATCTCAGTATCGTAGCGGAGGTTGGGGAAGCGTTCCCAGAGTTGTTCGAGGGAGGCCTGGAAGTTCTCGCGGCTGAGTCCATCGTAATGGCGGAAGCTATCGCTATAGAAGCGCATCAAGGCTTCAATATCCCCCTCGGTGGCGGTTTCGTCGATGCTTTGCAGGAGTTCTTGCAAGTCCTCGGGTACATCTGGGTTGGCGTAGCTGGGTGGGGCCAGTACGGTTGTGGTGAGGCCCGAGGCGATCGCCCCAAGAATCAGGGACGAGAGAAGACGAGGGAAACGCCGTTGTGGGTTGGAGGTTGGGAAAGTGAGGGTCATCGTCGACAACTAAACAGAGGAATCGCCTCTAGTCTAAGGCCTAAAACAAAAGACCTGCTACAAATGCTGTAACAGGTCTCTTGCGTATTTCAAAGTGGAGCCTACGGGAATCGAACCCGTGTCCGCCTTGGGTATTGACCTCACGATCATTCACAGGCTTAGCCCCGTTAACCCTTGGGGCGGGGACCGTCCCTTATCCCGGACGGCGGGATGCTCTGGTATTGTCTTAACTCAGTTCACTGACCAGAGGCAGTGAATGAGTGCATCCGTTGGGGTTTACCTATAGCCTTTAACGGAGTCGGACTATAAGTGCTCGAACCTACAGGAGGTTTTTTCTAGGCAACCGCAGCTGCTTTACGAGCGAAAGGAACGATGTTGTTCGCATTTACTTTTTGTTTTGAGCCTTTGATTTACGAGAGGAGACTCACTCTCGGCCTGCATCACGCTTCGGGTTTCCCCAACACGTCGAAACCATGAAGGCCCCTTGTGAGTGACGTGAATGCTATCGTTTCCTTTCTCGATCTCTTATTATAAGGGAAAATTTCAGAAGTGACAACCGTAGATTAACAATTGCCTCTTGCCCCTTGCCTTCTCCCCCCTACTGCCTACTGCCTTTCTGAGAGAGTATCCAAAATAATGCTCAATCACAACGAACCCTCCCCATTTTTTCGCGAACCCATTAGCATATAGGTGTGACTAACCTGAGACACCCGTTACATTCCTTAAAACAAGGAACCTGGTTCAAGTTAATCTGCGGAGCCAGTTTCCAAGACCTGCCTGCCGTGCATAACCTGAGTTTGGCATATACCTTAGCCGGAGTTGATTGTATTGATGTAGCCGCTGATCCGGCAGTGGTTGAGGCAGCTCGTGGAGGCATTACGGCGGCCCAAGCCTATCTGGAGTCAGCGCGATCGCGGGGACTATCTCCCAATCCCAAGCCCTGGCTCATGGTCAGTTTAAACGACGCCGATGATCCTCATTTTCGTAAAGCGCAGTTTAACCCCGATGACTGTCCACCCGACTGTCCCCGTCCCTGTGAAGCCGTCTGTCCAGCGGCGGCGATCGCCTTCACCGAGGAGCATCAGGGCGTGATTGAGGAACGCTGTTATGGCTGTGGCCGTTGTTTACCCATCTGTCCCCAAGGACTCATTGGGGCCAACGCCTATCGCACCAGTCCTGAAACTCTAGCCCCCTTTATCCTGTCTATGGCTGTTGACGCCATTGAAATTCATACCCAACCCGGTCATAGCCAGGACTTCCAAGCTCTTTGGCAGGCGATCGCCCCTTGGCGAACCCATCTCAAACAACTGGCAATTAGTTGTCTACACAGTCCCCAGAGTTTAGAGTATCTGCGATCGCTCTACGACATCATCGGTGACGCCTTTCCCGAACCCATCTGGCAAACCGACGGGCGATCGATGAGTGGAGACATTGGCAAAGGAACCAGCAAAGCCACCATCCAATTTGGGCAACAGGTTCTCGCAGCCAACCTTCCCGGATATGTCCAACTCGCCGGAGGGACCAACCAACATACTGTCCCCAAACTGCAATCCCTAGGCTTGTTTAACAACCGATTAAATTGCGAACAATCTTCGTCTAACACGCCATTAACCCGGCCAAAACCCGCTAAATATATAGCAGGGATTGCCTACGGCAGTTATGCCCGAGCCATTTTGTCCCCCATTTTGACCGCCTTAAACAGCATTGAGCAGGGTTGCGCCATGTCTTCTTCCGTATACCTAGATCAGCATCCTCCACTTCTCTGGGCCGCCGTCGAGCGGGCGCGATCGCTCGTCGCCCTCCATCATCAGCCCTCAGCCGTCCTAAATGCCCCTTAAACCAGCCCAAAAACAGGCCCAAACACCGGGTTGACGGCCCTTGTTGCTATTTCCAGCCTTCATGGTAACCCCCAATCCTCAACAGCCATCTTCTATCCTTTATGGGCGATCTCCGTCTCCTGAAGCCGCCCCTTCAGAACCAGAACGCGATATGCAGCGCAGCACCGACGATCTCACTCGACTCCTCAGCATTCTCCCCGAAGCCATCCAAACCCATATCGAACAACATCCCCAGCGGGACGTTCTCATCGAAATTGTCATGGACTTAGGGCGACGGCCCGAGGCCCGCTTTCCCGGCCAAGCCGAATATCTCAGCGACGATCCCATCACCCAACAAGACTTACAAGATTGCGTCGATCGCGTGGGCCATTTCGGCGGCGACAACCGGGCCGGTATCGAGAAAACCCTACACCGCATCAGCGCCATCCGTAACCGCAGCGGCGACATCATCGGCCTCACCTGTCGCGTCGGACGAGCCGTTTTCGGCACCATTGGCCTGATTCGCGATTTAGTTGAACGGGGTCAATCTATTCTCATGCTCGGTCGCCCAGGCGTAGGGAAAACCACCGCCCTACGGGAAATTGCCCGAGTTCTCGCCGACGACTTACAAAAGCGAGTGGTCATTATCGACACCTCCAACGAAATTGCCGGAGATGGCGACATCCCCCACCCCGCCATCGGCCGGGCGCGACGAATGCAGGTGGCCCGCCCCGAACTACAACATCAGGTGATGATTGAAGCCGTCGAGAACCATATGCCCGAAGTGGTGGTGATCGACGAAATCGGCACCGAACTCGAAGCCCTGGCCGCCCGCACCATTGCCGAACGGGGGGTGCAACTGGTGGGAACCGCCCACGGAAACCGGATCGAGAACCTGATTAAAAACCCCACTCTGGCGGACTTAATTGGTGGGATTGGTTCCGTCACCCTCGGAGACGATGAAGCACGACGGCGGGGAACCCAAAAAACAGTCCTCGAACGCAAAGCCCCACCCACCTTTGAGATTGCCGTGGAGATGTTAGAACGGTATCGCTGGGTGGTGCATGAGAGTGTCTCGGATACCGTAGATATCTGGCTGCGGGGACGACAGCCGAACCCTCAAGTGCGGACCATGAATGAGAGTGGCAAGGTGTTAATTTCCCATGAGTTACCCGATGCCCCCATTGCCCCAAAACCCCCAAAAAATGCCGGGGTGAGGGGTTGGCGAGCCTCGGGCCAGATGAAACCCCTGCCCCGAACTAATGGGGTGTCCACCAGTTCCCCTCAAAAACACTTTGAGCAGTTATTGGATGCCTCTCTCTCCAACAGTCCTGAGTTTGACCGCTTTGGCAATGAGATTGTGGATGAGGGAGAGCGATTTTATCTCTATCCCTATGCCATTAGTCGCGGGCAGTTGGAAGAAGTGATTGGGGTGTTGGAGTTACCGGTGGTGATTACCAAGGATTTGGATGAAGCTAATGCTGTTTTGGCGTTGCGATCGCACTTCCGCAATCACTCCAAACTCCGCCATGTGGCCAAAGCCCGACAAATCCCCATCCATCTGATTAAATCCAGCACCATTCCCCAGATTACCCGGGCCCTGCGGCGCTTGTTGCAGATGGATGATCCGGGGGTTCCTGATGTGGCGGATTTGCGGCTGTTTAGTCACAACGCCAGTGACGATGAGATTGAGGCCTTAGAAGAGGCCCGTTTAGCCGTCGAACAGATTGTCTTGCCCAAGGGACAACCGGTGGAGTTGTTGCCGCGATCGCCCAAAGTTCGTAAAATCCAGCATGAACTGGTGGAACACTATCGCCTCAAGTCCGATAGTTTCGGCGATGAACCCAATCGCCGCCTGCGGATTTACCCCGCCTAATCCCTCCCCCAAACCGCGATGGGAGGCTTGAGGGAGCCAGATCGGGCTAGTCCCGGAACCCATCGCGAACCTGTTGCACCAGCGCCTCAGAAACCCCCAACGCTGCCGCAATTTGTCCCGCATCGAGACCCATCGCTAAAAAGTTGCTAATGGCGCGTTCCTGAGCCTGCTGAGCGTCGCTCTGGGCTTGATTAAAGGCAGCTTCTGCGGCTTCAGCTCGCTGACGTTCTCGTTCAGCGGCTTGCCGTTCTCGTTCAGCTTCCTGACGGGCTATTTCCGCCTCTTGCCGTTCTCGTTCCGCCTCTTCAGCAGGGGTAGGAATACAAGTCCAATCCCTGTCATACCAACGCAGCCAGCGTCCATTCACGCCACGATAGGGGCCAGTCCAGACTCCCAAACCCAACCCCAGTTCCTCAAACCAGAAGCGGCGTTCGGGTAAATCTTGTTCCTGATAGCGGCCGCCGGTTAGCATAAACAGCCGAAACTCGTTTTGGATGCGATCGAACACCGCATAGAAGGGAACTTGAAGAATTTGCTCATAGACTTGCCATTTATTGGGGGGTTTATCGGCCAGACGCATACTACCGCGTCCTAAATCTTCCGCCTCCGTTCCCGGTGACAAGAGTTCTACCACCAGAAAGGGAGAGATTCCCTCTTGCCAGATGACATAACTCCAGCGTAACTGGTCTTGCTGGTCAACATGGGTAGCCCCGAGAACCATGAACCAATCGGGCCGTTTATGCCAGAGGGTATGGTGAGGGTCATAATAGACATTGAGGTCTTGAGCCGTCAAACAGTCTTCTGGCGAGTAGTTTGACGGTTTACAGGTAATGCTTAAGAGCGTCGGTTGTAACTCATGAAATTGATCCGGCAAACCAAGTTCCTCCGGGAATTCGCTGGGGAGGTCATACATGGTCGGTAAGGGGGTTTGCCAGCGGCGAGAGGCGTCAACCATGATGGGAACCCATGACTAAAAACGATGATTTGATTCTAGCAAAGGAGGATTACGAGAGGGCAATTACGGCGACTCCCAGAACCATAATGGTGGTTCCGAGAAGTCGTTGTTTGAGGCCAGTTTCTTGGAAGACGAATCGCCCCCAGAGGACATTGAACAAAGCACTGGTGCGTTTAATGGCGATGACATAGGCGACGAGGGTGAGGGAGAGGGCCGTCATCTGACAGGCGACGGCGATCGCATTGAACCCCCCAATAGCCAGTAGAGGTAAGGGTTTGGCTTGAATTTGCTGTCTCCAGCCTTGGCATTTAAGCAGCATTAGGGGGAATAGCCAGAGGGCATTGGCGGCGTAAACGGTGGTCACCCAAAATAGGGGTGAGGAGTTTTGCAGGCCAATTTTGTCGAAGTTGGAGGTGAGACTCCAGAGAAAGGCCACCAGCAACATAAAGCGAGCGCCTCGTTCGTTGAGGAGGGCGCGTAGGGGTTGGAGATAGCTGGTTTTACGTTGGGCGAAGTTGAGGAGATACGCACCACTGACAATCAGGAAAATCCCCAGTAAGCCCCAGGTGGTAGGAAATTCACCGACGAGAATGGGGGAGGTGAGGAGGAGAAAGAGGGGGGTAAAGGTGGTGAGGGGGGCAACTTTGGAGAGGTCGGACAGGCGGATGGCCTTGATAAAGTAGAGGTAGGCGATCGCATTCAGGAAACTGCCGGCCAGCAAGGCGTTCCAGAAGGGGGGGCTAATGGTGGGAGTGCCGAGGACGAGGGTAAAGGGGAGTAGGAGAAGGGCGGTAAAGGCGTTGAGGGACCAGGTGATGACGTAGTCGTTGTGAAGGGTGGATGAGGTTTTATTGGCGACGTCTCGTAAGGATTCAAAGAACGCCGTCACCAGGGAAAGAATGAGCCAGAGCATTACATAGGAAACCAGAACGAGCCTCCAGGATAGCCCATGTCTGTCTCCCACTCCCTCGTTCCTCCCTCGTTCCTCCCTCGTTCCTCCCTCGTGACTTGGCTCTGCCAAGTCATGCTCTTGGGGAGGCTCTGCCTCCCGACTCACAGGCGGCAGAGCCGCCCAGAGTCCGTGTCACGGCTTCAGCCATGACACGAGGAGGGACCAGGGGGGGGTCACGGCTTCAGCCATGACACGAGGAGGGACCAGGGGGTGGCATGGTGGGGAGATGGGGGATAAAATGGATCGGCGTAACTTTGCCGTCAAGCCAACATGGGACGTTCTCGCTACCGTGTCCTGGAAGATTCTCCTCACTTTCTGACCTGTACCGTGGTCAACTGGCTACCTCTGTTTAGTCAACCTCAATTAGTGCAAATTATTCTCGATTCTTTGCAATTTCTCCAGGACAAACAGCGCCTCACACTTCATGCTTATGTCATCATGGAAAATCATCTCCATCTGATTGCTTCATCTGAAAACTTGCCAAAAGCAATGCAAACATTTAAGTCGTTTACCGCTCGTGAAATCATTGATACGTTAGTTAAAAATAAAAGTTATTGGTTGAGTCATTTACAACGAGGTAAAAGCCCCCAACGGTATAATCAGGATTATCAACTTTGGCAAGAGGGCTATCATCCTCAAGTGATTCAAAATCAGCAAATCTTGCAGCAAAAAGTTGAGTATATTCATGCTAATCCTGTGCGACGAGGCTATGTTGATGACCCCAGTCACTGGCGTTATTCGAGCGATCGCACCTACCAAGGGCAACCCGGACTCTTGGCCATCGAAATGCTTCGTTAAATAAACCTTAAAACAGCGGTAATTGCCGTTTCGGTGGTTCATAACCCAGATGCACCCAAGCCGCTGGACTAGCCATACGTCCCCGTGGGGTGCGCGTCAGATAGCCAATTTGCATCAAATAGGGTTCATAGACTTCCTCAATGGTTTGGGCATCTTCCCCAGTTGTGGCGGCTAGGGTTTCTAACCCCACTGGCCCCCCATTAAACTGCTCAATGGCGACCGTTAATAAACGGCGATCGGTCCAATCTAAGCCCATAGGATCGACTTCAAATAACTCTAAGGCCGCTTTAGCAATCTCTTCGGTAATGGTTCCTGAAGCTTTCACTTGGGCGTAGTCCCGAACTCGTTTTAACAAACGATTGACAATGCGGGGGGTTCCTCGGGAACGACGGGCAATTTCTAAGGCCCCACTGTCGGTTAGGGGGGTATCTAACAGTTTGGCAGTCCGTTGGACAATTTGGCTGAGTTCGTCGGGTTCGTAAAACCGCAGTCGCTGTACTAAACCAAAGCGATCGCGCAGAGGAGATGTCAACGCCCCCACCCGAGTGGTAGCCCCGACGAGGGTAAATGGCTGTAAATCAATACTGCGGGTGCGGGCGGTTTTCCCTTTGCCGATGGTAATATCGAGGCGGTAGTCTTCCATGGCCGGATAGAGTAATTCCTCGGTCATGGGACTGAGACGGTGAATTTCATCAATAAACAACACGTCTCCGGGTTTTAGGTTCACCAGTAAGCCGACGATGTCCCGGGGACGTTCTAAGGAAGGGGCAGTGGTGATTTTGCAGCCAACCCCCATTTCAGCGGCCAGGATTAAGGCCATGGTGGTTTTTCCTAAGCCTGGCGGCCCGTACAGCAACAGGTGATCTAAGGCTTCTTGACGGGATTGGGCCGCGAGAATGGCAATGTTCAGAACTTCTTTGAGTTCCGATTGGCCGATGTAATCGCTTAACTGTTGGGGGCGGATTTTTTCGTCGGCCTGGATTTGGGTTTGAGGTTTGTCGGCTGGTTTTTCGCCATCTGGACGATATTCAGCCACATCCTCGGCGGTGGTTTCAGGCTGTAGCAGGGGATTGCGATTATCGCCCGGTTGGGGAGAATTAGACTGGGAGGAAATAATAGCCATGGGCGATCGCCGCGAATCACAAGAGGGTCTTACCCCTAGGGTAAAGGCAGGGGCCTACTTGCGGCAAATGGCGGCGACACTGGTATGGAACTGGGTTCCGTTAACTGTCACGGGATGGATTTGTAGCAGTTCTACCTCTGAAAAATAGTCTAAGAGGAGTTTCTCAAAACTGCTGGGGTTGAAGAAGTTGACATGGGTGGCTTCGAGAAGATGCCAGGGAACTACCTGCTGAGGGAAACAGAGGGGAATGGCATCGATGTTGGGCACGGTGAATACTGCCTGTTCTCGGCTGACTCGGGCCAGTTCCTCTAATACCTGGCGGTAGTGGGGGATATGTTCGATGACTTCAATACTCACGACTGAGGCAAACTGTCCATCGTCGTAGGGAAGGGGAAAACTCCCGTCATAGAGGGTGACGCAATCGGCGATATCGGGCCGTAACTGCTGGCGAATGGCGGGGCGATCGATTTCAATGCCATAGATGTCCTGATAGGCGTCGCGATCGCGCGATCGCAAGGCCCCCAGTAACGCCCCCATACCACAGCCAAAATCTAAAATCGGGGTGGGCAGTGGCTCAACTAACGCCATAACCACCTCTGACACAACCGGGGAGGGCATCCCTTCGCCATAAATCTGCTGACGCCCCAAAACAGAGTCACCGCTCAGCAAGCCCTCATAAGCAGGGGCTGTGAGGGTTAACGTTCCTTGGGCGTGCCAGAGGCGATCGCCAGCAACACTGAGCTGAATTTCGGTTAGGGTCGCATCATAGGGAAGTTGATACTCAAAGGTAATGCCGGAAAATGGGAGTTGAGTGTGAGGAGTCACATCCGGGCGATAGGTGCGATACTGATTGAGCAGAGGAATCGTGACTCGATTGACCAAGAGGTCTGGAATCGCCACTGGATCGCGTGTCCAGCCCACCAATCGCAACAGTCCTGAGTCCTCGATTTCACAGGTTTCCCAACAGCCCTGATGATGGGGACGATGGAGAGGATGGGAACCTAACCTCAAGGGAACGTCGTCAGAGATGGGAGACTCGAAGCCCCTCGGCCGGGAACTCAACCGACGGAACGATTGAAGCAGTTTAGAAAACCGAGACGTCATAAGATAGGCAATCTTGAGAGAGTAGCACCGACGGGCAATCGCCCCTCACTATATCAAGGTTCGGCACTGGCGATCCTGACAGACTCGCCTAGAAAATCCCGGCAAAGTGCTTTAAAATCTGATCCCGAATCCCCGAGTTGGGTGATCAACGCCTTGAACAGAGATACATCTCGGCGCGATCGCCCCCATAAATCGAGTACAGTTGTCGTCAAACCCTTCGTGAGGAAAAAACGGTTGCGCGGTACGATCCCCTCTTCTAACAGCAAAATCACCTCCTTTCGGCGTTATGTCGAAGAGGCCCGTTGGGGGTTCAAACTCGAACTCCTCAAAACCCTGGTTCAACGAGAACTCGAATCTCGCTACAAAGGTTCGGTATTGGGGAATCTCTGGCCGCTGCTGACGCAACTGAGTCAACTGCTGATCTACACCTACGTTTTTTCCATCGTACTCCAAGTTCGCTTAGAACTCTCGGGGGTTCCCGCCAACAACTTCGCCTATGGATTGTGGCTATTCGCGGGCCTCGTCCCTTGGTTCGCGTTTACCACTGGCCTCTCCCAAGCCGCCTCAGCGGTAGTGTCGCAAACCAACTTAGTCAAAAAGGTGGTCTTTCCGCTGAGTTTACTGCCCCTCGTTCCCGTCTGTGCCGCCTTTGTCGAAAGTACCTTCGGCTTGATGATTTTGGTGATTTTTGTGGCTATCTTCACTCAGCAGTTCCATACCACCCTACTGCTCATGCCACTCCTGTGTTTGCCGCAACTTCTCCTCACCTCTGGGTTAGGCTACTTTACCGCCGCCTTGACGGTGTTTTTGCGGGATATTCCCCAAACCCTGAATGTGGTGTTAAATCTCTGGTTCTACCTTACCCCCATTGTCTATCCGGTCAGCACGATTCCTGAAGGCTTCCGAAATTGGATTTTTTGGCTGAATCCCCTGGCCGCCTTAGCAGAAGTCTATCGAGATGCCATTATTGTGGGACAAATCCAGCATTGGGGTGAATGGGCGATCGCCGGAGTCGTTGCCTCGATTGTCTTTTTGGGGGGATTATGGTCGTACCGTAAACTCCGGCCGGGATTTGCTGACGTCTTGTAAGGGACTTCCCCGTCTCCTCCACCGTTGTCTCTCCTCACCTCGCTCACCCTCGAACTGACAGTCTAATGGCTTCAATGGACGATCTGGCTATTTCCGTTCACAATGTCTCGAAATGTTTTCGGCGATATCAACATCCCACCGATCGCCTGAAAGAACTCCTATTTCCCAGTAAAAAGCAATATGCGGAGTTTTGGGCCTTACGAAATGTCAGTCTGGAAGTCCCCAGGGGACAAACTCTAGGGATTGTGGGGCGTAATGGTTCGGGGAAAAGTACCCTGCTTCAGATTATTGTGGGGACGTTAATGCCCACATCGGGGAATTTACAGGTGAATGGCCGCATCTCAGCCCTGTTGGAACTCGGAAGTGGCTTCAACCCGGAGTTCACGGGCCGTCAGAATGTCTTTTTCAGTGGGCAACTGTTGGGATTGACAAAACCCGAGATTGAGGAACGCTTTGATGATATCGCCAGCTTCGCTGATATTGGTGATTTTATTGATCAACCGGCCAAAACCTACTCCAGTGGGATGTTTGTCCGCTTGGCCTTCGCCGTGGCCACCAGTGTTGATCCTGATATTTTGGTCGTGGATGAAGCCTTAGCGGTGGGGGATGAGGCTTTTCAACGCCGCTGTTTTTCCCGTATTGCGGCCTTACAATCCCAAGGAAGTACCACCTTATTTGTCTCCCACTCCGCTAGTAAGGTGGTGGAGTTGTGCGATCGCGCCCTCTTACTCGATCATGGAGAAGCCCTCCTCGCCCATGAACCCAAATTCACCATTGACCGCTATCATAAGCTGATTTACGCCCCCCCGGAACGTCTGGAGAGCTTCCGAGAAGAAATTCGCAACACCCCGGATTTACCCCCCGATCTCCCTGAAACCCCAACCCCTGAACCTTCCCCCTCGACAACCGCCTCAGGGGAGGTTAGCCTCTCGCCGCTAGACGAGGATTTTTATGATCCCAACTTAGTTCCCAAAAACACCATTTCCTATATTCCTCGGGGGGCAAAAATTCTCAATCCTCATATTGAAACCCCCGATGGCCGCATGGTGAATCACATCACCGGCCGTCAGGAGTATGTCTATACGTACCATGTCACCTTCTATAAAACGGCCTATCGCGTTCGTTTTGGGATGTTGGTGAAAACCGTCAGTGGCCTGGAACTCGGGGGAGCGTCATTTACGGCGGCCAGTCAGGAAATTGAACGAGTTGATCCCAATACGACGATTGAGGTTCGCTTTGATTTCCGCTGTTTGCTGAATCCGGGGGCCTATTTCCTCAATGCTGGGGTGTCAGGAACGGTGGATGGCCAGTTTACCTATTTGGCCCGAGGAATTGATATCGCCATGTTCCGGGTTCGCCCCGAACAAGACTCTTTCGCCAGTGGAATTGTGGATTTGCTGGTCGATCCTCATTTAAAGTTAGTCACGGATGAGTCTGTTCCTCGTTCCGGTGAGGCATTGCCAAGCGACTCAGCCAGGGTAGAATCACTGTAGTTTTGATGATGCCTACTTCCCTGTGTGAGACCTAATGCTATGACCGATGATGCGATCGCCCGACGCCAACAAGAAATCATCCAACAGCATGGCCCCTGGACGAACCATAATCTTCGCCTGGGAGATCATCTCTATACCATGTCGGACGACACCTGTTCTGGGGCGGAGGTGAAAGTCCGCCGCGTCTTACAAGCGGTTCGGGATTTTTGCGGCGAGGATTTATCTCGATTACGGGTTTTAGATTTAGCCTGTTTGGAAGGCCTCTATGGCTTGGAATTAGCCCTCCATGGGGCGACGGTGGTGGGATTGGAAGGACGAGAGAGTAATTTGGCCAAGGCCCGCTTTAGTCAGGAGGTGCTACACCTCGATAATATTGAGTTTGTCTGTGATGATGTGCGCAACCTCAGTCGGGAAGCCTATGGCAGCTTCGATGTGGTACTCTGTATCGGGATTTTCTATCATCTCAACGCCCCCGATGTCTTTGAGTTCGCTCAGCATATTGCTAATGTCTCCAGTCGTCTGGCCCTATTTGATACCCATGTCAGTTCAACGGCTGAACAGGCCTATGAGTATCAGGGACAAACCTATTGGGGAAAGTCCTATGCTGAGGATCATACGGCCTGGGGGTCGATTGGCAATGAGGAGAGTGCTTGGCTTACCCGGCCGTCTCTCTATAATCTGTTGGCGGATGTGGGCTTTGATTCGGTATATGAATGTCATCAGCCGATGGTTCCCAAGTATGAACAGATGCGTCAGGAGGGCCAGGCCGATCGCAGTACCTTCTTAGCCCTGCATAATCCCCCTCATCCACTCAAAACCACTGATTTGCTGCGGAATCAACCCCGCGATCGCTACGGCGATGGTCCTCAATAAGCCCTCAATTCCTCTGACTCATGTTCCAACCCCTGATTATTACGGGAATGCACCGTTCGGGAACCTCCCTTGTCGCCTCACTGATTCAAGCGGCTGGGGTTCATTTGGGCGATCGCTTTGTCGAGGCCGATTCCCATAATGCACCTGGCTATTTTGAGGATGAGGATTTTGTGCAGTTCCAGCGTTGGCTGTTACAGTCGATTACGCCGGAAGAGCAGGAGGGATGGCATGATTGGGGTTGGACGGTGAGTGATCCCATCCATAGTCAAGACTTAACCGCCTTTGACGCCAAGGCCAAACAACTAATTCAAGACCGTTTCCATCTCAATCAACCTTGGGGTTGGAAAGACCCTCGTACCAGTTTACTGCTGGATTTTTGGTATCGTCATCTTCCTGAGGCCAAGTTTGTCCTCGTCTATCGCAATCCTTGGGATGTGGCCGATTCGATCCGCCGACTCCAGGCCCCCGTGTTTGAGGAACATCCCGATTGGCTGTTGCAAATTTGGGCCTATTATAATCGCCATATTTGGGATTTTTATCGTCGTCACGGCGATCGCGCCCTCCTGGTTCACACCAACACGGTTCTGGAACAGCCGCAACGATTCAGTCAGTTATTGCGAGATAAACTCCAGCTTCCCCTAGAAACCAATCTCACCCCGGAACGGGTGGCCCAGATTTATCAACCTCATCTGTTCCATACCCTTGATGTTTATCATCCGTTCGCCGAAAGTGTCCGCCAACGGGCCTCTCGCCATCTCCTCTGGCTGGCTGAGTTGAATCATCTGGCGGATTTACCCCAGGATCTCCCCCAAGATACGGACAGTCGCCCTAGTCTTCCTCTGAGTGTCTCTCGCCAACTCCCGAACCTCAACTTAGCCCCCCAAACCCTCAATATCCCAGCGGTGACAGTGGTGATTCCCGTGTTTAATCAAGGGGAATTTCTCTTGGAGGCGTTGGCCAGTGTGCAAAGCTGCCAAGAACCGGTGTATGAGATTGTAATTGTCAATGATGCCTCAACGGATTCGTTAACATTAAAAGTATTGGAGTATCTACGACAAAAAGGCTTTACGGTGGTGGATCATTTCCAGAATCAAGGGTTGGCTGAGGCGCGAAATACGGGCTTTCAACAGGCGCAAGGACGTTATATTTTGCCCCTAGATGCGGACAATAAGATTCGCCCAGAGTATATTACAAAGTCTATCGAAGTCCTTGACGAAAATCCCGATATCGGCGTGGTTTATGGGAATGCCGAATATATTGGCGACAAACAGGGAATTTGGCAAGTTCCGCCCTTTGATGTGAACCGCTTAGCGGTGGGAAATTATATTGACGCTTGTGCAGTCGTCCGGAAAAGCCTTTGGGAGGATTGTGGCGGTTATGACCCCCATATTCCCGATAAAATGGGCTATGAGGATTGGGATTTATGGCTGAGTGCGGCGGGACGAGGTTGGCAGTTTTATCACCTAGATGAGGTGCTGTTTGAGTATCGCTTTCGCCGGGAGTCGATGGTCAGCCGCTGCAATGTTCCGGACAATCGCGAGCGGTTGATGCACTATCTCTGTGCTAAACATCTGGATTTGTATGTTACGAATTTCCCAAGTATTTTTGCCAAGAAAGATAGTGAGTTATTAGCAGAACGGTTGCAGGTTGAAACCCTCAAACATCAAATTGAGGAGTTAGTTGATGAGCGCGATCGCAGCCAAGACGATGTCCTTCATTATCAGACTGAACTGCACCAAGCAAACTTAGAATTGCAACAGATGCAGTCGCAGCTATTTCCCACCCAGGCGGAGTTAGAGGCGAGGACTCAAGAACGCAATGACTTACGCCAGGAAACAGAAGAGTTGCATCGAAAACTCTTCGACGCGCTTCAGAAAAAGGAGGCGTTAGCGGTTGAGTTAGATGCCCTAAAAGGGGATTTAAAGGCGGTTGAGAAATACGGAGAAGACCGATTTGAGGCGGCTCAAGAACAACTGAAATCGGCTCATCAAGAAATCAAATTAGTTCATAAACAACTGAAATCGGCTCATGAGCATTACTGTCAGGAATTTCTGAACCTACAACAGCATTTCCAGGGAGAGCGATCGCAATTTCAAGCCGTACAAGCTAACCTAGAACGGAACCTAGCTGCCCATCAGGATATCATCGCCGCTCATCAAGCCACCATTGCGGCCATGGAGGCCACCAAATTCTGGAAATTGCGTATCCTGTGGTTCAAATTCAAAACCCCTCTATTACGCCTCCTCAAACGAACTCCAGAGGTTCCTCCCGCCCCAGCAACGGCGTCGCCCTACCCCGACCCCAATCCCGATATTTACCGCATCTGGTTGAGTCAAAACAGTCCTCGGCCAGGGGATTTAATGCGGTTGCAGCGGGAGGTGCAACAGTTTGACTATCAACCCACCATTAGCGTGGTGATGCCGGTTTATAACACCCCAGCCGACTATCTCGAACAGGCGATCGAATCGGTTTTGGCACAGATTTATCCCCATTGGCAACTCTGCATCGCCGATGACGCCTCACCACAACCCCATGTCCGCACCACCCTGGAGAAATACCGCCAACAAGACGAGCGGATTCAAGTCGTCTACCGTTCTGAAAATGGGCATATTTCCGAAGCCTCTAATAGTGCCCTAGAACTGGCAACTGGGGAATTTGTTGCCCTCATGGACCATGATGACCTCCTAACTCCCGATGCCCTATTTGAAGTCGTTGACGCCCTCAACGATTGTCCCGAAACGGATATGTTGTATTCCGACGAGGACAAAGTCGATGAACACAATCATCTCAAAGACCCCTTTTTCAAACCCGATTGGTGTCCCGACTCCTTCCTCTCCCGGATGTACACCTGCCATTTAGGCGTTTATCGCCGCAGCCTCATCGACGAGATTGGCGGTTTCCGGACTGGGTTTGAAGGCGCTCAGGACTACGATCTCGTGTTACGCTTTACCGAGAAGAGCGATCGCATCGTCCATATCCCCAAAATCCTTTATCACTGGCGTTCTCACCCCGAATCCACCGCCAGCCGTCTCGCCAGCAAGTCCTACGCCACCACCGCCGCCGCCAAAGCCCTCACCGAAGCCCTGCAACGTCGCGGCGAACCGGGAATCGTCACCCCCACCGCCACCGGCCATTGGATTCCCCGTTACGAAATCCGTAAACCGGGCAAAGTCAGTATCATCATCCCCACCAAAGACCTCGCCAGTACCCTAAATACCTGTCTAACCTCCATTTTCCGCCTTACCACCTATCCTGATTATGAAGTGATTGTCGTTGACAACGGCAGTATGCAACGACAAACCCAACGTCTCTTTAAAACCTGGGCCAAGCGAGAACCCAAACGCTTCCGCGTCGAACCCCTCGATATTCCCTTCAACTATCCCAAACTCAACAATGTTGCCGTCTCCAAAGCCGAAGGAGACTATTTGCTGTTCCTCAACAACGACACCGAAGTCAGCCAAGGAGATTGGCTAACAGCCATGGTGGAACAAGCACAACGTCCCTCCATCGGGGCGGTTGGGGCCACCCTTCTCTATCCCGACAACACCATCCAACACGCTGGCGTCGTCTTAGGCATTGGCGGAGTTGCCGGCCATAGCCATAAATTCTATCCTAAGGATGCGATCGGCTATTTCGCCCAACTGCAAACCGTCAACAACTATTCCGCCGTCACCGCCGCCTGTCTCCTCTGTCGCCGGGAGGTGTTCGATGCCATCGGTGGCTTTGAAGAATCCCTCAGCGTCGCCTTCAACGATGTGGACTTCTGTTTGAAAATGATAGAACAGGGGTATCGCAATGTCTGTCTACCCCATGTCCGTCTCTACCACTACGAATCCAAAAGTCGCGGCCAAGAGAACACCCCTGAGAAGCAACTCCGCTTCAAGCAAGAAATTGACTACATGAAACAGCGTTGGGGCGACTACCTAGACGATGACCCCTGTTACAACCCCCACCTCAGCCGCCAACGAGAGGACTACAGCCTAACCCTAACCCCATCCCCCGCCCAAGTCCTCTAGGGAACCTCAATTCCCCCAAAAAAGTCTCAGGATAGTGAATGCCGAACCCTGAATCATGTTATAGCCGTTCCAATTCCACCCGAGTTCGCCCCTACTCCGTGTCCTACTCCGTGTCCTCTGTGACTCTGTGGTTCCCTATCGCCTTTTGCCCCTTGCCTCTTGCCCCTTGCCTCCTCTCCCTATGCTTCCCCGACGATTCCTCCTCTTCACCCTCTCCCTTCTCACCAGCATTCTGGTCATCACCGCCTGTCAAACCACTAGCCCCCCTCAGGCCAGTCGTCAACCGGACCTAGCCCCCCATGAAGTCGTCCGTCCCCCCGATGCTGACTGGGTGCAATTCATCCCCCCCATTGATTGCACCCTAGGGGAAGACTGTTTCACCCTCCTCTACGTTGACCGAGACCCCAGCGACAACGCCCAAGACTTCGCCTGCGGCCGCCAAACCTATGATGGCCACAACGGAACAGATTTTGCCATTCCGGACAAAGTGGCCATGCGGGAAGGAGTTGCAGTCATCGCCTCTGCCGATGGACAGGTGTTACGATTGCGCGATGGCGAACCCGACCGCCGCCTGAGAACCGCTGAGGATATCGCCCAAGTTGAGGAACAAGGACGCGAATGTGGCAATGGTTTAGTCATGGACCATGGCGATGGCTGGGAAACCCAATATTGTCATCTCAAGCAAAATAGCATTGTTGTCGAACCTGGCCAGCAGTTGGCCCAGGGTGAGACCTTGGGATTGGTGGGCCTCTCCGGTAAAACCACCTTTCCCCATGTCCATATCACGGTTCGCTATCAGGGAGAAGTCATCGACCCCTTTGTTGGCGTAACCGAGGAAACAGGGTGCAACTTAGAACGTCGTCCCCTTTGGGAAGACCCCCTCGGTTACGAACCCACAGGGGTTTTAAGTGCCGGCTTTGCAGCGGAAGACTTATCTCTTGACCGCTTCTGGCAGGGGTATTTTAATGACGTGAGTTTGTCTGAGGATATTCCCCTAATTTATTTCTGGATTCATGGCTATGGCATCTTGGAGGGAGATGTGGAACATTTCCGACTCCTTGACCCCGAAGGAACCGTGATTACGGACTATGAAACGACCGCCGACCAATCGAATCTCAATTGGTATAACGCGGTCGGGAAACGCAACAGCGCCCAACGTCCGATTTTGCCGGGAACCTGGCGTGGGGAGTATGAACTACGTCGGGGTGACGAGGTCATCGTGTCTCTAGAACGGGAGATTGAAGTGCAGGAAGTGCGTTAGGGTCTCCCCCCAGAAAAAAATAAGCCCGAACCTAATTTCGGGCTAAGCATAACAAGCCTGTTGGATAAGTGTTTTCAAAAAACTGGCTCTTTATTGAAGACAGAGCCGATTTAAACTCTCGCCCGCTAAACTCTCGGGCAAATTTATGAGGTCGCCTATTATATACGTGGCAACCGGTGTTGAACCTTCACCCGTCATTAGACCAGTCAAATGTGAAGATTTTATTTAGAAATATATCGGACATCGGCTTGAAAGTGGCTAAAACCCTTTCCTGAATTGGCTTTGAGAGATTTTACTCAACTTAACAAAATGTTACTTTATGAAGAAATGCTAAACATATGACGGCAGGGACTGGGGTCACGTCTCCAATCCCAGACCGGGGAGGAGCAAGTGAACCGAAGTCCCTTGCTCTCGCGAGTGGCTTAACTCGCATCCCACTCCTGGGATAGTTCCCCCAATAGGGGTTTGAGGGTGCGAGTCCAGGCTGAGTTCATGCTTCCTTGGGAAATTTGGAAGTGAGCCGCGAGACTCGCTAGAGTCCAGTTCTCCCCCCGCAAGACCGAATCGACGATGTGCAAACAGACTGTCTGAGCGGTCAGTCTAGAGGCTTTGTGAACCCAAGCACCCTGAAATTTACCGTTTACGTCTTCAACGATCGCCTGGCGAATTTGCTCAATCATAGGAAGGTCTGAATTGGGGGGTGCGGCTAGATTCTCCAGAAGGTTGAGAGGTTCACCGGTGCTGGTGTCGATGAGGTTGCTGGTCATCCGGAGTTTTTCTTGTTTTTTTAAGGTCAGGTATTCTCCTTTACAGCGGATATTCCAGAGGGTAATGAGGCTCCCATTTCCCGCATCAGGGTCATAGGCTTTTCCTCCTAGCACTTTACCCCTTAATTTGCGTTCAATGTAGTCCCAGGCGGTTTCGCTAGCTTGTAAGTAGAGTGAGTCTTGTTGTCCTTTGACGGGTTTCCAGTAAAGGCGACTGGGAGCTTCTACCATGACGCGCAAGATAAAACAAAGATAGCTTTCGTGTTCCAGGGTCGAGGTGATTTTAGATAACTGTCGAGCTAGGACTTTGAGCTTTTCATGATAGGAACCTGCGGTCATAAGTTCCTGGCGTTCTGCGAGCTTGAAGATATAAGTCATGAGGCTTTTTGTTTGCGTTTTTGACTATATCCAGACTCGCATTTTAGCCAAGCAATGAGAATTATAGCTCCATAAAATCTACGTAAAATTTTGGTTTTTTCTTGCTTTTTGTGAGTCCATAAAATCTAAATAAAATGTAGATAAAATGTAGATAAAATTCGGGTAGGGAAAACCCAACTCTATCGGGATAGCCAGCAGAGACCGGACCCGGGCGAGCTGGCACCTGGGTTGTCACTGCGTCGTAGCGGCCATGACAGAGAACGTCTAGCCCTCAGACTGGGCAATGGGGGAACAACAAATCCGGAAACCGATGCTGCTGCTGCGATTTTGGGGGGCAAACCAATGTCGATAGGCACAACGACATTCCTTGGCAAGGCTATCCCATGAACCGCCACGCAGGAGCTTGTCATGGGTCTCTTCAAGCATCTTGGACAAACAATCTTGCCAGTTTCGGGAGGATTGAGGGGGATTCCTCTGAGATAGACAGGGATCTCCATTTCTAGGAACCTTTAGATAATTCTCACGCCAATTATCTAAACACCATTCACGGAGGTTGCCGTGCATATCGTAGAGGCCAAACGGGTTAGGGGGAAAGCTGCCGACGGGAGTGGTTGTTTGGCGATAGGCTCCAGGTTGGCCTAAGCCATAGGTGGAGGTGCCGTCATAGTTGGCTAAGTCGGTGGAGAGGGTGTCTCCGCAGGAAAAAGGGGTTGTGGTTCCGGCACGACAGGCATATTCCCATTCGGCTTCACTGGGGAGACGATAGTTCCGTCCGGTGGCTTGACTCAGACGGGCGCAAAACTCGATGCTGTCATACCAGGAGATTTGCTCGACTGGGAATGTATCTCCCCTGAACCATGACGGCTCAAGTTCCAGGCTGCGATAGATTTGGGGTAATTCTGCCACAATGAGCCACTGGGCCTGGGTGATGAGGTGTTTCCCCATTAACAAACGGGGGATGGTGACGAGATGCTGAGGATATTCATCATTTTCTGCCTGTTCTTCCTCTTCGGGGGCCCCCATGAGGAAGCTGCCTTCGGGAATTTCCACCATCTCTAGGGTGACACCGTTGAGAAGGGGTTGCACCCATTGACGACTTTTCCCGGACTGGCGTTGCGCAATGATTTCTTTCGATTTCCAGAAGGAACTGACCACCTCTAGGTTTATGGTTTCAAACCCAAAGGGTTCGAAGGTTACTTCGTTGGGGTCAATCGGGTTATCACTGTCGAGATAGTCGAGAATCTGTTGTGCTGTCCAGCGTTGACGGCGATCGCACCGCAGACAACCTCGCACTAGGATATCGAGTTCTCTCGGTAATGGGGGAATTTGCAGGTTGCCCTCTATCACCTGCTTAATCAGGGGATTGGTGATCGAGAGATTGTCATATTCAACTTGATAGGGGAGTTTGCCCGTTAGAGCTATCACGGTCATAATGCCCAAAGACCAGATATCCCAACCTGGGGAGATTTGACCATTAAAGGCTTCTGGGGGCATATAGGTGTAGGTCCCATAAGACTCACTCGTTTTGACGTAACTCTGAGCATCTAAACTACGAACTAAGCCAAAATCTGAGAGTTTCCAGGAGGAGTTGATCCAGAGGACGTTCGCGGGTTTTATGTCCCGATGTACTTTTCCCTGGTTATGTAAATAGGCTAACCCGGTGGCGACGTGACGAATCAGAGTTATCGTCTCAGCCGGAGATAGGCACTGTTTTTGTATTTTATGCTCTAAGGAACATTCGCCCTTCTCCATAACAATATACAAAAAGTCGATCTCGTCTAACTGACAGGAGCCAGCCGTATAGGCGCGAATGAGATGGTCATGGTTGAAGTGGGTGGCTTCTTTTAACTCATTAAGCGGGTTATACTTTGGAGATTTACGGGGTTTATTCTCGCGAATTGACTCCGAGACTTTCGTTGTCTGGGTATGAGTCAGAGGGTCTAGGTTAAGTTGGGTGGATTGATTTAAGTCGTTGGGAAGGTCATGATTCTCTGGGTCCCCGCCCTCATCATCAATCAGTTTTACCGCGACTTCCCGTAACAGGTGGTCTCGCGCACGCTCCTCCGCTGCGAACACGCAAGCAAACCCCCCCATCCCCAAAATTTCGCTGAGATGGTAGGTGTTATTAATGGTTAAGTCTTTTAAACTTTCGTAAAATTTTTTAGGGAATGTTGCCATCAGCCTTTGATGTCCTCTCTGTCATTTTTGACTCGATGCTTCTATTCTCTTCTATAGTTGGGCGAGCGTCACTAGGGATGATGATTAGGGTTCACAGCTAATTCTGAGGATATAGCCCTGTCCTTTTTTGGTTTCTAACTGGGTTTTGGGGGTTTCTGAGCCATTTTGCTCTAGTAAAAGGCGAATTTCACGGGCTAATATCCTTAAATCTTCAGGCATTGGCGTTTTACTATCATTTTTGTCCCAAAGAGCCTCCAGTAACTCGTCATAGGAACAGAGTACGGGTTCCCCATGGTCGAGGTTGCGTTGGGCCATGTAACCGAGCATTTGGTTGACTTTGGGACGGGGTTTGATGGGCGATCGCACCCTCCCTTCTTGATAAAATAGGGTCGCCTGGGAGACTTTATAGATAAACTCTGGGGTCACTTTGATGCTATTGGGCCCTCGGGTGGGGCCGACGGTGGGATGGGGATCGTGAAATTGTAGTGTCCAGCCGTGAATGTCTACGATCGAACCCGGATCTAGGGCAACGGTACGGTAGTTCACGGGTTCTGGGGTAGCATTGGGATAATGAACCACAATCCCATTGCGGCTATCGTCTGTGATGCACCATTGACCCTCTTTTCGTTCTAATAGACAATGTTTGACTCGGGTAATGCGGGATTTGGGGTCTTCGGGTAAAGGGATGTCGTTTTCTGGAAGTCGCCCAATCGTATAATTAGTATCCTGTAATACAAACTTGTCTGAGTCTCCCTTGGGAGATTGAACTAAGAGATAGGGGTAGAGGTCGGTCATTGGCTCGGGAGGGAATGGCTAAAGTTTGAGTGTCAGTTGTTCGGGGGGGTGGTCTAACGACTCTGATGGTGCGTTTAGGGAATAGTTAGCAATAAACAATTCAGCGCCTTTGTTGGCTTTTCCTTGTTTATAGTTATTCATTCCATATTGTAAAGTCCATTCATCAAGGTTGGCAAACCGGAAATTCTCCCGAACTTGAGGAGAGTCATCATAGGTAATCAGCCAGTCATGAGGACAGGTGGCTAAGACCTGAGCAAAGCGGTTATGGTCAAACTGGCTATGGTAATGACCCCGTTTGCCATAGAGTTTCGATTTGGTGGCACTGAGGTAGGGGGGGTCGAGAAAAATGAAGGTGCGATCGCCCTCAGACCCTTTTTCGGCTTGCAACAACTCACTAAAATCTAGGTTGGTGATGTTAACCCCCTCTAATACGGGGCCCAACGCACTTAAACGGTCAATTGAAGAGTCTGTAAATCGCTGCTCAAAGGACTTTTGCGAATAGCCTCCCGCTTCAATGGTTCCTGAGAAGGTGATGCGATTGAGGACAAAAAAACGAATGGCCCGTTCTAATTCAGATAGTTGACTCACGTCAACTGTTGCCAGTTCTTGAAATAACTCCCGTCCATCCTGACGGGTTTCTTTAATTTGCCGTACCTCTTGGCTAAACTCAGAAAGATGGGATTGAGCACATTTCCAGAAGCAATAGACATCCGGATTGAGATCGTTAATCCAAATGGGTAAATTGGGCTGCTGCTTCTTGAGTTCAATAAAGACTGATCCACCCCCAACAAAGGGTTCTCGATAGGCATCAAAGGCAGTGGGAAATTTTGCAAAAATCTGGCGGAGTGCTTTGGATTTACCGCCAGGATAGCGTAGAGGCGTGCGAATTGATGTGAGGGTTGGCATCCGTTGATAACTTAGGGAACATGATAGCCAGACAAACCCAGAAACCTGACAGAGGACGGGCTACGCTAAATTAGACGGGGGTGCAGAGCGATACTGTTGCAATTGCAAGGCCACGGCTTGTTGAAGGTCTTGACGTTTCACCTCGACCCCAGTTTCTCGCTCTCCTGGGGTTTCAAAGAAAATCAAACTTTCCACCCTCTCCAACGCCAGTAACTGAAATAAAATATGGGTAACCGGACGTGACACTGCCACCAACTGGGGAGCGTCACTTTCGGGTTCACTGGCTTTGGCATCCTCAAAACTGGGAAAGCCATACACCACGGATTTCTCCAAATCGGCATTAAGACGATTACTCAACGTTGTCATCAGCCAATTGCCATCGGGGGTTTGTAGAATGTAATAGTCTCGATGACGCAGGCGATCGGCAAAGGCTTTAAGAACCGGTGCGATCGCCGCGATCGCCCCCGGTGTCGACCCATCCTGGGGCGCATTGTCAACCAAGGTTTGAATCTGACGATCTAAACTCATAATACCGCAATTATCTGACAAAAAGACTTGACAAAATGCTCGACTTATTGTAACTTCCCCAAAACCCTTCAAAAATCGAGCAACCCCTAGATACAATCTAATACATCGACCCAACCCAGTTTACCCGCACCCCCTAACCGAATGTCGGACTCACTCACCCAAACCGCCAGCCCTTCCATCACCCTCAACGTTGCCCCCGCCCAAACCTTGCGGGGCGAGAACATCCTGCCCGAAGCCGCCCAACGCATCGCCCAACTGGGACAGCGGCCGTTCCTCGTGGCCGGCGATCGCACCCTCAACCTCGCCACACAACAAATCCAACCCCAGCTCGACCAAAACCAGCTTACCCCATCGACCCACTCCTACGGTCACGACTGCGACGAAGCCGACCTCGATCGCCTCAAAAGCGCCCTCCACCAACATCAAGCCGATGTCGTGATTGGCATTGGCGGCGGTAAAGCCCTAGACACCGCCAAACTTCTCGCCTATCGCTGTCAAGTTCCCGTCGTCACCATTCCCACCTCAGCCGCCACCTGTGCCGCCTGGACCGCCCTTTCCAACGTGTACACCCCCGAAGGCGCCTTTCGTTACGACGTTCCCCTCCCCGTCTGCCCCAACCTTCTCGTTCTCGACTACGCCCTCATCCGCACCGCCCCCCGCCGCACCCTCGTCGCCGGCATTGGCGATGCCCTCGCCAAATGGTACGAAGCCTCCGTCAGTAGCGGCAGTTCTGACCAAACCCTCATTGTCGCCGCCGTCCAACAGGCCCGCGTCTTGCGAGACTTACTCCTACAAAAATCCGCCGCCGCCCTAGCCGAACCCGGTAGCCCCGTCTGGCGGGAAGTGGTCGATGCCAGCGTTCTCCTCGCTGGGGTTATTGGCGGCTTAGGGGGCGCTCAATGTCGTACCGTGGCCGCCCATGCCGTCCATAACGCCCTCACCCATCTGAGCGACTGTCACCATACTATTCACGGCGAAAAAGTCGCCTATGGCATTCTCGTACAACTGCGGTTAGAAGAGATTGTCCAACATAACCAACTCGCCGCCACCGCCCGCCAGCAATTGTTGACCTTTTACCGAGAGATTGGTCTGCCCCAAACCCTGGCTGATTTAGGCTTAGGGGACATTTCCCTAGGCCAACTCCAGCAGGCCGCCGAATTTGCCTGTGGCCCCAACTCCGACATTCATCATCTGCCCTTCCCCGTCGAACCCGCCCAAGTCATGGCGGCGATGGTGTCAACCACCGTGGGCTATTCCCTGGCTGTCACCACTGACCCTTCCGTGGTCAACCATAACTCCTAAAACCTGATAGAGTAAAAGGTCTGTGTCTTCCTCCCTCAAACTCAATGGTACTGGATTGGATTAGCCCTGCGGAGCGGGTGCAAGCATTACCCCCCTATGTTTTTGCGCGTCTGGATGAATTGAAAGCCCGTGCGCGGGAACAGGGTTTGGATTTGATTGATTTGGGGATGGGCAATCCCGACGGTTCCACCCCCCAACCGGTGATTGACTCAGCCATCACGGCCCTGCAAAATCCCGCCAATCACGGCTATCCTCCTTTTGAGGGAACCGGCAGTTTCCGCCAAACCATCACTGACTGGTATCACCGCCGCTATGGGGTAAAACTTGACCCTGAGGGGGAAGCGTTACCTCTGTTGGGGTCTAAAGAGGGATTGTCCCATTTGGCGTTGGCCTATCTCAATCCCGGCGATTTAGTCTTAGTTCCCAGTCCCGCCTATCCGGCCCATTTTCGCGGTCCCTTGATTGCCGGGGCCAAGGTGCATTCGATTCCCCTCTCGGCGGAGAATGACTGGCTGATTGATTTGAGTCAGATTCCCGATGAGGTGGCGGACTCAGCCAAGATGCTCTATTTCAACTATCCCAATAATCCCACCGGGGCAACGGCACCAAGGGAGTTTTTTGAGGAGATTGTGGCCTTTGCCCGCCGTCACTCGATTTTGTTGGTGCATGACTTGTGTTACGCCGAGTTAGCTTTTGATGGCTACCAGCCGACGAGTTTGTTGGAAATTGAGGGAGCCAAGGAGATTGGGGTGGAGTTCCATACCCTCTCCAAGACCTATAATATGGCTGGCTGGCGCGTGGGCTTTGTGGTGGGAAACCGCCATGTGATTCAGGGCTTGCGAACCCTAAAGACGAATTTGGATTATGGGATTTTTTCGGCGTTGCAATGTGCGGCGGAGACGGCGTTACAGTTGCCGGAAGTCTATTTGGAACAGGTGCAACAACGCTACAGCAGCCGCCGTGATTTCTTGATTGAGGGCTTGGGGCGTTTGGGCTGGACGGTCCGTAAACCCTTAGCAACAATGTATTTGTGGGTCGAATGTCCCCCTGGGATGGGATCGACGGATTTTGCCCTGACGGTGTTGCAGCAGACTGGGGTGGTGGTGACGCCGGGCAATGCCTTTGGTAAGGGGGGCGAAGGCTATGTGCGGGTTAGTTTGATTGCGGAGTGCGATCGCCTCCAGACGGCGTTAGACCGCTTAGAAGCCGCCGGAATCCGCTATGAGTAGGATTGCTCCTAGCCCAATCATGATGTGCCATCTTCTACCGAGGCTACAATGTCCAGTCTCCAAACGACCCTATTCAACTACACCGTTATTTTTGAGCCAGAATTAGATGGTGGGTATCACGTCTTCTGTCCCATGTTACAAGGCTGTCATAGCCAAGGAGATAGCTTTGAAGAGGCGTTAGCTAATATCACCGAAGCAATGGAATTGTATCTTGACAGTCTCTTAGCTGATGAAGAACCGATACCTGAAGAAAATCTCATCATCAAACCGGTTCGCATTGCGGTATGAGCAATCTCCCAACGGTTAAAGCCAAAGATTTTGTTCGCGTAATCACTAATTTAGGATATCCGTTACACCGACAAAAAGGAAGTCATGCAATTTATAAAAACTCCCACGGTTAACGAGTTGTTGTTCCAATTCATGCTGGTAAGGATCTCAAGCCTGGAAACCTTTTGGGAATGATTAAGGAGATTGGATTGGAGAAAACAGAGTTTTTTGAGTTATTGAATGAGATAGGATAAGAGTTACGAGTAGTTGGGATGGGATTTAATTCAAGTGGGATCCAAGTCAAACCCATCGATAAATAGGTCAAATCGGGTTCCTTAGGCTATCCATCTGTGCGGCTTTGTTAGAGTTACCAGCTACACTTTAGACGATGGATAGCTTGATCTCCAAATCGGCAAGTCAACACCGCCGCTCTATGGCGTCTTTCCCAACGACGTCAGCTCCCACCCTCTCACTCGCTTTCTTTTCCCAACTCAACTTGTCGCACGAGACGGCACATCCTTGTCATCCCTTGAAGGATAAAGGTGACAGGCTTTTGCCTTGCCGACTCACTTCGGTGATGCCCGAAAAACTGTTCGGAGCATTGTCTTGGAGAATGTCTTGAAAAATCACTGAACCCCTTGCAAGATTGAATTTTGGGAAGATTTACCCTCCCGTGAGGCGGCGGTAGGGGGGGGGTGGCTTCGGGTTGCCAAATTGACATGCACCTCATCACTGATACGAACTGATAGACTTTCCCAGAGCACATAGCTTTACAAATTGTAACTCTTAGCACCCTATTCACTCATTGATTCTAGCGCTAGAATGACGGAAGTCTCAAAGATCAGTGCTGCGACCTGGTGGCATAACACCCCATGCCAATGTTGAGTGTCGCACCGTACCCCAGTCTGTTCAGCCATGAACGATGCCGGTAATACGGAATCTTAGGCAGAAATTTCCCCTTGAATACCGAGTTGGGCATAAAATATGGTTGATTTCCAAAAGAAGACAACCCCTCTTGTTATTAACTGGCACCTTTTAGAGCCATGTAACTTTGATTGTAGATATTGCTATGCCCAATGGAACAAGTCTCAACTACCACTGGTCTTCAAAGAGAGACATTTATCTGAAAAACTCATTAGCCAAATCGCTTCACTACAAAAAAAGAGTCCTTATATTCGACTGTCATTTGCAGGTGGAGAACCCTTATTAGATAAAGACATTTCCCACAAGATAGGATTTTCTTATAACTTAGGCATCAAAAACTCAATTATAACAAATGGCTCCCTTATTTCCAAAAACTTAAGCTTGGACAGTGTTTCTAAGTTATCTATGCTCGGCATCAGCATAGATAGTGCTTCTCAAAAAACAAACCAGAAAATTGGCAGAAGTCTTAATGGGAAGGCGTGCAATTACGAGAATGTTATTCGATTTTTAGATGAGAGTAGAGACATCAATCCAAATTTAAGGATAAAAGTAAACACAGTTGTTAATCAGTTTAACTGGAATGAAGATTTATCTGAGCTTATCATGAGAATTAAGCCTGATAAGTGGAAGATTCTTAGAGTATTGCCAGCCACACCAAAAAGCAAAAAAGAAGCAATTTATTATGAACAATATGAACAATTCAGGGTCACTCATAATCACATTCCTTTTGCTCAGTTTGAAGACAATAGTGACATGATTTGTAGTTATCTTATGATAGATCCTCATGGAAGATTTTTTTACAACTCAGAAGAAGGATACAAATATACCGAATCGATATTAAAAATTGGTATGGAGACGGCTTTGAAAAACGTAAATTTTGATTACGGCAAATTCTCTATACGGTATCGAGGGAGCATTGTATGAACAAATACATCGCAATAGAAGGCATTGATGGTTGCGGAAAAACTACAATTTTAAAAGAATTAAAATCAATTTATCATTCCGACAAAACAGTGGAGTTTGTCAAAACTCCTTTAGAACCCTTTAGAATGTTGGTTAAGGAGGTTTGGGATTTTCCGTTATTTGATAGATTCATATTTTTTGCTGCCTCTAATTCATATTTTTCTAACGCAGTAGATAGCGAAAAAGTTTATGTCCTTGATCGGTTTATTTACTCCACGTTCGTAACACATTTGCAGCTCGAAAAAGAACGAGTCCATGACGATTTATTAGTTCAAATTATTGCCAATATGAAATTGACTCCTGCCTCTACCTTTCTCCTGAGGGTTTCCAAAACTGAAATTAGACGCAGGCTAAGTGACAGAAATAATAAAATTGATAATGCACTTGATATAGATAGATTGTATGACCTGTACTACGATTCACCAACAACGGATTTAGGGGAAATAGTAGAACTCAGAAATGAAAACCCGTCTGATTTAATCAAAAATATTCGTATCATTCAAGAAAAAATAAATCAACTCAAAAATACCTAACAAGGGGTGCATCTCAGTTAGGCAAGTTTGAACCCACCCCGCGCTATCGCGCACCCCTCCCAGGAGGGGAAATATTTGAAAAATCCCCTCCTGGGAGGGGCAGGGGTGGGTTATCTGAAGTGATCGCATGCATTGAGATGCACCCCTAACAAGGAATTTCCCATTAAGGTAGAAGGTCTGGTTATCTTGACTTTTTTTGACGTTTGGGTCTTCAGAAAATCTGGTGTAATTTGTTGTCGTGTATACAAAATCTGGAGGGGGCAACCACAAGGGATTGCCCCTACATCCAAGGTTTCAATTGTTAATCAATTTTGCTAATCACCTTAAATCCTGAAGACCGAAACGTTACCCAATCATTAACCAATCATTAACCGTTTTCATCCTGGAGTTTTTGCACCACATCCCGAGGCAATTCTGTCAAGTTCATACCATTTTTCAATAACGCTGCTATTGATAAAACCATCAAATTACCCCGTCTTATCGTTCCTACGCTCTGCGTGGGAACGGGAGTTGGGGCGCTCTGCAACCTGTGTTCGATGACTCGACGCAGAGCGTCCACCCGGTGCGTCCCTACGCAGAGCGTAGGAACGATGGAAAAGCTCTCAGTTGTGCCATCTCCTTGGTTTCGCCATCTAAGCCTTCGTCTCTATCCATGTCTAAGGCGGCAGAAGAACCCCGGTTTCTTGCCCCGGTTGCCTAAAATTGCTTAGAATATTGGCTAGAATTAGGCAATCAAAAACATAACCCTAAATGACTACCAAAATAAGCGATCGCCAAATCTACAATCGCCTAGGGATTACGCCTCAACAACTGGCTGAGTTTTGCCAACATTGGCAGATCGTCGAATTTGCCCTATTTGGTTCTATTCTCCGAGATGACTTTAACCCCAATAGTGACGTAGATATTTTAGTTACGTTTCAGCCTAATCACTCTTGGGGTTTAGAGTTTATTTCAATGCGAGAACAACTCTCTACTCTGTTTAATCGTCCTGTAGATTTAATGACCAAGCAAAGTATTCTCAATAGTCATAACGTTCTCCGTCGCCAGAACATTCTCAACTCAGCCGAGGTCATCTATGGTAAAGAATAAACAGGCATTACTAGATATTATAAGGGCTATCCAGCAGATTCTTGGCTATGTTGAAAACATCAAAAAAGAAGAATTTCAACAAGATGATGAAAAACAGGCGGCTATTTTATATAGGATTATCATTGTTGGAGAAGCCACCAAACGATTATCCAATGAATTTTGTCAAAACTATCCAGTGATTCCTTGGCGGGAAATGGCGGGTTTACGAGATGTGGTCATCCATGATTATGACGAGCTAGATATTGACATTCTTTGGAATGTTATTCAGATTAATTTGCCTGATACACTACCTCAACTACAATTGATTTTCCACTCGTTGAACACCTAATTCAGAAACTCGGTTTCTCACCTCCCCGACTCGTATTGGCGGCTCCCCAGCCCCCCTGCACCCCTGCACCCTCACAGCCCCTCCAACCGCAGAAAATGCACCCGCCCCGACTCATCCCCCGCCACCACCGTCACTCCATCCGGGGCAACGGCACAAGCCTCAAACTCCGCTTCAGCGGTAAAACTGGCGATTTCCTCCCCCGTGGCTAAATCCCACAGTTTCAGGGTTTTATCACCTGATGCAGACACCGCTCGTTTCCCGTCGGGGGCGATCGCTCCATCTGTTTAGCGACATATTTTGCTTGTTGTTTTTCGGAGTCGGTTAAGTCGGCAACTCCCACAAATCCCCACCGAATAAGTTGATTGATTTCATCTATCCTTCGGGCAAACTTCAAAAGCCGACTCATGTCGATAAAAACACACCTTGAACTCTGCAAAGAAGTTCATTTGTCCAAGAATAACGGGTACATCTCTCGATTCAGTCCAAGCAAACGCAAGTAGCACGGCAGGAAACTGAGCGATCGCACCCGATACAACCAAACCTCGTGAATCGCTTCGACCCAAATTACCGCTTAAAGGGATTGAAACCGTCTTATTTTCCCAGATTGCTCCTAGCTGTAAACCGATCTCGTAGGGCAAAACATTGACACTCGCGCCTGTATCTAGCAACGCCGTCACGTCCACAGAGCGATCGCCTAACGTGAGCGTCAAGGGTAAATAGTCGCAGTAGGAGCGCCCAAGACTATCAATGCGTTCGGTGTTCGCTGAGTAACATAGAGTCGGCTCCGGGGAATGTGCTTCTCTATTATAGGTTTGACTATCTTTGAGGCTTTGATCGGATGGTTTTAGCAACCGGGTTGCTTTCCCATCACCACAAACCAGAAATCGGGTTGCTGGGGGTGATTGGTTTTGCCCCAAGTTGAGTAGAGAAGCCCGGTTACAGATTTTCAGATATTCAATGATTCTAGGTCTCGATACCCATTAATGATGCGAACAATATCTATGCCGTCAGTCCGTGGAAGGTAAAATATGATGTAATTTTCCACAATCAAACCTCGGAGATTTGCTTTAATGTGACTGTAGTTTTTGCCCATGTTGGGAAATTGAGCAAACTAACGGCACTTATCCCGGACTTTTTCAAAAAGTCTAATCGCTATGTCTGGGTTTATTGCCGACAGGGATGCACAAATTTCGTCTAAGTCGGCTAGGGCAGCATCAGAGAATGAATAATTTCCCATCAGGAATCTTCAGTTTGTTGCTGTAAACGGTTCAGCAGTCGATTAAATACAAGTTCTCCCTCTGTAACTTTTCCTTGTTGAATTTGGCTTGCCCCGATTTCGATTTGCTGGCGCAGTTCGGCTAGATATTGTTCTCTTTTGTCTAATAGTTCCAAGGCGGCTAATATCAGTTCATCTGCTGACTGGTAGCCTCCCTGATTGAGTTGATGGGCAATGCGTTGTTCAATTTCTGGTGTCAGGGATAAACTCATGGTGGCTCACATAGAGATTAATTTAATTGAGGAATCCGGTTGTGGATTTGATGGGTGTGGGGGCGTTGGCGTAAGCCTGCCGGATGCACAAAAGTTTTTCGCCTTGACTGGGTAAAAAGTCTTTTTGTTGTTTGTTTAAGGGGATTTGCATCTCTCCAGACAGTTGTTTTTTCGCCATTATAGCTGTCGGGTTGGTGATTCGGAGGGAGGGAACGCTTGCGCCCCACGATGGTCAAGCGGGTTGCTGGGGGTTGCGGGTTTTTCCCCAGGCTGATCTAACCCGGTTGCTCACAGCCCCTCTAGCCGCAGAAAATGCACTCGCCCCGAAGCATCCCCCGCCACCACCCCCGCCCCATCCGGGGCAACGGCACAAGCCCAAAACTCTGCATCAGCGGTAAAACTGGCGATTTCCTCCCCCGTGGCTAAATCCCACAGTTTCAGGGTTTTATCATTGGATGCAGACACGGCTCGTTTCCCGTCGGGGGCGATCGCCACTGCTATTACCCCGATACTATGCCCAGAGAGGGTAGCGAGTTCCCTCCCCTGCTCCAAATCCCACAGTTTCAGGGTGTTATCATGCGATGCAGACACGGCTCGTTTCCCGTCGGGGGCGATCGCCACTGCTGTTACCGACTGACTATGCCCCGTGAGGGTGGCTTTTTCCGACCCCGTAACCAAATCCCACAGTTTCATGGCCACTGCATATACCCAGCTACTATGCCGAATGAGGGTGGCCCGTTTCAACCCCGTAGCCAAATCCCACAGTTTCAGGGTTTTATCATAGGATGCGGAAACCGCTTGTTTGCCGTCCGGGGTGATGGCCACTGCATTTACCGAGTCACGATGCCCCCTGAAGGTAGCCAGTTCCGACCCCGTAGCCAAATCCCACAGTTTCAGGGTTTTATCCTCCGATGCGGAAACCGCTTGTTTGCCGTCCGGGGTGATGGCCACTGCATTTACCCAGTCACGATGCCCCCTGAAGGTAGCCAGTTCCGACCCCGTAGCCAAATCCCACAGTTTCAGAGTGTCATCCCAGGATGCGGAAACCGCTTGTTTGCCGTCCGGGGTGATGGCCACTGCTATTACCCTGATACGATGCCCCCTGAAGGTAGCGAGTTCCGACCCCGTAGCCAAATCCCACAGTTTCAGGGTGTTATCAAACGATGCAGACACCGCTCGTTTCCCGTCGGGGGCGATCGCCACTGCTGTTACCGACTGACTATGCCCAGAGAGGGTGGCTTTTTCCGACCCGGTAGCCAAATCCCACAGTTTCAGGGTTTTATCCTCCGATGCGGAAACCGCTTGTTTGCCGTCCGGGGTGATGGCCACTGCTTCTACCCTGATACGATCCCCCCTGAAGGTAGCGAGTTCCGACCCCGTAGCCAAATCCCACAGTTTCAGGGTTACATACGATGCAGACACGGCTCGTTTCCCGTCGGGGGCGATCGCCACTGCTAGTACCGATCTACGATGCCCAGAGAGGGTAGCGAGTTCCCTCCCCTGCTCCAAATCCCACAGTTTCAGGGTGTTATCATACGATGCAGACACCGCTCGTTTCCCGTCGGGGGCGATCGCCACTGCCGTTACCGAGCTACGATGCCCAGAGAGGGTAGCGAGTTCCCTCCCCTGCTCCAAATCCCACAGTTTCAGGGTTTTGTCACCCGATGCAGACACGGCTCGTTTCCCGTCGGGGGCGATCGCCACTGCCGTTACCGAGCTACGATGCCCAGAGAGGGTAGCGAGTTCCCTCCCCTGCTCCAAATCCCACAGTTTCAGGGTGTTATCACCCGATGCAGACACGGCTCGTTTCCCGTCGGGGGCGATCGCCACTGCATTTACCCAGTCACTATGCCCAGAGAGGGTAGCGAGTTCCCTCCCCTGCTCCAAATCCCACAGTTTCAGGGTTTTATCACCCGATGCAGACACGGCTCGTTTCCCGTCCGGGGCGATCGCCACTGCATTTACATCGCGACTATGCCCAGAGAGGGTAGCGAGTTCCCTCCCCTGCTCCAAATCCCACAGTTTCAGGGTGTTATCATACGATGCAGACACCGCTCGTTTCCCGTCGGGGGCGATCGCCACTGCATTTACCCAGTTACTATGCCCAGAGAGGGTCGCGAGTTCCCTCCCCTGCTGCAAATCCCACAGTTTCAGGGTGTTATCACTCGATCCAGACACGGCTCGTTTCCCATCGGGGGCGATCGCCACTGCTGTTACCGAGCTACTATGCCCGGTGAGGGTGCGAATCAGTGGCCCGCCGGGCGGGGTGAGGTTGGCAGTGAGGGGACGAAACCAGGGTTTTTCCTGCCATTGTTGGGCTTGTGCCAAAAGAGCCACAATTTCGGGCTGCTCAAAGGACAACAACCGCCCCCATAACTGCCCCACCAGTTGAGTTGTATCCGATGCTAAAATATGAGCCGACAGCCGCAACGCCCCCTGAATCAGACTTAACGTTTCCTGCTCCTCACCCACCAACAACGACAACGCCAAATCAAAATCATTAATCAGCGCCGTTATCCCCACCGCCTCCAACTTCTGCTGCAAAAACCCAAAATCCGTCAGCCAAGCCCGCAACCGCTTGACTTCCCCCGCATCCGCAAAATAACTCGGTTGGTGGCGCAGTAAATGTAAACGCTTTTCCGCATCCTGTTCCCTTAACCATTGTCCCAGTGCAGTATTCATAGAGGCGCTCCTTTGCTGAAATTGTCAGCCAGGCGGCGTTTAATATCCTCCAAATCCACCCCAGAATCTTCTGCCTCCTCCCTCAAGAAATCGCTAAAAGAAGCATGATAAATGGTGTAGCGGGTTTCTCTCTCCACCTGTTGGAAGCGCAAAAACTGTTCCCATTCCCGTAAAATCGGCCGAAGCTGATAGTCGGCTATCTCCGTCAACTCCGCTAACAACCGTCGAGACACCGCTTCCCGCACTAGAGACAGCACATAAATAGTGCGGATTTTGTCAAGGGGAAATGGGTCAGCGGTCATGCCCATCAATTCCCAATGTTTTTGATAATACCGCCTCAACCCTCGCGGTAAACTGTCCAGGGTTTCACGGCTATACAGCCCCCCCTCAATATCATTTAAGACATAGCGCAAATACATGAAATTATTTTCACTGTTAGCCACCAAATCCGTTAAAAATTGCTCTGGGGTTAACCGACGCGATATCACCCAATTCTGAATCTGAGGACTTCGCTGATAGCGTTTTTGGGCATAGCGACGGGCATCTTCCGCACTTTCTGCCGGATACTCCATTAAATCAAAGTACCTTAAATGGTCACTTAAAGGCAGGGCTAAGGCTTTCGGGCGTTTACTCAGAATAAAATAGACCTTATCCACCAAAGAATCGGGCAAATAGAGAAGATTACTACCTTTGGTTTGACTCGATGAATCCACCTCATCCAAGGCATCCACGACCACCACTAACTTTTTCCCCGGTGCGAGTTTTTTCGCCGCTTCTGCCAATAAACGGGCTAAAACATTGCCATCTTCAGTGGCGCGTTCCGGGAAGCGAGGATAATCGAGGTTATAGCCCTGAATCAGTTGGGTGCAGATATTTTCTAGGAATTTTTCGGGCTTGACAATGCCTTGGGATTGGATATTGAAATGAGTGATACAGCCCCCTTTGAGCAGCTGCACTAACCGCGCCATAATTGCGCTTTTGCCCACGCCGGGGTCAGCTTCTAGGACAAAATAGCCTTTGGGGTTTTGCTGCAAGAAATCCCGAATCGCCTCGAAGACAAAACCTCGCCCGACAAAATCTTGGGTTTTTTCCTGGATGATGGCTTCACAATCTTGGGGGATGGGAAGCTGGGGTTGAGTTGAGTCTAAGTATTGCTGAAACGCTTGTCGAAATTGAGCCAGTTCATCGGAAACCCCGGTTTCTAATTGCTGCAAGGCGCGACATACATCCTCGCGGGTCGCGAGTTGGGGTAAATAGTCCCGAATCTCAGCAATTTGTGCCAACGTCGCCCCATGCAGGTCAAACAACATCCCCACAAAGGCTTTCCCCCCGTTGTTGGCATCATCCTTGAGGACTTGGCGCAGGTGTTTATTGAAGTTCGCGGCTAATTCTCCGGTTAACTCCTCGATGACATCCTGATAACTATCGAGGGTATCGAGCAATACCCCCTGCTCACATCCCTGTTCAACCAACCAGAGGACAACGTCCCGCCAGTCCTCCTCCCCTAACACCTGGTACTGGCCAAACTGCTCCGGTTGTTGGCTGAAAACCTGATATAACTGCTCTTCCTGGAGCGTCTCAAACAGGTTCAGGGTTTTGGCTTGTTCGGCCCATTGCAGCCAATAGTCCTCGATTTTAGCGGCGAAATCGTCTAACCGGCTTTGAATTTCGGGGTAGTGGGGGCTGACTGTCTCCTCCAAAGTCTTGGCCACGGCGCGGCCAGCGGCTTTAGCGATGTCTTCGTTGCGTAAAATACCGCCACTGTTGCGGAACTTATCCAGCAACGTCCCCAGATTATTGGTAATCAGGCCATAGCTGACATTGGCCCCAATGGCGGCGATGGGACTGCTTAACCCCCCAGTGACAATCGCGCTCAAGCCTAAGAGAGCTGTTCTCGCCAGAAGTCCTTGGTTGAGTTTGAGCAGGTGGGAGGGGTTCATCAGGGGGTACAGCCTCGGGGAAAGGAGCCATCACTATTCCAAGATAGCAATAAGATGGGATATTGAGAACGGGGAAGTCTGATACCAATTTTCGGAAGTCATGCCATAGATGTCTGTAGGGGCGAACGGCTGTTCGCCCTCCTCGGTGTCAGATGTATTGCAAGCATTTTGAAAAATGGTCTGACAACATTTCCGCTCACTTTTGACTCCTCTCGCGCCCTGGCTAAAGCTGTAGCACCGGTGTTGGCGACTCTGTCCGGGAAAAGGTGACTCGTTGATTAACCGTTGTCATCTTGGAGTTTTTGCACGACATCCAGCGGTAATTCTGTCAAATTAACAACCTGTTCTACCGTCATTTGGTTCCGTTGGCATGAGGGAACCTATCAACCCTTAGCCGCCGACGACCGGGGAATCCTTCGCAGCGAGGTCTTTCCGGGGTTGTGGCTGGCCGTCGATGCCCTCTTAGAAGGGGATTTGAGAACCGTCAAAGAGGTGTTAGAGTTAGGATTAGCCCAAGAAAGCGCCTGAACTCCTGATGCCCACATCCCCCTTAAGCTGGTCAGAACTGGACAACTTCACCGATACTCCCCCCGATTTGGTGAACGGGCCAACCAACCCCCAGGCCCGACTGCGACTGTTTGGCCAAGATGAAGCGGCGGTACAAGTCACCCTCTATCGGGATCATCATGCCTGGTGTCCCTATTGTCAAAAAGTTTGGTTGTGGTTGGAGGAGAAACAAATCCCCTACCGCATCGAGAAAGTGACCATGTTCTGTTATGGCCAGAAAGAACGTTGGTATAAGCAAAAAGTGCCATCGGGGATGTTGCCAGCGGTGGAACTTAAGGGTCAGTTGATTACGGAAAGTGATGATATTTTGCTGGCCTTAGAAGATGCGTTTGGGCCGCTGGCTTTTTCCATGGGCGATCGCCAAGTTTTACCCCTGCGACAGTTAGAACGAGTGCTATTTCGAGCCTGGTGTATGTGGCTCTGTCGTCCCAGTTTATCAGAGCGTCAGGAGCGTAACGCCCGGGAGCAGTTTGTGGAGGTGGTTCAGGAGGTAGAAGCCGCTCTAGCCAGAACTCCGGGCCCCTACTTTTTGCCTGAGTTTAGCACTGCTGATGTGGTGTTTACGCCCTATGTGGAACGGATGAACGCCAGTCTATTTTATTACAAAGGCTATTCCTTACGGGAGGAGAATCCCCGCCTTTCCGATTGGTTTGATGGTCTGGAAAACCGCGCCACCTATCGGGGAACTCAGAGCGATTTCCATACCCATGTCCATGATTTACCGCCCCAAATGGGGGGCTGCTGGGCGAATAATGACCCGCAAACAGAATTGAATCAAATTCGGGTCGATCGCGGCCCATGGTTTGGTCTTCCAGATGTCACCTATCCCGAACCGGAAACCTCCCGTTCTGAAGCCTTGCGGCGGGTGCTGAAGCATCGCCAGAACATTATTCGCGTCAATCCTGCCCCCGATGCGCAATTTGAGACGGCCCTGCGTTGTGCGTTGACGCATTTGATGACGGGGGAGGATTGTGTACCACCAGAGGGAAGTGAGGTGGGATTGCGGTATTTGCGCGATCGCATCAGCGTCCCCCGCGATATGTCTATCTATGCAGCCAAGCGGCTGCGTCAGTCCCTCGAAGCCACCGCCGCCTTAGTGGGGACGGCCCAAGGTCCCCAAATCCCCGTCCGACATCGCCGCGATCAAGATCCGGCTAACTTTGTCGCGGGGTAATCAGTCGGGGAACTTAGGCGGTTGGTTAGTAGTCCCAGATTCGTTTATGACGCAAGTCGAGATGAATAAAGCCTCGATTGGCACCACAACCAAATCCACCATTCCATTTACCGGTGTTATACCACTCCCGTTCAAAGCGATGTTGTAAATCCCAAATGGACCCTTTCGCCGGACGAAAATCCACCGCAAAGCCAAAGGGATGATTTGCACCTGTACCGCCAACCCGCTGTTCAATATGGGGGGGACGATACCAGGAATTGACGTATAACGGTGACCCCCACCATTGGCGAACCTCATCTAAAAGACGAGCAACCTTGATGATATTTTGCTGATACGTGGCAGTTGTGGGAATCCGCTCCCAATCCTGTCGCGTGACTTCTCCTACATTGAAATAGCGACTGACGGGAGATGACCAATCTTTCCAGTTGACCTGGTTCCACTCTGGTAATGTCTGAGTGGACATCCCAAAAGGTTGCGTCCAGGGAAGTTGCCAATGTTCAACAAATAAATACCATTCACCGGCATTATGGTCCAATTGAACTAGGGCATGACCGCCCATTTCTGTTTCCAAACTGGATTCGCAAAATCCCTGAATGGGATAGGACTTTCCTTTGGGAATAAATGCCCGTTCTGTGTCATCCAATTCACTGGCTTGTTTCGACCAATCTTTCTTAAACCAGGTATCAACTAATGCTGTAATCCGTTGAGGGGGAGATGTTTGAGAGGTACTCGTCATGGGTTGGGCTTGAGCAGACCCCTTACAAAATAAGTCTGCTTCCGCTTTCCGTCTCCTGACTAAACCGGGAAAGGTTTGTCCTCCGGCTTTGACATATAACCCAAACACACGCTGAACTTCGGCGATATCATGCCATTGCTCGGGATTGTTTAAGAGTCGAGTAATAGACTCAAATCCAGGATTAGCAAAAAAACGTGCGCCTAAGTTATACGCAAAGGATAAAACGGCGGCTTGTTGATTGGGATTCATCTGATTCCAGGTGGAAATTCGGCGCAGAATGGGTAAGAAATCCTGGTTAATAACATGGAGTAGCAATTGTTCTGCTTCGGCTTCGCTGTTGAGTTTATCCCCCGGTTTGACCTTAGATCCATCTAGATAAAAGGTGCAGCCATAGCCAATTGTCCAAACTCCAACCACATCCTCGTAAGCCTCTAGCTTACAGCCTTCAAACTCTTTAATTAATGTGACATCCATTACTCTCCTGCCAGTCGGTTGTGTGACATGGTTCACCCACAATGCTAGCCAGGGATTTTGGATTGGTCAGGAGTTCTTCAAGAAAGTTTACTCAAAGAGGTTTCATTTTTTGACTCACGTCATTCCTTTATTTACTAAACCCCAGTGAAGAACCGGAGTTTAGAAAAACGAGTGATTCAGTTTAGGGAACTTCATCAATTTTTGTGATTAATGTTGTGATTAAGGAAGACGACGACCACTGCCGAGAGCATTTCCTAAGTTGGTGAGGGCTTCTCCGTAGCCGGGATCGATCGCGATCGCCCGCCGCCAAGCCGCCACCGCCCGGTCTAAATAGCCCATAGCAAACAACAACTCACCTAAACCATTATAAATTTCCGGGGAATTTGGCTCTAAAGCTAAGGCCGCTTGATAGGAAATATTCGCACGTTCATACTGTTGCCGTTGTGCCAATAAATCCCCCATGCGAGCGTGAGCTAAACCAAAATTGGGATCAGCATTCAGGGCATTTTGAAACGCCCGAAGCGCCTCAGGAAACTTGAAATCCCGAGTGGCATAAACATTACCCACCCCAAAATAGGCCCGCGCCAACTCCCGAGAGGGAACGGGGGATTGGTCTTGATATAACTCGATCGCCCGTAAAAACATCTCCAGCGCGTCCCGTTCCTGGCCCAAGGCTAAATAGGCATCCCCCAGACTGCGAAAGGCATCGGCTGACTCAGGATTGAGGGCGATCGCCTGCTCCAACAAGGGTAAGGCCCCTGCCGCATCCCCCGTTTCGAGCAGGGCAAAGGCACGATAATAACTCACACGAGCATCATCCCCCGTTCGTTCCACCGCCTGTTCCAGAAATACCAGGGCTTCCCGAGTCCGTCCCAAACGCATCAGCGTCGCCCCAATGGCTCCATAGGCCGCCTCAAACTCAGGATCGAGGTCGAGGGTCCGTTGTAGGGGAGCCAACGCCTCCTGGGGGCGATTAAGCTGGAGTAGCGTCTCGGCTAAAGAATAGTGAGCTGGGGCAAAACGGGGACTGACCGCGATCGCCTGTTCAAAACGGCTCAACGCCTCAGGTAACTGTCCCTGACGAAAGAAAATCAAGCCCAGATTATAGTGAGCCGCCCCTAAACCCGGCTGAAGGGCGATCGCCCGCTCATAGGCCTCAATCGCCTCCTCCAATCGTCCCAACGAGCGATAGGCCACCCCCAAATTATTAAACGCCTCAGCATAGCGGGGACGCAATGCCAACGCCCGCTCATAGGCCTCAATCGCCGCCTCAGATTCACCCTGGCCCTGCAAAGCTCGGCCCAGATTATTCCAAGCCTCATGATCCACCTCATCAAAGCGAACCACCTCCCGGAAGGCCTGTTCAGCCTGCTGAAACCGGTTTTGGTTAAGTAGCCGCAATCCCTCCTGAAACACAAACTCCGGACTACCCTGCTGTTGGGCTACATTGAAATCATGCACCGGAACCATCCCGGCACTGACGGGTGTACTCATCCCCAGGAGTAACAACACCCCAAGCGTAAATCGTGACATTCCCGTATGACTCATACTCACCCTTCCCGGCGATCGCCGAGAGCCATCAATGGCAAAAGTATAGCTCGACTCGCTCAAGTCAAGAAACGCTCATGGAGTCAGCCCAGCTTCCCAGTCCCCAAACCGCCTATTGCCCATCCCTCGGGAACTTTGCCCGCTCACGACCTGGACAGGCTCCCAATCGAGAGACTGGCCCCATTGTTTGCATCCCTAGCCAACTTTGTAATACGCTAAAGATATCTTAACCCTTGCCAATGCCCGCTCTGAGTCCCGTTACCCAACCGCCTCAACCCGACGGCTATCCTACCTATCCTGCTTCGGCTCTCCTCACTGTCGCCATCTGTTCTGAGAGATAGATTATATTAATGAGGTATACAAAAGTTCATAATTGCTGCAATCGGGTTTCAGCCCCTGAACCGACATCGAGAACACCGACATCTAAAAACCGGCATCCCACTGCCAAACCCTTTACCCTAAAGATACGGTTGTCCTTCCCCCTGCCCCTTATACATCGATTTGAGACAAAAGCTCATGTTTGAACATTTTACAGACAAAGCCATCCGAGTCGTCATGTTGGCTCAAGAAGAAGCCCGTCGGCTCAAACACAATATGGTGGGGACTGAGCAAATTTTGCTAGGTCTCGTTGGTGAGGGAAGCAGTATCGCCGCCAATGTCCTGAGTAAGTTTAGCGTCACCCGTGACGGGGCGCGCCGAGAAGTCGAACAACTCATTGGTCGCGGTTCCGGCTTTACCTCCGCTGAAATTCCCTTCACCCCGAAAGCCAAACGGGTGTTTGAATATGCCGTCGAAGAAGCCCGGCAACTGGGACATAACTATATTGCCCCTGAACATATCCTACTGGGACTGACACGGGATGAAGAAGGGGTTGCGGCAACAGTTCTGCATAACTTAGGCGTGGATCTCGGAGATATCCGCACCCAGGTCATGAAACAACTTGGAGAAGTGGCCGGTGTGGCTCCTGGAGGACAGCCATCGAGTAAAGGCACCAAAATGGCGACTCTGGAAGAGTTTGGCACCAACTTAACCCAGTTAGCCGCTGAAGGAAAACTTGACCCCGTGGTGGGACGCGATCGCGAAACGGAGCGTCTGGTGCAAATCCTGGGCCGTCGCACCAAAAACAACCCCATTCTCGTGGGCGAACCCGGTATCGGCAAAACCGCCATCGCCGAAGGCCTGGCCCAACGCATCGCCACCAATGCGGTCCCCGAACTCCTCGAAAACAAGCAAGTCATCGCCATTGACATGGGGATGCTCGTCGCCGGAACCCGCTTCCGGGGTGAGTTTGAGGAACGACTCAAAAACATCATCGAAGAAGTCCGCAGCAATGCCAATGTGGTTCTCGTCATCGACGAAATCCATACCCTAGTGGGTGCTGGTGCATTAGAAGGCGGTTTGGATGCCGCCAATATCCTCAAACCGGCCCTGGCTCGCGGTGAACTGCAATGTATCGGGGCCACCACCCTCGATGAGTTCCGTAAACATATCGAGCGGGATGCTGCCCTAGAACGGCGCTTCCAGCCGATCATGGTGGGTGAACCGACAGTGGAAGAAACCATCGAGATCCTCTTCGGCCTGCGCGATCGCTATGAGCAACATCACCAGCTCACCATCTTAGACGAAGCCTTAGAAGCCGCCGCGCAACTCTCCGATCGCTATATCAACGATCGCTTCCTCCCTGACAAAGCCATCGATCTCATCGATGAAGCCGGCTCTCGGGTGCATATTGAGCATTTCAAAGCCTCTCCCGCCTCCCGTGAACTCAAACGGGAGTTGGCTCAGGTGATCAAAGACAAAGACAACGCCGTTACCGAACAGGACTTCGAGAAAGCCAGTCAACTGCGCGATCGCGAACTCGAAACCCGCGCTAAAATCGACCAACTTTCCATCGAACGCCAACAAACCCCCCAGGGTGCGCCGATGGTGACGGAAGAAAACATCGCCGAGATTGTCTCAAGTTGGACGGGAGTTCCGGTCACGAAACTCGAAGAAACCGAATCCGAGAAACTGCTGCACCTCGAAGATACCCTGCACGAACGGCTCATCGGTCAAGAAGAAGCCGTCCGCGCCGTCTCTCGGTCGGTGCGTCGCGCTCGGGTGGGCCTGAAAAATCCCCATCGTCCCATCGCCAGCTTCATCTTCTCGGGACCGACTGGGGTCGGGAAAACCGAACTCACCAAAGCTCTGGCGGCCTACTTCTTCGGTGCGGAAGAATCCATGATTCGCTTGGATATGTCTGAGTTCATGGAACGCCACACGGTGTCCAAGTTGATTGGCTCACCTCCGGGATTTGTCGGCTATGACGAAGGGGGACAACTCACCGAAGCCGTGCGTCGTCGTCCCTATTCGGTGATTCTCTTCGACGAAATCGAGAAGGCTCACCCCGATGTCTTTAACCTGCTGCTGCAAATCCTCGAAGATGGTCGTTTAACCGATTCTAAAGGTCGCGTGGTGGACTTCAAGAACACCTTGCTGATTATGACCTCCAACATCGGCTCTCGCGTCATCGAGAAAGGTGGCGGCGGCCTCGGCTTTGAAATCACTGGGGATGAAACCGATGCTCAGTACAACCGCATTCGTAACCTCGTGAACGAAGAACTCAAACAGTACTTCCGGCCCGAGTTCCTCAACCGCTTGGATGACATCATCGTCTTTAGCCAACTCAACCGCGAGGAAATCAAGCAAATCGCCGATATCGAGTTGAAACGAGTCTTCGATCGCCTGGTGGAAAAAGACATCCGTCTGCAAGCCACCGAAGCCTTCAAGAACCGTCTCGCCGATGAAGGGTATGACCCCGCCTACGGTGCGCGGCCCCTGCGTCGGGCGATTATGCGCCTCCTCGAAGACGTGTTGGCTGAGAAGATGCTCTCGGGTGAAATCCAAGACGGCGATCGCGCCATTATTGACCTCGATGATGACGGACAAGTCATTATCTCCAAGGACAATGTGGAACTGCGCTTCCCGGAATTGGTGTCCACCCAGTAACCTCTCTAGGGCCAGGTGAGCGAGGCTGGCGTCTCCTGACCTGACCTGATATGACACCCCAACGGCGATGAGTTACGGCTCGTCGCCGTTTTCAGGGTTGGGAGACTCGGGGAGCGTGACATCACTGATAAACTCCGCCGCTTCCGCTTCCGAGGGGCGATCGCTACTCCAGGCCCACCAGACACAACCACAGGAGCAGTGATAGAACTCTTGCCATTTCCGGGTATAGTCAGGGGTGTAAACGGGCGCTCGCCGGTTGAGCCAGACTTTCTCGGCTTTACGGCTGCTGGCCCCACATTGAGGACAGCGGAAGTCAAAGGAGTGAACCGCTGATTTTGTCCAGTCCGGTGCAATTGGCGCAAAGGCATCCATAGGAGAGAATAAGCTAAACAGGGAATTCCTCCCCTATTGTGGCAAGCTAGCCGTGACCCTGCAATCGTTCGAGCGGCTCACTGTTGTGTTCCCCATCCTCCCAACCCCCCATGAATCCAGCCATCGAGACTCATCGCCTCCTCGATTTAATGCCCGCCTCCGGGCGTATGTTCGCCAAAATTGTCAGTCAGCCGAGTTTGTCTAAGGTGATTGACACGCCGTTTCCTGTTCCCTGGAAGCGCGATCGCCTGATTTTGATTAATTTCGACTATTGGCAAGAATTGAGCCAACCTCAGCGAGATTTGCTCCTGTTACGGACGGTCTGTTGGCAGTTGGAGATTCGCTGGTTTAAGCTAGATGTCTATCAAGGACTTGGGTTAGCTGGACTGGTAGCAACGGCGGTTGAGGTGGCTCAGGGGGATGCGGTGGGAATCGTTGCGGCGGGAAGTTTGACGGCGATCGCCCTCAACCAGATTTGGCGACAGAACCAGTCCAGCGCCTCCGAACTGGCGGCCGACGAAGCAGCGATCGCCGTGGCTCAACGTCGTGGCTATGATGAAGTAGAAGCCGCCAAAGCCCTCGTCAGCGCCATGAAAGCCGTCAGCGAACTCGAAGGACGACCCGGATTGTCCTTTACCGAGTTAGTTCGCTATCAAAACTTACGGGCGATCGCAGGTGTTTCTGCTGTCACCGTTCCCGAAAGCCTCCGCCAAGAGGGGTAAACGCGCTAGGATCGAGAAACGTCACCCGATCCTAATCGGTTCAAGCCCATCCGTCCTTTGCTATTAAAATCTCGATGGATAATAACAATCTACTGACCCAACTGTTAATGATCGGCGTGGGAACCACGTCCCTCGTTGCCGAGAAAATCAAAGAAGTCAGCGATCGCTGGGTTAAAGAAGGCAAAATCGACTCCGACGATGCCAAATCCATGATCGACGACTTTATGACTCAGTTTAAGTCAGAACAGGGCAACCTGGAAAAACAACTCGATCGCCAACTTCGCAACGCCATGCAAGATTTAGGGGTTCCCCGCCAAGCCGAGATGGACGAGTTACGAGGACGACTCGATCGCCTCGAACGCCAAGTTCGCGATCTCGAAAATAAACATTGGCGGTAAGCTAGCCTAGGGAATCGTCCAATCCCCTGGATTCAATGCATTGGACATCGTAATTTAGAGAAAAAGGAGGACTCACCTTGCGACCGATTTTAATTAGCTTAAGTCTTGTGATCGTCTGTGCTGTGGCGATTCTGTTCACCCTCATTAACAGCCAAAACCAAACGGCGATCGCCGACGAACTCCCCGGAGAAGAACCCTCAGCCACTCCCGCTGCTGAAACCATCCGCGAGGATAATCCCAATCTCTTCGCTGAGGCTTCGACTTCTAATCCAGAGGCCGTCGCCGACGACGATGGGGTGTACACCACCGAATCCGGCTTGAAGTACGAAAAACTCGAAACCGGTGACGGCGCACAACCCCAAACGGGCCAAACGGTGATGGTTCATTACACCGGAATGCTGGAAGATGGAACGGTGTTTGACAGTTCCCGTGAGCGCAATCGTCCCTTTAGCTTCCGCATTGGTGTCGGCCAGGTGATTCGAGGCTGGGATGAAGGCGTCGGAATGATGCACGTGGGCGATCGGTGGAAACTCACGATTCCCCCGGAACTCGGCTATGGCGAACGGGGTGCAGGTGGAGTCATTCCTCCCAATGCAACCCTCATTTTTGATGTGGAATTGCTGCGCATCAGTTAATTCTTCAAGAGGCTCCCCTAAGGCTGAGATTCATGTTGTCTTGAGCCTGGGGGAGTTAACGTTTGCTAGATTTAATGTAGACGTCAAATTTGGATGAGTCCTGACACCTATCACGAATGGCTTACCGTGGCCGATGAAAGACGTGATGATGCTTTAAAACTCCAGCAAGAACGGTCGCGATCGCCAGTGTTTATCTAGCTGGTTATGCCATTGAATAATAATTACGAATCAAAACTCTAACGCATCAATTTCTGTACCTATTCCACCCACCCACCTCGCCCAGAGTATTAACCAAGCCATCGAGTCATCTAGTCGCCCCCCAAACTGCCAAGTCATTTGCATCGACGGTAGCCGCTTCAGCGACCCTAGCAACCCCGCCGGTGCAAATCTACACCGCCCTTAAAAAAGCAAGCTGTCCCGCCAGTCCAGACGGTAAACCCCGCACCATTGGCGAATTGCAAGCCTACTGCGAAGATGACCTCAGTGAAGAGAAAATCGCCCTCATTTTCTACGAAGCACCCACCAATCCCCCCCCAAGGATTTGATAGGGCGGTACTCAATGACTCCAGCCATGACACGCAGGTTTAGCAAATCCGTCGCCTCTACCCGTCACCTAAGGACCAAAATACTCCGGCGTGAAGTTGCCATGTAAACCATAGGGAATGTGATAGTTGAGATGCAACCGTGCTAAAGGTCTCTGAGCAATTGTTTTAGCATCAAAAATCACTAGATCACTGCGATGATGTTCCGCATCATACATTAACAGTAACAGCCAACCCTCATCTTCTGCCGTTCCCTGGGGATGGGGGACAAACGTCGGTTCTCCGGTGAATCCCCGTGGTGCAAAACTCCAAACTTGACGCTCTCCGGTGAGGCGATCGCACGTCATAACTCCCTGTAACGGCGCATTTCCTGACTCTCGATGCGCGCCTCGGTTATAATGACTCCAAGGTTAGAGGCATCAGGATGACTGTAGCGCGTAATAACATCCTCAAACTCGCCATCGGTGGCGGCTGCGTCTTGGGTAGCTTGGCATTTCCCCCCCTACTCGCCGCCGAAGGGATCGGCTGGGGAACCATCTTAGCAACAGCATTAAACAGTGTGGCGGCGGGGAATACGGCTAATGCGATCGATGCCTTAATCGATGGAGGAGAGGGGGGAGTCTCCCTAGAGAATCCTGTATTACCGATCTTTTAGCTTAACTCAAGATGAGGTGTGGGGAGTGGGGTTTAGGTGAGGAGGTTGATGAGGTCGGTTTCGGATTTGCGGAATCCGGTGAGGATGGCGATCTCGTCTTTGATGAAGATGGGGCGTTTGAGGAGCATGGCATCGGCGGCAAAGGCGGCGATCCATTGTGCGTCGCTCCAGTGGTTCCGTTCGGGGCCGAGGGCGCGGTAGGACTGGCCGGAGGTGTTGCGGAGGGGTTTGTTTCCCAGTTGACCCACCCAGGCGGTGATTAGTTCAGCGTTGGGGGGGTCGGTTTTGACGTTGATGAAGTTGTGGGGGATGTTGTGGTCATTGAGCCAGGCGATCGCTTTGTTGCAAGTGCCGCAGTGGGGAATGCCGTAAAGGGTGAGCATGGTTAACAAAAATTAATTTTTATATTGCAAGAGCAACTTATAGAATAGTACAGTGACTCTCCACCATAAGTAGACAGTTCGTTCAAAAGTGGACGTAGTACACAAAAGCTAAAATACTCTAGACTCAGTAGTCCTTGCGTTTTATGAGTGCTTTTTTCAGTGATTCCCGCTACGTCCAAGCGATCAAGGCCACTAAGAAGATCGCTCAAGAAGACTACAGGATTGTTGATGAAGAATTGAAGCCCGTTCAACGTGCATTACAAGATCTACAAACTGCACTCAAGGGGCGTTTAGGTCAGATTGAGGTTCTTTCTAAACGGGTAGGGAAAACCCAGAAAGAGGCTCTATCGAGTTTGAAGGAAATTTATCAACGTTTGACGGATGCAAGGGCGATCGATTTAGACGAACTACGAACAAATCTCAGATCCAAGAAGAAATCTATTGGTAACTTTACACTGTAACTATTCAGAGGGTAGAGGGAGGAGAGAAACTGGCTCAGAACGCAAAACCTGAATCAAGAACTCCAACAGGGGGCGTTCCTGCAACCGTAAAGACGTAACCACCGTCAGCAAGCGTTCGACAAACTCACTGCCCGCACGAGACCAGGAGCCATAACTCAAGTCACGCCAAATGACCGCCGTGCGTAAAGCGCGCTCGGCTGCATTGTTGGTCGGCTCAACGGATTCGACCTCAACAAACGTCCACAAGGCCGGTTCAACCTTTAAAATTTCCTGGCAGGTGCGTGCGGTTCGGGCCAAGGGCGTTTGCTCTCGGCTCGAATCACAAAGGCTGGCCGCTTCACTCAGCAGCTCGTGAACCCTTTGACGCAGCCGTGCCACGGCCGCCTCGAATAACTCTCTTGATAAGGTTCCATCTCGCACTCGGTGCCACCAACGGAACAGGCGCTGAGCTTGTTTAAGCAGAGCTTCACCAATCTCTTTGGAGACCCCACGGCGTTGAGCTATGCGTTGCAAGTCTCGTATCAAGTGGGCCCAACACACTTGCCGTTGCTCAACCGGATATTGCTTGTAGACTCCATAGCGGTCACTGGTAACTACACCGGCAAAATGATTTCCTAATAGGGCTTCGAGGCTCCCGCGACCCCGGCTGAGGCTCACTTGATAGACCGCGACTTGGCAGGCCACTGCCACCCACAACCAGCCCAAGCTGTTTTCGGGATTGTTCCCATCACCGTTGTTTTGACTCCAGCTGGTTTCATCCACATTCACCTGGTCACTGGCCATGACATAGGCTCGGGCTTCATTGACCACCTGGCTGAGTTGCTGACTGACTCGTTGACGGATACGGTTAACCGTTCCCGTACTCAGGTGCACTTGCCACAAGTCTGCCATCAGTGTTTTGACTTGATTGTGACTGAGACGATAGGCTCCACTCAGCAGCCCTACCAGACTTTGGAGGCGCTCTCCATAACCACTGGGGTTAACCTCTTCGGGCAATTGGGCGCGAGTGGTTTGACCGCAGCACTGACAGGTCAAGGCGTGAAGTCGGTGTTCGGTCACCACTGGCTCGACTGGGGGAATTTCCACAATCTGATGGCGGTACGGCTGGGGGTCTTCTCCTCTTAAGGGCGCTTGGCAATGCTTGCAAGTCTCGGGTTGATGCTCAATGATCTCGCTGCACTGACTCGGTTCGTATAAGTCTCGTCCAAATCCTTTGTGTCCTTTTTGCCCTCCCCGTTTACGTCCGCTTCCTTTGTCTTTCTTCTCGGCTTTGGCTTGGGGAGGTTGTTTTGAGGGGGGGATGGAGCTGTTTGAGGCGTTGAGTCCCAGACGTTCTTCGATAGCGGCGATTCGTTGCTCAAGATTGCTCACCAAATTTTTCACGCTTTCTGGGGTCTTTTCCCAGTCCGCGCGAGGAATCTTGATGCCGCCTATCGTTATACTCTCTTCCATGTCCCCCAGTTTACACCATACCCCCCTGAATGGTTACCTTTACACTTGTCATGATGGGGCGAACCAAAGCGGGCAAAAGCACCCTCTTCGCCACCCTATTAGATACAGGCTATGATGGCATTGGCTCAGGTCAGCAGCGCACCACTCGTGAAAATAAAAGCTACGATTTAGCGAATGGTATTCGATTGATTGATACGCCGGGTATTGCTGCGGTGGGAGGTGAACAGGATGAAGCCGAAGCGTTAAAAGCAGTTCAAGAAGCTGATTTAATTTGTTACATCGTCACAAATGATAGTGTTCAAGAAGCTGAGTTTGATTTTTTAAGAAAACTTAAGAATCAGAAAAAGCCACTAATTATTTTATTGAATATTCAAAATAATCTACAAGATGAGCGACGTTTGAATCGCTTTTTGAAGAAACCAGACAAGTTGATGTCTAGCACTGAAATAGAAGAACACAAGAAGCGAATTTTTCGTTATGCCAGAGAGCATTATCAAAATAATTCAATTACAATCATTCCAGTGATGTTATTAGCAGCCCAATTGTCACAGCAGCAGGAAAATCCAGAGTTGTCTGAAAAACTATACAAAGCGAGTCAGATTCAAAATTTTCTAGATTATGTTAGTGATGCAATTGAAAAATATGGAACATTACTTGCATCTCATTTAATGTTGCGAGAAACGGCTGTATCGTTACAAAATCAAGCTAGCCACATCAATACCGAAGGTCAAATATGCCGGGAAATTAAAGAACAACTGGAAAAAAAGAGACAAGAGTTTTTAGAACGCCTAGATAAAATTGGTCGTGAAATTGAAAAGCGCATTGAAATTGAAGTAAGATTAATATTCCAGCCCGCCATCAATCAAGTTCCGAACTTTGCTCGTCAACATTGGGATAAAAATAAAGAAAGACAGGGCGAATCCTGGAAAAGCTTTATTGAAGAGAAGCAAAATTTTGATCAGAAGCTACAAAATTTAAGCGAGAGAATACAATCGGATTATCAACGAAAAATTCAAGATATTTTAGATGAAATTTCTCAAGACTTACAGTTTGAGGCTCAAGCTCGAAATTCATCTCGCTATTCTGGTGTAAATCCTGGCTTTGACTTCAAAATGTTGTTCGATTTTGGTGCAGCACTGGCTAACCTTGCAATACTTATTCCAGGTGTTGGTCTCCTTGCAGGATTGGTTGCTGGTGCTGCTCTAAGTATGATTGGTAGATTTTTTGATTCAAAGGAGCAAAGACGAGCCAAAGCAGTTAAGAAAATTGAGGATATATTGAGAGGAATACTTGAAGGTCAGCGAGACAAAATGATTGACTCTTATAAAAATAATGTCAGTAAGATAGACAAAAAAACAAAAAAGTCTGTTTCTGAACATTTTGCTGGTATTAACAAGGAATTAAATCATATATATCAAACGCTAAAAATTACAGAGAATACAATGCAAAGCAAAAACCATCATATACTCAAATTTTTTGGACTTCGAGCCTTACACTGGTGTCAAAATAGAACCGAGAATTTTCAGGTGTATCAAATAAATCAAGTTTTGAGTATTGATGATACTAATCAAACTCTTGTCATTCAAATCAAAGATATGACTTTACCGTTTCCAGAAAATGTTAATCAATGCAATCAATTTTTAGGTGAAAATATAACCTTCTGGGAATCTTAAACCCAATTCAAATTTTCTGCACACTACTTATGGAGCTTAACATCATGATGAACTTTGATTCGGTATATGGTAACTTCGAGCAAATACTTACCAACTTTAAGATCATTTTAGATGAAAGTGATCGCCCTGAAGCTGATGAATATAAGCAGAAGTTAACAGACGAAAAAAAAGCAATTTACGAAAATCCTGTGTTGCGAGTCGCCTTTATTGGCCAATATAGTGCAGGAAAGTCTACAATTATCTCTGCTCTCACGGGCAACCATAATATTTGCATTGGAGCGGATATTACTACCGATAAAGCCACGCCCTACAGTTGGAATGGCATTGAAATCATGGATACGCCCGGTATTGGTACAGAGCGACAAGACCATGATGAAGTAACCTATCAAGCGATTGAACGAGCAGATCTTTTAGTGTTTTGCACAACTCATCAATTGCTTGATAAGCACTTAATTAACCATTTTCGAAAACTGGCTTATGAAAAACGCTACGGCAATAAAATGATGTTAGTGTTCAACAAACTATCATCTGAAGCAGGTGACGATGATCAAAAGATCGCAAACTATAAAGCCAGTATGATGCAAGGTCTACATCCTCATAGCTTAGATGAATTTACAACTTGCTTTCTTGATGCTAAAGACTACTGTGAAGGTGTTGATGAAGATGATCAAGAACTGATTGAATTAAGCCGCTTTGAAAGTTTTATTGAAGCACTCAATGATTTTGTCAAAAAACAAAGTAAAACGGCACAACTGAGCACACCTATTCGCCGTGTAAAAGGTTACACAGAAGATGTTGAGCAATGGTTTTTCACTCCCTCTGTACAAGATGAACGTTTTTTAACAACTCTAGGAAGAATCAAAAAACGTATCCGCTATGAAAAACAAGACTTAAACCTTAAAATCAAAGGAATCATACTCAATGCTGATTCCCAAGTTCGCAATTTAGGGAGTGACTTTGCGAATGATTTGCCCAACTTCAAAAAGCAATCAGAACTAGAGACACGACAAAAAGAGATTGAAATTGAATACGAGATTGAGAAGTTATGGATTGAGTGTCAACATGATGTTCAGAAATCATTTGATACTGTTACTGAAACGCTTAGAGATGAGGTTTTAGAAATCTTCAATAGTGACTTGTTTAATCAGTTTATTTCTACTCTAGAAGCAGAATTTGAAACTGGAAAACATTCCAAGGTAAATGATAAAAGCTGGAATATTGAAGCAGATCAGGTTCGTTTTTTTCAAAAAATAGCCACAGAAATTGGCTTAGATATTGCAGCCAAGGCAGCCGGGCCATTAGCAAAAGTGCCGGGTCTGAATAAAGTGCTTGGTGAAGGTGTAAAAGTTGCAGGTGGAGAATTACACCAAGCTGTTTTAGGAATCGGTAAATTTGTAGGCTTTAAGTTCAAGCCTTGGCAGGCAGTGGGTATTGCGAAGAATGTTGGCAAAGCAGCAAGGTCTGCAGGCCCGCTTATTGGTGTATTAGCTTTTGGTTTAGAGATCTTAGATATGGCTCAACGACAAAAAAAAGAGCGAGAGTTGCGGGAAGCTCAGGGGAAAATTGAAAACGAGTTTGCAAAAATCTCAAGGCAATTAGAGTTGCAGATCAAAGAACTAACGAAAAAATTTGAATCCGAGTGTTTAGATTATCTAGAGATGCAGTTGCGTTCTGAGGAACAAAAATATCAAGATCAAAAAACAACTGATGCCAATCAGATGATTGCCCTTCGCAAAGTCCAGAAACAGCTAGATGATTTACTCAAGCAATTGACTTAACTAATATGTTGGCAAATAATTCATAATCTAGAAAAAATCTATTTTGTCAACCTGGCAAAACTTGTAAGCAAAAATATCACTGTATCCCCAACCTTGAAAAATAATGAATCTCACACAATATCAACTTTCCCTCAGCTTTGAACAAGTTTTGAGCCTAGTCAAACAACTGCCAGAGGCTGACAAATTAAAACTCAGTGAAGCGTTATCCAAAGAATTGCTAGATAGCAAACTGACTCATCTTCTCGAAACCTTCAAGACTGATGAAATCTCCTTAGAAGAAATTACCCAAGAAGTCGAAACCATAAGGACAGAAATTTATCGCCAGTAAATTGGCAATTCTTGTACATACCCAGATACATAGAACCCCGGCTTCTGAAAACTTGGCTATAATCGGATCAACCCTTACCCCGTCCTCAACATGACATTCACCACAGATAATCCTGTAACCTGGCAATACCTAGAAATTGATGCTCAAAATCAGGCAAAAATTGCCAATAGTCGCGTTTCAGTTTCCCAACTGATTCAAGAAAAACACGCCCACGGGTGGAGTCCAGAAGAACTGCACTTTCAACACCCAGAAATCCCCCTGGCTGCCATTTATTCAGCCCTCAGTTATTACTACACCTATCAAACCCAAATCGATGCTCAAATCATTCAAGAACAGGAAAAAATCCATACCCTGCAAGCTGATTTAATTAAAATAGGAGTGGGTCATCATACCGCCGATTTTAAACAAGCACTTCAGCAAAAACGGCAACAACAGGGATAAAAATGGCAATTTCCTACTATTTCGATGCGCCAGTGCATCGAGCCATTAAAATTGGGTTACAACTGAGAGGCATTGAGGTTTTGACCGCTCAAGATGACCAGAATAGTAGTGCTATTGATGAAATAATTTTGAGTCGTTCTGTGCAACTTAATCGTCCCCTCGTCACCACCGATCACGATTTTTTAGTTTTGGCTAAAAATTCTACTGATCGAGGTGAAAACTTTGTAGGGATTTTCTTTTTAAGTCCGAAAATTTTCATTGGTTATGCAATAGAATAATTAGAGTTTTATGCCAAACTTGGCGAATTGGAAGATTTCACCAATCAAGTTATTTTTGTTTGATGTTAACCTGCTACCGCTTTAGAGATTAGAGTCAAACCGATAAACTTTGTTGTTTGCATCAAAAACACAGACTATCCAGCATCCCTAGAAGTTCGCAAGATTTATCAAGTCTTACCGGACTTAAAAGCGCATAGCCATCAAATGCTGCGAATTATTGATGAATCTGGGGAAGATTACCTCTATCCTAACGCCTATTTTATGCCGATTGAACTATCCCCTCCTCTGCAACAAGTTCTGGGTCTTCTGGGTTCAGGGTGATAAGGATAAATTATGGCAGATTATATCCCTTGCCGTAGGGGCGAACGGCCGTTCGCCCCTACAATTTGGTATACTATGCAACAAATTACACCATATATCCTGAAGACCCCAAGTTCTGGAAATGTCTTAGATTAAGGGGAATCAAAGAAACCGGTTTTCTGTCAAGGTTTCTGTATCCTAACCGAGATATCCATAGAAACCCAGTTTCTCGGCATTTAGCTACAATGGGATGAGGTAGCGTAAATCCGGGAGAATTAGACATCAAGCACAAATCAGAGGGATTCATGAATATAGAACTCGATCAAGAAACCGAAGCCCGTTTAGTGGAAATTTTAGCCAGGGAAAAAACGACCAGGGATGAATTAATTAAACGCTTGCTTCAAGAACGCTGGTTAAGTTTACAACCCCGCCAAACTATTGTCGAAAGATTGGGCGGACATCCTGAACATCTGTTAGAAGATGCGCCACCTGATTTGTCCGAACGGGCTAATCGCAAAAAAGGCGATCGCTGATTATTTGCAAAAGAAACATCCTCAATACGATTGGCAATGACCTACTATCCTATAATTACTGTAGATAGTGGAATTTTAGTCGCTTACTACAGTTCCAAAGACCGCTATCATCAACAGGTGCGAGTCTTCCTTTAAAAATGTACAAGTAATCATAACGATGAATATAGGGCGTAATAACATCCTCAAACTCGCCATCGGTGGCGGCTGCGTCTTGGGTAGCTTGGCATTTCCCCCCCTCGTGGCGGCAGAAGGAATGGTCTGGGGTCCCATCTTAGCAACGGCGTTAGGGAATGTGGCGGCGGGGAATACGGCTAATGCGATCGATGCGCTACTTGACGCAGGAGAGGGGGGAGTCTCCCTAGAAAATCATGACTTAACCAAGGCGGTGGGAAAAGCCATAGCTGCCGTCATTACCCTCGCCGCCAAACAACAGCGCGGCCAAACCCGCCAATATCTCGAAAAAATCGCTGCCCAAGCCAAGGATAACTGGCTGCACATCGCTCAACAAGAACTCACCCAACAACGTTACCCGGAACTGCGAGAAGCCAAACTCGACCAATTTCTCACCCCGGAAGAATACCAACTCACCCAACAGGGCAACCTCACGGATACAGAATGGGGCGATATTTTTATCCGCCTCAACATGAAAGCCTGTAAAGGGGGTGGGTTTCCTATTCCCCCAGAGGTGCGTCAACAAGTCGCCGAATTACTGCATACCACCTTCCCCAAAGCCTTGCGGGAAACCCTCAAGGAAGATTTTGCCAATGATGGGAAAGCCTTTGCGGGGTTAACGTTGCAGTTACTGACGGGGATGCAGGCACAACTGAGTCAACTGCAAGCGAGTCAAGGGGGGATGAAGGCTGAGGAGTGCAGTCAAATTCTGCAACAGTTCCAGGAATTAGAAATTCAGTTACGGGGAACGGTTGCCCAGCAGCAGGCATTTTTTAACCAGATTTCCCGCCGGATTGATTCGGGTTTTGCCGAAGTTTGTCATCGGTTGGGGGTGATGGAAACCAATATCACCCAGTTGTTACAAGGTGTGGAAAAAACCCTAGAAAGTTTGGTGGCAGAAATTCGATCGCATTTTGATGCGACTAATCCGAATATCTCCTTGGAAAATTGGCGAACGATTGCCCAGTTGATGCTGGCTGAACGACGGGCATTAACCGCTAATCCCGCATTTGATCGCGTCGATGTCTATGTGCCGTTGGGATTGGTAGAACGTCGCCAACCCAAGCAACCGAAACCGGGGCAAAATAGAGAAACCCCAGGGCAAGATTCGCAACGGGACGTAGAGACCATTACCCCGATCGCCGAGGATGAGTTTTTTAATCAGGTTTTGCAGGAGGGGAAAAGTCCCAAAAGTCAGGGGCGACGGATTGCGGTGATTGGCGAACCGGGTTCGGGAAAAACCACGCGGTTACAGGCGATCGCCGATTGGATTTTAGCCCACAATCTCGGCATCCCGATTTGGATGCCGTTGGCAGAATTTACCGAACCGACTCTGGTGGATTATTTACAAGAGAAATGGCTGAAGTCGGCGGGGGTTGAAGGGGCAATAACCTCTCTCCAAGACCACAAGGAGCATCTCTGGTTCTTGATGGATGGATTGGATGAGATGGTCGCCCGGATTGAAAAGCCCCAGGTGTCCCAATTATTGACCGGGTGGGTGGGGTTAGGACGGGCGATTATTACCTGTCGGGTGAATGTGTGGGAAGCGGATCAAAATGCCTTTTCCGGGTTTGATGTGTATCGAAATTTACCCTTTGAGGTGGATCAGATGGAACTGTTTATTCGGCGTTTTTTTGCCCAGAGTGGTTAAAATTAGAAAAACAGAACCTTTTACCCTTATGCAAGTTCATCGGTCTCTCCCTCCACTTCATCATCTCCCGAAGTCGTTACCCTTGGATGGGGCGGTGCGAATTGAGTTGGAATCCGGTGTGCCAATTTTTCGGGCATCAGCAAACGTGCAGGCTCGGATTGTGATGTTGTTGGAAAAACAGCAACTTGAAGCGTTAACTGAGTCAGAAGAACAGGAGTTAGATGCTTATGAGGAAATTGATGATTATCTAAGTTTTGTCAATCGCACGATTCATAATCTGACAGTCGTTATCCCCTAATCTCAAACAATAATGCCATGACGACCTCAACCCCAACTTCTGCCGATGCTCTGATTGCCGCCCTCCATGAACCGGGACGGGAAAACCTCCTTGATTTGGTACGCAACCCCTTGCGCTTGACCTTGCTCTGCATGACTTGGGATGGGTCATCGTTGCCGGAAACTCAGGCGGAGTTGTATGCCCGTTATCTAAAAGAGGTGTATCAGTGGAATCGGAATTTGCAGGAGTGGCGCGACCATGCCCAGCGTTGTGGCACAAATATCACGAAATTGAAGCAGGAGTTGAATCGGCAATTGGGGGAATTGGCTAAGGTTGCGTTGAATTTGCCCGAGGAGCGGTTTCGGTTATCACAAGCTTTGGTGGAAGAGTATTTGGGGGAGGAATTGGATGAGACCTCGTTGGGTTATTTGGCGTTGCGGTTGGGCTGGCTGAATCGAGTCGGCAGAGATAAGCGAGGAAATTCTATTTTTGCGTTTTATCATGCGACGTTTCAGGAGTATTTTGCAGCGTTGGCGGTGGAGGATTGGGATTATTTTCTGCCTCGGAATCATGTGGATTGTCCGGTGGAGGGGAAGCAGTATCGGATTTTTGAACCGCAGTGGAAGCAGGTGATTTTGTTGTGGTTGGGGCGTGGGGATATTGGGGATGAGGAGAAGGAGGGGTTTATTGAGGCGTTGGTTGAGTTTGAGGGTGGAGTCAGAGATTTTTGTCGAGTCAGAGATTTTTATGGATATCAAGCCTATTTTTTGGCTGCTGCTGCGATTAATCAATTTAAGAGTTGTTCTTTAGCGGCTAAGATTTTGCGGCAGGTGGTGCAGTGGGGGTTTGGTTATTTCAATACTGAAAAACAACAATGGCAAATCTTTTTAGACCCCATCGAAGAAGCGGCGAGAAAGGTGATACCTGAAACCATTAGACCCTTGGCGATTTCCGCACTGATTGAATTTATTGAGAATTGCCTGCATAAATGGACCCGTAGTCAGGCGGCAGAGAGTTTAGAAAAAATCGGACAAGGACATCCCGATGCCATCGCTGGGTTGCTTGAAATTATCCGCACGACTGAGGATGAATATACCCGTAGCCAGGCGGCAGAGAGTTTAGGGAAAATCGACCCAGGAAATGCCGATGCCATCGCTGAGTTGCTCAAATTTATCCGCACCACTGAAAATAAAGATATCCGTAGGCAGGCGGCAAAGAGTTTAGAAGAAATCGGACAAGGACATCCCGATGCCATCGCCGGTTTGCTTGAAATTATCCGCACCACTGAGGATGAATATACCCGTAGGCAGGCGGCAAAGAGTTTAGAAGAAATCGGACAAGGACATCCCGATGCCATCGCCGGTTTGATCGAAATTATCCGCACGACTGAGAATAAAGATATCCGTAGGCAGGCGGTAAAGAGTTTAGAAAAAATCGGACAAGGACATCCCGATGCCATCGCCGGATTGGTCGAAATTATCCGCACTACTGAGGATGAAAATACCCGGAGGCAGGTAGCACATACTTTATTTACTTTACGAGAGAGAATCAGGCAAATAAATTTTTTTAATGCCCTCCCTATGTCTATCGGACATTTCCCCCACATCAGGGATAAAAAGTATGAAGATATCCATAGGTGGGTGGCATATAGTTTAGAGAAAATCGGACAAGGAAATGCCGATGCCATCACTGGGTTGGTCGAAATTATCCGCACCACTGAGGATGAAAAAGTCCGGAAGTTTGCGGCAGAGAGTTTATGGAAAATCGGCCCAGGAAATCCCGAAACGATCGCTGTGTTGCTTCAAATAATCCGCACGACTGAGAATGAAGATACCCGTAGGGGGGCGGCAGAGAGTTTAGAGAAAATCGGACAAGGAAATGCCGATGCCATCACTGGGTTGGTCGAAATTATCCGCACCACTGAGGATGAAAAGGTCCGAAAGTTTGCGGCAGAGAGTTTATGGAAAATCGACCCAGGAAATCCCGATGTCATCACTGGGTTGGTCGAAATTATCCGCACCACTGAGGATGAAAAGGTCCGAAAGTTTGCGGCAGAGAGTTTATGGAAAATCGACCCAGGAAATCCCGATGTCATCGCTGGGTTGGTCGAAGTTATCCGCACCACTGAAAATAAACATATCCGTAGGCAGGCGGCAGAGAGTTTAGAGAAAATCCTCACCACAAGCCAACAATATGCAGGAGTTGTCTCTGCCTTAAAAGACTGCCTCAGCGATGAAGTTCGCCAAAACAACTTTTACCGATTCGAGGAATGCTACGAAGTCATCTGGAACTGTGCCGAAAACCTCCCCTATCCCGAATTTTATCAAGCATGGCATCATCCCTCCACCACCCCTCATCCCGAAGTCGAAGACACCAATCCAGTGGCTTCCACTCCCTTCACCCAGCACTGCAACCTAGCACTTTTGCCCCAGAGTATTAACCAAGCCATCCAGTCATCTAGTCGCCCCCCAAACAGCCAAGTCATTTGCATCGATGGTAGCCGCTTCAGCGACCCTAGTAACCCCGCCCTGCAAATCTACACCGCCCTCAAAAAAGCAGGCTGTCCCGCCAGTCCAGACGGTAAACCCCGCACCATTGGCGAATTGCAAGCCTACTGCGAAGATGACCTCAGTGAACAGAAAATCGCCCTCATTTTCTACGAAGCCCCCACCGATCCACCCCCCCAAGGGTTTGATAGGGCGGTACTCAATCAACTCGCCCGGTTTAGCCATCCGCCCATTGCGGTGGTTGTCCCCCAACCCCTCCCGGATTGCCGACTCCTCCAATTCCTAGAAAGCGATCCAGATTTGATTGCCAATATCCTGCAATGGTTGCACAATTTGGAACGATGAACGGGTAAAATTTAGAGTAAGTATTCAAGGAAAAAAACGATGCCCATCATCAAAATTCCCAAGCAGTATTTAATTGACCAGAATGAAGAGTTTATTACCGTGGATGTCCCGGCTTCAGTGGTGTCGATGTGGCAACGGGATTATGCCAAAGTTGCCAAAGCTAAGGGATTGCTAAAAGATAAGCGAGACAAAATGCTGGCTCATCTCGACACAATGCGTCAGGAGTGGGATCGGTGAAGTATCTCTACGACACCAACATCTTTATTGACTACCTGGCTGAAGAACCAGTAGTATTGCCGCTTTTCTCAGAATTATTTCTCAGCCAAAATGAGGTGATCATTTCCTCGATTGTGCGAATTGAGTTGCTGAGTTTTCCAGAGTTATCCAACGAAGAAGAAGCCGTAATTGCTGATTTGTTGATGCAGTTTGAACGAGTACCCCTATTGCCCAAAATCGAAGATCGCACGATTCAATTACGGCGACATCACCGCATCAAACTTCCCGATGCCCTGATTGCTGCAACTGCATTGCACTGCTCTGCTTGTGTGATGACTAGAAATCTGGATGATTTCAAGCGAGTGTCTGAGTTAACACTGTGCAATCCCTTTGAAGGGGTGAAGGAAGGTAATGATACAGATTAACCATTCCCCGCCCAACTGCGCCGCCAAGTCATTGGCATCGACGGTAGCCGCTTGAGCGACCCTAGCAACCCCGCCCCTGCAAATCTACACCGCCCTCAAAAAAGCAAGTTGTAGGCGATCGCCTCCCTGAATGCCGATTACTACAATTCCTAGAAAGCGACCCAGATTTGATTGCCAATATCCTGCAATGGTTGCACAATTTGGAAGGATAGGAGGCGTCGAAAACTTAGCGTATAATAGGGTTTAGGATGCTTAACCGATCGCTCCCTATCTTATCGAGTTTAAATCCCCTGCGGCTCAATAATTTCGTAACCTGTCCCCGATTTGCAGAACAACAACAGAGGTAAAATCGTGTCAAACCTAAAAGAAATTGAAAAAGCAATTCTTTCCCTACCCTCCAATGAGTTTGAACAACTCAAAAAATGGTTCTTTGACCTAGATTATCAAGGTTGGGATGAACAGATAGAAGGGGATATTGCCGACGGTCACTTAGAAGCCTTCGCAGAAGAGGCGATCGCAGAGTTTGAAGCTGGACATTGCCGAAAAATTTGATGCACTATACCACTCGACGATTTTGGCAATGTTACAACGCAAGACTATTGTCGAAAGATTGGGCGGACATCCTGAACATCTATTAGAAGATGCGCCGCCTGATTTGTCCGAACGGGCTAATCGTAAAAAGGCGATCGCTGATTATTTAAAAAAGAAACATCCTGACCGAAATGTTCGTTAATAGAAACCCGGTTTCTCGGCATTTAGCAAGAATAGGATAAATTGGCATAAGTCTCCAAAACAGCTCAAATATCAGCCAACCCTAGCCCCCAGCCCAAAAATGAACACAACCATTGATCTCACCGGACTCACCCCAGCACAAATCCAACAAATCCACACCATGATCGAACATTTCAAAATCCTCAATCAACAGCACAGTTCTCCCTCCCTCACCACTCAGTCCCCCAACTTCTTCACCCGCACTCAAACTCTAGTGAAACACTATGCTAAAAATCGCCACCTCGCCGAAGAACTGATTCAAGAACGTCACGAGTAATCAATCGATAAGTAATGTAATCATGGATTAACAATCCCCCTCAGAAAACCTATCAACAAACCTATCTGGAGTGATAATCTCTGTGCATTGAAAAGGATTTAATACCAATAAATCTAAATCGCCAGTAATCATAATATCAGCATTACCACTAACAGCTAATTCTAAAAATTTATTGTCTTTTTTATCTCGACAAATAGTGATCACCTCTGTAATCTTGACTAATTGGCATGAATTGATGAATTTAATCAAAAACACTTGTCTTTCTTTCTGAGACAGGTATTTGTCAAACTTACGACGATTCAAAACTTGTCCTAATTCACTTAAAGTTGCTTCAGAGTATAAAATTATTCCTTGTTCTTCCGCCAACTCTAACGCTCGAAATGGAACTGAGGATTTAAACAACAAAGCACTGATTAAAACATTGGTATTAATGACAAATCTAGTCGTCATTGTCATCAGCTAAGATATCTTGTAAAATTTCTGGTGTCAAGCCTCGTTGTTGTGCTTTATCGGAAATTTCTGCCATTACCTCGGTTAAACGCTTGTCATATAAATTTCCTCGTAAAAACAATTGAATGATATGACTTAGCTGTTTCTGGACTTCAGGGTTAGCCTGTTCAAAGGCTACTTTAATTTCTTCATCAACTTGAAGAATAATATTAGCCATAGTTATCTTATAAATTGGCAATTTAGGGTTTAATGAAATTATAGCACCACATCATCCCATTTTCTCACTAGACAGCGATCGCCCATTGACAAGACTTGACTATCATCCTATCAACCCTGTCTCGTGCCATGGCTTCAGCCATGACACGCAAGTTTAGCAAATCCGCCGCCTCTACCCGTCACCTAAGGACCAAAATACTCCAGCGTGAAGTTGCCATGTAGGCCATAGGGAATGTGATAGTTGAGATGCAACCGTGCTAAAGGTCCCTGATCAACTGTTTTAGCATCAAAAATCACGAGATCACTGCGATGATGTTCCGCATCATACATTAACAGTAACAGCCAACCCTCATCTTCTGCCGTTCCTTGGGGATGGGGGACAAACGTCGGTTCTCCGGTGAATCCTCGTGGCGCAAAACTCCAAACTTGACGCTCTCCGGTGAGGCGATCGCACTTCATAACCCCCTGTAACGGCGCATTTCCTTGCTCTCGGTGCGTCGTTCCCAGATATAAATAACGAGCCTTGCGACCCACTTTTTCGGGATGCAATACCGGAAATTCACAACAACGAGATTCAATCACCTTATGACTCACCTCCCCTCGCTCTAAATTGAGGCGGAAATTCCAGAGTTGTCCTTCAGGAATCCCGTCAAAATCCACCTCGCGAAAATCAGAGTCGGCGGTGGGTTGGGGGAAGGAGTTATAACAAATAGAATCGACGTAAATCTCACCCTCTTCTTCCCAAGCATTGGCGTGGTGGAAGACAAAACAGGGTTCAGTCTCCAAGATTTTCATCTCACCGGAACCATCCCGAGGAATCACAATCACTTTGGTGGCGGTGTTGGGATTAAATTGGATACATTCGGCGGCTCCCCGGAAGCCTAAGAGATAGGGGAGGGGGTTAAAGGAGACGGGATTTTGGAAGAAAATGCAGTAGTTGGGGGTGATGGCCATGTCATGGAGAAAGGCGAACCCCGGAATGAAGCGGGTTTGTTGACGCAGGAGTTTCCCCGATGTGGCAAATTCGTAGAGTTTAATGGCCGTAGAGGGACCGGGTTTGACGGCGAAGTTGACAAGACAGGGTTCGCTGTTGTCTCGGTGGGAGTGGGGATCGATGTGGGGATGAGCGGCGATCGCATCTCCCTCCTCTAATACCCCATCGAGGCGATCGAGGCCCAACGTCTCTAATGTATGAGGATCTAAACGGTGGGGTTCAGCGGCTTCCCATAACGCGAGTAACTTCCCACCCCAGTAGATAACATTGGTGTTGGCGATGTTCTTCAGACGGGTATCCAAGATATTCGCCAGCCAACCGCCGGGTTTCTGAGTGCCGAACACCCCCCGATATAAGGGTTTTCCGGCTTTTTGTTCCTCAAGTAATCCTTGGGTTTGTACGAAGCGGTTGCGAAAATAAGCTCGTCCATCTTTGAAGGCGATCGCACAAACCATCCCATCGCCATCAAAGGGATGATGCACCGGATGGCCGTTGATATCGAGTAATCCTGGCCCAACGCGAAATAGGGTTCCGCAGAGTTCGGCGGGAATCTCGCCGTCTAGGTTGTCGAGCCAATACTCAGATTCTTGAGGTTGGGAGAGATACCCTCGCTTCCAATCGTCGCGGCTATAGTCTTGGGGAATAGAACGTTGTTGAACGTACACGAGTGTTTTAAGGGGATAAATGGACAAATAACGAGCTTGTTATTCCTAATGTTACATATTGTAACGAGTTATCCCAACCCCGGGCCGGGATCGCGCCCCAGACTTCTGTACAATGAGGGCGATCGCACCCTGTTACGGTTGAGTTATGTCTGACGGAGAAAGTCTGCTGTCCCCCAATACCCTCTGGCCACGCACCTTAGAACAAACCCAGTTCGCGCTCGACTGTGGTGCATTACAGCCAATTCCCACGGAATTTGAGTATTTGCAACAGGGAGAGATTCGTTTTCTGGTGAGAATTTTAGCCAATATCGATCGCAAGGCTAAAGCCAAAGCCGCAGAAACTCGTCAAGCTGAAGCCACGGGGAAACCGTTTAACCCCTTTCTCCCCTACGATGAGAAGCTCTTTGTGGCGAATCTCTCTCCCAGCCATGTCTGTCTCTTGAATAAGTTTAATGTGGTGGAGCATCATCTACTGATTGTGACGCGGGAGTTTGAGCATCAGAACACCTGGCTGACGGTGGCGGATTTTGCGGCCTTACAAATTGGTTTCCGGGAGATTGACGGGTTAGGGTTCTATAACGGTGGCACTGAGGCGGGTGCGAGTCAACCCCATAAACATTTACAACTGGTTCCGCTTCCCTTGATGCCTGATGGCGATCGCTTGCCCATTGAGGGGGCGATCGCCCACACTGAGTATGATGGGACAGGATTGGACAAAATCGGTCGCTCCCCTTGGTTTCCCTTCAACCATGCGATCGCACCCATCTCCCCTGACAGTTCCCCCGAACAACTCCAGCAGCAGTATTATCGTCTCCTCAACGCCGTGGGGTTAATCGACGCAACCCCCAAAACCAAGACTCAGACAGGCGCCTATAACCTCTTGGCCACAAGAAATTGGCTGATGGTGGTACGGCGATCGCAAGAAGGATTCGCCGGAATCTCCCTGAACGCATTGGGATTCGCCGGGGCCCTCCTCGTTCGCAATTCGCAGCAACTCGAACACCTGAAAACCCTTACCCCACTGGGGTTACTTGGGAAAGTAGCACCAGTTGAGTCATAAAAACGCTAGACTCCTCGGAATCCCACTGTGAGGAGGTGAAGTTAAGATAAGTGATTGTTGTAATGCGCCGCGTCAAGCCAAGCCAACGCGGGAACGGAGATTATGAAAACAAGTCTTATTGGAATCGGAGTGGTGGTTCTCGGAGCCGGAATTGCTTTAGGAGTCACGAATCCGGGCCGTGAGGAGTATCGAGTCTATGCCGCAGATATTCTAGCGACTCATCTCAAGGAGGACGTCTGTACGGATTTGGGGAGAGGCCAGGATCTGTGTCAGTCTTTTGTCGAGGAGAGTCGGCCCCAACTCGAACAGATTATTGATCGCAACACCAGTCGCGACAACTTCTTCCTCTTCAGTATTTACCGCACGGAACTCTCCCTTCCCATCCCCATCCCCGGAATCCCCACGATTCACGCGGAAACCGTCGGGGGATTAACTCGATTTCATACCTACGAGCTGGATGAAAAATAATCGCTAAACAGTAATTAACCGGAGTTTCGGGAGTTTCCGGCATCCGTTCCCCAGCCGGAGCAGTCTTGATATCCCCTGTCCAGTTCACTTTTGCCCTCAAAATGTAAAGTTTTGAGAAGCCCCCCTTGCGTATCCGGTAAATCGCTATAAAGTGATTAAAGTTAAAACACAGTTTTAGATCCTATGAGTGTTCAACTAGCCAGCTTGCTGCGAGAGGGAACGGGACGGGCCCACACCGCAGCAGAAAACACGGCCTATATGAAATGCTTTCTCAAGGGGATTGTCGAGCGGGAACCGTTCCGTAAACTCCTGGCGAACCTCTATTTTGTCTATCGAACCCTAGAAGAAGAACTCGAACGTCACCGCAGTCACCCCGTCATTGCGGGGATTCACTTCCCCCAATTGCGGCGAACGGAGAACCTGGAGGCAGATTTAGCCTTTTATTATGGGGAGAACTGGCGTGAGCAAATTCAGCCGCTCCCGGAAGGCCTCACCTATGTCAATCACCTCAAAGAGATTTCCGAGACAGAACCAGCGTTGCTCGTGGCTCATGCGTACACCCGCTACATGGGAGATTTATCGGGGGGACAAAGCCTGAAAAACATCGTCCGTTCGGCCTTGGATCTTCCTCCCAATCAAGGAACGGGCCTCCATGAGTTTGCAGCCTTCCCCACTCCCGAAAGCCGACGCAACTTCAAGGTTGAATATCGCGATGCGTTGAATGCACTCCCCGTCGATGAAGCCTTGGCTCACAAGATTGTTGAGGAAGCCAACTTAGCCTTTCAACTCAACCGTGATGTCATGCACGGATTAGAGGCGGATGTGAAAGCGGCGGTTGGCGATCATGTGTTTGATTTACTCACTCGCCAGGATAAGCCGGGAAGTACGGAAAAGTCCCATCCTGTGGCCAGTTAAATCAGAGGTTATTCTCTCAATTGTTCTGCGATCTCTCCTAACTCTCACCGCTGGCGATCGCGACTTGTCCCCACTTGGGCGATCGCCGGTTTTTTTAATGCTAAATAGTACCCCATTTTGTTCTGAAGTTACTTGATTCCTATGGAAGTTTCCACCCAATCGGTTCGCTTTGACGCTCAACTCCTGCAAAAACATAATCATCCCACCCCTCGCTACACCAGTTATCCCCCCGCCACCGAACTAAGTCCCGATTTTAATGAGCAGGACTTTTACGAGGCGATCGCCCGTGGAAATGCCAAGAAAACCCCTCTATCTCTCTACTGTCACATTCCCTTTTGTGAGAGTGCGTGTTACTTTTGCGGCTGCAATGTCATCGTCACCCAACTGAAGGATAAGGTAGCGAATCCTTATCTAGATTATCTCTTTCAAAACATCGAACAGACGGCTCCCTTGATTGCCGGCGATCGCCTGGTGCAACAAATGCACTGGGGAGGGGGAACACCGAATTATCTCAACCCAGAACAACTCGAACGACTCTGGAACAAGCTGCATGAACATTTCACCTTTGCCGAGGATGCAGAACTTTCCATTGAAGTCAACCCCCGCTACATTGATCGCGACTATATCCTCTTTTTAAGAAAACTCGGGTTTAATCGCATTAGTTTTGGGATTCAGGATTTCAACCCCGTGGTTCAAGAAGCCATCAACCGAGTTCAACCGGAAGAATTGCTTTTCAATGTCATGTCTTGGATGCGAGAAGCGGACTTTGAGAGTGTGAATGTGGATCTAATTTATGGACTTCCCTATCAAACCCTCGATACCTTCCGGGAAACCATCGCCAAAACCATTCAACTCAATCCCGATCGCATTGCGGTGTTTAACTTCGCCTATGTTCCCTGGATGAAACCGGTGCAAAAACGGATTCTCGAAGACACCCTCCCCAGTTCCGAAGAAAAACTGGAAATCGTCCACATGACCATTGACGAATTGACCGATAACGGCTACGTCTTTATTGGCATGGATCACTTTGCCAAACCCGGAGATGAGTTGGCGATCGCCCAACGCAAAGGGGAACTTCACCGCAACTTCCAAGGCTACACCACCAAACCCGATTCGGAACTGTTTGGTTTTGGTGTCACCTCCATCAGTATGCTGCATGATGTCTATGTGCAGAATCACAAGGGATTGAAAGACTTTTACCAAGCCATTGAGGAAAAGCAAACCCCCATTGAGAAACTCGTAAAACTCGGCGAACCGGACAATCTCTTGCGTCGGGAAGTGATTATGGAATTGATGTGTCACTTCCGCCTCGACAAACGGGACATTTCCCAGAAGTATGGGATTAATTTTGATGAGTATTTTGCCCTCGACTTGCAGATGTTACAAGAGTTTGAAGATGATGGTTTAGTCATCAATGGTTGTGATATGATTGAAGTGACCCCCAGTGGGCGTTTGATGGTTCGTAACATCGCCTACTGTTTTGATGCCTATAGCCGCGATCGTAAACAACAGCGGTTCTCCAAATCAATCTAAAAGTGTAACTGTTACCGAAGCAACTAAAGTGAGTCGCCTCCCAGTTTAATCACTGAGGTCTCCAAAAAGAGAATTGATGGTTGTCCAAAAAGGATTTAGATGACCATCTTTTCTCTCTTTTAAGTAGTTTTCAACAAAAAGACTTAGCTCATCAATAGATAATGCTTCATCTAAAAAAATATCAATAACTAATTTTCTGGTCGCTCGAAGTTTGGGAATATTTAGACCTAATTTTTCAATGGTTACACGAGCTGCCATATCTTGATTATTCTGTGGCTGAATGTGACCATCTGCTGTGAACTTAAAGTGAGCTTCTGAGTTTTTATCCAGAGGAGACAAAAGCAAAACCTCATCAAACCAATCTCCTTTAAGATTTCCACAATGACGTGGCTCGCCTTTACAAATTTGGTTTTGACAAGAACAGAGAAGATTAGAAAAATCTAGGGAATCAACGGTAGGATCAGATTGGGGTCTAAAATGTTCAATATGAGAATTGACATCATCAAGTGTTTGCTCACAGTAACAACACAAATAGCCTTGCTCAGCCATGAGTGCTTTTTTAACATATTGTTTCAAGGAACCTCTGAGTTCTTGATAAGATGGAGTCCAATCTGCGTTTGCCTGTTGTTTCCAATCTGTTAACTCAGGTGGCTCTACTTTTTTCTGAATGTACTTCATTTTCCGATAAGCTTTTTACGTTGAATTAAAACCTCAGCTTTCGTTAACTCTGGGTCATCACCAATTAGCCGTCGTATATCCTGAATTTTTTGATGTGCTGTCTCACATTGATCAAGGCTGATCATTTCATAAATCTCATGAAGTGTTTGACTTACTACCGTCGGTCGTGTTGTTTCTAAATTCATGATATCTTCTAAAATCCGATCAACCGGTTTTCCATAAGATTCTGAGGGAGTTTGTACTTGAAGTCCCTCATGACTCCGGTTAAGTAGCATAATGGTTTCAGCTTCAACATGAGTTAGGATATGGGGCGAATGAGTTGAAATAATAAACTGACAATTTGGGAAGACTTTTTGTAAATTAGGGGCAATCATTCGTTGCCATTTTGGATGTAAATGCAAATCCAATTCATCAATCAAAACAATTCCTTTGCCATGTAACGGATTGGCTTGCTTGGGATTTGCGATCGCCATCCGACGTGCTAAATCCCCAACCATAGCAATAAGACACTTTTCCCCATCGGAGAGTTGGTTCACAGTGAGAAGCTCACCATTTTTTTCAACTTCCATTCGCAGAGGACTGCGACGAACCGTTAAGTTCTGAAATTCCGGTAGAAGTTGACTGATTGCACTGCGAACTGCCTCCAGTTGACGATCTCGGTGAGCCTCCTGATCCTCTTCTCGAAATAACGGGAGCTGTTGGACTAAAATCTCATTTTCCAAATCTTCCCGTTCCCGAAACCACTCAAAAAATGTTCTAAAATTTGCTCCAGTTGTGAGGGACTGATCATACGCACTCAGTAAATCAAACCGATGACTGCTACGAATACGGAGAGGAATATCTAAAACAGCTCGATGAACCGGATAATAGACAAAAAGGGGAAGGTTCACCCTAGAGTCAGCTTGAGAAATTTGACCTTGAAGAGTTTTCGTGTAGTGACTCAGTTGCTGTAAATCACTCGGTTCAGGAGGATTACCATGTCCGCGACGACTCTTGGAAAGTCTCCAAGACAAGGATTGGTGTTCATCTCCACAAACGATCTCCAGCGAGGCCCAAGACTTTCCATTCATAATCTCGGCTTCAGACAGCGATCGCCCCGAGGTTCCAGACTGTCGCATCCGGCTCACCATCCAAGATAAGAGAATGGCGATCGCATCGAGAACCGTAGATTTTCCCGCGCCATTCACCCCCACTAAGACATTCAGCCTCTCATGGAGATTCAGGGATAACGAAGCAGCACCACGGTAATGGGTGAGAGAGAGCCGTTGGATGTACATGACCGGGAGTATCGGTAAAATGGGTCTATGCTCACCTTACCTGAAAAACCGTATCGACATGGAGCGGATTCTCAACCCGGTTCCCTCCTAACCCCCATCTATCGCAATTGCTTTATTTCTATTAATGAGTAAAACTGTCTATCCCGGCGAAATCTTCCCCAACACCCACGACTTCGACGAGGGGATTCGCACCCTTCTCCCCCGTTACACAGAAATGCTCGATAGCATTACTCGCTGTGTTCCCGCTGACTGTTCAACCCTGATCGATCTCGGCTGTGGAACTGGGGAATTGAGTCTGCGGCTGTTAAAACGCTGTCCCCAGGCACAAGTTCTGGCCATTGACTACTCGCCGCGTATGCTGGAATTTGCTCATCAGAAAATCACCCAGGCCGGTTATAACAATCGTTGGGAACCCCTATGTGCTGATTTCGGTGAATTGGCCCATCAAACCAGTGGCGACGTGGCGATTCAAGGTGCGCAAGCTTGCGTCTCATCCTTGGCGATTCACCATCTCAGTGACGAGATGAAACAAACCCTGTTTAACTGGGTGTTTCGCATCTTAGAACCGGGGGGATGTTTTTGGAATGCTGATCCAGTGGTTCCCGAAACCCCCCATCTGAAAGACGTCTATCAGTCTGTGCGCGAGGAGTGGGCGCAGAAAAAAGGGGAGGCGATCGCCGCCACCCGCGCTAAAGTGGGCGAGAGTGTTCCCCAAGGCCATTCAGGACAAGATCGCTTAGCCAGTTTGCAAACCCATCTTCAGATGTTAACCTCAGCCGGTTTCCAAGATGTCGCCATTCCCTGGAAGTATTTTGGCTTTGCGGTGTTCGGCGGCTACCGAGGAATCATGAATAAATGACAATTGACGGTTGACAATTATCCACAAGTATGAGTGAGGCTCACTCCTCATCGGGATCAACGCCTAACTCTCGCAAGCGGGCCGCTAGACGCTCAGCTCGTTGATGTTCTTGCTCAGCTCGTTGGCGTTCTTGCTCGGCCCGCTCCTCACCATGTAAGAGTAAATTCCCCTGACTATCCCACCAACGCAGCCAAGGGAGTTCCATATTCCCATAACGTCCAGTCCAGATCCCTAACTCAACCCCCAATTCAGAAATGGGGAAGTGGCCCCGTTCGTTGGCCCCGATTAACTCATAATGGTTGCGGACTAAACCATAGACCTCAACACTGGCCCGTTGCACCTCGTAAATCGCGTAATACGCCGGACGAATCACCGTTTCATAGACCCAAAATTTGCCAGTCCAGGGGGTTTTATCCCGTTCCTCAGCCCCCGTTCCCGAGACAAACTTAATGACAATCTCGGGGGGGATATGTTCTTGCCACAAGACATAGGAACGTCGCGCTTGTCCGTCTAAGGTGGCGGGAACCTGAGGAACATAAAACCAATCGGGAGAGACAGCGCCTCGTTGGGGAGGATCGGTGATGCGCCAGTAAATTCCGCTATCTTGACCAATACAGTAATCTCCCTCAGGATGTTTGGCGGTGAGGATGGGAAGAATCGAATCCGTCAGAAGAATGCTTTGCGGGTGTTCTTGAACGTTTTTCACGAAGGTTCCATCCTCACAGGGGAGTTGGGTGTGATCCGGTAAGGAGGCTAGGATTTCTGCCCAGTTTTCCACGGAGGTTCCATCCTCACAGGGGAGTTGGGTGTGATCCGGTAAGGAAGTAACGTTTTTTCTGACCGTCATGGCGAACAAGGGAGAGAGGCGATGGTTCTAATTTAGCATTGGCATCAGGGGCTGATTTCCACCCATCGCGCCTCGGTACACACTCCCGTCAAGGGACAATCCCAGGGTTCAATGGGTAACTCCTGGAGATAGGCGAACTCAAAGACAATCCCCAGGGTGGGAATCTCTCGCCACTGGGGTTGACTGAGGAGGCGATCGTAAAATCCGCCGCCATATCCCAGGCGATATCCCCGTTTATCGCAGGCTACCGCCGGAACTAAGATTAAATCCACCGTCTCAGGAGCAATCTGGGGGGAATCAGGATGGGGTTCGCGAATCCCAAACGCACCCGAAATAAACCGATCGCCCCATTGCCAAGAATGCCACAATAACGACTCTCCCTGACAGCGAGGAAACCCCCAGCAACGGTCCCCCGTAACTAATCCCAATAAATCCGGTTCTCGGCGAAAACTGACATAACTGAGAACTGTTTGGGCCGACTGAAACCGGGGATCTTGGCGAATTTGCTCACAGAGGCGATCGCTGCGATCGCGCCATTCCCCCTCAGACAACTGACGACGAGTCTGCAACAGCGATCGCCGTAACGCCTGCTTCTGCACCATCTCTACCAATGGGGTTCTCCAAACAACACCATTGAACAAGTAATCTGTCCCAAAATCTTCGTGGCCACGTCACTCACCGCCAATCCCCCAGCGGTACGCCGTCGCCGGGAACAGAGAACCACCATATCCACCTCTTGCGAGGCTTCCAAAATCGCCTGAGCAATATCATCAGAAACCACCGTTTTCATCTGGCCTGGAACCTGAGACCCCCCGCCATGAAATACTGCCATTAACGAAGATTCAAACTCTTCAATCTGCTCTGGTGTCGTGCGGCGATCGCAAATATGGAGCAAGGTTAACTCCGCCTGGTTCGACTCCGCAAATAACTGAGCAAACCGCATCGCTTCCATCACCTGCGGCGCTAGACTTTTCACCGGAACCAAAATTTGATGAATATTCAGGGGATCGTCTAACAAACGCATCACCCCAACCGGACAATGAGACGACCAAAATACACTATCAACCACACTCCCAAACAGCCGCGCCCGAATGCCAATATTCTCATTCCAACCCATAACAATGGTACTCGCATTCTCCTCCCGCGCGGTGCGACTAATCCCATGAGCCACATCACTATCAATGCGAATTCGAGGAATTGCTTCAACATCAAACTCACTACTCACCGCCATGGCCCGTTCTAAAAGCCGTTCACTGCGCCGAATTGCTACATCTAAATCCGGTTCATCCATTTGTAAATGAGCCTCAGCGATGGACAAAGGAACAATTGATCCCGAACGCTGACGGGCTAAAATTGCCGCCATCTCAATCAGATACCGTTCTGTTAAAGGGTTAGAGACTGGAACCACCACTTTAAAAGGTTTTTCTTTCGGGAAAAAGGTTAAAGAAGGTAATGTATTCTCATTCTCTTCTAAAGACCGATCCAAGCTTCCCCCAGATAAGGGCAACTTACGGGCAAAATGGGAGGTTGCCAACGGCCCAATAACGGACGTGATTAACATCAGAACGATAACACTGTTGAAGACCGAATCAGGAATCAACCCGGCATCGAAGCCTGCTAACGCTGCCGCCAACGTAGCGGCAACTTGAGGAATAGATAATGACCACATCGTCATCATGCTATTCCAACTATACCGATAAATGAATTTGACTGACATTGATGCCAAAAACTTTGCGCTTAGTAGCGTTAAAACAATGGCAACAACAAAGCCTAAATTTTGAGTAAAACTCTCCATAAAGGCAGTTAAATCTAGTAGCAACCCCATACCCACAAAGAAAAAGGGGATAAATAGGGTACTACCCACAAACTCAACTTTATTTTCAACGGGACCTCGTCCCACCACATCATTAACCGCTAAACCTGCCAGAAAAGCACCCACAATTTGGTCAACATTGATAACTTGAGCACCAACTGCTGCCAAAAAGACTGCTAGAAGGATGAAAAGAAATTGGTTACTTTCTTCATCTCCAGTGCGACGAAAGTAAAGCTTCCCAACCCGATCTAACCCCACCAAAACAGCCACAGTATAAAGAGCTAATGCGGTGACTTGGATGATTAAACTGGTGGCAGAAAAATCTCCTCCGTGAATTGAAACACAAATTGCCAAAACCAAAAGAGCGGCAATGTCAGTAAAAATAGTTGCGCCAATTGTTACGGTAACCGCCTCATTGCCTGCTACACCAAGACGACTGACAATGGGATAGCCCAAAAGAGTATGAGAAGCCAACAGAGAGCCAATTAAGATGGCCGCATTCCAGCCATAGCCAAATGTTATTGCCATTAATGCTCCCGCTGTTAAGGGAATCGCAAACGTGGCAAATCCAAATACTAAAGATCGATCTTTTTTACGCTGAAACTCCGATAAATCAATTTCTAGTCCAGCGACAAACATTAGGTAAATTTTACCAATGTCTGTAAACAGTTTCATGTAATCATCACTGGGATCGAGTATCCCTAGTCCATCGCCTCCGAGGACGACCCCTGCGGCAATTAGTCCTACAAGACCTGGCAGTCTTAACCGTTCAAATAAGGGGGGAACGGTCAGGACAACCAGTAGAAGAACGGTAAAGGGAACAATGGGAGTATCGGGTAGCCATTGAGGTAGGTTTTCCATGGAGTTTTTAAGGTAAAGACTAATGAAATTGGCTGCCTGATGTAGGGCTAAGGATTGAGGACTCAATCACAAAAAGATAGCACCTTAGATGATGAACACTATATTTGAATCGCCGTTTTATTGTAATCATAAAGTGTCTAGTTGTGAAGGTATCACGTTAAGGTTTGATTAACAGACTGAACCGTTGGCCCAAAAGCACGATGGCGATCGCGAAGGGTGTGGGAACCGCAATTGCTCGCCTCATCCAAACGCCTCTCCGGTGAAGGCAACCCCCTGGGGACTCTCTCTGGTAAGATAGAAACGCTCAATCCACTCCTCACAGGATTCGTGTCCGCTTCCCCATCAGACTCCCTCGATCGCGCCCTCAAACAATACTTTGGTTATGATCGCTTCCGTCCCGGTCAACAGGGGATTATTGAGGCCTCCCTGCAAAACCAGGATCAACTGGTGATTATGCCCACCGGGGGCGGGAAATCCTTGTGTTTTCAACTTCCGGCTCTGTTACGGCCTGGGGTGACGGTGGTAGTTTCTCCTCTGATTGCCCTGATGCAAGATCAAGTCGATAGCTTACAAGCCAACGGATTGGGGGCTACATTCCTGAATAGTACCCTGAAAGGCCTCGAAGCTCGCGATCGCATCCGAGCCGTACTTCAGGGGCAGATTAAACTACTCTACGTCGCTCCCGAACGACTGTTAAGTGAGCATTTCCTAGAATTCCTCAATCAACTGCGATCGCAACCCGGCCTCTCTGGATTCGCGATCGACGAGGCCCATTGCGTCTCCGAATGGGGCCATGACTTCCGCCCGGAATATCGTCAACTCTCCCGGCTACGGCATTATTATCCCGATGTTCCCGTCACGGCCCTCACCGCCACCGCCACCGATCGCGTCCGCCAGGATATCATCCAGCAACTCTCCCTAAAACGGCCCCAAATCCATATTGCCAGCTTCTACCGCCCCAACCTGGCCTACGAAGTCCGCCCCAAAGGACGAGATAGCTACCATCAAATCTACCAACTGGTGCGCCAAGGAGGGGCGGGAATCATCTACTGTCTCAGTCGTCGCCAAGTGGATGAACTGGCCGACAAACTGCGTCAAGATGGCATTAACGCCCTCCCCTATCATGCCGGGATGAGTGACGCCGATCGCTCCAACAACCAAACCCGCTTCATCCGCGACGATGTACAAGTGATTGTAGCCACCATCGCCTTCGGGATGGGCATCAACAAACCCGATGTGCGTTTTGTGATTCACTATGATTTACCCAAAACCCTAGAAAGTTATTACCAAGAAACTGGCCGCGCTGGGCGAGATGGAGAACCGGCCCAATGTATCCTCTTTCTCAGTTATGGCGATGTCAGCAAAGTTGACTGGATTATCAGCCAAAAAGCTGATGAACAGGAACAACGAATTGCCCGTCAACAGTTGCGCCAAGTCCTCGACTATGCCGACAGCACCGAATGTCGCCCCAGTATCCTGCTGCGCTACTTTGGGGAAACCCTCGGTGAACCCTGTCAAACCTGTGATAACTGCCGTAATCCTAAGCCAGTGGAGGATTGGACCGTTGAGGCCATGAAGTTCCTCTCCTGTGTGGCGCGCTGTCGAGAACGGTTTGGGGTGGCGCATATTATTGATGTGTTGCGAGGCTCAAAAAAGGAGAAAATCAAGAAATATCGCCACGATCGCCTCTCCACCTATGGTATTGGCAAAGATCGCACGGTAGATCAATGGCGGGCCTTGGCCCGAACCCTGAAACATCGCGGTTTTGTGGATGAGACGGATGATGGCTATCCCGTCTTAAAACTCAATGCTCTCAGTTGGGAGATTATGCGTAAACAGCGTAAAGTTGAGGTGGCGCTTCCCCGTACCGTCAGTGCCTTCGAGGGCGATCGCCGCAGTCCCTTAGCCGTCGAAGCTGAGGCCCTTATGTTTCAACTGCGGGCGTTGCGCAAACAAATCGCCAATGAACGTTCCGCAGCCCCCTACACAATCTTCCCTGACTCAACCCTACGACTTATGGCCCAGCAACGGCCGCAAACTTTGGCGGAGTTTGGGCAACTCTCGGGGGTGGGACGCTATAAACTAGAGCATTACGGCGATCGCTTTGTGGCCCTGATTCGCGAGTTTACAACAGGGGAAGCCAGTGCCCCCCCCACGCGCCCAACGAGCCGCCCCGCCACAACCGCTCTAGGCGACACCCACCGAGAAACGTTAGCGTTATGTCAACAGGGCAAAAGCGTTCAGGATATTGCCCTGGCTCGTAATCTCTCCCCCAGTACCATTTATGGCCACCTCGAACGCCTCCTCCATGCAGGCGAGGAAATTGATATAAATGCCCTGGTTCCCCCGGATCATCAACAGCCGATTCGTCAGGCGATTCGCGCTCTGAATACAGAAAAATTGAAACCGGTGTATGAGTATCTTGGCGGCGTCTATCCCTATGAGGAGATTCGCTTGGTGAAAGCGGTGATTAAGCGGGAGGGCCATCGCGTCTCCCAGAACTCGGAACCGAGTCCAACTCATCTCTATAGTCTAGAGTTACATCAGAAAGGATTAGACGTTGGGGCGATCGCCCAGGAACGGAATTTACGCCCCTCTCGCATTGTGCGCCACTTAGCGGAACTCTTGGAAATGGGGCAACCGGTGGATTTAGATCGGTTGGTTCCCCCGGAACAGCAACGGGAGATTGAACAAGTCTGTGAACGGCATCCTGGCGCTACGTTAGAGGTGTTATGGACTTATCTGAGCGATCGCGTCTCCAAGGAAGCCTTAAGGCTCGTTTATGGGGCTTGGCGTGCCAAACAGCGTCAACCGTCTAATTCCCCATAACGCCTCAATGGGACTCGGATAAACGCCGCTACATCAGTTTTTTGTCTTGGCCCCAACTCCGGCAACTCAACCCCTCATGCCCCTTCAGGATAGGTCCTTGGAAAAGTCCTATAATTCTCCTTGATTTTCTCGGCAAAGCTCATCGAACAAAGCAAAAATCAAGTCCTCTCTTCCTTCACTAGAAGAAGGCAAAAAAGCACAGACCGCTTCCCCCAATTCTTCTCGATTTTGTTGAAACCAAGACCGTAAAAAATCTTGAACCTCTGGGGTAGCCCCTGCAAAATCTGCTAATAATCCCTCACATCCGTCCAATAAAAGGACAATATCTTCCATATCCTTGGAATAACGCCAATCCCCACCCCGTCCCTCCAACGCCTCAACCTTACTCGCTAAAAAATAAACCGGCGGGAAAATCCAAATCTCTTGACCATCAGGCAAAGTGTAACTCACTCGATGGGCGATCGCCTCTGGATACCAACGATTGGTAAAACCCAACACCGACTCATCACAAGGCATCACATCAATAATGAGGTCGTCATAACGCCAACGACATAACGGCGCATCCTTAACCTGATCCTCCTCTAACCCCACCCCCCGCAACTGTTCCGCCAAACGGTATTGACATCCTCCCCCACTTAAGCCATCTCGCTACGCTTGATGTCTTTGAAGTGGGGGATTCCCAATCCTCGCGAATCAGGATTTCTGCTTCGTTCCGTGCCAACTAGAGCCTCGTGACCGAGACTCCCCGTTGCATCCAGTCCACAGACATTTTCCACCACCGTCTGCCCGACGGCTGTTAGACCACGATTTCTGATTTCTTGACTCGCGGCTACATCTCTTGTAGTTTGATATCCACACTCATCACAGTGGTGAATGCGAATCTCCAACGTTTTCTTGCCCGTATGTGCCCCACAGTTAGGACAGGTCTGGCTTGTGCCATCCTTATTGACCTTGGCGAAGTAGGTATCCGTTTTCCAACAGACCCACTCCAATCGATGGACAAACTGACCAAAGCCAGCATCAGCACTGTCTCTTGATAGCATTCCCCTTTGCCAACTGAGAAAGTTGAGATCTTCGACAAAAATCATACCAGCATCCTCACAAAGATGATGGGCTAATTTAAAATGCCAATCTTTACGATGGTCAGATATCCGTTGATGTAGCCGAGCTATCTTTTGGTTTAACTTGTGTCGATTATTTGACCCGTTTTGTTTGTTCTTTAACCGGCGTTGTAGCAATTTAAGCTGACGCTGCTTAGTTTTTAAGAACCGAGGTCGCTTAATCTCTTCACCATCACTGGTCGCGACGAACTTATCGAATCCCAAATCTAATCCTCGTGGATGACCATGAGGTATGGGTTGAGGAACATCAACATTGAGCTGTAGTGACAGCATCACAAAGTAACCTGATGCTTTTCTGACGATTCGTGCTTGCTTGACCTCAAATCCCTCAGGAATGGGTCTTGACTGTCGCCATTTAATCCACCCGAACTTAGGGAACTTAATCGCATCATCTTTAATTGGCTCTTTCCCGAGCTGAGGAAAGACAAACGAGCGCATCCGATACTTGTTTTTAAAGCGCGGAAACCCAAATCCTCTGGCTTTCATGTCATCCCAAGCTCGATCCAACGTTCTTAGGACTTGCTGCAAAACCTGAGAATGAACGGTTTTTAAGTGAGGATATTGGGTCTTAGCGTCTGTGAGTTGCTTGGCTTGTTTATGGTAGCTCGGAAAAGGCTCATTGGCTGAAATGATATACTCAGATCTCAGCGAACAAGCGTTGACCGGCGACCGACGAGAGCTACACCAATCTTTACGCTGACGAAGCGCAAAGTTCCAAACCGAACGACAGACATCTAGCGTGTGCTCGATGGTAGCCATCTGTTCGGCTGTGGGTTGTAACTTGTACTCGTAGGTCATGGTTAGCATGACTCCAGTTTACCTTACATGAGTTAGTTTAGTCTGTAAAGATTCGTGTATTTGCCCAGGGTCGGGACATCGAACCCATCAATTGGCTTGAGGGAGTCCATGTATCCCTGCCTTAAACCTTGTTCGTCTGAACGACTCACTCGACGGGTTTTGAAGGCAGGGTTTTATCGCTCCCTCAAACTCCCTCTTCCGTGATAATCTCTCAGCGACCCAATCTCGACCACACAATCCACATCCAACGTTGGCCGCACCTCATCCCATAAAATCTCCTCCAGATACAACACTATCGTCGCTCCCCCGGTAAACACAAACCGTTCAGGAATTGGAGCCAATACCCTCGCGACCCGGGCCAAATTAGCCATCAACGGATTATTCATATAACCTTTCCTTCAGAACGGAGATCGCCAACTCCTGCTCCCGTACCTTGCCAATGCGTAGAGCATCCACTAGACAGACAATTTCGTAAAAACGGCGATCGTCCTCAATTACCTCTGAAAGTTGCTTATACAAAGGCTTGATTTCCTGTCCTTTGACCTTCCCCCTAGGAAACGCCCAAACATAAGGCATTGGTTCACTAAACACCAAAAGACTCTTAAGTGGCTCCGCAGAATGAGCCGTTGGAATACCCCGCTTTAAATTGCCCACCGTGGCCGGAAACACATACTTAACCCCATGCACCAAAAACTCTAGCAACGCCCCCCGCATCACCCGACGATGGTTCCGATGGTATAAACGGGAAATCTCACAACGCCTTAACGATTCATAGACAACAGAAGTACTGGTCTTTAGCGACAAAGCTAACTGCTCATAGGTCCAGTTTCCTTGCCAACAATGGACTTTGAGTAAAATTACCACATCTTGAGGTTTGAGCATCAATGAGAGCGTTACAGGGTAGTGGCTTCCATTTTATTCGATATTCTCGAATTTAGAATAAAATCCCCAAACCCCTTACACCACCTCCCCTAGCATCGCCATAACCACAGAACCATCAGACTCGTCTATGGGGCTTGGCATGCCAAACAGGGTCAACCGTCTAATTCCCCATAACGCCTCAATAAGGCCCGAATAAACGCCGCTGCATCAGTGTTTCGGCTTAACCCTGACTCCGGCAGCCAAACCCCTCGCGCCCGCTCTGGATAGGCCCATAAATCCAAATGCGCTACAGGGGGATCGGCATAAAAGCGATCGCCCCCTACTCCCAACCAACCCGATTGCTCATGGGTAATTTCATCATGACTGAGACGATGTAAGGGAAAATCTCCCAGGTGAGGAACCCCCCAACCATCCACTGCAATCAGCGCCTTGACCGTTCCCCCCTGCTGCTGCCACAAACAGGCGGCTCCCATCGCCCCAACGACTCCCGCACTAAACGCCAAAAAACAGGGCTGTTCTAGCCCCTGCTGGCGGGCGAAATCGAGGACATGGAGGGGGGAATAGGGGGGATGGGTTGAGGTGGGGACAATTAAAACCTGTTTCAGTCCCAGAACTTGGCACAAACGCTCCGTGAGACTGGGGGAGTGAACCCCTGGACACAGACAAAGGGTCATAGCCGCTAAACCCTGTTCACAATACTGTAACGGCCTTTAGCAAAACGCCTGTGTTATGTTGGCATTATTCGCTGTAACGTGCCAAATTCGTTACAGTTCGTTAGAGCGCTTCAGAGGAGACTGTCATCTTGGTTGTTACCCACGAACAAACCACCCATTCATCCAATTCCACGCCATCGGATCATCGCGTCGCCGTCCTCTTGATGGGATACGGTGAAGTCGAGAGCTATGAGGATTTCGCCAATTACAACGAACAGGCCCTACACCTGCTCACGGCGAAATTCGCCCCGGTTCCCGATTGGCTCTATCCCCCATTAGCCAGGCTTCTTGCCATTTTTGACCGTCACGAGTGGGGTCATCAACATCATGACTTTGTCTCCCCTCACAATGCCATTTTTGAGCAGCAACGGGCCGGGATTGAGCAAAAGCTTCAGGAACGCTGGGGCGATCGCATTCAAGTCTTTAAAGCCTTTAACTTCTGCGCCCCCTTTCTCCCGGAACAGGTGTTAGCTGAGGTGAAAGCTCAAGGCTTCACGAAACTCCTCATCTATCCCCTGCTCGTGGTGGATTCCGTCTTCACCAGCGGTATCGCAGTCGAACAGGTCAATCAGGCTCTGTCTAAGTTAGTCGAGGGCGAGGAGCATTGGGTCAAAGGTCTTAAATATATTCCCTCCTTCTACAATCAGCCGCAATATCTGGATTTGATGGCTCAGATGGTGGAGGAACGCATCGCCGAGGAGTTGGCGGCGGCCTATCTGCCCTCGCAAATTGGCATTGTCTTGATGAATCATGGCTGTCCCATGAAGGCGAAGGGCTTTACCTCGGGTGTCGATGAGAGTCAGGCGCTGTATGAGGCGGTTCGGGAGCGGCTCATGTACCGCTATCCCCTGATTTCGGTGGGTTGGCTCAACCATGACACGCCCCTGATTGAATGGACACAGCCGAATCCCAATCAGGCCATTGATAATTTAGTGCAGTTGGGGGCGCGGGCGATCGTGATGATGCCCATTGGCTTCGCGACGGAAAACCATGAAACCCTGCTGGATGTGCATCATATTGTCCATGAAATGCACCGTCGCTATCCCGATGTTACCTATGTTCAGATGCCCTGTGTGAACGATCGCCCGGAGTTTCTGGAGATGGTGGCGCAATGGGCAGATTCCCATATTGAGGCGTTACTCTCGGAAGAGGGGGTTGAGGTGAATCCCCAGTTAGCTGCTGAGGTGGCCCGACGCTTCCACAATCATGACGAAGATGGCTACGATCATGGTCATGGTCATGAACATGGTCACAGCCACGGCCATAGCCATAGCCACGATCACGGCCATAGCCATAGCCACTAGGTGGAGACCACAACGAAGCCCAAACCTGAGTAAGTCTCAGGGTGGGCGAGTTGGGGGTGAACTTCGGTTCGCCCCAATTCACCGTCTATTTGACGGTGAGGAAGTTCAGGAGTTTGCGATTGACGGTTTGCGGCACCTCTTGCTGAATCCAATGGCCACATTGAGAAATCAGTTCGAGTTGGAAGGGGGCGGTGATCAGTTTGTCAAAGCCTTGGGTAAGACTGGTACTCAGGAACGAGTCGTCTTCGCCCCAGAGAACTAGAGTCGGAGCTGTAATCGGATCAAGCGATCGCCCCCAGCTTTTGAGCCAGGTTTGGGGGGCGGAGAGTTGACGATAATACTTGACGATGGAGTTCAGCACGCCGGGTTTTTCTAGGGCGGCTTGGTAAATTTGGTTATCTTCCTGACCAAAGGCTCCTTTGCGAATGGCGTTTTCCCGGAAGATATTTTGGACGAAGTCTTTGAGGTTGTTACGAATCACCCATTCGGGGAGGCTGGGGATTTGTAGGGCCAGCACATACCAACTGCGGCGGAGTTGGTCGAAGTTACTGGCGAGGGCTTGGGTAAACTGGTGGGGATGGGGGGCGTTGAGGATGGCAAGGCGATTGATGGACTCGGGATAGGTATGGGCCAGATGCCAGGCGATCGCCCCTCCCCAGTCATGACCGACAATATGGGCACTACGATAGCCTAATGCAGCAATAGTCCCTCGCACATCTTGGCTGAGGGTATCGAGATCATAACCGCTTGACGGCTTGTCGGAGTCGTTATAGCCCCGTAAATCGGGAACCACCACCTTAAAATGACGAGCCAGCGCCGGGATCTGATAGCGCCAGGAATACCAAAACTCGGGAAACCCATGGAGAAGGACGACGAGATCGCCTTCCCCTTGGGTTACACAATGCAGTCGGATGCGGTTGGTGTCAATATAACAGTGCTGCCAGCCAATATCGATATCTGTCATGGGAAATACCCAATAGCAAGGGTTAAAATGGGGCGATCGCAGGGATCTACCTCTATTTTACGCCTGTTGGACCGCCGTTGGGCGATAATCTTGCGGGGCAATTTGGTATTTCACCAGATTGGCTAACTCTTGCAGTTGGGCGATGGCTTCAGCTCCTTCGAGCTTCATCAGTTCGCGATCGTCGCGCATCTCAGTCCAGGTGATCCCATAGTCGGACACGAGGAAACGGATAAGATGATTGTCGCCTAGGCTAACCATAAACGACGCGCTGTTCATCTGACTGCCGCAGGTGTAGCACGAAGCCAGATAGCCCCGACGCTCCAGCACAATGGCTAAAGCTTTTAGATTCATCACCAATTCTTGGACGAATTGACGATGCTGTTCGGCAAGTCGTATAAACACAGTTCTCCTCCTCTTGACACGCGAGACGCGGGTTAACAATTTAAAGTTTACTTAACAATGTCTCTCATCTTGGGTCTCTAGGCAAGCCAACACAGTCGTCTCCCAACGGACAATCGTCGAGTCGGGAAACTTGCCCAACGCTAACTTAGGTTAACCGGAGTCGGGGTATCGTAGAACACAGACAACCCGAAAGCTCGGGGATAAAGTCAGTCACGATAGGCAGAAATCCTTACCCTATCTAACTTTGCCTTTCTACAAATTTTCTGGGTCTTCAGGACATTCGCTCAAACGAACTGCGGGGATCGCAGCAAGCTCCCCGCAGTCAAGCCTCCTATTTCGATTATGAGTAATCGGTAAAGTTATTTAAGATTTCTATCAATGCGGACTCAGGTAACCCCCGACTATGGGAGATCACGAACCCAGTCCCCACCAGCCAAACGATGGAGCGATAAAGACCACCGTTAGCCAAACAAGGATAAGACCGACAATTCCTGCCCAAGCCCCTCGGCTAGACCATTTGAGGAATTGCTCCGACTGTCGTTTAGTAATCGGCAGCCAAGGCAAGATATAAGGCTCCTGACCGTACTTTTCGCCCAGAGCTTCTTTGCGACGCTTGGATTCACCCATGGTAGTTCAAGGACATTTCAACAACAACAAGACAGGTTGAGTTCTTTAAGAGGGGTTAAAGGTATCTTTAAGGACGGTTCGTGCCGCCAGGTGATTTCGGGTGGTGGTTAGAATTTCCGATTCTCGTTCTAAGCGAGCGGCTGTGTCTTGCATTTCCAACAGCGTTTGCTGTTCTGAGGCTACCCCATAGAGGTTGCCGGCCACCCAATAGGACAGTTCGGTGGGTAAGCTAGGGATATCTTCGGGAAGTTCGATCTCACGATCCATTAACTTAGCCGAGAGGCGAACCACATCCCGCAAAAGTTCTTCTACCTCCGACGCTAGGCGATGCAGGTCTTGTTTTGGGGGATGGTCTTCGACCCATTCTACTAAACCCACATAATAGGGCTTTTCTCGGACATAGTCCAACACCCGAAACCGCTGTTGGCCCACCGTCCAAATTTTTAGGCGATCATCCGGTAGCCGCTGATGTTGGATAATTTCGGCACAACAGCCGACTGGTGCAGCTTCACGACTGTTCGGGTCCCACATGAGTACTCCAAAGCGGCGATCGCTTTCGAGGATGGTATTCATCATCATGCGATAGCGAAACTCAAAAATATGTAGAGGCAGGGGTCTACCGGGAAACAGGACGACCTCCGGAAGAGGAAATAAAGGAAGTTCTCGAACGGCGATGGAAGACGAGGTGGCCATGATTCCGTCTGTCAGGGTTGCGCCTTTCATTCTAACTCATTCACAGACAATCCCCGGGTCTCTTGGTCAGATTTAACCAACACACACCAGGGGATATCTGTCAAGTATTACCTTATCTGAGCGACCCTACAGTTTGACCTCAATGTCAACGCCAGCGGGTAGATCCAGCTTCATCAGAGCATCAATTGTTTTCGAGGAGGGTTGATAAATATCAATAATGCGGCGGTGGGTGCGAGTTTCAAAGTGTTCACGAGAGTCTTTATCCACGTGAGGCGATCGCAGCACACAATAAACCCGGCGTTTCGTGGGTAGAGGAATCGGTCCGACGGCAGTGGCACTGGTGCGGTTGGCCGTATCTACAATTTTGTCGCAGGATGTGTCGAGTAAGCGACGGTCAAAGGCTTTTAAGCGAATACGAATTTTTTGCTGCTGAATCGTTGCCATGATGTTGAAGGATTTTTAATTGTCGAGGTTCAGATAACAGGAGAAAGGGAGGGCGACGCCTCCCCAAATAGCCCTTAAGCGGCTACAGACACCAGGGGCGCAGACTCGGTGCGCCCCTAACGCCACAGTTAGACCGACGGTCTACTGAAGGATTTTCGCCACAGCACCCGCGCCGACGGTGCGGCCGCCTTCACGAATAGCAAAGCGCATTCCTTGTTCGATCGCCACGGGGTTGATCAGTTCAACGGTCATTTTAATGCGATCGCCAGGCATAACCATTTCCGCTTCACTCCCATCATCAGCCGTGAAGTCACTGATGGTTCCGGTCACGTCAGTCGTCCGCACATAGAACTGAGGACGATAGCCGGGGAAGAAGGGAGTGTGACGGCCACCTTCATTCTTGTTGAGGATATATACCTCAGCTTCAAACTTGGTGTGAGGGTTGATTGTGCCGGGTTTAGCCAACACCATCCCCCGCTCAATATCACCTTTTTGAACACCACGCAGGAGAACACCCACGTTGTCACCAGCCATCCCTTGATCCAGAGTTTTCTGGAACATTTCCACACCGGTCACTGTGGTGCTGCGGGTATCTTTAATCCCCACCAGTTCCACCGTGTCGCCAACTTTGACAATACCGCGCTCAATCCGTCCCGTGGCAACAGTACCCCGACCAGTAATCGAGAACACGTCCTCAATTGCCATCAAGAAGTCTTTGTCCACATCACGCTCAGGGGTGGGCACATAAGCGTCCACTTCTTCCATGAGTTTGAGGATTTTGTCAACCCACTCATCTTCACCAGCGGCGACAGTGGGGTTGGCTTCGAGGGCTTCAATGGCTTTGAGAGCCGAGCCGGTGACGATGGGAATATCATCGCCGGGGAAGTCGTACTCGCTCAGGAGTTCGCGAACTTCAAGTTCGACCAATTCCAGGAGTTCCTCGTCATCAACTTGGTCTTGTTTGTTCAAGAAGACCACCAAGCTAGGAACACCCACCTGACGAGCCAAGAGGATGTGCTCACGGGTTTGAGGCATCGGACCATCCGCCGCAGACACCACCAGGATGCCGCCGTCCATTTGAGCGGCTCCGGTGATCATGTTTTTCACATAGTCCGCGTGACCGGGGCAGTCCACGTGAGCATAGTGACGCTGAGTTGTTTCGTACTCAACGTGAGCGGTGTTGATCGTGATTCCCCGCTCTTTCTCTTCAGGTGCTGCGTCGATGTCAGCATACTTACGAGCTTTAGCTTGACCGGTCACAGCCAGAGTTGCCGTGATTGCAGCGGTTAGCGTGGTTTTCCCGTGGTCAACGTGACCGATGGTACCGATGTTGACGTGGGGTTTGTTGCGTTCAAATTTTGCGCGTGCCATGAATCTTGTGTTCCTTATTCTGTGTTATGCGTTCCCTTTGCTTTTGGCGATGATCTCTTCAGCAACACTACGGGGAACTTCCTCATAGTGGCTGAACTCCATCGAAAAGATGCCACGACCTTGGGTCTTCGAGCGAATATCCGTGGCATAACCAAACATGGATGCCAGCGGAACTTTGGCCGTTACTTTCGTAAGGCCATCTTCAGTCTCTTGACCCTCGATCTGACCGCGACGGGAGTTGAGATCGCCGATCACGTTGCCCATGAAGTCTTCGGGAACTTCGACCTCAACTTTCATCATCGGTTCGAGAAGAACCGGGGATGCCTTGGTGACGGCATTCTTCATCGCCATGGAACCAGCGATTTTAAATGCCATCTCATTAGAATCGACATCGTGGTAAGACCCATCGACCAACGTTGCTTTCACGTCGATCAGGGGATAACCTGCCAGGATACCAGATTCGCAGGCTTCTTTCATCCCATTTTCAGCCGGCCCAATATATTCTTTGGGAACTGACCCGCCGACGATTTTGGAGACGAACTCAAATCCAGTTCCAGTTTCACCGGGTTCAAGTTCAATCACCACGTGACCGTACTGACCTTTACCACCGCTTTGACGGACAAACTTGCCTTCAGCGGTGCTGGGTTTGCGGATGGTTTCGCGGTAGGCCACCTGAGGCGCCCCAACTTCGGCTTCCACCTTGAATTCTCGTAACATACGGTCAACGAGGATTTCCAGGTGAAGTTCACCCATCCCAGCAATCACGGTTTGGTTCGTTTCTGCATCCGTTGTCACGCGGAAGGTGGGATCTTCTTCGGACAAGGATTGCAAGGCTTTGGAGAGTTTCTCCATGTCAGCCTTGGTTTTTGGCTCGACGGCCACCGAGATAACGGGTTCGGGGATGTATAGAGATTCGAGGATGATGGGTTCTTCCTCGTCGCAAATCGTATCGCCAGTTAGGGTATCTTTCAAGCCCAAGGCGGCACCCAAATCTCCGGCCCGAAGTTCATCGACTTCAATGCGATCGTCAGATTTGAGGACGATCAGACGAGAGACCCGTTCTTTTTGGTCTTTGGTGGCGTTGTAAACATAACTTCCTTTTTGCAGGATGCCTGAGTACACACGCACAAAGGTCAAACGACCGTAGGGATCAGCCATGACCTTAAAGGCTAGGGCCGACAGAGGCACATCGTCGTCAGCGGGACGGGTGGCTACTTCTCCGTCAGGCAGGGTTCCTTGAATCGGAGGAACTTCTGTCGGTGAGGGCAGATAGTCCACCACACAGTCGAGTAGCCGTTGCACCCCTTTGTTTTTAAAGGCAGAACCACAAAGAACCGGAACAATGGTTCCGTCAATGGTTCCTCGGCGAAGGGTCGCGCGAACTTGCTCTTCGCTGATTTCTTCCCCTTCTAGGTATTTCTCCATCAAGTCATCGTCGGTTTCGGCGACGGCTTCGAGGAGTTTTTCGCGATATTCGGCTGCCAATTCTGAGACTTCTTCAGGAATGTCCGTTTCTTGAATGTCAGTCCCTAAGTCATTGGTGTAGATGTAGGCTTTCATGCCTACGAGATCTACGACCCCATGGAAGTTACTCTCACTACCGATGGGAACTTGAATGGCAACAGCATTAGCGCGCAGGCGATCGCGCATCTGGTTGTAGACTTTGAAGAAGTTGGCCCCAGTTCGGTCCATCTTGTTCACGAAGGCGATTCGGGGAACTTTGTAGCGATCAGCTTGCCGCCACACGGTTTCCGACTGGGGTTGCACCCCACCGACGGAACAAAACACGGCTACTACGCCATCTAGCACCCGCATTGACCGTTCGACTTCAATGGTGAAGTCTACGTGTCCTGGGGTGTCGATGATGTTAATTTGATGGTCGAGCCAGTTGGTAGTGATCGCAGCGGCAGTAATCGTAATGCCCCGCTCTCGCTCCTGAGCCATCCAGTCCGTCACAGCGGTTCCGTCATGGACTTCGCCCATTTTGTGAACCATGCCTGAGTAGAACAGGATACGCTCTGTTGTAGTCGTCTTTCCTGCGTCGATGTGTGCCGCAATACCAATATTGCGAATTCGGTTGAGCGGGACTGTTCGTGACACAATAACCTCCCTTTACGTGTACTGCCGCTGTGTCTTCTTGCTTTGTTGTGTTGGGTTGGTGGATTCTTTTGAGTTGGCGATCGCTCGCCCGGAATCACACACAATCCATCGCGCCTCTCTTCCAAGGAAAATTAGAGACGCGGACACAACATTGCTTATTGTATCTTAATATTCTTTGACTTAAGCGACGATTTAAGCAAAAAATTCTAGCTCGCCCCGGAAACGTCAACACTAAACGTTAAAACCGTTCCGCCACGAGACGGGCCTAGTAACGATAGTGAGCAAAAGCCTTGTTTGCGTCTGCCATACGATGGGTTTCTTCCCGTTTGCGGATGGTGTTTCCGGTTTCGTTGGCGGCATCCATGAGTTCGTTGGCGAGTTTCATGGCCATGGTGGTTCCGGAACGGTTGCGGGTGGCCGCAATCAGCCAACGCAGGGCCAAGGCGACCCCACGATCAGGACGGACTTCCATGGGAACCTGGTAAGTGGCTCCACCGACACGACGTGCCTTGACTTCCACCAAAGGCGTCGCGTTGCGAATGGCGGTTTCAAAAACCTCTAAAGGCTCAGAACCCGTGCGCTCTTCAATAATTTTCATGGCATCGTAAACGATGTTGGATGCCAAAGATTTTTTGCCATGCTGCATGAGGCGGCGGGTCATCATGCTGACAAGGCGGCTATTATAAACCGGATCGGGGGGAACCGGGCGTTTTTGAACGACTCTGCGACGTGACATAGATTCGGCTTGAACTTCTGAAAAAGTATAAACTGCGCGGATTCTGTCCTAGAAGACTTATTCTTTAGGACGTTTGGCTCCATACTTGGAACGACTCTGGCGGCGATCTTTAACGCCGGCGGTATCGAGAGTCCCTCGCACAATGTGATAGCGAACTCCGGGTAAATCCTTCACACGACCTCCCCGCAGCATCACCACGGAGTGCTCTTGCAGGTTGTGGCCAATACCTGGAATGTAGGCGGTCACTTCAAACCCGGAGGTTAGACGAACCCGTGCTACTTTCCGTAGGGCGGAGTTCGGCTTTTTCGGGGTGGTGGTATAAACCCGGGTGCAAACCCCACGACGCTGGGGACAGCTTTTCAAAGCTGGCGACTTCGTTTTCTTATGGGCTTTCTTTCGCTCGCTACGCACGAGCTGCTGAATTGTGGGCATGAGTAATGCTAATGAGCGGACTTAAGATAAATCTGGAAACAGTCTTCAACTATACCGCGATTTTGGGCAAGAGTCAACTGCCCTCAGTGAGCGGTCAGATCGGCTTGGGGAACAAAGGAATGTCCACAGCTACAAGTGCGCTCGGCGTGAGGATTATGGAAGCGAAACCCACCTCCCATGAGGTCTTCTGTATAGTCAATCGTCAGTCCATCGACGTAGGGTAAGCTTAACACGTCAACGGCGATCGCCACCCCATCACAGGTACAACAGCGGTCATCGGCATCGGGGGTCTCCTCAAAGCTGAGGTCATAGTACAGTTGGGCACAGCCTCCTGATTGCACCCGAACCCGTAACGCCGCTTCAGGGTGATGTTGCTTGCGTCGCAGGCGCTCCACTTCCGCGATCGCCGCTGGACTCAGAGAAATGCGAATATCAGACAAAGAACTCATAGACAAAATCGGATTAAATACTTGAGCAGTAAATTGCTGGCTCTCACCGAGAAAAAGATACCGAGGAGAATCAGCAGGATAACGAGATCGGATAAGATCTTGGGATAAAGTGAGTATAAGGGGGAAAACTCCTCGAAAAAAGCAGTTCGCAGTCTAGCGATTGTTCAGACCTGCCTTGACGAGGGAGCCTCCCGCCAGGCGTGCATCCTGCGATCGCTCAGAGAACGCCACTCCCGGCGCTATTCCAAAATCGTCTGATCCTGAGTGCGGACGTTCTCACGAGAGTAGACTAATTGACCGGAGGTCACTGTCACCCCTCCAACACTCATAGTTTCAGGGATTGTTATGAATAAAGATACCGATTTGATCGAGCGTCTGAGTCCGAGCGCGATGGATCAAATCATGCTCTATTTGGCATTCATTGCCATGCGGACTAGCGGACATCGACATGGAGCCTTTCTGGATGCGGCGGCGACGGCTGCCAAATGTGCCATCTACCTAACCTATCTCGAACAGGGCGAGAACTTGCGGATGACGGGTCATCTGCATCATATCGAACCCCGGCGGGTCAAGGTCATTGTCGAGGAAGTCCGTCAGGCCCTAACAGAAGGGAAGCTCCTGAAAATGCTGGGGTCTCAGGAACCTCGCTATTTGATTCAGTTCCCCTATGTTTGGCTCGAACAATACCCCTGGCAACCCGGAAAACCCCGCATCGCTGGAAGTAGTCTGGCTCCAGAGGAAAAACGCCAACTAGAACGGAAACTGCCCAAACCTCTACCTGATGCTCAAACCATTAATTCCTTCCAGTTTATGGAGTTGATTGAGTTTCTGCACAGCCGCTCTCAAGAAGATCTCCCACCTGAACGCCGGATGCCTCTCAGTGAAGCCTTAGCTGAGCATATCAAACGGCGTTTAATTTATTCAGGGACTGTCACTCGTATTGACTCCCCCTGGGGAATGCCGGTTTATGCCCTCACCCGTGCCTCCTATTCTCCCGCCAACGACGAGGAGCGGAACTACATCATGGTCGAGGATACGGCTCGCTACTTCCGCCTAATGCGAGATTGGACACAACGGCAACCTAGAACCATGCGTTTGTTGGAAGAGTTGGACATCCCCAGCGATCGCCTCCAAGATGCCTTAACAGAACTCGACGAACTGATCCGGGGTTGGGCCGACAAATTCCATGCCAAAGGCGGCGAACCCACCGTTCTGCAAATGGTGGTTGGGGAGCGAGACGATAGCTTTATGCCGTAGCGAATCGTTCTGTGATCACAAGCCAGCGTGCATCCGAGGGGGCGAGTCTTAAGCTCGCCTCGTTCGTGTCATGGGTTAATTAGAGTTGGCTAGATTTTGCTAAAAAAGATCGCGGCTGCAATGATGAGCGCTAACAGGGCCAGGGGAACCCAAAGATTTGGCAGATCTGCAATGGTCATAACGATCGCCGCTAGTATAGAACAACCGGATCATAGATGAGGGCCGATCCCATGATAGGTGCAGAGCGAATTACCTGGCTCAAAACCCATACCATTCTCCAAAAACTTTCTGAGGCGGCCCTGGCGGACTTGAACGACCTGCTGAGCGATCGCCACCTGGCCAAGGATGATGTTCTCAGCCAAGCCGATCAGCCCCCCGACGGCATTTATATTCTCCACCAGGGTCAACTCCAAAGCGATCGCCCCCAAGGCTCCTATTGCCTCACCGCTGGAACCGTTCTGCACCTGCAAGATCTCCTCTTAGACCGTAACAGCAACGAAACCCTAACCGCCCTAAGCGAGAGCCAACTTTGGCAGATTTCCCGAGAAGACTTTAGCCATCTCCTCGATCGCCACAACGAAATCTCACGGCTATTTTCCCAACAACTGGCCGAAGAACTCGATCGCGTCTCCGCCGAACTCAGCTACGAGCGAGAACGTCAAAGCGAACTGCGGCCCTATCTCGTCAACCGTATTCGTCGCGGCATCATCGGCACCAGTCGTTACGCCGTGCGTTTGCGACAAAGCATCAAAAAAGCCGCCAAAACCCGAGACTCGGTTCTGATTTTCGGCGAACCGGGCCTGGAAAAAGACAACATGGCCAGCCTGATTCACTACGGTTCCCCCCAACGGCGAGAACCAATGATTCAACTCACCAGTGGCCTGCTACAAACCAGTGGTGCCGAACTGTTTGGGCGATCCAACGGTAAACCGGGCCTCCTAGAATGGCTAGGAGAAGGCACTCTGGTTCTCAACAACATCCAAGATCTGCCCGATGAATTGCGAGAGCCAATTGCCCAACTCCTGACAACCCGAACCTATCACCCCGTCTCCCGCGATCCCCAAACCCAACCCGTCAGCTGCTCTTGCAACGCCCGCATCATCCTAATTTCTGAACGAGCCGCCCCAGAATTTAGCAACTGCGTTGCCCAAAGCATCAAAGTTCCCCCAGTTCGGGTTCGCAAAACCGACATCAAAGCCCTCCTCGACTACAACCTGAGTCTCTGCTGTCGCAGTCGCGGCATCCCCAAACCCAGAATCACCCCCGAAGCCATCCGTCGCCTACAATCCTACGACTTTCCCAACAATTTACGGGAACTCAGTAGTCTAGTTAAACGAGCCGTTACCCAAGCCGATGGCGCCGACGAACTCACCGAAGAACTGTTTTGGTCTCAGGACAACAAAAAAACCCGGCTGCGCCTCAACCTCTTTAAAAGCTACCCTCAACTTCGAGAATTTTTACGAGGGACGTTCTGGACTGATGGGCTGAACTATGGCATTACAACCTGGGTGTTTGCCCTAGTTGTCATTCTCTTATTTGTGGGACCCCAAACCCGAGACCAAAATGTTGCCTTAAATCTATTTTGGGCTTGGTGGTGGCCCCTAATATTACTAGGGTTTCCCTTCGTAGGACGACTCTGGTGTGCCATTTGTCCCTTTATGATTTATGGAGAACTCAGTCAAAAACTCTCCCTAAAACTATTTCCTAGAAAGTTGAAACCCTGGCAGAGACAAGCCGCTGAACGGTGGGGAGGCTGGTTTTTATTTGGACTCTTTGCCTTGATTTTCCTTTGGGAAGAACTCTGGCATCTCCAAAATACCGCCTACTTATCCAGTTGTTTGTTGCTCTTAATTACCGCAGGAGCTGTAATTTTTTCTCTGTTGTTTGAGCGACGATTTTGGTGTCGTTACCTTTGCCCAATCGGGGGAATGAATGGCTTATTTGCCAAGCTTTCCATGACCGAGTTGCGGGCCCAAACGGGGATTTGTTCCGCTGAATGTACTACTTATCAATGTTATAAAGGGGGTCCCGAAAAAGGGGAAGGTCAAGAGACTGAGGGCTGTCCTCTCTATTCCCATCCGGCTCAACTGCAAGATAACCGAGACTGTGTGCTGTGTATGACCTGTCTCAAAGCCTGTCCCCATCGATCAGTAGAATTGAACCTACGGCCACCAGGGATTGAACTCTGGACAACCCATACTCCCCATAGCTATGAGGTGGCGTTACTGTTTTTACTCCTCGGCGGGGTGTTTCTGCGGCGGCTACCGGAACTGCAAGGGCTGTTAGGGTGGTCGTTTAACCTGGGTAGCTTTGGGCAGCATTTAGAAGTCTCATTGTTGGCCTTACTGTTGCCAGCGATCGCCCCCCTAGTCGCCTATGGACTCATACAGGGCATTCACCGGCTCTGGAACAGCCCCAAACCCAAGCCCTTTATAACATTAGCCTATGGCTATCTTCCCCTGGTCTGGGGGGGCAATTTAGCCCATTATCTGCACTTAGGCTTAGGGGAAGCCGGGCGTGTCTTACCAGTGACCCTAGCCACCTTTGGTATGAGTGGAGCCAACCTGCCCATCTGGGTAGCAGACCCGGCAGTCATCAGCTTCTTACAAGGAACCCTCCTGATTGTCTCAACCCTCTTAAGCGTGATCCTGACCCAGAAAATTGCCCGTAAATCCTGGCGCTTCTTGCTGCCACAACACCTGAGTGCGATCGCCCTCGGCTGGAGTCTCTGGGCAGTCATTCTCCCTTAAAAACCAGACCCCGGTTTCCAACGTCTTAGGAACCGGGGTCTGAGTTGATCGGGGCAAAACGGTCAAACAGCGATTAGACGGGAGATTAACCCTTCGCCACCATCGTCAAGATGAGGTCAATGGTGCGGTTTGAATAGCCCCACTCATTGTCATACCAGGACACCACTTTAAAGAAATTAGCATTCAACTCCATACCAGCGGTGGCATCAAAAATGCTGGAATGGGGGTCAGTGGTGAAGTCCGTCGAGACAACTGGGTCTTCCGTATAGGCAAGAACTCCCTTCATCGGACCCTCAGCCGCCTGCTTCATAGCCGCACAGATGTCAGCGTAGCTCGTGGCTTGTTCGGTGCGGAAGGTTAAATCCACCACCGAGACATCAGGAGTGGGAACCCGGAACGCCATTCCCGTCAGGCGACCCTTGAGCGCCGGTAGAACCAGGGTAACCGCTTTCGCCGCGCCGGTGGAGGCCGGAATAATATTCTGGGGAGCGCTACGGCCCGCCCGGAGATCCTTTTGACTGGGGCCGTCCACCGTAGGCTGAGTGGCGGTCATGGCGTGAACCGTGGTCATTAAGCCCTCGGCCAGCCCAAAGTTGTCGTGAATGACTTTGGCAATGGGGGCTAAACAGTTTGTCGTACAACTGGCATTGGAGACAATGGGATGTTGACTGGGGTCATACTCTCCCTGATTGACCCCCATGAGTAGGGTTTTGACCTTATCAGGGTCTTTCGTGGGGGCAGAAATGACCACCCGCTTCGCGCCAGCTTCTAGGTGTTTCGAGGCCTTGTCGTAGGTGGTAAACAGGCCTGTGGACTCAATTACATACTCAGCCCCGTACTTGGCCCAGGGAAGTTGGGCGGGATCTCGTTCTGAGGTACAGGGAATGAATTTTCCATCGACGACAATTCCATCGGCTTTGGCTTCGACAGTTCCCTGAAAGCGACCATGGGTCGAATCGTATTTGAGGAGATAAGCTAGGCTTTCCGGGGGAACGAGGTCGTTAATCCCGCAGAACTCAATCTCGGGGTTTGCCAGTCCGGCCCGGAAGACTAAACGTCCGATGCGACCGAAGCCGTTGATTCCAACTTTGACCATGATGATGATTCCTTAAATGCAGGTGAATGGGCAGCGTCCCGAAGTCCGGCTAAGGCAGACTCATTGGCCCCGTCATCTGGGGAAAACAGAAGGCTGCGGTAGACGGTGGCGTAGTTGTGAGGCACAGTGGGGCAGAATGTGCACTCCTCTGTGGGACTACCGTTACAATATCGTGATTCTTAGGCTATCCTGACGGTAAGATAACGGCTGAATCCGTTGAGAGACCGATGATACAACAATTAAATGCTGCTGATTGTGCCAATTCTGACTTTAGGAAAGCTTTAAGGTTCTGGGTATGCAGGGGATATGCTGGCTGGCAGCGGCAGTTGGGTGCATGAGAGTTTGGAATTGTCCACCGGGAAATGAGACACTGTTTGCCCAGAAATGAGACACTGGTGTTTAGGTGAATGGTGACATACATTGCTGAAACTTCTATGAACCCTGATGAAATCAAAATCGTTCAACCTGGTGGTCTCCTCGATGGAGTCAAGGCAAGCCAGGTGCGGCGGGAGATTGCTGAATGTCTAGACACCGGGGCCAAGGTCATTCTCTTGGACTTGAAAGATGTGACGTTCATTGACAGTTCCGGCCTAGGTGCGTTGGTGTCAGCCCTTAAGACGGTTCGGGCGGCTGATGGCAAGATGTTTGTCTGTTCCATTAGCGATCAGGTCAAAATCCTGTTTGAACTCACCAGCATGAATCGCGTCTTTAAAATTTTTAGCGATCGCCAAGAGTTCGAGGAGTCCATGTTGTCCTCTTAGGGGCCAACCCCCCCAGCTTAATGAAACTGTAGCTGTAGCAGTGAGACATCATCATCAAAGGGATGGGGATCACAGAGGTCTTGCAAATGCTCAAAGACCGAGGCTAGAGGTAGATCACCGGACTGGCTAGTCTGAGTCAACCAAGCGGCGAAGGCATCTAGACCCCAAACTGTGCCATCACTCTGGGGAATTTCATAGACCCCATCACTGAAGATATATAGTTTTGCGGATGGGGTGACGCGGCAATGTTGGGCCTGATATTCGATATCAGGGAACATCCCGATGGGTAGATTGGGGGTGTTGAGTTGTTTTAGGCTGGGGGCCGACTCAGGACTACCGGAGTCAGTCAACAGTAATGCTGGCGGATGACCGGCGCTGGCGTAGGTCAGGGTGTGGCTGCGACTGTTGTAGACTCCGTACCAGATGGTGAAGTACTTTTCTTCATAGAAGCTGCCTGAGGAACTGGTTTGAAAGGCGTGGTTGAGGGCTTCGAGAACTTGACTGGGATCGTAGAAATTGGTGCGAGGTAGGGAGCGCGATCGCAAAATGTTGAGGACTGAAATCGAGAGGAGGGCCGCACCGACGCCATGACCTGAGACATCGACTAAATACATAATCAAGGACTCCTCGTCGAGCCATTGGAAATCATAACAATCGCCCCCGAGTTGTTGGCAGGGGGCAAAACACGTTTCGATCCGAACTGCGGTATGATCACGGGAAACTGGGAGGAGCGATCGCACATAGCCCGCTGCTTCCGACAACTCAGCCTCTAACATCTGTTTTTGTTTCTGGAGGTCTTGGCTGAGTTGATGAACTCGTAAGCCAGCCCGAACTCTGGCGTTGAGTTCATCCATATCAATGGGTTTAGCCAGAAACTCATCGGCCCCAGTATCGAGTCCCGTCACCCGATCCTCGACGGCTCCCCGAGCTGTGAGTAAGATGAAGAACGTGGTAGATAAGGCTTTCATGGCCTTGATTTGACGGCAGACTTCCAAGCCATCTGCCCCTGGCATCATCCAGTCACAGATAATTAGTTTGGGATGAAGGCGTTTTGCCAGATCAATTCCCTCCTCGCCGTTTTCAGCAAGGGCGACCTCGTAGCCCTGTTTTTCCAAGGCTCGTGCAGTCACCATGCGAGTTGTTAGGTCGTCGTCGATTAGGAGAATCGGAGTCATGATCAAGAAACAGACCGCAAGTTTTTGAATGAAGCTGAGGATGTTATCGCTTTGGAAATGTTAAGCAAATTTCCCCTCTCCGCATCATTGCGTGTTCCCACGGATCTTAACGCGTTAGCTCGCGTTTTGGATTGGTTTGATGGCTTGGAGTCCTCTGTTGTCCCCCAACAGGTTTGGTTACAACTGAAGACGGCCTTAGCTGAAGCCTTTACCAACGCGGTTCGACATGCCCATCAGGGTGCGTCGGAGTTGGTCGTTGAGATTCACTTTGAACAAACGGCAGAATTTCTGCAACTCAAGGTGATCGACTCGGGGCCAAGCTTCGATTTGGACGCCAAGTTACAGGAGTTGCCCGATGTTGATCTCAATGCAACCGGGGGTCGGGGGTTACGGTTGATGCAATGTATTGCGGATGAGTTGCGCTATTTGCGACTTGAGGATGAACGCAACTGTCTGTCTCTTCTCAAACGCTACCAGGCTGAGTCTCCTCCCGATGCCAATTAGTCCCCGATTCCCCAAGATAGTAGCGAGATCACCACAATCAGCCAAAACCAGCGGGGCAAGGAGAGGGCATCCCAGAACGAGATGGGAAGTTCCACAAACAATAAATTCCCAAACCAACCCAATAGGGTCAGTAGGGCAATTAAAACCAATATCAAGGGCATAACCAATCCCGGCGACGATCCGTCCTTAGTATATTAAGCGATCCAGGTTGAGCCTGAATCGAGAGGATGAACTGGCTCTTGAGCGGTGGACGCCGGTCGTAGGGGATCGACGGAAATCCGTCCCTTGACGACGGCCCGTAACAGGCGGTCAATGGAGCGTTGTTCCTCTTCGCTGAGGGACTCATCAAGGATGGCTGCCTTTAATCCATGTCGATCCAACACGGTGAGCTTCCCCGTGGTTCGTGCTGACACCAGAATTTCGCCGAGCGCCCCCGGAATTAGCATAGTTGATTTCGTGGAACGATTGGACATTATTTTGCTGTTCCTTAAACCGAGTTCCAGAAGGAGACATCTTGATTGTCGCAAATTTTTGCTAAGGGATGAGTGATGTCTAACTCTAGACCCTAGTGAGTTAGATCGAGATTTTTAGCGATCGCAAGTACCCTGAAGGTGCGATCGCGATCGCAGACAAAAGAGGCAAAAGACGAAACTAGGGATTCCTCTAGAGATTAATGCTCAAAAATATGGGAGTAGTGCAATAGATCCAACGCCACAAAGACGGGAATTACTGCAAAACACTCTTGCGCAAGGGGTAAACGCTCTTCTCGCTGTAACATCATTGTTAAACTCTGTTTCAGAGAAATCAGATAGCGAACATCATTCGCCGCGTAGCTTAACTGCTCCTCAGAGAGATGCGCCGCATTGCCCCAATCCGAACTTTGGGCCCGTTTATCGAGTTCCACTCCTTCGAGTTCCATCACCAAAGCTTTTAAGCCATGAGATGAGGTATAAGTCCGAGCCAATTTGCTGGCAATTTTGGTGCAAAAAATGGGCTGCGTCTGAATTCCCAAGTGCTGTTGCAGCATCGCCACATCAAAGCGAGCGAAATGAAAAATCTTCTCAACCGTTGCCGCCTCCAGTACCTGCTTCAGACGAGGCGCCTGAGTTTGACCCCGTTGAATCCGCACAACAGTCACCATGCCCGAGATGTCACATAATTGGACCAAACAGAGGCGATCGCGGGCCGGCAGTAGCCCCATCGTTTCCGTATCCACAGCCAACAGTGAACCTTGACTGTAGCGATTCAACAGATCCTCATCGAGATCACCATCACAGACGCGAAAATTCTCTAAAGTCATTGGAAATTGCCCCATACATCGGATCGATTCAGGGGCAATCATATAGCACGAAACCGGGAATGGGAAATGGGCCTCTAGCCAGAATCAGGAGGAGGTCCCCAAAAAAACCGCCTTTCTCCAAGGAGGGAGAAAAGCGGTTACCGATGAGCTAACGCCATCGCCACTCAACTTAGAGTGGCAAACTCATCCAAGGGTTAGAAACTAAACGTGCCCCGTAAGGTGCCAATAAAGACACTATCATTATCACGATCTTGGTTGGGGTTGAGCAGCCAAACCAATCCAGGCGTGATAGAAATGTTCTCACTCAACTGCACCTTATAGAATCCCTCTAAATGCAGCGGCACATCATTCTCAAAGAAGCTGTTGGTATCTTCTAGACCCCCGAGATAAGGCTGAGCACCAATAATTAAGCCTCCCAAGTTGCCCGGTAGAACCAAATCCGGGAAAGCCAGACCCAAGGCCCAGTTCCAGATTTCCCCATCCAGTTCATTGGTGCGTAGATAGATATCACTGTAGCTACCCCAAGCATTGACATTAAAGCCTGGAGACAGAGACCAAGACAACGCGGCACCAATGGAGTGACTAGTAATTGGATTAACTGCACCAATATTGTTGGTAAAGGTCGTCCCGGTAAAACCAAAGTTGGTGTTATTAAACCCAGATCCACCACCATTGTTGAAGCCGAAATTGCCCTCACCAAAATAGCCATAGTTATAGGTCAGGGCCAGACCAAACTCAGGACTGGGGGTATAGGTCAGTTGAGCCAGGGCAGCGAGATCTCCGTTAAACAGGCCATCACCCGGAGAGGGACTATTGGCCTCGGAGGCTAGATAGCCGGTGGTGATTTGGAAGTCATCCCCAAACCGTAAATTCAAACCAATCCCGGCCCCGCCTCCAAGACGGTAAATGGGGTTATGTTGCCCAAAAGCACTTAAGGCCCCATTGCCACCATCCTTATCATCAAAGTAGGGGTTGAGGGTGGGGGTAAAGTCAGCAAACCGCAGTCCAGTTGCCCCGATAATTACATCCACCGACTCCCCGAGGGGGAAGGAATAGGCTAAACTCTCAAGATTGACGGAGTTCCCTGAGTCACCAAAGACTTGAGAGGCTAATACCCCTTCTGCTGAGGGACCAAAGTTGAGTCCTTGGTTATTGCCAGTGGTTCCAAAGGGAACACTGTTTCCGACTTGCAGACGGGTTAACAGGCGATCTTGGCCCGTAAAACTAGAGACAAAATCGAGGCGCACCCGTTGCTGGAATGCCGTTTCGTTATTATCTAGGGTACTGTCAAAGACATTCCCTAGGGCGAAGATAGCTTCCCCTTCCAGTTTGGTGGTGGTGGAAAACTGATTCGCTTCGAGTTGGGAGGTGCGGGCTTCGAGGCGATCGACCCGGCCACGTAGGGTGGCCAATTCTGAGGCAAACTGTTCTTGCAGACGACGAATGGTCGCTAAGTCGCTCGGATCGAGGTCACTCCCACCTCCGGTAATGGCGATAATCTGATCCAAACAGGCATTCAGCCCGGCGGCAAACTCGTAGCGAGTCATGAAGTTATTGCCCCGGAAGGTTCCGTCAGGATAACCGGCAATACAACCGTACCGTTCTACGAGGGATTGGAGAGCCTGAAATGCCCAATCCGTCGGTTGTACATCGGAGAGTTGGGAGACCGAAGTGACTTGAGCGAGGTGTTGAGATTCCACCGCGCCATTTAATACGCCCTTGTTGCCATTGAAGGCAGCCTGGGGAGCAGCCTCAGCCGCTACACTGGTCAAAATTGCTGTGACGGTCAACAGAGATAGATTGGAAATAAACGCAAACTTAGACATGGACGGACTCCTCACACCAGACGAAAAACGTCACCATTGATTCTAGCAGTTTGCCTCTACGGATTAATGCCTATACTGCCCTTGAAGGCAGAGACGAGGGGCACGACGAGAGAACGGCTAAACATGGCAGCCACTTTAGTCGTCCAGGGATTGGGGAAAGTTCCCGGATTATTGATCGATTTTGTTACGATACCCTGGTTACAACGAAAAGGAGGGGGGTCCCCTCCTTTCGTGTGATGGTGACGATCGCACCGTCATGGGAGCATGTTTAGACCTTGGTGCGATCGGTCAGGATTTCGTAGCCATCCTCAGTCACGAGAACGGTATGTTCAAACTGGGCTGAGAGAGCGTTATCTACGGTGACTGCGGTCCACTTATCACTGAGAATGCGATTGTGCTTGGACCCTTGGTTGACAATTGGCTCAATGGCTAGAGTCATACCGGCCCGGAGTTTGACATTGGGCATTTCTCGGGTGCGGAAGTTAAAAACCGAGGGTTCTTCATGGAGGTTGCGACCGACGCCATGGCCGGTGAACTCTTCGACGACACTATAGCCATGGGCTTCAACGTGATCTTGAATGGCTCCTGCTAAGTCGAGGAGATAAGCACCGCTTTTAACTTGTTCGATGCCTTTATACAGGGCTTCTTCGGCGACTCGGATGAGCTGGGCAGCTTCGTCGCTGACGTCGCCTACGGCGATGGTGATACAGGAGTCTCCATGAAAGCCTTGGAAAAAGGCACCGGTATCGACTTTAAGGACATCCCCTTCCCGGATCACTTTTTTCTTGTTGGGGATACCATGGACGACTTCATTATTAATGCTTGAGCAAATTGAGGCGGGGAAGCCGTGGTAGCCTTTGAAGCTGGGTTTGGCTCCCATGTCCCGAATCCGTTTCTCGGCATGGGCATCGAGATCGGCGGTGGTCATGCCGGGTTCGACGAGTTGGGAAATTTCTTTAAGGACTGTGGCGACGATTTTGGCGGACTGTCGCATAATCTCGATTTCCCGCTTCGATTTGATTTCGATGCGGCGACGTTGCTTTTTCAGTCCGGGGAGTTGGGCGCTTTGACGGGAGGGCTTAGGAGGGCTGGGAGCGGAGAGTAAATCGCTAAAGATATTCATGGAGTCTTCAATTCAGGTGGGTTGGAGGTGCAGGGTTGACATGGAAACCCGGATATCACCTCGGAGAAAGCGGTCTTTGTTCTAAGGTAACAGATTGTGCTGTTTGGGATCGGGGCTTAGACAGACTCGACGGAGGTGGCGGTAATGGTCAAGGTTCCGGTCATTCCGGCTTCGGCATGGCCGGGAATGGTGCATTCGAGGTCATACTCGCCGGGTTTCTCGGGAACTAGGACCCATTCGGCTTCGGCCTTGGGTTTGAGTTCGAGTTCGCGCACGGTCCCTTTGACTTCCACGCCAGCGGCTTCGACTTTGCGAGTCCAACTGACGGCGGCGAAGTCAGGGGCACTGAAGTAGTGTTTTTCGGGACTGGGGTTGTCCAAGATCAGGCGGTAGGTTTGCCCGACGACGAGATCAAGGTGATTGGGGTAGAACTTGAGCTGTCCTTGGCGATCGCCGAGGCTTACGTGCAGTTCGGTGGCCTCGACGCGGGCCAGATGTTGGACGGCATGGCTTGGGGCCGCCTGGACTTGGCTCGGGTTAACGAGGGCGATCGCTAACCCGAGTCCCAGACTGAGGAGGATACGGGAGATGGCAAGGGGGAAAAGGGCATAAATTGTTGGCATTGTTACAACTCTTAATTGATTTCTGCTATGATTCTTTAGATTCTCTTAATAAGTATAGGGGTTTCCCGAAAATTCGGGACTCAGCCAGTGTCGTGTCTTCAATAATCTATGAATAGCTATCTATTGATTATTGGGCTGTGAATGAGCATCTATCTGTTCGTTTAGACGGTCAGACAGTGGGGATCGACTGAGACTTAACCCAATTTAATCTTGCAGTCTCTTCCCCTAGATATTGTATGAACAAAAATGAAGCTATGTTGAGCTTTCACAACTTATGTTGAATAAAGATAAAAAAATACCCTCATCTCAGGTTAAGACCCATTCTAGTGACCCTAGCTGGCTAAGTTTTGGCTCTAAACTTCTGTTTCCTGTGGTCAATGGTATTTTCTTGGGAAGATGGCTTTTTGGGCCGCGATCGCCATTATTTTTTTAGTGCTATATCGTGTTTAGGGAAATATAAACCACACTAATCTGGGTGTTTAATAATTATAATTATAGGTATTATCTCAATAAGACATGGTTTACTGTTGGTTAGACGTTCAATCTTAATGGGTGTTCCTATATACGTATTTTTACGGAGGACTAACTAGATAATAATACCGACTTTATCTACTGGATAAAAACAGCTAACTCAAAGATGAAAAATAACTAAATTAATTTGACAGTTTGTCGCTCCAATCCCTATAATGGGAACATCAAGCCTGGGTTGATACGTCTCAGCTAAAGAGCTTGAAGCCCTGACTAAAATACTCTGCTACAGCACATAAATTTACCAAGCCAAGCAGAATCAAGACCCTAAAGTTAAAGATTCTGTAAAAGTTATAAAAAATGTAGTCAAGACTACGTTATTTGACTGTAACAGGGCGTTACTTTAAACATGGTCACAGTGTTAGAACAGTCCCAAACAGTCTCTAGGAAAACTAATATAGGGGTTCACCATGAATGCACAGACATTAACTTCCCCCCAAATTGACGACCTTCTGAACTCTCCCGTAATCCTGTCTAAGGACGTGATTCTGGTTATTGATGATTCGCCCTGCTTACTGGCTGCGATGTTGCGTAAGTATGGCTACACGGTCGTTACAGAAACCCATAGCCAGAATGCTCACGCAGCGGTGCTAGACCATACTCCTGATCTGATCTTACTTGATATCAACATGCCCGGTGACGATGGCTACTCAGTCTGCAAAACTCTGAAAGCCTCTCCTGACACTCGTGATGTTCCGGTCATCTTCGTCAGTGCCCGAAATGAGACCCTAGACAAGATCCAGGCCTTTCAGGTTGGGGCTGCCGATTACATTAGCAAACAGTTTCAATTTTCTGAAACCCTAGTGAGAATCGAAACCCAACTCAACCAAAGGCGACTTCAGAAACGACTCATCGCTTCGGAGGCCCAGGCCCGAGAAAAGTCGGAACAACTCACTAGGGCCCTGGCCCAAATTCAGGAAACCCAATCTCAACTGGTTCACCAAGCCAAAATGTCCAGCCTAGGACAGTTGGTGGCTGGGGTAGCCCATGAAATTAATAATCCGGTGAACTTCGTCTATGGCAATTTGACCTATATTGCTGAGTACACAGAGCATCTGATGGAGTTACTGGACTTATATCAACAAGCCCTACCTGAACCGACTCCGGAGATTGAGGAGAAAATCGAAGAGGTGGACTTAGAGTTCATTGAAGCCGACTTACCTCGTCTGGTGGGGTCGATGCGGGTCGGTACGGAGCGTATTCAAGAGATTGTGCGCTCGTTGCGTAATTTCTCTCGTCTCGATGAATCAGATCTTAAATCCGTAGATGTGCATCAGGGTCTCGAAAATACCCTCGTCATTTTGCAACATCGCTTGAAAGCCAGCGGCGATCGCGCTGAAGTGAAGTTGGTTCGCTCCTATGGCGATCTACCTCTGCTTGAATGTTATGCAGGACAGTTAAACCAAGTGTTCACGAACATCCTGGCTAACTCCATCGATGCCTTGGAAGAGAAACGTAAGCAAGCCAGTGATGGGACAGCGGAGGACGCGCCTCAAATCACGATTGAAACCAAGCGAGTTGGCTTAGACCGCATCTGTATCAGCATCGCCGATAATGGCGAAGGAATGCCCGAGTCGGTGCGTAACCGCGTGTTTGATCCCTTTTTCACCACTAAAGATATTGGAGTGGGTACGGGTTTAGGGATGTCCATCAGTTATCAGATTGTTAGCGAACGCCATCGCGGGCAGCTATCCTGCGATTCTGGATTAGGTCAAGGAACTCGGTTTGAGATTGAACTGCCCCTGCGGGCCGTGAAAAATGGCCCCATGGGAGAACATCACTATGGCAATACTGGCAGTCAGGGGGTCACTCCAATTAATATTGGTGAACTGCAACAAGCCTCTTAATCAGTCCCGAGTTGCCACTTCTGCGAGGAACTCTAGGGGAAGTCCATCGGAATCGGCGATAAAGGCCACTTCATAGAGGCGATCGCCGATTTGTTGTTGTTGAGGTTCTAAGAGAATTTTCAGAGGCTGGATCTGTTGAGGCTGGTCCTGGGCCGCTTGCTGGAACTGTTGACGCAACCTCTCCAGCCAAGTCGGTAGGTCTTGCTGGGTTTGGGCCAGGAGATCACTGAGATCGAAAGAGAGGTGATAGTAGCCCACATAATGCTCATCCCCAAAGGCATCGGGGGCTGGTTTCGGTTCAGGAATTTGGATCAGTTCAATGCGTCCATTTAAGCCTTCGAGCCAGCAGGCCAGGGTATAGCCGGTTGTAAATCGCTCCGAGACGGTAAACCCAAGCTGTTCGTAGAAACGGATGGCGCGGTGAATATCGGCGGTGCGAATGGAGGCGTGGTGCATGAAGGACAGGGGAAGAACGACAGCATCAGAGGGGTTGAATAGGACCGAGTTAGCTATTCAAACAGGCGAAAGTAGGGATAACGCACGGGAACCCCACGTTCTTTTTCTAAATCAAAATTAATGACATCCCAGCAGGGGTCATCCTGAGCCTCGGGGCTAAAGCTGACGGGGAGTCCATAGAGTTTAGTTAGGGGGCTGTCGCTGCGATCGCGCCAGGGACTGCTTCGTTCGAGATAGGCCGCCATCAACTGCCGATAGCGGGCAGCAATGACAATACGAGTAGCCCGGTAGCCTTGGGTATACAGGCGATCGAGGGCTTCATGAATTTCAAAGCGAATGCCATCAGGGTGAGTATGTTGGCGATACCATTCGTGATTCCATAAACGCCAATGTCGGTTGGATTGGAGATGCACCAGTTCCCCGGTTTTGGGATCGGCTTCGAACGCACCATGACGAGGACAGAGATAGGTATCTGTCAACGTCAACGCCGGAATCTTCTGCCGACAGTGGGGACATTCAATCTCCGGTCCAAAGATGGGATACTGGGAGCTTGGATCGGTAAAATAGTCCATGCAATAATCGTACTCACTCGACGATAGACAAGAACAGCGTTCTTCTCGCCACCCCAGTTGCCCCCATTTGGACAATTGCGAGGGGCATGATGCGAACGGTTCTCGCCTATCTCTTATCTTAACCTGCCCGTGAGATTCTGCTGCTGAGGTAGCCAGGAATCGGTGTCTTTCTTCGTTTTTTCTACTGTTATGACCTCCTCCCCTAATCTGACCCCTCATGGTTCTCTCCCCACCTATTGGCCGCCGGTCGATTGTTCCCAGGCCAGTTTTGTGGCGGCTAATGCAACGGTGTTAGGGGATGTGATTCTGGAGGCGGGGGCCAGTGTTTGGTACGGCGCGGTGATTCGTGGGGATGTGGTGTCGATTCGGGTGGGGGCTTCGAGTAATGTCCAAGATGGGGCGATTCTCCATGGAGATCCTGGGGAACCTCTGGTGTTAGAGGAGTTGGTGACGGTGGGCCATCGCGCAGTCATTCATAGCGCCTATGTAGAACGGGGGTGTTTAGTGGGGATTGGTGCCACCCTCTTAAATGGAGTACGGGTGGGAGCGGGAAGTATTATTGGGGCGGGGGCCTTGGTGACAAAAGATGTCCCACCGCGATCGCTGGTGTTGGGGGTTCCGGGGAAGGTGGTGCGCCAGGTGTCTGAGGAGCAGGCGCTTGATTTAATGGATCATGCTCGTCGGTATGAGCAGTTGGCCCAGGTTCATGCTGGAACTGGCTCAGATTTGGGCTTCCACGGGCCAACCTCGGAGCCTTAAATGACTCGAATTTTGTCCCAGCCTCAGAACCTCAGACGAAATGGGGCCGAATGGGGATATAATGGGTACTCGAAGAAGAGTATTTAAGATTTTTTTAAGACAGGAGTAGGGTCTATGGATTTTGATTGGCGCTTATTGGTCGTTCTCGGACCGATCGCGATCGCCCTTGGCTGGGCATTGTTCAACATCGGTCAAGCTGCTTTAGGACAAGTCCAAAACTACCTCAACCGTCAAAGTTAAGGGAAACTTCGGAATTATCCAGCGTGATACAGTGAGTCCGGTGGCATTTTGCGCAAGCAAGGCTACCGGATTTTTCGTGAGAAGGTTGAATTTGTGGTCGTTTGGGCCTTCTCTGGCCTCGGTTAACCCGAGACTCTAGTCCCTCGATACATCGGAATTATGGTCTTAGACTTCCAAGGGTACGATATCGATAAACTCCCCCCCCAGAATATTGAAGCGGAAGAGGCGATTTTAGGCGGAATTTTACTCGACCCAGAAGCCATCAATCGAGTGGTGGAAGTCTTGACGGCAGAAGCATTTTATGTTAGCACCCATCAAACGATTTTTGAAGCCGCCCAGGGCTTGCATAGTTTAGGACAACCCACGGATTTAATTAGTGTAACCGCCTGGTTGCGCGATCGCGACCTCTTGGAAAAGGTGGGGGGTCAAGGTAAACTGGCTCAGCTAGTCGATCGCACCGTCTCAGCGGTGAATATTGACCAGTATGCGGCTTTGGTGATGGATAAATATTTCCGTCGCCAACTCATTCAAGCGGGACAGGAAATCACCGGCTTAGGCTACCAAGCGGCGACTCCCCTAGAAACCGTTTTAGATCAAGCCGAACAAAAGATTTTTTCCATTACCCAAAAGCGCCCCCAACAAGATTTGGTCCCTCTATTTGAAACCCTAATTCACGCCTTTCAAGAGTTAGAAGCCCAGATAGAGACTCAAGCGCAACCAGGATTTTTATCGGGTTTTTATGACCTTGACGCCATGACGGGGGGCTTCCAGACCTCCGATTTAATTATTATCGCCGGGCGCCCATCGATGGGGAAAACGGCGTTCAGTTTGAATATCGCCCGCAACTTAGCCAATAGCTATAAATTACCCATCGCGGTTTTTAGTTTAGAAATGTCGAAGGGGCAGTTAGTGCAGCGACTCCTGTCTAGTGACTCAGGAATTGAAAGTAATCGCCTACGAGCCGGCCGCGTCAGTCAAAATGAATGGGAACCCTTAAGTAAGGCTCTAGCATCCCTGTCCGAAATGCCAATTTTTATTGATGATACCGCCAATATTACCGTGACGGAGATGCGCTCAAAATGCCGACGTTTGCAGGCGGAACAGGGGAAACCTTTAGGCTTAGTCCTATTAGACTATTTGCAGCTGATGGAGGGCGCTGGAGATAACCGAGTTCAGGAATTATCCCGGATTACGCGCTCCCTGAAAGGATTAGCTCGTGAACTTGATGTTCCAGTCATTGCCCTGTCCCAGTTGAGTCGTGGCGTCGAAGCGCGGACTAATAAACGGCCCATGATGTCCGACTTACGGGAAAGTGGTTCCATTGAGCAGGATGCGGACTTAGTAGCCATGCTCTATCGTGATGAATACTATAACCCAGATACCCCCGATCGCGGGATTACAGAACTGATTATCGCCAAACACCGTAATGGGCCGACGGGGGTCATCAAACTCCTATTTGACCCTCAATATACCCGCTTTCGCAATCTGGCAAACCCCGGTCGTCCCCTCTCTGGAGGGTCCTATGGCCAACTTCCACCGGGTTAAGCAGTCGGGGCAACAAATCAAAACATCCCCCCTGTACTCAAGTCTGAGGCCTTAAATCGTCAACCACTCTAAAATCGTGTCAACAGTTAGAGACAGGTCAATTCCCTCTAAAACTGGAAGTTTATCCTCTTCTTTAAACACATCAAGCCGTTGATTCTGACTAATTACCAGAACCGTTGCTTCTTCTAGGTTAATTAACCAGCCAAGCTCAGTTCCCTGCTGGCAAGCCTGTAATATCTTGTTTAATACTTGGGTCGTACTTTGCTGAGGAGAAAGGATTTCAATCAGCCAATCGGGATAGGTATTAAAGCGATTAACAATTCGTCCGCTGTCGGTTTTTGGGATGCGTTGCCAGCGGAATACAGCAATATCAGGCACAAGAGAACGGTCTGCAAACGTACAGCGCAATTCAGGAAACGCCAAGGCAATTTTTTGTGATCGCGTGACCTGGTTTATTACTTCACATAATGCACCTTGAATTAGACTATGTTCACCTTGAGGCATGGGCTTTTGTAAGATTGTACCATTGATATATTCAGAGGCGGGCTTGGTTTCAGGATGGTCTAGAAATTCCGTTAAGCTTAGATTTTTTTTGATAGTTTCAACCATGAAAACCCCTTGAAAGTTAGCTATGTCAGAATTTATACAGGAACAACATCCGAAAAGTGATCCATCGATGACCAAAGTACATTCACTAAATGGTCAACAGTTTTACTCCAAGTATAGTTTTGCTGAACAAACTGAGGACCTAAACAATTAGCCGTCTCTCGGAAATCCCGGTCATTGATGACTCGTTCCATCGCAGCCACTAAAGCCTCAATATCGGGACTAAAGATGAGTCGTTGTTCGCCACAAATCTCTTGCCAAATTTGCTCAGCCGCAACCCGTATGGCAAAAGAAGATTGAGTGAAATCATCGGTGGGACCGCCAGCGGTGCAAATAACGGGAATCCCACAGGCGATCGCCTCCAAAACCGGTAAATTAAACCCCTCAGCTAAATAGGGCGAAATATAAGCATCTGCGGCTTGATAGAGTTGGACCACTTCAGCAAAGGATAAGTCTTGTCCGATATAGGCTAAATTCGCTGAGACGAGATCGCGTTCCTGGGGCGTTAATACCTCATCTAACGCCGATTGGACATAGGTTTCTGACCCATATAACCCCGTGGTTCCCTTCAACACTAACCGCGCCTGGGGATAACGCTGAACCACCTGGGCAAAGGCTTTCAGTAACGGGCGAATCCCTTTACGGGGATGCTGAGAACTAACATTGAGGAAAATAAACTGATCCTCAATCCCCAAGCGACGGCGCAGCTCTTGCCGTTCCTCCCCACCCAGGGGATGACAGACTTGAGGATTGACCCCCAAGGGAACAACTCGAATACGATTAGCATCGGCGCCACTATTAATAAACCCCTGGCGGGACCAATTGGAGGAGGTGAGAATCGTCGCCTCACTCTGGCGATGAACCTGGCCAAAATCGGACACCCCCATACATTGGATCATGGCATTATGGACCTTGCCATATTCCGTCAAACCAAACACCACCAGATGGCGGGAATGGTTCGAAGGGGAGAAGTCAAAGGGCATTTGCATCCGCAAGACGGCTTCACTTTGGAGAGAGTCTGGCGGTTCAGGAATGGCCTGTAACCGGGCTTCCTCTTCTGGAGATAGCAATCCCCTGGCGGCTTGCCAATCCTGCAAATAGGGCATTTCCCGATGGTACAGTTGCACATCGGGACGGTTGAGAAGTTCCAGGAGTTGGAACTGGTTGACAACGGCGTAGGATTGAGAAATAAACCGCCAACCTTCGACAATTAAGCGCATAAGGAGTTTAGCGACGGCTGGCGCGACGCATGGCCGTCACCACTTGGGCCTCGGCAAAGACGCCATCGCCCTGAACTTCTGGGAAGGCGGGGAAGATTTCCACTTTCAGGACGCGATCGAAGCGAATGGTGACGCTACGATCATAAAGATGGAAGGTCAGAAGCGGTGACTCGGTGGCCAGTTGAAGTTGTTGATACACCTGTTGCGCCGTCAGGGGAACGCTAAAGGATTCCTCGCCGCCGTTTTCGTAATGGAAGGTGATTTGAGTTTCAGTATATTGACTTTGCATGGCTTATCTAGCTAAACAACAGGGTTAGGGGAGTTCATCAAGGCCTGGAGGAAGTTGACTCATGTTCTCTAAGTCCAACACCTCCGCCAACTTGGCTTCGGGCATTAATTCCTTTTCCAACACCAGTTCCCGTAAGGATTTGCCAGTATCGAGAGACTCTTTGGCGATGGCGGCGGCGTTGAGATAGCCAATGTGGGGGTTAAGGGCGGTGACCAGGGCCAAACTGCCTTCAGCATAGCCCAGACAGCGATCGCGGTTGGCGGTGATGCCTGCCAGACAACGACGGTTGAGGGCGTCGAGGGTGTTCCCGAGGATTTCAATGCTATGAATCAAGTCATAGGCCACCAGGGGCATCATGACATTTAATTCTAATTGTCCCGCTTGGGCGCACAGGGCGATCGCCTGATCCAATCCCATCACCTGAAAACATACCATGGAGGTCATCTCCGCCATCACAGGGTTATATTTCCCCGGCATAATCGAAGAACCCGGTTGAACAGGGGGAAGTTGAATCTCTTTTAAGCCCGTTTTAGGGCCTGAATCCATCAGGCGCAAGTCATGGGAGATTTTCACTAAATCCTGGGCCAGATTGCGTAAACTCCCAGATACGGCGACGAAGGGAGATAAACTCTGCATGGCCGCCATCAGATGGGGGGCGCTTTTTAGGGGTTGTCCGATATACTCCCCGAGGAGTTCAGCGCAACGGAAGCGATAACGAGGATGGGTATTGAGGCCCGTTCCCGAGGCGCTTCCTCCTAAGCCTAAGATATGTAAGTCTTCGCTGGCGTAACGGATGCGCCGTAAATGGTCATTGAGAATGACGGCCCAGGCCCGGATATCTTCTCCGAGTCGTACCGGAACCGCATCCTGCATATGGGTGCGTCCAGATTTCACCACATCTTGAAATTCCTCGGCCTTGCGGTTAAGGGTGGCGATGGTGGCGTCCAAGGCGGGGAAGAATTGACGATGTAGGGCCAGGAGTCCCCCGATACGGATGGCAGTGGGGATGACATCGTTGGTAGACTGACCATAGTTGACATGGTCGTTGGGGCTAACTTTGCCATAGCTGCCTTTTTCCTCTCCCAGAAGTTCTAGGGCCCGATTGGCGAGAACTTCGTTAACGTTCATGTGGTGGGAGGTTCCGGCCCCGGCTTGGTAGATATCCACCACAAACTGATCCCGCAGTTGTCCGGCGAGAACTTCATCGGCGGCTTCGATAATGGCTTCGGAGATGTCGGCGGGGATGCAGTCGAGTTCCCGGTTGGCGGTGGCGGTGGCTTTTTTGATGAGAACACAGGCCTCGATGTAGGTGGGGAGAGGCCGATGTCCGCTGATGGGGAAGTTTTCGATCGCCCTAAGGGTCTGAATCCCATAGTAGGCGTTGGCGGGGATCTGACGATCGCCCATGGAATCGGTTTCGATGCGATACTCTGTCATCTGGCTTGCTTCGGGCTTGTGTTATGGGAGGCCTGGAATTATTTTGCCATGTCGCCGGGCGATCGCAAGGGCGATAATGGACAGATAGGGCCAACCAACTGGGTTTTCACGTTTTCTGGAGTTTAGATCAATGGTACAGGTTCAACCCCGATTATTTGAGAGTTTCGAGGACTATCTCGTTTATAGTGAGTCTCTAGAAGGCTTTTATGAGTTGTATAACGGTCAGTTAGTTAAGATGCCCCCCGAATCTGGTGTAAATGTTCAAATTGCGAGCTTCTTGTTTCTCCAATTCGCTCGCTTAATCGATTATCGGCGAGTCCGTGGCCAAGGGTTAGAGATTGAAGTCCAGGGAGAACCGAGAAATCGCTATCCTGATTTGACGATTCTGCGGGAAGAACATATCGAACAACTGGCCCGACGGAATACGGTGCGATTGTCGATGAATCCGCCGTTATTAGTCGTTGAGGTGGTTAGTCCGGGGGAGGTACAACGGCAGCGAGATTATGTCGCTAAACGCTTTCAGTATCAAAGTTGTGGCATCCCGGAATATTGGCTGATTGACCCGGAAGCTGAAACTGTTTTAGTGTTGGAGTTACGAGAAGGGTCTTATCAAGAGATAGGAACATTTACCGGGGAAACTCCCATTCAATCTTTCACTATTAGCGACCTCGATTTAACAGCAGGTCAAGTCTTTTTAGGCTAATCCCTCAGAATCTTTCTGGGGCAGACCATTTGCATTCACTACGACAATAATGACCTTAGAGGACAGTCGATTAACACCCTATTTAGAAGCTCGCTGGGAAAATTATTGGCTTTGCTACAAGGAGGGAAAGCGATTTTTTAATCAAGGACATTATACCGCCGCTTTGGCTTGCTTTGATAGAGCGATTCTGGTTCGAACTCATGATTACTGGGCCCTCTATCACCGTGCCAATACGTTAGTTGAGCTGGGAGAGTTTGAGCGAGCCATTGAAAGTTTTGACAAAGCCTTAAATGAACGTCCTAAAGACTATTGGGCGTGGTATAATCGGGGGATTATCTTGTCGGAAGAGCTGGGGGAATTTGAGCGGGCGATCGCCAGTTTTGATAAAGCCCTACGCCTGCGTCCCCACGATTACTGGGCTTGGTTCCGCCGTGGGGATGCTTTGCGCTATTTACAGGAATATCGCGCCGCATTGTCCTGTTATGAAGAAGCGTTAGACAATCGCCCCAGTGATTTTTGGAGTTGGTTCCGGAAAGGGGATTGTTTACGGCATTTAGGGCAACTTGAAGAGGCAGAAATTGCCTATCGAGAAGCCTTGAAAAGTGAACCCGATGATTTTGATACCCGCTATAAATTGGCAGAACTGTACCGTCTTCAGGGAGAGTATCGCTCGGCGATCGCCCAATATGATGCCTGTTTAGACCTCGAACCTGAAGATACCTATAGTTGGTACAATCAAGCCTGTTGTGCGGTCTTAGATAATGATTTAGATGGGGCAATGCTGTCTCTAGCTAAAGCCGTTGAGTTAGCCCCCGAGTTCTATGTTCCGTTGGCAATGGATGACCTGGAGTTAAAACCTCTATGGAAGCGGTCAGATTTCCATCGTCTGATGCAATTCGTGCGGCGAAATGTGCGAGGTTTGGAGGGAGTTAATGAGGGGCGATCGCGGCGATTGTGATTTGTGAAATCATGTATTAAATTCCCCAAACTCAGAATTTCTTGGCTATACTAGATATAGCTAAAATGCAAGGAACACAAAAATAGTATTCAATCAGGAAAAATCGGTAATCTTGCACACCTAATTATCAATTATAACCCTTGCATTAACTCGCCGTTCCTTCAAGTCGGAGAAAACACCATGATTTCCCAAACTCAACAGCCGACGACCCCTAAACCTCAAACCATCCATTACCCCGACAGTGATGGACAGCCCATGGCCGACAATACCCTTCAGTTTCGCTGGATTGTCATCATTAAGGAGAACTTAGACCTCATTTTCGCCGATGACCCCAATGTCTTCGTCGCCGGGGACTTACTCTGGTATCCCATTGAGGGAGATAATCGCACCCGTCGCGCCCCTGATGCAATGGTGGTGTTTGGGCGGCCCAAGGGCGATCGTGGGTCCTATAAACAATGGCAAGAAGACAATATCCCGCCACAAGTGGTCTTTGAAATCCTCTCTCCGGGAAACACTCTCAAAGAGATGGGCCAGAAACGGGAGTTCTACGATGAGTTTGGGGTGGAAGAGTATTACATCTACGACCCCGACAAGAACGACTTGAGTGGGTTACAACGAGGAGAACAGAGTTTAAACGTCATTGAACAGATGTCTGACTGGGTGAGTCCTCGCTTAGGGATTCGCTTCGATTGGACTGAGGAAGGATTGACTCTCTATCGCCCTGATGGATCTCGTTTTCAGACGTTACAGGAAATTAAATCCGAACGGGATGCCGTCCAGGCCGAACGGGATGCGGCCCAGGCCAAAGCCGATCGGCTGGCCCAACGCTTACGGGAACTCGGAGTTGATCCCGATACCCTCTAGCTTGACCTCATCATGTCCCAATCAAGTTCGAAAACACCATGATTTCCCAAACTCAACAGCCGACGACCCCTAAATCTCAAACCATCCATTACCCCGATAGTGATGGACAACCCATGGCCGACAATACCCTTCAGTTTCGCTGGATTGTCATCATTAAGGAGAACTTAGACCTCATTTTCGCCGATGACCCCAATGTCTTCGTCGCCGGGGACCTACTCTGGTATCCCATTGAGGGAGATAATCGCACCCGTCGCGCCCCTGATGCAATGGTGGTGTTTGGGCGGCCCAAGGGCGATCGTGGGTCCTATAAACAATGGCAAGAAGACAATATCCCGCCACAAGTGGTCTTTGAAATCCTCTCTCCGGGAAACACTCTCAAAGAGATGGGCCAGAAACGGGAGTTCTACGATGAGTTTGGGGTGGAAGAGTATTACATCTACGACCCCGACAAGAACGACTTGAGTGGGTTACAACGAGGAGAACAGAGTTTAAACGTGATTGAACAGATGTCTGACTGGGTGAGTCCTCGCTTGGGGATTCGCTTCGACTGGACTGAGGAGGGATTGACTCTCTATCGCCCTGATGGATCTCGTTTTCAGACGTTACAGGAAATTAAATCCGAACGGGATGCGATCGCAGCCAAAGCCGATCGGCTGGCCCAACGCTTACGGGAACTCGGAGTTGATCCCGATACCCTCTAGCTTGACCTCATCATGTCCCAATCAAGTTCAAAAACACCATGATTTCCCAAACTCAACAGCCGACGACCCCTAAATCTCAAACCATCCATTACCCCGATAGTGATGGACAACCCATGGCCGACAATACCCTTCAGTTTCGCTGGATTGTCATCATTAAGGAGAACTTAGACCTCATTTTCGCCGATGACCCCAATGTCTTCGTCGCCGGGGACCTACTCTGGTATCCCATTGAGGGAGATAATCGCACCCGTCGCGCCCCTGATGCAATGGTGGTGTTTGGGCGGCCCAAGGGCGATCGTGGGTCCTATAAACAATGGCAAGAAGACAATATCCCGCCACAAGTGGTCTTTGAAATCCTCTCTCCGGGAAACACTCTTAAAGAGATGGCCCAGAAACAAAAGTTCTACGATGAGTTTGGGGTGGAAGAGTATTACATCTACGACCCCGACAAGAACGACTTGAGTGGGTTACAACGAGGAGAACAGAGTTTAAACGTGATTGAACAGATGTCTGACTGGGTGAGTCCTCGCTTGGGGATTCGCTTCGACTGGACTGAGGAGGGATTGACTCTCTATCGCCCTGATGGATCTCGTTTTCAGACGTTACAGGAAATTAAATCCGAACGGGATGCAGTCCAAGCGGAACGGGATGCAGTCCAAGCCGAACGAGATGCAGTCCAGGCCGAACGAGATGCAGCCCAGGCCCAAGCCACACGCCTCGCCCAACGCTTACGGGAATTGGGAGTGAACCCGGATGAACTCTAACTCATACCATTTTTCGATAAGTTTGCTATACATATGACACCGAAGGAGGGCGAACAGCCGTTCGCCCCTACAGACATCTATGGCACGACTTCTGAAAATTGGTATCACAACTGACTCCAGGATTGACCTTTATCCCTACCTCTGAATTCAATCTCTCCGTAGAGACTCAAACACGTTCACCTTGCAGGATACCCATGATGTTTTATATCGCACAATTATCGAGAACAACTACGACTCACAATCGGACTCAATTCTCCGCATAGTCCTCATCCATTTTTGAACTTGTTCTTCATGCTGATTAGCTTTTTCAAGATTAGGCATTGGCAGCCCTCGTTGAGGATGATATTGGCCATAACTTCGATTAAGTCCTTGCCAATGCCTAATGCCCTCATTGGGGAGAATCTTCCGTTCTCGTAACCATTTCTCAGCATAGGCTTGCCAGACATAGGCGTGGTCATGGATTTCGCCACCAAGTTTACGCAACGAACAAATGGAGAGATTTTTATTTGCAAATAAATAGTCTTCGACTCTAGGATTTAATTGACCCGACAAGAAGCGTATTTCGCTTCCACGTCCTCTAAAAAACTCAATAATGTATTTATCTCCAAAATCAAAAATACAAACTTCAGTTGGATCACTATTATCTTCGACCAGAACATCAATATCTCGTTCAATCTCATCGCTAATAAATTTCTGTGAGTTTGCTGGAACCAAAACTCGTAACCTTTCAAATCGAGTCGAATAATTTGACCAAAACTCTTGGCGACGTTTTAACTGATTGATTTCCTTCTTGATTTTTCTGAATTGATGACTATTCTCTTGGTAGTTGCTTATCTCTTGATTCAGTTGTTTGCTAATAGCATTCACCAAATTCTTAAAGTCTTGCCAACTGGCCGCGTGAATCCACATTCTCAGTGAATTTTGGGTCTCTCTTGATAATTGATTCCATCGAGAACCTGGACTTCTATGCCAGTAACGTTGCCTCAGCCACTCTACTAAATAAGGCTGAGAATTACCAACAGTGTGAGAAACTTCTAGTAAAAGTTGATTGACTTGTTGAAGTTCTAATGAATCTGGCATAGACTCCAAGCACTGGCATAACCAACGACCCGCTTGAGACTCATTTAGATTGCTTTGTTGAAACCCTTTAACAACATTATTGAAGATTGCAGTCACAGCCTTCTGTGTTACGGGAACTTTGACGGATTCAAGTAAACTCTCAGGAAGCATTTTTCGTGAGCAAGCCTCCTGAGCAATTCTGACATAGTTAAACTCAGACAGCCACTTGAGAATCCTTACAGTATCCAATGAAATTAAAGTTTGAAGCTTCGCAAAATCAACCGTTTCAATAATTGAATCAGCCAACAGATTAGGTGTACTATAAGACATTCCCAACATCCAGACTAGATGTGAGAGTAGACTCCCATTCTTCTCGGCTACCTTCCAAAGCAACTTTGATGTGTTCTCGGCTCGGTTTGTAGATACCGCTTGATCCCAGTCGTTTTTATGGATCATAATATAGATCCATTCTAAACTGGAGATTGTGGAAATTTGACCCGACTCTAAGTCAGCCATTATCTCCTCAAGAGAACGACCGACATCTCCCTCAACTAAGGGTAAGTTCAATATCTCAGAAAATTCTGAATATATCCCCAATCCTTGAACTAACTGTTTTAGTTTTTCAGGTTGAGGCTGGGATGAGACAGATTGAGACGGAGAGAAAATAGGGAAGGAATAGTTCATGATTCATCTCCCACGGATTGCAGTTCTTTATAGAGTTGGCTGAAATCTTCACCTCGAAACTGAAAACGAAACGTGACACGACGGTCATCAGGATCATCGATATCCGCTCTGGCTTCAATTTCTCCACGGCCAGCCGTCATTATTTTTTGGCTGAATTGTTGAGATGTTTCCAATTCAAAATCATCTGAAAAAATATAATCAGCAACAGAAAGTGCTCTTAATAAACTCAACTCCATATTATACTGATAGCTACCACGAGAACTGGTATGTCCTTCAATAATAACTCGGGTTATTTCCCTATCAAAAATTTCGTCAGAGAAAATAATCTCACTGTAAGGAGGAATAAAGCCGGCTAAAAATTCCTTGCCTTCCGGCTTAAGTTCAGCACTATTTTCGGAGAATAAAATTCCTTCTTTAATACTGACATCCCCCGTTTCCGGATTTATTTCTACGTCAATGTTATTAGCATCCATTGCCTCGATGACCTTACCAATAACAACTCGCCGAGGTTCACTCATTTCTGTAATTTTCACCAGGACGGTTAAGAAGAGTAAAGCAAAAATCATTAACAGTCCTGACATCATATCGCCAATTGACAAGAGAACGCTTGAATCCTCTTCAAGTTCGGGAACTTCATTCGACCAACGCTGACGAGCCATGTTTTTTACCGTTTTTAATGAGACGACTGTGAGTAAGGGTACAGGAAATACAACCAAACTCAAAAAAATACTGTTAATTCGACAGAAAACCAACACCATTTGTTAGAGTTATCGGTCATTCAAAATCTGCAACCTTTTAACCTATTTGCTTTGGCAGTTAGCTTATCCAAAGAAGGTGGGATAAGCCATCAAACATCAATAACCTTTTTGTTGAGCTGCCGAAGCTGAAACCAGATAGTTCGCTGCTGTAAGCAATCGTTTAGAAAGTTCTGCGGTTGCTGAGTCTGCTGCCTGAAAGAACTGTATACTCGACTCTCGACTTTGTCTTAACTCTTGTTCTAAGTGACGATTGCTTTGGTCTAATGCTTGATTCAGACGTTGAATTAAGTTGGCATAACTTTGGTCAATTTTGTCTGCCTCGCCACCTAAGCTCTGGGTAATTTCTTGAAGTTGTGCCAATCGTTCTCCTGATGTTAAACCAACAGAGCTAACAAAATGGGTAACTTGTTGGATTTGTCCATCAACCTGTTCACCTAACTCTTTTCGACGCTCATACTCTTGGACAAAAACAGCATCGGTTTTATCTAACATTTGAATCAAGCCATCTCGTTGCTTGCCTAAGGTCTCTTCCAGGATTTTATCTTGGTCTTCAAAGAAGTGCATTAGTGCCTCCTGATATTGTTGTCGGAACTGTTCGAGTTCTTCTTGCACAGTTATTCGAGTATTCTGCAACGTTTCATCAATATTACCAAGGGTGTCTGTCAAGTTAGAACTTGCCTGCTCCATAACGCTTTTGGCCTGGTCGCCAGTTTCCGAAAGGAGTTGAGCTTGGTTACTGACGGTTTGTTCCATTGTCTCAGTGAAGTCAGACAGGAGACGACGTTGTTCTTGACCTTGAGTTGTTAGAGCGGTTTCGAGTTGTTCCCGAATCTCTACAAATGTTGATGCTGCTGTGCCAAGGGTGTCTGTCAAGTTAGAACTTGCCTGCTCCATAACGCTTTTGGCCTGGTCGCCAGTTTCCGAAAGGAGTTGAGCTTGGTTACTGACGGTTTGTTCCATTGTCTCAGTGAAGTCAGACAGGAGACGACGTTGTTCTTGACCTTGAGTTGTTAGAGCGGTTTCGAGTTGTTCCCGAATCTCTACAAATGTTGATGCTGCTTGTTTCGCACTTTCTTCAAAGGCTTCTTTCTGTCCTTCCATTGCCTTGATGCTGGCATCAACACCCTGAGTTATTTTGTCTGAAATTTCCTCCATCACGTCTCTCGTTCCGGTTTGGAAATCAGATAAAATTGTTTGTAAGTTTTTAGCAAACTGATTGAGTTCAGTCAAGGTTTGTTGCTGAAACTCCTGAATGGTTTCAATTGCGCCACTTAAACTTCGTGTAACTCCTGCCAATTCATTTGTAAGTCCGTTAATGGCTTGGGAGGTTTCTTGAATTAGTCGAGAGGTTGTTTCTGTTAGGTTGGAGGTACGATTTAATTCCTCTAAAATTGGCTGAATGAGTTGTGTTCGCTGCTCTTGGATTAGGGTATTTAAGAGTTCCTCTCGATCTTGAGAGATTTCCTCCCGTAATGCGAGTAATGAAGAGTTGATATCTGTAAAAATTGGTCGCATCGACTCGCCAACTGCCGAGCCAATAGCTTGAGGACTCAGCTCACGGATATTCTCGGCAGCTTCCTTGAGTGAAACAGCAGCCTCAGCATTAGAATCAAGGTTGAGTTTAGAGAGGAGATGTTCGGGAGACTCTAAGAAAGCAATACGGTCGAGGCGATGGCGGAGTTGAGAAATATGTTGGCGACGAACAACCTGGCTAAGAAAAAGAACAAACGTCAACAAACTGCTAGAACTTAACCCCATTAATGAGGTTGAGAAGGCGGTTTTCATTCCTTCTAAAAGCGTTACGCTAGAACTTAAAAGTTGTTGACTATCTCCTCCAATATCCGCCAGAGACAGATCCGTTAATCCCTCTTGAATCCCATAAAAGGTTCCTAAAACCCCAATAGCAATCAAAATGCCGGGAATAAAGCGAAAAGGACTTGATGCCGCAGAACGTGACAATGCAGCCGGATATTGTAATAAAACAAAGTCACCATGCTCAAGTTTGGCACAAAAATAATTCTCGATCCATTCTCCACCTAAGTGATGTGTGAACCAACGAAAGTTATTTGAGTTTCTGGGAATTCTATACTGACTATCTTGAGCGTCCATGGCTTGCTTGGAAAACTTTTCAAGCTCACGAATTTTGCTTTGACTTGCTTGGAGTTTGCTGCGACTACGAATCCAGTAAAAAATCTCGCCGAGAATCGTTACGCCGAACAGGACAGCGATTGTATAGTGGAATAGGGTTCCTTCTCCCCAAACTACATTCCAAAATTGATTCAAATCCATAGTTTTTCTTTTGCTAAAGATTTACGTGAATTGGTCAATAAATTCTAATCGTATCCGAAGCGTTCACCATCTCTTGCATAACAACTTTTCTGTTGATAATTTTGCTGTTGCTGTAGAAATCCTACTTAATGCAATTCATAAAAAATCTTCCAATCTGTTGACCGATAAGATTTTTTATGAGGTAACGAACACTCAACTCCTGTAAAAAATTCTAATTCTCCGAAAATAATCACTAAAACTAAATTTCGCTTTAATATGATAATTGTCAGCTAGGAGATAAAAATCAGAATGAATGCTGGCCACTGAAGTATTTAATTTCTTCATCTGTTAAATGTTTTTTGGCTACGCGAATAGGAAGGTGTCCAGCATTCCACTGACTGGCACTTGGATTTTTTATAATTAGACCATAAAGGGGCTCATCTGACTCATTTTCGTCGTCAATTTTTAGAAAAATGTTATGGGGGGCATGTTCTCGTAATAGACGAATTTGCTGACGATTTTTTAGATTTTTTAGAGAATTAGCTAATGCAGGATGCACCGAATTGCAAGCCACGAGTTCTGCGGCTAATTTCCAAGCCTGATTAACGGATTGAATTCTCTTAATATCATCATGAAATACTTGGAAGGTATTCGATGACCACTGATTTATCTTTGTCATTTTTTGACTTATTACATGACCTATGAAACGTTACTGCTTAGCAAGCATTGTTAAACAACTATTTATTTGATTAACAGACTTACGGCTCAAAAAATTTGATTACCAACCAGGATACTCTGGTTCTGATTGTTTGGATTCCGTGAAATCACTGAAATTCACCTCATTTATGGCACTGGTCGTCTAGAATCGTGAAGGTCTCAGTGTTCGAGCTATCCCCCAGGTATAGCAAAAATTGGTCTGAATAGGACAAAAATAGGGGATAAGAAGGCAAGAGGCAAGAGGCAAGAGGCAAGAGGCAAAAGAAAAGACGTAGGGGCGTACCCTTGTGGTCGCCCTAGGCAATAGGCTCAGAGTCCTAAGTCAATCTTCGATTGCTATACTAGGCAAGTCAAACATTCGATCGCAGCCCAGGCCACACGCTTCGCCCAACGCTTACGGGAACTGGGAGTGAACCCGGATGACCTTTAAGTTGATGGCCGCCGCAATTTGACCATAAAAAAGCCGTCACTCTCATGGCGATGAGGATAGAGACGGACTCCTCCAGACTCAGTGACCGGTAGGTTCCAGTCCTGGGGGGGAGGTTCCACCGTCCAGTCGGGATGACTGTCTAAAAAGGGTTGAATCACCCCCTCATTTTCCACATCACTGACAGTACAAGTGGCGTACACCAACACCCCACCGGGTTTTAGCCAAGGGGCCGCCGCCGTCAGTAAGTCCCCTTGCAGTTGGGCCAACTCAACAATCGCCTCTGGGGTTTGTCGCCAGCGTAAATCGGCGCGACGGTGGAGGGTTCCTAAACCAGAACAGGGAACATCTAAGAGGACACGATCGCACTGGCCCCTAAACTGCGTCAGATCCCGACTATCCCCCAAAACCGTCTTCACTGACTGTAACTGCAACCGCTGACAATTTTGTCCCACCTTCTTTAAGCGCGAGGCCGTGCGATCGCAGGCCCAAATCTGACCGCGATCGCCCATCAACTCAGCTATATGAGTCGTCTTCCCACCGGGGGCCGCACAAGCATCGACAATCATCTCCCCTGGCTGCGGATTCAAGAGATGACTCACCCATTGGGCGCTAGCATCCTGCACCGTCCACCAACCCTCCTGATAGCCCGGTAAAGCCTCGATTTTACCAGAAGACGGCAATTTTAAACCTTGCGGTAAATTAGCCAGCTTCTCGACCCCAATACCCGCCTCTAAAAAGCATTTTTCGACCTCCTCTCGGGTCGTTTTTAGGGGATTCACCCGTAAATAGAGTTGAGGGGGTTGATTAAACCAGTGACAGAGTTGTTCCGCCTCGCCGATTCCCAACGACTCAGACCACTGTTGCACAATCCAGTCTGGGTAACTATGACGCACCCCCAGGCGAGACACAGGATTCTCCGGAAGGGAAATGGCCAGAGGATTCTCGGGGCTGCGTTGGCGCAAATGTTGGCGCAAAATGGCGTTCACCACCTTAGCCAAGCCTCCCAAACCTTGAGTCTTCGCCAGTTCCACCGTACTATCGACCGCTAACGCCTCGGCCACGCGATCGAGATAGATGAGTTGATAGAGTCCCAGACGTAATAAAACTCGTAACTCCGGGGCTTGTTGGTCGGCCGGTTTCTTGGCAAACTGATCAATGACCGCATCGAGCGATCGCCGTCGTCGAACCACCCCATACACCAACTCCGTCGCCAAGGCCCGATCGCCCCCCGTCAAGCGCGACTTCGCCAACTGTCGTTGCAAGGCCACATCCGCATAAGTATCCTTGCGTTCAATCTCATTCAACGCCATCACGGCCACCTGACGGGGATGACTCACAGCAATTCTCCTAAAGGCAACAAACCCCCAGCCTCCTACACCCAACCCCCCCGCGTCAAGCCAAACCCACCTGTTTGAGGAGTTGTAAGGTTTGCTGGGGTGAAACGAGACTATTGGCGCAGAGAATCCCCGACGCTGCCACCGCCGGAACCCCAATTCCGGGCATGGTCGTGTCCCCGACGCGATACAATCCCGGTAGGGGGGTTTGATTGAGGGGGAAAATGCCTTGAATCGGTGGAATCCCTGGGCCGTAGGTCCCTTGATAGCGCCGTAAAAACCGCTCATGGGTAATCGGCGTTCCCACCATCTCAAACTCAATGCGATCGCGGATATCGGGGATAATCCGTTCTAGGGCCCGATACAAAGACTGCGATCGCTGCTGTTTCCGTTCCTCATACTTCGCATCGAGTTTCCAGGACTTATAGGGTTCGAGAGTATAACAGTGAAGGCTATGATAGCCCGGTGGCGCCAGAGTAGAATCCCACACCGAGGGAATTGACACCATACAGGTATTTCCGGGGATATTCACATCGAGGGTATTGTCCAACAACACCACATGATGTCCCCCTAACGAGTCTAACCCGTCGGCGCGAATGCCCAAATAGAGGTGCATAAAGCTATTGAGGCGGGGTAATTCCAGGGCTTCCTTGCGATAAGCGGGGGGGAGATGATGGCCACTGAGTAACTTGCGATAGGTATCCCAGACGGTGGCGTTGGAGATAACAATCGGGGCCTTGAGGATGTCACCATTTCGTAGCCGTACCCCCGTCACCTGGCCCGACTCCACTAAAATCTTCTCCACATGGCTGCGTAGCTGTAAGCTTCCGCCCCATTTCTCCAACCCCGTAATCAACGCCTGCACAATGGCCCCACTTCCCCCGCGCGGATAATCCACCTTAGCGTGATGGCGTTCCCCATACATAAACGCCATTTCCGGGGCGATGGTTCCGTAAGACTTCAATCCTGAGAGGAGGAAGCATTCGAGATTCACAGTACGCCGCACCCAACTGTTGTCCACACAGGTATCCATGATTTCCCCAACGGTTTTTTGCGTTAACCCGGCGATGGGGAGGAGTTTTAACAGGGCCCCAGGATAATGTTGTAACAGGAACGGTAAGGCTTGCCAATCACTGCGGAGGGCGAGGGTGGGAATCTGGCGTATGCCCTTGTAGAGTTTATTAAGACGGCGTTCGAGTTCCCGATATTCCTTCGCCCCATGGGGAGTCACTCGGGCAATTTCCTCATAATAGCGATCGCGATCGCAGTACACAGGAAAGGTTCCATCGGGGAAATGATACTCTCCCAGAGGATCGTAGGGGATAGTATCGAGGGACACCTCCAACGCATCGAGAACCTGACGCAAGGGATTGAGGCTGGGGCCGTCACCTAACCCAGAAAAAAACGAGGGTCCTGCGTCAAAATGAAAGCCCTTACGGGAAAATCCATGGGCGGCCCCCCCCGGTAGAGTATGACTTTCACAGACAATTACCGACTTCCCATATCGCGCTAGGAGGGAACCGGCGACTAATCCACCGATTCCACTCCCAATCACGATGACTTCTGCATCAGTCATTCTCCACCCAGGTTTGGTTGCATTAACTCTGTCGTCCCATTGGCGTGTTGTGTCACCACAATTTCTCTAAGTCATAGCCAAGTTCAAGTAGCATCCGTCGAAACAGGGGCAAACTCAAGCCGATGACATTGCTATGACAGCCTTCAATCTTCTCAACAAATAGACTTCCCCGGCCATCAATGGCAAAACATCCAGCACAGTTGAGGGGTTCCCCAGTGGCGACGTAGGCCTTAATCTCCGAGTCACTCACCTTGGCAAAATGCACCTTTGTCACCTCACAATTGACCAAGGTGATATTCTGAGAGATATCGACAATGGCATGGCCTGTATAGAGTTCACCCACCTGTCCCCGCATCAGTTGCCAACGGGCGATCGCCTCCTCGGGGTTGGCCGGTTTACCATACACCTGGTCGTCCAACACTAACACCGAGTCACAGGCTAACACCAACACCGACTCCGGCTGGTCAGGATTAGGTGCATGGGGGGCGATATCCCGGCAACGAATCCCCGCTGCAATGCGTTCTCCCTTCAGTTGGGCTAAGGTTTGCACTAAGGCTACCGGATTACTCAACTGAACCTGAGATTCATCCAAATCACTGGGACAGACAATAGGGTCAATCCCTGCACTACGCAAGAGTTGCCGACGGGCGGGAGAAGCAGAGGCGAGAATCAGAATGGGGGAACTCATGGGACAATCCTGCGCAAGGGGATAACGGAGACAGTTGTCTAAGGGTTAATAGACAAAGAACGAACGAGCGACAATCCGCAGTTTATCCTGAATATTTTGCCAACGCCGTTCGGTTGTCGACACATTCAGGGTAAAGAGTTGACCGCGAGAAATGGCGATGCTGGCAATGTTATGACGCAGTTGATCCGGTAAGGTGACCGCATATTCCAGAATATAGTAGGTTTTGCCATCTTCATCCTGTCGCGCTTGGGCATCCACCAATTCTGCCACGCGATCGCTCCCCTCGGGGGCGATGGCCCGTTTGGAGAGTTCATAGCCGACTTCGGTGGGGGTTCCTAAATCTTCTAGGGTTTCTCCCGCTGCAACGGGATTCATAATCACCGTGAGATTTTCGCTTTGTTCGATGAGATCATGTAACACCACATCCGGCGCGAGGTTAGACGCATCCATCTCAATCCATTCGTTGGGATAGAGGAAGCGATAGCCGTCATAGCTATCGGTATAGGAGGTTAACCCACTACTTGGGGAATTGCTGCACCCAGTCAGGGCCACGGCGATGACTACCGCAAGCATCGCTACCAGTCGTTTAAACCCGGTCATGACGTTTTCCAAATCTTGTTTGTTATTGTTGCTCGGTTTGGCAGTCGTGACCGGATCAATCCGGTCGAGACTACCCGTCCACTCAACCATCGGACGAAACAACCACCCCCGTCAAGAGGTGATTAGGAGACGGCTGGGGTGAGATGCTGTTGGATGCGATCGCAGCATTCCTGAACGCTTAGCCGTTGAGACATGGCTTCTACTAAGGCATCATAGGCATCCCGATGGCGATCGATGAGGGTTCGCGCCTGTAAAATGGCCCAGCGTTCTCGGGCCTCGCTATCACGAACTACCGGACGTAACTGACGCAAGACTAAACGCAGTTGCTGGCGATCGTCAATGCCACCTCGGGCGCTATCGTCGTCAAGTTCTTCGGCCGCAATCCCCGCCATCCAGACCATGGCATAACGATTTAACTGTTGGGCCGAGAGTTGTCCCTGACTGAGTTGAGAGAGTAATTGACCATCGTCGAACTGAACGCCTCCCCGTCCAGTTTGTCCCTGTTTAAGGGCTTCCCAGGCGCTGAGGCTATAGTTGGCGATGGGCACATCCAGGAGATAGGCCACCAGAAAATGGCCCGCTTCATGGCGGATGACTCGCTGACGGCGATCGCTGGTATTGGCCCCCAACCAATCTAGGACAACCAGTCCTCCCTGACCTTGGAAACCTAACTGATCCACCGTCGCCAATCCCAAGACGACAAAAACGGTGGCCGCGGGATACAGGGGCGATAGGTTCAGCATCGGTCCCAAGAGGGAAAACATGGTTAGGCTAAAAATGCCGATCGCTAAGACGTTTAAGGCAAATTGACTCATAACGGTCTATTTAAAATTCGTTTGTTTGAGTCTATTGTACCGAGTTGTCAAGTCTTTGTTACAAATTGATACGATTTAAGCCATCCATAACCCCGGCAATTCCCGAGATTCCTGACACTAACTGACAGCCAGGGCCGTCTGGAAAGCGTCTTGTTCCCGGAGACTGGCGAAGGCCTCACTCTCTTGCGCCTTTTCTTTGAGGCTAGGGTTGAGATGAATCGCTTTTTTAAGATTCTCAATCGCCGGTTCCTGATGGCCCACCAGGGCATAACAACGGGCGATGCCATACCAAGCCTCGGCACAATCGGGGGCAACTTTCACCGCCTCAGCATAGGTCGCTAGGGCTTCCTCAAGGCGTTGTAGCGTGACCAGGAGCGTTCCTTTGGCACAATAGGCCTCAGGATGGCGTTCATCCACCTCAATGGCGCGATCGAAGGCGGCGATCGCCTCAGTGTATTGTCCATTGGCCTCCAGTTGTCGCCCTTGCATCATCTGGAGTTCCAGGACATCCTGTAAACGTCCATTAAGCCGATCTTGCAATTGCATTGAGTTCTCAATGGTATGACGGGCATTGGACATGACATTTTGCACCGACAGGGCCATGGAGACCATATCTTTAAGTTGTGCCGGTTCAGCGGTGGGGGTGGCTGAACTGGCTGGGGCCGCCGCCGCGAAATCAGCTTTTAACTCACGACTGACTTCGGCTTTCAACTCATCCGACAGATGGTTTTCCACCTCATCCACCACTTGAGACACCATTTCCCGGCGCATCCACCACAAGAGAGCGATCCCCGCAATGGGGAAGAGAATTAACAGCAATAAGAGAATATTTAATAGGCCAAATGTCCACGCAAAGTTGCGATCAACGGCATCATTGATGGCATCACGAACCACAGGACTATTGCGGAGACGATTGTCAATTTGCCAGTCTAAATCGGCATTGGGGTCTGCGGGGGCCGGGGCAATAAAGGAGGGTTCTGCCGGTTCCCCAGGGGGCATGGGTGAAACGGCATCCGGGGGGGCAGCGTCTGGAGGAGTCGGGTCTTGAGCGATCGCCCCTCGGGGGGAAACCAACAGTAAAGATAGAACGGCGAGAATGTAAGATTTTTGCATCATGGTAACTTGTTAATTATGAATGTTTAAGAGCCTTGGGCGACCACCACTTCGACTATCGCTCAGTGACCAGGGTACGCCCCTACGTCTTTTTGGTTGCCTTTTCCCCCCTACAACAACAACTGTTTAAACCGTTCATCTTGGCGAATCTCATCGAAAATTGGGTCCACCTGGGCCCGTTCACGATAAGGATGGGGCGAGAGGCGAAGGGCCTCTTGCAAGCTTTCCAAGCAGGGGGCAACAAAGCCTTGCGCACTATAGCAACCAGACTTGTTATACCAAATCTCTGGGATAGCGGGCTGTAGGGCGATCGCCTCATCATAGGCGGCGATCGCCTCATCATACCGTTCCAGTTGGGTTAAAAGTTGTCCCAGATAGTACCAAGTGGGGATATCATTGGGCTGAATCTCGGTTCCCCGTTGGTAGGCGCGGATCGCTTCAGGGTAGCGTTCTAGGGCGGCCAGAGACAGCCCCTGATTGCGGTAGGTATCAATGTTATCTGGGTTGAGACTGCGGGCTTTCTCGAAACAGCGTAGGGCATGTTCATGGAGATCGGCCCCGGCGAAAGCTAAGCCGCGATTGTTCCAAGCTTCGATGTAATCGGGTTTCAACTTCACCGCCCGATTATAGGAGGCGACAGATTCCTTATAGCGTTTCAGTTCCATTAAGGCTAAGCCGCGATTATTCCAGGCCTCGACGTAATCGGGTTTGAGTTCCACGGCGCGATCGTAAGCGGCTAGGGCCTCCTCATATTGTCCCAATTTGGAGAGAGCGCCCCCTTTGTTGTTCCAGGCTTCAGGATAGTCAGGATAGATACTGAGGGCGCGGTTATAGGCGGCGATCGCCTCGGGATAGCGTTGCAAATGGAACAGGGCACTCCCCTGATTACTCCAGGCCTGATGGTAGTCCGGCTTCAGTTGCACGGCTTGCTGATAGGCAACGATGGCATCACTATAACGACCACTAAAGAACAGGGCATTGGCTTGACGGCAAAACTCCGCTGCACCCACTTGAGGCGGCTGAGGCGGCTGAGGCGGCCGTTGAGGCTGTTCGGGTGGGCGCACCTCCTGTTCCGGGATGCGATAGCTTTGGGCATTGCCGTTGAGACGGTTCTGGGAGGCGGTGGCGATTCCCTCTTCACCGCCGCGATAGGTCATCGGAGGTGGGCCCGCTCTCTCTGGGCTTGTCGGGGGCACGCCTGGGGTTTCCTCCTCATCGGAATCCTGCTTCAAAATGGAGTTAACCGACAGGGGGGCTGGATTGCTAGGAGGGTCGTTCTCATCTTCCTCCTCCTCTGAATCAAGAATTGAGTTAAGGGATGGAGAATCGTCCTCATCTTCCTCCTCCTCTGAATCGAGAATTGAGTTAAGGGATGGGCGATCGTCCTCATCTTCCTCCTCCTCCGAGTCAAGAATTGAGTTGAGGGATGGGGGCGGTTCCTCCTCCTCATCATTAGACTCCATCGGCTCATCCTGTGACCGGTGAGAGTCAGCGGGGGGAGAATCATCTCGAAGCATCTCCAAGTCATCCACCTCAGAAGACTCCCTCGGTGGGGAGATTCCCTGAGAGGATCTAACCTCTTGCAAGTTCTCCTCTTGTAAGTTGTCTTCATCAGCGCGGTGATCTCTAGGCTGAGAACTGATCGTAATTTGGCGTTCCGCGCCTACAGGAACCCGAGGAAGTGGCTCATGGATCTGGGTTTGGATTTGATGCAAGACGCTGTGGGCCTCATTCATCATCCCCAGTAACTCCGCCATCGCATCATTTTTGATGCTGTCAATTTCCTGGGCGTAGGCATTAGCGCGAGTCTCCAGGCGGTTGAGAATCAGCCAGACGGCGATCGCCCCCAACAACGGAAGTAGGGCCAAAACCACGAAGATGGCTGTAATCGCAGGGCGTTGGGCGGCCAGGGCGCTTTCAATTTGGTCATCGATGCGATCGCGTAAACTGACACTATTGGCGATCGCCCGCTCCAGATTTTCCCGAAAACTCTCCTGGGCCCGCAACCGTTGCAATTCCTCGGCCTCAGTCTCACTTAACGGCGCAGACTCCTGTCCCTGAACCAGGTTCCCAGAACCGGACACCAGGACAACCGCCATGGCCATCACTAGCTGAGTCGCAAACTGGATAGAATACCGCCCGAGCCTCATATTCGTTGTCCCTCTCTCGAACCGTTTTCACAGGTTACCTGTCCATGTTCTGTAGTTTAACCTCTGATCTGACCTAACGCGGGCGATCGCTGAGGAAACTTACAACCCCGAACGGCCCGACCACTCTTTGGTACAATAAAGGATTGTGTTTTCTATCTAACGCTGAATCCTCAACGATTCACCACAGCGGCAGCATTCCTGTGATAGTCAGCCGATTCACCGAATTTTTCAAGGAGACGTGCATATGGCTCGCATGTACTACGACCAAGATGCGAATCTGGACAGACTCGCCGATAAAACCGTTGCCATTATCGGCTATGGTTCCCAAGGACACGCCCATGCCCTTAATTTAAAAGATAGTGGCGTCAATGTCATCGTTGGCCTCTATCCCGGCAGTAAATCTGCCCCCAAAGCCAAAGATGCCGGACTAACGGTGTATCCTGTGGCTGAAGCCGCCGAAAAAGCCGATTTAATCATGATTCTGCTCCCCGACGAGGTGCAGAAGACGGTTTACAAACAAGAAATCGAACCCAACCTAAAAGAGGGAGATGTTTTGGCCTTCGCCCATGGATTTAACATTCATTTTGGGCAAGTAGTCCCCCCCGAAAACGTGGATGTGGTCATGATTGCCCCTAAAGGCCCCGGTCATTTGGTGCGTCGGACCTATGAACAAGGGGAAGGCGTTCCCTGTCTATTTGCCGTGTATCAAGATGCGTCTGGACAGGCCCGCGATCGGGCTATGGCCTATGCCAAAGGTATTGGGGGAACCCGCGCTGGTATCTTAGAAACCAGTTTCCGGGAAGAAACCGAAACCGATTTATTTGGCGAGCAAGCAGTTTTATGTGGTGGCTTAAGTGCGCTCATCAAAGCTGGGTTTGAAACCCTAATTGAAGCGGGGTATCAACCGGAACTCGCCTATTTTGAATGTCTCCACGAAGTGAAACTGATTGTGGACTTAGTGGTTGAAGGTGGTTTAGCGACCATGCGCGACAGCATCTCCAATACTGCCGAGTATGGCGACTATACCCGTGGACCTCGGGTGGTGACCCCTGAAACCAAAGCCGCCATGAAAGAGATTCTCAGCGAAATCCAATCGGGACAATTTGCGCGGGAATTTGTCTTGGAAAATCAATCGGGTAAACCGGGATTCACGGCCATGCGTCGTCAGGAAGCGGAACATCCCATTGAGGAAGTCGGGAAAGACTTGCGGGCGATGTTCTCCTGGTTGAAGAAAAACTAGGAACTCTGTTGGGTGCATCTCATGATCTAAGCTGTTGATTTGAGATAGTTCTGATTGAGATGCATCCATTAGTTTTCCCGATCAAGACTGAGATTGAGACGGCGATAAACTTGCTCAATCGGGAAGCGCAGGTCAATGCTTTGAAGTTCAATTGTATCACCCGCTTTGTAATTGAAAATCAACCAGTCCCCTGCATTATTTTTGTGATACAAGTCAATTTCAACGCCAGTAGAACTCACCAGTAGATAGTCGATCAACATCGGGTTTTGGCGATAGCGTCGGAATTTGCCACCGCGATCATAGGCTTCAGTGCTGGCCGAGAGGACTTCGACGATTAGGCAAGGATAGGTAATATATTGGCTAGCGGTTTTATCGCGATCGTCACAGAGGCTGGAGTCAAGCTGGGGTGGTTGATTGACCGCCAAGCACAGACGGTAGAAATTTATCGCCAGGGACACCGAACCCGAACAGCGCGATCGCCCAACAATCCTTAATGGCGAAACCATCTTACCCGGCTTTGAGTTAGATCTCAGTATCGTCTGGTAACCCAGAAAATTGTTCCCATGTTGGATATCGAATTACCCGCTTTAGGGTGTCTCGCGGGAGAGAGAGAGGAACGCAGCGTTCCCTTGGCTACCCTCGAACTGGTCGAGTTGGGGCCGGTTTTGCAGCCAGGCAAAGAACGCCCCCGAACCCACCAGAATGAGCGTTGTCGCCACAACAATTTGCAGCATGATGCTATAGCGCATAATCCTAAGCCAAATTAAAGTGTTCCATATGCACGTTCGTAACCGGAACATCCAGGGTAAACAGCGCAGCTTCAACCTGATCCATCATCACCGGAGCAGCACAGATAAAGTACTGGCGGCTGCCCCGGTGGAGAGGAATGTAGCGGGCCAGGAGCGACTGATCAACATAGCCAGTTTCCCCAGTCCAGCCCTCATGAGGGTGGCGCGGCACGTAGACAATTGTTAAATCAAGGTTGTCTTTGAGGGCTTCTAACTCCTCTCGGTAAGTAAAGTCCTCCCAGGATGAGGCTGAATAGATTAGCAAAAACGGACGATCATCCTGGCGCTCGACAGCGGTCAGTAACATGCTGTACATGGGCGTAATGCCGATGCCGCCGGCAATCAGCACAAACCCGGCACTGTCCCAATAGCGCTCGGTGGTGAACACGCCGTAGGGACCGTCTAGGTAGGCTTTGGTGCCGGGTTTGACATCTTTGATGCTGCGGGTAAAGTCCCCTAGGGCCTTAATGCCAAACTCAATTCGCTCCGGGTGGTCGCCGCTCGAAGACATGGAAAATGGATGCTCCCGCATCCCAATCGGGTGAATGCCCAGGGTAATCCAGGCGAACTGCCCCGGTTGGAAGGTAAATCCCTCGTGGCCGTGGGGACGCAGGGCCAAGGTCCAGACATCGCCGCGCTGGGGTTCGACCGCCTCAACGAGGTAGGGACGCTTAGTCATCAGCATAGGCTTAACCAGTCGCACATAGAGAATCAGCCACAGGGCTGCCAGCACCATGGCCGACCACAGTACCCCTTTCCAGAACAGGCTCATGTAGTTGCTGACTCCTAGGGCATGGCCAAAGCCAAATCCCACCGCCACCACTGCCAAAAGACTGTGGGCTGCCCGCCAGGGTTCGTAGGGAATGTTTAGCGGCTTGCGCCAAATCGTGGTCACCACCATAATCAAAAAGGCCAAGGTGGCAATGACGGCCATCCGCGCCCGCCAGGGGGCCTCAAAAACATTCAGCAGCCCCAGGGTTTCGGGGTCAACCGCGAATAAAATCACTGGATGTGCCAGCACCATCAAAAACGCCGCTAAGGAGGTATGGCGGTGAAACTGAATCAAAATATCGATGCCGTAGGACGACTCGATCCGGTTGACGCGGGCGGCGAGGGCAAACTGTAGCACCATCATCGCTAGGCCAATGAAGCCTAGGGCAACGGAAAACTCCAGCCAAAACCCCCGGCCGGGAGGGGCCGGGTGCAGCAGCATCACGGCTAGCGGAACGATAGAAACCACAAGGTAGGCCAAAATCCACAGGGTCGCGACAGCGATGGGATTGTGCATTAACAGACGTTGCATGGAGAACCTCTCACGGGAAAAAGTGAACGATCCGACACTGCTCTTAAGGGGTATAGTGCGGTGCCTATAGCTTCACGGGGAAATACCTCTAGGGAAACGAGCTGTTCCCCTATTGGATGTATAGTGGGCTGAACACATCGGGTGCAATTCACGCCTTAATTGATTGTAGCCGCCTCATAAGGGCAGAACGATTGCTATAGTCGCTTTTGAGCTTCTCGAAACGCTGGCAAAAGACGGGCAACTGCCCCTGGTACTCTGCCAAATCTCGCAGGTCTCCGAGCAATTGTGTGGCTTCGTCGTAGGCGTAGCCTTGTTTCCGACCAATCAAATACAGCACGCGATCCCAAGTTTGGTCAGCCCTCGGTGCCAGGTCTTCTAACTCTTTGATTCGCTTCTTTTTGGCCGCCTCTCGCTCCTTTTGTTTGCGTTTAACTTCCACATCCTCAGCGATCGCCACCAACTGCGAAAAATGCCGCCGTTCTTGGTCTGAGTCTAGTGGCGAGGCGGAATGCTCTCCGGCTAACTCCTTGAGCCGGTTAATCAATTGCCGATCGACATGGGGTTCTCGCCGCACCAGTTTCAGCAAAAATTCCTGGCGTTCTGCCTCGGTGAGTCGGGGGAGTAGCTCTTCTAAGTCCGGGGCCGGGGCTGGCTGCTGGCTCGGACTCGCCTCAGCGGCGGCGGTGACCAAGTCGGGGTCTAACTCGACTAACTCGACAAAGGCTTTTAGAGGGGGAGTTAACGTTTTCAGGTTGGGCGGCAGGGATGGCTCAATCGGGTCTTCATCTTCCCCATAGGCGATCAAGTTAGGACAGATCCGCAACCAAGCCAGATACAGAAACCGCAGGTCACCGGCCAACAGGTCATCCCGTAGGGGCAAGAGCCGGGGTAGCCAGCCTTCGCCCTCGACCCAACCTGTCATCCCCTCTTCTTCATGAATCTCAATGTTAAGAATCAGGTGGTCGGCGGTGGTGGAGACGGCGATCGCATCTTCAATTTCATAGGGTTTGAACCATGCGGGGTCAACTAACGCTTTGGGCAAGCGGAACATAACCTGCCAAGTCCCCCAGTTGGCAATGTAGAGCATCGCGTCAAAATACTTGGCTAATAGGGCCTCGGGGTCTCCCCCAAAGTCACTATAGTTGTAGAGAAAGCAGGCCCTGTGCGGGGTGACATGCGCTCGACTTGACAGGTCTTGCAGGGTTTTCTGCTCTTGGGGTGTCAGGGCGCGATCGAGGGCTTGAAATTCGTAGTACTGGTATTCGCTCATGGGTATTTACCCCCTTGCAGTGTGGTTCTAGGCGTTAAGAAATTGAGTTAAGGCGATAACCTAACTAATACCACAAGGGATAGAGCCTGCTTTTCGCCCTCTGAGCTTTAACTGCTAGGAACCTCGTACGGCTGTTCATCCCAGTGGCGCAGCAGGGAGGAATCGGCTGGAGTCGCAGGTCGTAAGGTGATGACGTTGTTGTTTGGCATGTTGTTTGGCATAGCCCTGTTAGCTCAACATCAGCGAGCCGTTTAATCAAAGGTAATCCTCACGGTAGGCCGATGCCTATCAGGCACAGGAGCGCGATGCTGGCCCAAATGCCAGGATGCCACTGCCATAGGCGATAACTATTGAAACAGTTGAAGGGATAAAATGGTAATAGCGCATCCCAACCCACTAACACAAGGGCAATGGAGTTGGCTAGTTGCAGCCAGTCGGTCGCGGGTTCAAGCCAGTTCATATGCATCCCCAAACTGCACCCATAGACCAACAGCAACACTGGGACAATTCCCCCCAGTGCCATCCAGCCTAGGTGCGATCGCATCTCTCGATAACGCCACAGCGGCTGAGATGGGTAGCGGTTGCCCGGCACCGGGAAAAAGCCCCTCAACGCCAACGCCACCAAGAGGGAAATAGCACTGCCCGACTCCCAGGCATAGTGGCGAGTGGTAATGCCGCGCCAATGCGCTACCCCAGCCATCCCGGCTTCCCGCAGACCGATAATACCGGCCACCATCAACACCACGAACGCCAGGGCGGACCAGCTTAAGAAATCCGTCTCCCCTCGTCGCCATAGCATCAACGCCACCACCAAACCGTTTCCAAAGGCACTGGTGAGCCATGCCGTCCCTGGTCGTGCTGGCAGGCAGTCTAGCCCCCGGCACCAGAACAAATGACCTAAGTCGGCCAGATGACTCGTCTTGTACCAGATTTGACACTCCCACGGCTAAAGCCAGTGGGATTCTTGGTTCCTCGACCGGGCTTACCCAATCAGGCCGAAGCCAAACTGAATAGAGGCTCAATCTCCCCAAGCGTTTAGTTTCCGGCTGCCCGCCGGTACTGTTCGATGCCTAACTTCAGGATATTGAGTGCAGCATTTTCATCGCGGTCGATGACGGTGCCGCAACTACATCTATGGGTGCGGGTACTCAAGGTCTTGACAACTCGATTCCCGCAGTGATAGCAGTCCTGAGAGGTATAGGCTGGATTGACCGGCCAAGCCACCTTGCCAAACTTCCAGGCAAAATACTCCAGCCATCGCCGAAACTGAGACCAACTAGCATCAGCGATGCTTTTCGCTAGACAGTGGTTGCGAATCAGATTGCGTACCTGCAAGTTTTCGTAGAACACCCAGTCGTTAGCCAGGACTACGCAACGTGCCAATCTCTTGGCATGTTCTTCACGTTTTCTACTTATCTTGAGGTGCTGTCTGGCAAGGCGCTGTCTGGCCTTACGTCGATTGGATGACCCTTTTTGCTTCCGAGACAGCCGCCGTTGGAGAAGCTTCAGTCGCTTTTCGCCTTCCCTCAAAAAGCGAGGGTTGGGCTCCTTGTGGCCGCTCGAGTCGGTGTAGAAACTTTCGAGCCCCACATCCAATCCAATCGCCTTTCGGGTCTTGGGTGCCTCGGGTCGATACTCAATCCCAAGCAAGAACTGGCAGTAGTACCCGTCAGCCCTGCGAATTAGCCGAACCCGCTTAATCAGCTCTGTGGGGACTTGAGCCAAGTCCCAGGTGCCAATCAACTTCAGTCGGCCAATTCCCTTGCCATCCGTGAATTGAATGCGCTTGGGGTCAAGCAGCCTCCATCCTGTCGTCTTGTACTCCACTGAGCGGCCATCCTTCTTGAATTTGGGATAGCCCACAGGACGGATGCCCTGCTTGCAATTGACGTAGAAACGACTCACCGCCGCCCACGCCCGTTCTGCACTAGCCTGACGGGCCATTGAGTTGAGGGTCTTAGCAAACGAAAACTCCTTGGCCAGTACCGCACAGTAGGCGCTCATCTCAGCCTTGCCCGTGCCGCGCACGTCCATCCAGAGCCGCAAGCATTTATTGCGGATGAACTGGGCTGTGCGGATCGCCTCGTCGATGGCTCGACGCTGCTCAGCATTGGCTCTGACCTTGAACTCGCAGACATACATTGTGTTGATAGGATGGAGCTATAGACAAATATAGCACAAAAATGGGCCCACAGTACCGCCAAACTAAAACATCTGTATCACTGATCAACTATCACTTCGTCTGGTGCCCAAAGCGGCGAAAGAAGGTGCTGGTTGGCTCAATCAAGGAGAGGCTGACCCGGCTGATTCACGACAAGGCTAGGGAGTTGGACGGCGAGGTGGTTAGTTTGGCAGTGGAGCCTGACCACGTCCACCTATTCCTGAACGCACCGCCACAGATAGCGCCCCACCAGCTCATGCACCGCATCAAGGGGGCTACGTCCCACCAGCTTCGCAAAGAGTTTCCGTCTCTCCTGAGATTGCCGTCCCTGTGGACACGCTCCTACTTTTGCGGGTCGGCGGGGAACGTCTCTTCTGAGGCAATTCAGCGTTATATTGAGGCCCAAGGCTGACGGCGGCTAAAGCCGCACGGCGCTACATCCCACGCTTGAAAGACGTGGGCTTTGCTTACAGGACTGTAATCGGCGTAGAAGGTTTGGTAAGGCTTGAACCCGACAGATTCATAGGTGTGACGGGCGCGGTCATTGCCGTTGATTATCATGATTCCGGCGTGAGAGTGCCCCTGGGATCGCCCCTTCTCCAACACGGCTTTGAGCAATGCTTTCCCTAACCCTCGCCCCCGAGCTTCAGGCAAAACTGCCACATTTTCAATGATCCAAGGCGCTTGAGGGGTGAGAAAAAAAGGTTTCACGTCCCCGCCAAACAGCCCTAAGTAGCGATCGCAAAACTCAGAGGCAGTGGTGCTTGACCAACCCAGCTCTTGGGCGATCGCATCTAATCGAGATAACCGCAGCGGGCAGTAATTGTCAGGACTAGGGACATACCCGGCAGCCGCTGCCACCGGCTTACCCTGCTCTTCCAGAACGATCACGTCGCTGACGTCGCCCCAGTTCGAGGCATCCGTCCGCAGCTCTGCCTCAATAAACGCTAAGGGCCTGGTGCCCGTGCCCTCTAACAGGTCTTCCCAAAAACAGTGATCAAGGGGCGGCAGGGACGCTTCGTATGGAATCTGAGTGAGAAAGGGTATATCGGCGATCGTAGCTTTTCGAGTCGTCAGCGGCGTAGACATAGCTCTCCTTTGAGGACACCCTCATAAAAGATACAATCTGTATGTATCCAAAAATAAAGCCTCCATCCTACTCTGTCAAGATACAGACTGCCTGAATGTATTTGAGCGATCGCCATGTCTCCCAAGCTGACCAAAGCCGAGCAAACCCGCCGAACCCGCCGCGCCATTCTAGATCGAGCGCGACATCTGTTTGCCACCCAGGGTTATGCTGCCACCGGAACTGAGGCTATCATCAGCAAACTGGGGATTACCCGGGGGGCGCTGTATCACCAGTTCAGCGACAAACTGGGAGTATTTAAGGCGGTGGTGGTGGAAGCCTACGACGAAATCACCGCCCATATCCGCACCCGCATCGAGCCGGTGGACACCAATTGGGAGCAGCTAGTGGTCGGCTGTCAGGCCTTTTTGGAGGTAGCTCAACAGGAGGAGTTGCGGCGGCTGGTGTTTATCGAAGCGCCCGCTGTTTTGGCGGTAGATACCCTGGTCGAAATCGATCAGTATGGGTTTGGCCTGCTGCAAGAGTCGATTCAGATGGCAGTGGCTGAGGGGGATCTCAGGGTAGTGGATGGCGAAGGCTTTGCCCATTTGGTGAATGGAGCGTTGAACGAACTGGCCGCCTGGGTAGCTCAGTCAGATGATCCGCAACGGCTCGAAACTGCCCAGCAGCTCATCGAAGCGTTGTTGATTCGACATCGGAGTTAACATTCTATCCAATCGCTAGTTGACATCCTCCCGCCGCTAATTGAGATCGCAATATAGCGGGGGATTCCCATCTTCACAGATAGGGCTTCGGCCGTGAGCTCAGCCGAACGGTTTCGGGCTTCATCCACAGGACTTATACCAAAACTGCCCCCGGCTTTATGCTCAATTTCTACTGTGGCAATCAGATGTAGAATCTTCTTAGAATGATATTCAATTAAGGCTTTTATTTTTTTGAGATAGCTCGGTGAAGGAGCAAAAAGATATACCTTTTCCATGTTGCACAATCATCCATCAATCATACTTTTGTAGCGATCACAAAAACAGAGTCTCATCCTGAACACCAAGAGATAGTGTTTTGGCATGTCATCATGGGAGACGGAAGCTGTATGACGTTGCCGTACACCGGACACAAATAGCCTTTGTACTCACCAAGACTTGATTTTTTTTCCGGTGCATCGGAGTTGTTATGCCGCGCCTACAACCTGCAAGATCTCATTGCAGGTTTCCTCCGGCGTCTTTGCTTTTGTATACACCGTAAACTTTGCAAGATCATAATTTGAATGATGTCTTAAAAAATGCTCATTGATGTCCAGATTTCAATCTAGCACGCACTCATTGCGCTCATTCAAAATCTGTACTGATTCATTCAAATCCGATGAGGGTAGCAATAAAACGATATTAGGGTAAGGCGCTAAAACTCGTTGAACTCTTTGAAACAAGGAGTTGTCTTCATAGACAGAATGACCAGCCCCAAAGTCAATAACGCAATTTTTATGATCTGACAGTAATCTCTCTACTGCATGAGCTTCAAAAGGCTTCCAATATTGGTAGATTCCCCAAAACCCCTCAGTTTCCCTTTTGTATTTTGCTAACTCTTCATCGTATCCAATCTCTTTATAGTAGTTCCATCGATACTCGTCCATCGAGCGCTGTGGAAGACCTGTCCGAGTAGCTAGAAGCGACCCAACAGTGGATTTACCAGCACCAATAGGGCCTATCAGGAGGATGTCTGATGACATGACTGTTTTTAGCTCCAGCTCATCACGGTCTGAGGATCAGAGCAAGACTGTGAAACGCTACTGCTCCTGTCGCCCCTATCCCTACCAGATAGGGTGAACTACCGCTATTGAATCGGAGATTGCAATAGCGGCTTCCTACCCAACAGCTTGCCCAACCGTAGATTTCTTACGTCCTCTACGGTTAGGTCTTACATCTGGACAATAGGCTTTGCCCCGCGTCCCGCAGGTCAAGAGTCGTAGTCCCTCTTTTTTGAGGTTGATGGCTGCATTGAGATCGCGATCGTGACTCGTCCCACAGTGAGAACAAGTCCAATTTCTGACATCTAGTGACAGACTATCGATTTGAGTCAAGCAAACGTTGCAGGTTTTAGAAGAGGGGAAGAATCTATCAACTTCAATATAGATCTTCCCTTCCTGCTCGGCTTTGTACTTTAGCCGGGTCAAAAACATTCCCCAACCGACTTGGCTGATTGCCTTAGCCAGGTTGGGGTTGTTGACCATGCCTTTGACATTGAGGTTTTCCACACAGATGACTTGGTTTTCGTCAACTATCCTACGCGATAGCTTGTGCAGAAAATCCTCCCGACAACGTGCTACTTTGTTATGTACCTTAGCGACTTTCTTTCGTGCTTTATTGCGGTTGTTAGAGCCTTTCTGTTTTCTCGACAAGTCTTGCTGCTTACGTTTCAGGTTACGCTCATGTTTAGCCATCCATCTTGGGTTATCAAATTTAGACCCATCGGACGTTACAGCAAAATGATTTAATCCAAGGTCTACGCCGACGGCTTTTCCTTCGGTGGATGAGTCTGGATTGGGTTTTCCATCTTCAAAGAGAATCGAAGCAAAATACTGGTCGCAGCGATTTTTGGTAACTGTGACGGTTTTCACCTTTCCCTCTATGGGTCGATGAACAACCGCTTTAATTTCCCCAACCTTTGGCAGCTTCAAGGCGTTCTCCAACACCTTGACATTTTGAGGATACTGGATGGATTGCTTGCCGTGTTTGGACTTAAATCGCGGATACCTAGCCCGCTTCTCAAAGAAGTTGTTAAAAGCGGTTCCCAGGTTAATACAAACCTGTTGAAGGCACTGCGAGTAGGTCAGCTTTAACCACTCATGCTCTTGTTTGAGGCTGGGAATCTTTTTCTTGATGTCGTAACTAGATAGTCCTTTCCCAGTCTCCTTGTAGGTTTGGTTCATCCAGTTCAGACCCGAGTTCCACAGCCATCTGCAATTGCCGAAGGATTGCTCCAGCGATTGCTTCTGCTGCTTATTTGGGTAGAGTCTGATTTTGACGACTTTGAGCATTAGGGCAAATTAGATTCACCATAAACACTCTACCATAAGTTGTTGCCGCAATTCATCTCACACTTCAATCAGCCAGCAATTCTCATTATGGTAAATTTTGTCCCAGTTTATTGATAATCATCTCAATAGTGATTCTTGAAAGCCCCATTCCTTCGTTCAAGACTGGGCATCTTCGACCATCTTCGATAGGATGCGGGTCAAAATGAGAATTGCTGTTCAATCAGAGATTTGAAGCGTGAGATGAATTGCGGATTTGGCTAAAAACCGCCAGGGCTGTAGCCCCGCCAGGTAAAACAGCGTATGGGCTATCTGTGCGATCGCAAACATCCCCAAATAAACCGCTCCCCAGCGGGCGCTCCCCCCCAACAGCCCATAGCCTAGGGCCACCAGCAAAAACATCGGAATATTTTCCAAATCATTCCGCCAGCAGCGATCGTCCCGCTGCACCAACGGGTGTTCCTGGGTCGCCGGGGGGCGCGGCTTACCCATCAGTTGCCCCACCAAGCTGGCATCTTCAGGATTGACAAACTGCCGGTAGCGGAAGCGTGCGTAGGCCTGCACCAGGGCATTGGCCCACATTTTGGCCGCGAGGACGATGGTGCAGAGAAGCCAGAGTTTGAGAATAGCCATGGGGGAGGAGAATGGTGAGTTTTGAGCTTTTTGGCAAGAAATGAAGCCTCAACGGTTGTTGTCTCGTTAGCGCTCAGAGCTGAGAAGGAGTCAGGTGGCGATGGCGGAGCCAGAGAAATAGAGGCAGCCCACAGGAGAGGCCGATGCTGAGGGTGGCGATGACACACAGTGCCCACCATCGGCGGGATAGGCCTAAGCGGGGTAACTCGACCCAGACCCAGATGAAAACCGCCAGAGTTGAGATCACGAGATCAATGGCCAGGGCGATCGCGACGGGATTGGCCAACGCTTGCCGAAAAAACTCTTCTAGGTTCACTCCAGACTGCTGCAAGAACTGGGCTAAAAACCACCAGGGCAACAGCGAGCCTGCCACCGCTAATCCTAGATAGGCCCCCTGTAGCCAGGGGTGGGTCGGTTGAGTAGGCTCAGATGTAGATAGGTTCGACATGACTAACTTCCGTTGTAGAACACTATCTATTGTGACTGGCTGAAATAATTAACTCAATTACCTGGGAGGTTATAGTCACCATGAGTCGATTATCTAAAATGCAGGTTCAACCCTTTGGAGCGTTACTACGGCACTGGCGACGGCAACGGGGCTGGAGCCAGCTGGAGCTAGCTTGCCAGAGTGAGGTGTCCCAGCGGCATATCAGCTTTTTAGAGTCGGGGCGATCGCAGCCCAGCCGGGTCATGGTGCTACACCTGGCTACAGTGCTGGCGGTTCCTCTGCGTCAGCAAAATGTGATGCTTTCAGGGGCTGGCTTTGCGCCGATTTATTCTGAGCATGACCTGTCGGCCCCAGAACTGGCCCCGATCCAGCAGGCGATTGTGGCCATGTTGCGCCAGCAAGAGCCTTATCCAGCCCTGGTGATGGATCGCTACTGGACGCTTTTGCAGGCCAACCAGGGGGCGCAAAGACTGATGGGCTGGCTCCTGGGCGATCGCGTCATTCCCCTCTACACCCCCGAATGTCGCCAATGCAAATACTGCCTCAGCGGCAAAACCAACCTCTGCCAAGCCATTCGCAGCACCCAAGGCAAAGGCGTGATGCCTGACGGAACCAGTCGCTTCTCCCTCAACGGCGAAAAAATCCATCACTACATGGGAACCTCCACCTTCGCCAACCTGACCGTTCTCCCAGAAATCGCCGTCGCCAAAATCCGCGATGATGCACCCCTCGACAAAGTTTGTCTCATCGGTTGCGGCGTCACTACTGGGGTTGGGGCCGTCATCAACACCGCCAAAGTTGAACCGGGGTCGAATGTCGTTGTCTTTGGCTTAGGAGGAATTGGCCTCAACGTGATTCAGGGGGCCCGTTTAGTCGGGGCCAACCAAATCATCGGCGTGGACCTCAACCCTGCCAAACGACCCCTGGCCGAGAAATTTGGCATGACCCATTTTATTAACCCCAACGACGTCGACGACGTAGTGGCCGCCATTATCGACCTCACCGACGGCGGGGCCGACTATAGCTTTGAATGTATCGGCAACGTCAACGTCATGCGTCAGGCCCTCGAATGCTGTCACAAAGGCTGGGGAGAATCCGTGATTATCGGCGTCGCCGGGGCCGGCCAAGAAATTAGTACCCGTCCCTTCCAACTGGTGACCGGTCGCGTTTGGCGAGGAACCGCCTTTGGGGGGGCCAAAGGTCGCCGGGATGTCCCCAAAATTGTCGATTGGTACATGGACGGCAAAATCGACATCGACAGTCTCGTCACCAACATCATCCCCATCAACCGCATCAACGAAGCCTTCGACCTGATGCACGCCGGGGAGGCCATTCGTACCGTCGTTACCTTCGGTGAATCATGACCCTCACCCTCAACCAAGACCGTCGTTCCTTTGGCGGAAGCACTCAGTTTTATCAGCATTTCTCCCAATGCTGTCAGGCCACAATGCGGTTTTCCGTCTATATCCCCCCCCAGGCGGCCCAGTATCCGGTTCCCATTCTCTATTGGTTATCGGGGTTAACCTGTACCGAGGAGAACTTCATCAGCAAAGCCGGGGCCCAACGGCTAGCGGCGGAGTATGGTCTGCTGTTAGTGGCCCCCGATACCAGTCCCCGCAATTTGGGACTTGCAGGAGAAGATGACCATTGGGATTTTGGCAGTGGGGCCAGCTTTTACGTGGATGCAACGGAATCTCCCTGGGCCCAGCATTATCAAATGTATTCCTATGTCACCGAGGAACTCCCGGCCCTGATTGCCGAGAATTTCCCGGTGGATGCCACGCGTCAAAGTATTTTCGGTCATTCGATGGGAGGTCATGGGGCCTTAGTGTGTGCATTACGCAATCCCTCCCGTTATCAGTCGGTATCGGCGTTTGCCCCCATTACGGCCCCCAGGTCTTGTCCTTGGGGGGAGACGGCGTTTCGTGGCTACTTAGGGACAAATCGCGAAACTTGGTCGGCCTATGATGCGAGTGAGTTGGTGAAAACCTCCGCCTGGCAGGGTCCGATTTTGATGGACCAGGGGGAGGCGGATTCATTTCTAGCGGAGGGTCAGTTATTACCAGAACGTTTTGAAGCCGCTTGTCAGCAGGCGGGGGTTGACCTACGGTTACGGCTGCAACCGGGGTATGACCATAGTTACTATTTTATTGCCAGTTTCATGGAAGACCATTTACGTCATCATGCCGAAGCGTTGGATTGTCTTTAATGGGGAAAGGCAAAAGAAAAGACGTAGGGGCGTACCCTTGTGGTCGCCCGTAGGGGCGTACCCTTGTGGTCGCCCGTAGGGGCGTACCCTTGTGGTCGCCCGTAGGGGCGTACCCTTGTGGTCGCCCGTAGGGGCGTACCCTTGTGGTCGCCCGTAGGGGCGTACCCTTGTGGTCGCCCTAGGCTCCCAAGAGGGGAAAATCCAGCTTCAACTCCCCAACTCAGCCAACTCCACCGCCAACGGCGAAATATCCCCCTGCAACACCCACGCTCCCCAAAAACGGGGACTCGACAACGGACAGTCCCCATCCTCATAGGTCCCCTTCAACTCCTGCAAAATCTCCCGTCCTAACGAAGATTGGCGCAGTTCCCCCGCCGTCACCGTCCGCACATCACCCTGAGCCTGGACTAGAGCCTCCAACCGTCCCAGTCCAGCATTGAGATGGTGGAAAAACCGTTCCATCAGATAGACCGTAGCCCGGGCTGGAACCGACCAAAGGCTCATTAACAGCGTTTTTGACCCCGCCACCACAAACGCCCGCCGTAAGCCGAATACACCCTCCCCAGAGGCAACATCCCCCAGTCCCGACTGGCAGGCAATCAGGGCGCTGAGTTCATTACCCCACAAGTCCAAACCCGCCACATCCTGGGCGAACAGAACCCCCTTCATTCCCTCCCCAAGGGGCTGTCCCTGGTTCCAGATATTCGCCCCCGCCAGAGCAATTCCCGAGCGGTACATGGCATCGCCCGCATCCTCGGAATCCAGGCGACTGGGGGGATGTTCGCGGATGTAGGCTTCGATTTGGGGGGTGAAATTGCGTAATTTTTGGGCAATTGGGGGAATTGAGTCCTCGAAATATTGAGCAACCTCGTCCACAGCATCCAGCAGGCGAGGATTCATCAGGGAAGGATGTTGTTCAAACAGTTGGGTTTCGCCTCCAGTTTCGGCTGTAAGTAAAGCAAGGACAAACTCAAGATAAGGTTTTTGGGCAGTTTTATAGAAGCCGTGAGTGGCGACAGCGAGAATGCGGGGACAGTCTCCGTCGGTGAGATGGTAGGACACGGCCTCTTTGTCCAGGTAGGGTTGAGTGCGTAGCAGTTCCCCGACGCGGCGACCAAAACTATCGGTTCCCACGGCCCGCCCAAACCCAGAGAGGGTGGCCAGGCTGGTCTCTACCCCCGATTTGGCAATGGCTTGGGAGGGTTCGAGGGGCGAGACGGGGTGGGACTGCTTCCCATCCCAGTTATAATCCGGGTCGGCGAGAATGGTGGCGGGACGGATGTTGAGAGGGCGATTGCTGATGTCGGTGCGCAGCAGGTCCCGTCCGGCACTCAGGTAGCTGATACCATATTTATCGCCGAGATAGCGACGGGTATCGAGAGGCAGAATCTGGAATGGCAGCAGATTCAGAGTGCTGTCCGGGGCGAGGAACCAGTGGGAGGCGGAGTCTAAAGCCTGGATTAAGGGTTGACAGAGGATGTCTTCTAGCCGTTGAGTGGGTGAGGCAGCAGGAACGGACGTAGCTTTATGACGCACACCGAGGTTATCTACTGGACTGACAACATAACTGCGAAACCTGGTGATGAGGGTATCGAGAGGTTCCGCTTCTCCCAAATCTACAAGTTTCACCCGTTCCGGTTGATGGGCCATCACCACAAAGGCGAGATAGCGGTCTTCCTGCCATTTTTCTCCCTTCGGTGCATCAAAATCATAGCGCTTGAAGCGGACAAACTCCACCAATGCCGACCCCTCCGGGAGTTGGTCAGCAATCACCTGACGATTGACATTTTCCTGGTTCAATTGCAGTTCCGGGATTTCCTGTGCCAGTTGTTTTTCCAGGGTTTCGGCGTGCTGTTGCAGTCGATTCACCTCGTCGCGACGCTCTTTCAGGCGTTGTTGGTACTGTTGAGATGATTCATTGGGTAGGGAAGGAAGCACCTGGAACAGTTGTTCTCGAATCTCCTCATGAGCGTCTTTCCACCGTTGGAACAGGGATTGAACCGCTTCTGGATAGCGTCCACTATGAATCGCCGCACTCTGGGCCGCCAGTGCCGCCGTAGTCAGGGCTTTGCGGCGCAACACCGCATCCAAGGCAAGCCCCACGGCTTGGGGGTCATCTGGGAACTGTTGCCAAACTAGGGTGAGGAATCTGTAATAGGTTGTGGGATTAGATTGTATATATTCCCGGCGTTCCCGGTCAGAACTGGTGCTGAAGATATAGCGCAGACGCAGTTGTTCCGACTCCAGGGAAGCTTGAAACTGCTCCAAGGCTTCCTGGTATCGCCCTTGAGATTCGTACAACCCCGCCAGGTTGTTGAGGTGGATGGCGAGTCCGGGATGGGTCTCGGGCAGGGCGATGCGGATGATGTTTACTGCTTCTTGGAAGAGGGGTTCGGCTTTTGTATAGCGTCCTTGAGACTGGTACAACAAAGCGAGGTCATTAAGGTCGGTAGCGAGGTCAGGATGGTTGTCGGGGAGGGCGATGCGGTCGATGGTCAGGGCTTCTTGGTGCAGAGGTTCGGCTTCTGTATAGCGTCCTTGAGACTGGTACAACCTGGCGAGGTTGTTGAGGTGGGCGGCGAGTTGGGGATGGTTGTTGGGGAGGGCAATGCGGACTATGGCTAGGGCTTCTTGGTGCAGAGGTTCGGCCTCTTGGTATCGGCCTTGAAAGGAGTACAACTCCGCCAGGTTGTTGAGGTGGTTGGCGAGTTGGGGATGGCTGTCGGGAAGGGCGATGCGGTCGATGGTCAGGGCTTCTTTTACCAGGGGTTCGGCTTCCCTGTATCGCTCTTGATACTGGTACAACAAAGCCAGGTTGTTGAGGTGGCGGGCGAGTTGGGGATGGTTGTCGGGAAGGGCGATGCGGTCGATGGTCAAGGCTTCTTGGTGCAGAGGTTCGGCTTCGCTATATCGTCCTTGAGTACCGTGCAACAAAGCCAGGTTGTTGAGATTGATGGCAAGGTGGGGATGGTTTTGTGGCAAGGCGATGCGGACGAGGGTCAGGGCCTCTTGGAATAGGGGTTCGGCTTTCCTATATCGCCCTTGATACTGGTACAACCCGGCCAGGTTGTTGAGATTGATGGCAATGTCAACATGGTTGTCGGGGAGGGCGATGCGGTCGATGGTCAGGGCTTCTTTTACCAGAGGTTCGGTTTCGCTATATCGTCCTTGAGAACCATACAACAAAGCCAGGTTGTTGAGGCTAGCCGCCAGGTTTGGATGCTGGTTTCCCCACTGTTTTCGCGCCAGTTTGACTGCCCGTTGCCCTAGGGGAATAGCGGCGGCGTATTGTCCCTGTTGGTACAGTTGCAGGATTTGCTCGTTGAGGGTTTCCCAACTCTCAGATTTATCAGAAAGTGAAGCGTCTGAAAGATAGGATTGCAGTGCTGAGATAAATCTTTTTAACCACTTAAAAAATTTCATGATTTATTTAACCTCATTCACGATTACGACAGTCAAACCCAAACCAAACCAGCCTCAAACCACCTCATATTCCGTATAGAGTAACCGCGCCTGGGGCTTCTGCTGCACATACTCGAACACCTGTTGCAAATGGGAACTGTCCAACTCCAAGGCCTCCCGACGACTCTGTTCTAACCAGGCAAAATCCGGACTCTGAGGTGTCAGCAGGGCTATCCACTGTTCCCGACCCAATTCCGTGGCCGCAAACCGGGGATAGGGGGCCGAGGGTTGGGGAATTATCTCGGCTTGCTTCGATAGCCGGGGATTGGGTGCATATTCGGAGGGACACAAACAAACCACTGTTCCATTGGGTTCTCGTTCCAGTAAGGTCAAATAGGCGGCTTCCCTTAGCTTAATCTCTAAAATCACTTCGCCATGTAATCTCACCTTATCCTGATAGGGTTGAGACGGTTGCTGACGCGCCCCCAAATGCGGCACTGGGGCGGGTTCGGGCATCTCCAGAAAGCCCATTTGCTGAGTCCGCTGGGCTTTCCCGGTCAGTTTCTCCCACAGCCAGGGACTGAACTGGGTTGTGGCTAACCACTGATGGGCCAGTCGCCAGAGTTGTTTGGAACCATTCTCGTAGCTGAATCCCCAGTCTCTTAATTTGGGCAGAATGTCTCGACTCCAGGCGCTTTTGCGGGCTTGGTCTGGGGTGATGGGGGGACAGGATTCGGCTATCTGACTCCAATCGGCACTGAGATTGGCCTGTGATAATCGCTCAGTAAAAATACAGCGGGTTAGGGGTTGCAGGTCGAGTTTATCGGCAATATCACGCAAAAACTCGGCTTCGTATGGCTCGGGAATGTCCATGGCTGCGAGGATTTTGATATTAAAGGATTCCATGATTATACCTCTGGCAAGTGGGGTTGATTTGATAACCAGTTTAGGTTTATTGTCAGTCGTTGCCTCAAGGTTTCTAAGGTTTAGGCGACATCTTGCGACATCTTGAGACATGGCGCGACATGATGCGACTTTTGGAGAAAAACTATCAAGAATAAGGGACAAAACCCCTATGAATTGAATCTTTGAATTGCTAAGTTATAGCTATCGAGTTCAAGGAAATCTCATGGAACATATTTCTAAAATCCTCCCCAACGCCATGCCCAATCTCATGACTGCCCAAAGTGGTTTATCTTCAGTGGTCGATCGCGCAATTTCTACCTCGCCAATCGCCCTAGACCGCTTACCCTATGCAGTTCGCTGGCATATCCCCGCCCACAAATATACTCAAGCCAAACCGTTTATCAAGGCCTTAACGCAAGCGGCTGGGGGCTACAATACCACTTTTTCTGATGGCAATTGGTGGAATCCTGTCACTCAAGCTTGGGTGGAAGAACCGATTGTGTTGGTGAAATCCTATATGACGGCGGCGGTGTTGCAGCAACAGCTTAATGTCATGCTGCGCGGGTCTTATCGGATGGGGAAAGACCTGGAAGAAAGTGCGATCGCCCTGGAAATCCTCAGCAATAACATGATGCTGATTATCCCCAGTGATTAAGAGAAACAGTCCCCAAACCCGCCTAGCCCACCTAGGTGGGTTGCCTTGATTTAATTCCTATTCCAGAGGTTATTCTGATGATTTGCCCTTATAAAAATATGACCCAACTCCACAGCCTCCCCTGTACCCGAGAAAACCGAGGTGGCTGGTTATACTGTTCCTTTTGCGGTCAAAAAACGCGACCTGAGATTCCCTTCAGTCTGATAGATGGTTTAATCGGGTTTTGGGCAATCTTCCTGATTTTAATCCTCCTGGCCACCTCCCTAGAATCGAGTCCGAGGCGTCGGGAAATTATCAATTCTCCGCAAAGCCTCAATTCCTCCTCCTGGGATTGATCATTGATGGGTTTTCAGGAAATCCGGTGGAATTGGTTGCAAAACATACAAAATTGTAGGGGCGAACGGCCGTTCGCCCCGGCAAGGGACATAATCTGCCATAATTTTTTCTTATAACCCTGAACCCTGAAGACCCTAATTGATTGATATAACCTTGCCATATACCCGACACCGGGGGAGGGCGAACAGCCGTTCGCCCCTACAATCATCTATGGTACGAATGCATAAAAATTGCTATCACTCGACAATTTGGGAATCATTAGCTAGCCTTTTACGGATGCCTTAAACCCTGATGGTCAGACGAAAATACCCAAAACAAGACGTTGAGGCCTGAACGTTTGGAGGACAATTAATAATGTCAAGCTATGATTTTACGGTCACCTTTAACCTCCCCAACACAGAACCACATCCAAGCCATTACGTTGATGTCTTACAACTGAATGGGTGTGATGATGCCTTAATCAGTGTCGGAAGACAAGGCTTCAGTAATTCTCTCCCTCATTCCCTTTAACCTCAGCTAATATCCCAAAATCCCCCCACCGGAATCACTAGAAACCAATGGGGGGACTCCAACCCTACACCGCCAACTTCGACTTAGACTCAGCAAAGAAGGACTTGCGAATCGTCTCCGCCATCTGAGACGGCATCAACCCCAAATCCGCCTTCGACTCATTGGGTTGTGCATGGTCCACCAGCTTGTCAGGAACCCCCAACCGCTTCACCGGAACCACCACATCGGCATCCATCAGGCCCTCAACAACCGCCGAACCAAAGCCACCCATAATGCAGCCCTCTTCTAAGGTCACAACCTTGCCAATCTGTTCCGCCAAGGGTGCAATCAACTCAATATCCAAGGGTTTGACAAAGCGGGCATTCACCACCGTGGCCTCAATCCCATGTTCACTGAGAATTTCCGCCACCTGCATCGCCGGATAGACCATGGTTCCATAGCCAACGAGCAACACATCATCCCCAGTCCGTAACACCTCTCCTTTCCCGATGGGCAGGGCTTCCCAGCCTTCTTCCATCAGAGGCGCACCATAGCCACTACCGCGAGGATAGCGCATGGCAATGGGTCCAGAGGTATGTTCAACCCCCGTCACCAACATCTGCTGCATCTCCGCCTCATCCTTGGGCGCCATAACCGTCATATTGGGGATACAGCGCAGATAGGCAATATCATACAGTCCCTGGTGCGTCGGACCATCAGCCCCGACAATCCCGGCCCGGTCTAAACAGAAGAACACCGGTAACTTCTGAATGCAGACATCATGGATAATTTGGTCATAGCCCCGTTGCAGGAAGGTCGAGTAAATGGCCACCACCGGACGCATTCCCTCACAGGCTAACCCCGCCGCTAAGGTCACGGCGTGCTGTTCAGCAATGCCTACGTCGATATATTGCTTCGGCAACTTGGCGTGAAGTTTGTCTAATCCCGTCCCCGTAGCCATGGCCGCCGTAATCCCCAAAATCTTGGGATTCTCTTCGGCGAGGGTGATTAGAGTCTGGGCGAAGACTTTGGAGTAACTCGGGGGAGTGGGTTTTTTGGAGGGGTAAGCTTTCCCCGTCGCCAGGTCGAAGGGCTTTTGAGCATGATAGCCCACTTGGTCGTTCTCGGCGATCGCATAGCCTTTTCCTTTCACCGTGGCCACATGAACCAGAACCGGCCCCTTAATATGATGGGCCTTATTAAACGACTCAATCAACTCCTCCAGGTTATGACCGTCCACCGGCCCCATATAGGTGAAGCCGAGTTCCTCAAACACCGCCCCCACCTTGGGAATCGCCAGGCGTTTCATCCCTTCCTTAACCCGTTCCATTTCCGGGGTGAAGGTTTCCCCAAAGAAGGGCAAATGCTTAAACTGTTCTTCCAAGTTGTCCGTCAGGAACTGTACCGGGTCACTGAGGCGCATCTTATTGAGATAGCGAGGAATCGCCCCGACATTGGGAGAAATGGACATCTCGTTATCATTGAGAACCACCAGCAGATTGGTATCTGGCAGATGTCCGGCATGGTTGATGGCTTCTAGGGACATTCCCCCCGTTAACGCCCCATCGCCAATCACCGCCACGCATTTATAATCCTCTCCCTGGGCATCTCGCGCCAGGGCCATCCCCAACGCCGCCGAGATACTGGTGGAGGCATGGCCTGCGCCAAAATGGTCAAAGGGGTTCTCACTGCGTTTGAGATAGCCCGCTACCCCATCTTTCTGCCGTAGGGTGTGAAAGTCGTTATAACGCCCAGTAATTAGCTTATGGGGATAGGCCTGATGTCCCACATCCCAAGCCACTTTATCCCGGTCAAGGTCTAGAGTTTGGTAGAGTCCCAAGGTCAATTCCACAACCCCCAAGCCGGGACCGAGGTGACCCCCACTCGCCGCAATCGTTTGCAGGTGCTTCTCCCGGATTTGACGGGCGATTTCTTCGAGTTGATGAATCGATAGCCCTTTGAGTTGATTCGGATGGGTAATTTCGCTTAGATGCATTGGTGCAAGTCCATGAGTGTTTTCTCGTTGGCGGCCTAATGCCGTCGGGATGAGTATTAAGCTTTTGTTAAGCTGTATATTTAGTTTGACTTAACTTGTAAAAATAGTACAACCGGGGTTCACCCTTACATTTTCGTTACATAAATTGCAGTTAAGTTTTGCTACAACCCCGACAAATTTAGCCAACATTTTCAGAATTTATGTTATACTGGGTCTATCAGATTAATATTCTATGGAAAGGCGGGAGGGGCTTGGCTAGGATTAGTTAAAGTCAAACATCTATCCTGCAACAAAATAATTTTACGCCAATCCGTTAAAAAAAACCCCAGTCACAACAACTGGGGTTTTATGATGCTGAGCCGACTAGCACAGAGTCAACACCATGAGACTAGGCGATCGCCGCCATCTTCACATCACTACCCGAGAGCAGCTCTTGCAGCTCCTCAGCATCAACCGTCTCGCGCTCAACCAGCATCTTCGCCAACTGGTCTAACACCGAGCGATTCTCCGTCAACACATGTTTAGCCCGGCTATAAGCCTCATCAACGAGCTTACTGACTTCCTCATCAATGGCCGCCGCCGTCTCTTCCGAGAAATTGCGTTCCGAAGAAATATCGCGACCGAGGAACATATTGCCCTGCTGACTGCCCAGAGCCACCGGCCCAAGGCGATCGCTCATCCCAAAGCGCATCACCATCTGACGAGCCACCCGAGCCACCTGTTGCAAATCATTCGACGCACCGGTGGTCACTTCCTCCTCACCAAAGATAATCTCCTCAGCCAGACGACCTCCGAGAGCCACCGCCATCTGATTTTGCAGATAGGAGCGGGAATACAACCCAGAATCCATGCGGTCTTCACTCGGAGTAAACCAAGTCAAGCCACCCGCAGCACCCCGAGGGATGATACTAATCTTCTGAACCGGGTCATAATCGGGCATTAACGCACCCACCAGAGCATGGCCCGCTTCGTGATAAGCCACCAAATTCTTGCGTTTCTCGCTCATCACCCGGTCTTTCTTCTCGGGTCCCGCCAGAACCCGGTCGATCGCATCATTGACCTCATCCATCGAGATTTCCGTCAAATTGCGACGAGCCGCCAGAATCGCAGCTTCATTGAGTAGGTTGGCCAAGTCAGCCCCGGTAAATCCAGGAGTCCGGCGAGCAATTTTCTCCAAATCCACATCCTTAGCCAGGGTTTTACCGCGACCATGGACATTGAGAATCTCAAAGCGACCGGCATAATCGGGACGGTCAACCACTACCTGACGGTCAAAGCGACCGGGGCGTAATAGAGCCGCATCCAAAACATCAGGGCGGTTAGTCGCCGCAATAATAATAATGCCAGTATTGCCCTCGAAGCCGTCCATCTCCGTCAGCAACTGGTTGAGGGTTTGTTCCCGCTCATCATTACCGCCGCCTAAACCAGCACCCCGTTGACGACCGACAGCGTCAATCTCATCAATGAAGACAATACAAGGAGCGTTTTGTTTGGCTTGTTCAAATAGGTCACGGACACGAGATGCACCGACACCGACGAACATTTCCACGAACTCAGACCCCGAAATCGAGAAGAAGGGAACCCCAGCTTCACCGGCAACAGCCCGAGCTAAGAGGGTTTTACCGGTTCCAGGAGGGCCAACCAAGAGAACCCCTTTAGGGATTTTGGCACCAATAGCGGTAAAGCGATCGGCGTTTTTCAGGAAGTCCACCACTTCTGTGAGTTCCAGTTTGGCCTGTTCAATCCCAGCCACATCACCAAAGGTGACTTGGGTTTGAGGTTCCATCTGCACCCGAGCTTTGGATTTACCAAAGTTCATCGCTTGGCTACCGGGGCCGGATTGGGCACGGCGTAACAAGAAGAAGAGTCCCACCAGTAGCAAGATGGGGAAGAAGAGACTACTGAGAGCGCGGAACCAGAACCCGTCATCAGTTTGGGGTTGCACCCGCACATCGAGATTGTTTTCCGTGAGGATATCAATCAGTTGGGGGTCATTGGGGAGATTGACCACCACTTTGCCGCTTCCGTCGGGGTTGGTGTAGGTGGCTTCGGTGCGATCAGAACTGATAGCAACCGTTCCTTCTACCTTGCCGCTTTCGACAGCGCGGATAAATTCACTATATTTAGCTGTTTGTTGAGCTTGGGGCTGTTGGTCAAAGAACGTCGTCCCTAAGGCGATGACGACGATCGCCAGTAATGCGTATAGCCCTGCATTTCTCCACCGTTTATTCACCGGGGGTAATCCTCCTTTCTTTGATAATTTCTGTAATGACGCTCGAATCTGAGATTTTATGAGACCTTGTGTTAACTTATATTAACCTAAACCCTCCAGATCCTGCAAAGATTCCCGAAGTTTGGGAGCTTAAATCCAGCGAAATCCCTTGACCTGAGTGGATTAGAGAGATTGTAAACACGATCGCAACTCTGCGATCGCCTCCCCTCCTCCATCATAACGTTCTGTTTCCATCTCCTGGCCAAGTCCGGGCCGCAGCACCTGGCGAATCGGAACCAACTCCACCACCGCATTACTATAAGCCAGCCCCTCAAACCGCCGCACTACCGAGGGAAGCCAAGGCTGCTCAGACACCTCCAGGCCCTGTTGCCGAGCCACTTGCAGGAGGTGCGATCGCCCAATCCCCGGCAAAATCCCCACCGACAGCGGAGGAGTCCACCACTGTCCGTCCCGCCACCCCCAGAGATTGCCAGTACTGGTTTCCAACCACTCCCCCCGTTCATTCACCAAAATCGCCTCCAACGCACCCCAACGGCGAGCCTGCTGCAACGCCAACCAGGGGCCCAAATAATTCCCCGTCTTCCATTGCGGCAACCCACGAGCAAACCCTGGCCCCTCCGCCAACCCGGCCACAATCCCCTGTTGCTGTCGTTGTCGCAAATCCGGCGGAAGTTCCCGTCCCGTAATCAACGCCCGGCCATCCGCAAACAGCGTCACCCGCAACACCGCAAACCCCCCCGCCATCTCCTGGGCCCCCGTCTCCAGTTGCCGCCAATCCGGGGCCATCCAACCCAACGCCGCGATCGCCCCCCGCAACCGTTCCAAATGGTCACACCAAGCCGTCCTCGGGTCCAACAATCCCCCCTCATACACCCGCAACGTCGTAAACGTCGTCGCCCCATACAAAAACCCCGGATCACTCACCCCCAACTCAATCCGCTCCCCAGAACAAATCCGGCCATCATACCAATACATTATTACAGCGTCCCCTCTCCCTCTCTCCCTCTCTCCCTCTCTCCCTCTCTCCCCCTCTCCCTCTCCCTCTCCCTCTCTGTGTCCTCTGTGACTCCGTGGTTCCCCCTCTTGCCTCTTGCCCAAAAAAAAGACTGCCCAAAGCATCACCTCAGGCAGCCCCTAAACCAAATAGAGTCAAAGAATCCTAGACCTTCGGTTCAACCCGACCATAGAACAGACCGCGAATTTTCACATCCACAGGTTCCTTAGAGCCTAAATCCGTATCCGAGGCTTGAACCGCCTCAAAGATACCCGCAATCTCTCCGGTTTCACTTTTCACCTTCGAGACTTGCAGAGAAATGTTGCCGTCTAACACCGGCGTTTCCTTCACATTCTCCCGCAAAATCTCCTCATCATCCGCCGCCGCAGGAAGTGCAACCGCGTTGTCATAGCCCGTGGCCTGACCCCGGCCTTTCGGGTCGAGGAAACTAGCACCGCGATAAGAGGGGACAGTATAGTCACCGCTTAAATCTGTCGAGGTGCTAATCCCGGTTTGGCCTCCGGGAGTTGTAGCCACGAGTTTCTTAATGGTGAACAGCATTGGGACTTGCTCCCCACCAGGAAGTTGCACCGTGATGGCTTGGAAATCAATCCCATACTGCTCTTCAAAGGTTAAAACCCCATTGCTATCCAGGGTTAAGTCTCCCGTCACTTGGTCTAGAGAGGAGGTATAGCGCGTTAACGCTTTGGCGCTGATAAACTTGGCTTCTTCACGCTTGTTCGCGGCTTCTTCTTTCACGAAATAGCTCGTGGGTTCGAGGCATAAATCCGTCAAAATGTAGTCAGAACCCACATCCAGGCCAAAAGACCCCCGAGCCGTTTCCGGAAGTTGGGGACAACTATTGGCAAGTCCAGTATCTTTAATCTGATCGTAGGTGTAGGTTTCATCGCTTAATAAGCTGATGGGTTCTTCGCCGCAAGCGGTTAGGAACCCAACGCACATTGCGAGGAGTAGGGCAACTAAAGCACGATATCTCATGGGTATTCTTATGTCTTGTCGATAAATTCAGATGCTGTGCGTCAATCAAGCAGGATTGGCGGTGGTCTCACTCCACCGTCATGAGGATACCGCAGACCTGCACCCTTTGGAAAACTTCAAGGGAAACGGCGGGTTACTGCGATTAAACGGCAACGGTCACGGGCGATCGCCGACAATGAGAGTTTTATGATTCTATCAAACCCTCGTCCTTTCTTGACTCCTCCTTGCCAATTCTCTGCCGAGAGTCTCGGGATAGGCTGGCCCTAGTAAATCTTGACTCTTAAATGTAATAAATTGTTAAGAAATCGCCAATATTTTCCAAATCATGATAGGAAAAGGACGTTGGTTAGCAGTTGTGCTGCCTTAGGGTTCCTCATTCATGACTCCCCCTGAAAAAGATTTTCAACTCCCTCCAGAAGCACATCACCAAACCGTTGAATTTCTTGCCAAAGGGCGCTCGGGTCAATCCCAAACAGCAATTGTAACAATAAGACAATCGCCGCCACCGTCAACGCCGTGGAGAGAGTGGTGTGAATCACCCGCACCAGCCAGGTAAACACTAACCAAGCCAAAACCAAGGCAGCAACGAGAGTAATCAGTTCAGTAGGCATGGGAGGACATTACAGCGGAACCAGCCCTACCAGCCTAGCGCAGTGCCGTCCCCTCGGGGATCAGCCGCCCCCTGCAAGCGATTATCCTCCGTCACCACAATGGCATTAGCATTTCCCCAACCCCGCCATTGCTCAATCTCATGGCCCCGTTGCCGCAAATTCTCCACCGTCTCTGAGGCAAATCCCTCCTCTTGCAGCAGGAGCCGATCCGGTAACCATTGATGGTGGAAACGGGGCGCTGCGATCGCCGCCGCCACATCCAACTCATACAGCACCACATTTAACAACACCTGTAGAACCGTAGTAATAATCGTACTGCCTCCAGGGGAGCCTAAGGCCAGCCGTAATTGATTCTCCTCCAAGACAATCGTCGGCGTCATACTCGACAGAGGTGTTTTCCCCGGGGCGATCGCATTGGCCTCCCCCCCCACCAAACCATAGAGATTAGGAACCCCAGGCGCAACCGAAAAATCATCCATCTCATTATTGAGCAAGATTCCCGTTCCCGCCGCCACAACCCCGGCCCCAAAGCCTCCATTCACCGTAAACGTCAAACTCACCCCATTGCCATCCCCATCCACCACCGTCAAATGACTGGTTTCGGGAGACTCCCACACCTGATTCAAGCGCGAGGGGTCCACCGCCGTCACCTGCGCCGAATCTCGGGCCTGGCCCTCATCAATCTGGGGACGACGATAATCAGCATAAGCCGCACTAATCAACGCCGCCACCGGAACCTCCACAAAATCAGGATCTCCCAAATACTCCGCGCGATCGGCATAAGCAATCCGCATCGCCTCCGCCAGAAAATGCACCGTATCCGGGTGATGGGGGTTTTGGGCCTCGATCGCGCGATCGCCAATCAGATTAAGAATCTGCAACAGATGAACCCCCCCCGACGACGGCGGCCCCATAGCACAGACCTCAAACTGACGAAACGGTCCACAGACAGGATCGCGCCAAATCGGTTCATAGGCCGCCAAATCCTCCCGAGTCACCAACCCCCCATAGGCCGCCATATCCGCCGCGATCGCCCCAGCAATCTCCCCCTCATAAAAATCCCGAGGATTCTCGGCCAAACGCCGCAACGTGGTCGCTAACTGAGGCTGTTGCAACCGTTCCCCCACCTCATACAGCTCTCCCTCCCGCGTAAACACCTCCCGGGCCGCCGGATTAGCCAACAACACCTCCTGACGACGTTCCACCGCATCCACAAACCGCTGATGCACCGCAAACCCATCCTCCGCCAACCTTAAAGCCGGCTCAACCACCTCCTCCCAAGGCAACACCCCATAGCGTTGATGCACCTCAACCAACCCCGCCACCGTTCCCGGAACCCCAACGGCCCGATGGCCATCCAAACTGGCCCGAGGTTCCGGTTCCCCCAACTCATCCAAATACATCGTTTCCGTCGCCGCCAGGGGGGCCCGCTCCCGAAAATCTAAACTGTGCATCTGCCCCGCTTCCGCCTCAAAAAACAGCAGAAAGCCACCGCCACCAATTCCCGCTGAAAACGGCTCCACCACCGAAATCGCCAAGGTACTGGCCACCGCCGCATCTACTGCATTGCCCCCCTGCTGCAACATCATCAGCCCCGCCTCACTGGCCAAAGGATGAGCCGAAACCACCATCCCCTGGGAATAGCCGTCTGGCTCCTGGGCCCGTCCCGGCTCAAGGGCCAAACTCCCGAGACTCCCGAGACAACAAAGACAACTCAAACCAGACGTGACGAGACCTAAAAGCCGCATTGCTCTAAACTCTATACGCTTGCACTAAAACTAACTTAAGACTGAACCGAGACCTTCGGCGAGCAACTGATGGGAATTTGCACCGTAAAGGTACTCCCCTGGCCCGGGGTAGACTCACAAATCAGAGTTCCCCCATGACGTTCTACCACAATCTGATAACTAATGGATAAGCCTAACCCCGTCCCTTTCCCCACCGGTTTCGTGGTGTAGAAGGGGTCGAAAATGCGATCGCAGATATCCGCCTCCATCCCGGTTCCATTGTCGCGAATTCGCACCTGCACCTGCTCCTGAGACATTAACCGCGTTGTCACCTCAATCCAGCCCCCATCGCCTTCTGGCCGCTCCAACATCGCCGCCTCCACCGCATCAATAGCATTAGCCATGAGATTCATAAACACCTGATTAAGCTGTCCAGCATAGCAGTTCACCCGAGGTAACACCCCATACTGGCGAATCACCGCAATCTCTTGACGCTCACTGTTGGCCCGGAGGCGACTCCCGAGAATCGTCAGGGTACTCTCGATGCTCTCATGTAAATCAACGGCCTTCACCTCCGACTCATCGAGCCGTGAGAAGGTTCGCAGCGATCGCACAATCTCCTGAATCCGCACGGCCCCTGTCTCAATGGAGTCAAAGAGTTTAGGGATATCCTCCACCAGATAATCTAAATCAATCTCGGCAATACAATCTTGGATCTCCGGACTCGGCTGGGGATAGGTCTGTCGATACAACTCCAACAGAGTCAGTAGATCCTGATTGTACTGTTTGGCATGAACCAAGTTGCCGAAGACAAAACTAATGGGATTATTAATCTCATGAGCGACCCCCGCCACCAATTGTCCTAAACTGGACATTTTCTCCGCTTGGATGAGTTGGGCCTGGGTCGTTTGTAGCTGTCTTAGGGTGGCTTCAAGTTCCAGAGTTTTAGCTTTGGCTTGTTGTTCGGCTTCTCGGGATTGTTGATAGAGAAGGGCCTGCTGAATAGCGATGGCCAGGCGATCGCAAACCACCTGAATCAACGCCACATCGCGATCGCACCAAGATTGGGGAGTAATTTCTCGGGTACAGGCCAGGGTTCCCACCGTCGTCTGTCCAGTCTCCACCGGGAACAACAGCAACGACTTATAACCAAATCGTTGCAATCCGCTCCTCAACTGCGGCTCGTCGAGTTCTCCAACATCATCAATGCGAACAATATCATCAAATCCCAACAGGGGAACCAGCAGTCCCGCAAAAATTCGCGGGTAGTCGTCCAAGCGACCGGGTAACTCCTCTCGTTTGGCCTCGGCCGCCAGTTTCAGATCATAGGTTGAGGAATTGGGATGATGCCAGAGGAAATAACAGCGATCGACCCCCAACAAAACATATAATTCTCGCACAGTGGTTTCAAGGATTTGTTTGGGGTCCAGAGACTGCCGGATTTGCTGAGCCAAACGGTTGACCAGTTTTTCTTGCTGGGCCAGGGAGCGGTATTTGGCTTCTGATGCTTGTAAGGCCAGTTCCACCTCTTTCCGTTCGGTGATATCGGTTGACGTTCCAATCAACCGTTCAATGGTTCCCTGTCCATCAAATAATGGGGTTAACACCACCTGAGACCAGACACGACGTCCTTGGTGTAAAAAGGCTTCTTCATAGCTAATGGTTTGACCGGCTGAGATACAGTTGCGGTAATTTCCTAAGAATAATTCTCCAACCTCGGGACCAAAGGCTTCTTGGGGAGTTTTTCCGGCAATTTCGTCTGAAGAAATCCCCATAATTCGTTCGGTAAATCCATTCCAGCCTGCAAAGCGAAAGCTCCCATCGTCGCAGACATCTACCACAAAGACAATATTTCCCTGATTATCATAAATCGTTCGCAGAAAATTCTCTTTTTGTCGCAGTTGTCGCTCAATCTCTTGAACATCAGAAATATCGCGAATAATCGTGGACAGATAGGCTTCAGATTGGGGAGTTTCTGGATGAGCGATGATAAGCTGAGAGGTGGGAATCAAGGTTCCATCCCGACGACGGATTTGGGAAATTCCCTGCCAAGACCCCGTTTTTAAGGTTTGAGGAATGACCCATTCTCGGCATTGAGCCACAAATTCAGGGGTTAAAAAGTCTTCAATGTGATACCGAGACACATCTTCATCAAGTTCTAATCCTAACGTTTTTCGTCCGCCACGATTAAAATAGGTGATATTTCCCTTTAAGTCGGCGCTACTAATAATATCGGGAGAAGCATCAATAATAGCAATGAGTCGTTCCCGTTCCAATTGAGCCTGTTTAAGGTCACTGATATCGCGGGCGATCGCATACATCACCCCATCATCTGGAAACGAAACCACCGTCCAAGACAACCAACAGTAAGATCCTGACTTCGTTCGCAGACGATTCTCAAAACCGGTGACATTTCTGCCAGCCAAAACATTCGCCAATTTTGACTCACTCGCCTGGATATCATCGGGATGAACAAACTCTAAAACAGGCTGAGCTTTCAACTGCTCCATATCATATCCAAGGGTCTTTGTCCAAGCCGGATTAAGCCGTTTAAAGTAACCATCGAAACTCAGGATACAAAACAAATCTAAGGCGCAATCAAAAAAGCGATCGCGCTCTGCCTCAAGTTGTTTGGTTTCTGTAATATCAAAGAGAACTCCATCCCAAACAATATCACCATTGTCTCGTCGTTCCGGCTGAGAAATACCAGATAACCACTTGACTGTTCCGGAGGGCATATAATGTCGCCATTGACAAGTCCAAGTACTCAGCTTCTCGGCCGATTTCTGAATCGTCGATTGAAGATACTTCACATCATCGGGATGAATATTATCCCAAATGGTATTCACATCGGCTTGAATCTCCTCCGGGGTCAGTTCATACAGTTCATGAGCGCGGGGGCTAATATAGGAGTGATATGCTGCTCCATCAGGACGTAGCACATATTGATAAATAACCCCAGGAAGATTCGCCGCCAACTTCTCAAACTGATTTTTTTTCTGCTGAGTTTGGCGATACTCCGTCAAATCCTTACTAATTCCCTGTAAACGCCCACCTCGTTCTGTAGATACCTGCCAAATCTGGCTCGATACCCAGCGAAACTCACCATCCGGCCGTTGGATGCGATACTCTAGAACTAAATCAGCGCTTTCATCCGTATGTTCGAGGCTCGCCGTGATATAGCGAAGCCGATCGCGATCGCCCTCAGCGAGTTGTTCAAACCAAGTCTGGCCCCCCTCCTGAAATTGCTGTAGCGACCTCCCATACAGTCGTTCTGCAGCGGGATTGAGGTAAAGCATCTCTCCGGACGACGCATCAATCGTCCAGATGGCGTCACTCATGCATTCAAATACTCGTTCAACACAAGGGCGTTCCAGGGTTTGCACGTCCGAGGACATAGACATGAATCGATAATCCTTCATAGTGAGTTAAAGCTGAAAGAGCAATCCCTAAAATGGCAGGGCAACAGATAAAAAAATTTGATATCACCCATATAGTGAAAGTGTAGCGAATTTTTTAAAAGTCAACCCCTAGGGAATTGTCAACATCATCAAAAAAATCGCCAAGCCCCAAATTGAACCGCGCTTAAAATAATTGGGGTAACCCCGTCTTCTTGCCATCGTCGTTCACTCTCAAATGTCAATCTCAATCGTACCCCTGATGACTCTGCTTCACTCCATCCCCATCCTCAATCTCCAGTCGATGCACCACTCTACACCTGCACAAGATATCATTTCGTCTTAATTCGATTGTAAGATAGGAGACGATTTGAGACTGTCCTTACCCCCAAACTCCTTGTGTCCCGTTCTCGCGCCCTACAAGCTTACGTTTTAACACGACTGCTCCTCGCGCCGCTGATGCTCTGGACCATCGCCACCGGTGTCTTTCTGCTGATGCGGGCCACCCCCGGCGACCCCGTCGATGCCATTCTTGGCCCCCGGGCCCCAGAAGCCTTCAAAGAGGAGTTGCGATCGCAATTAGGATTATCCGGGTCCCTACTCGACCAATATCTCACCTATCTCGGCTCCCTCCTCCGTCTCGATTTAGGGGAATCCGCTGCCCGTCGCGGACTCTCCGTCTGGGAAATTATCCGTGACTTCTTCCCCGCCACCGCCGAGTTAGCCGTCGCCAGTATGCTGGTCGCCGTCCTCATTGGTTTCGCCGTGGGAATGCTAGCGGCCTCGCGTCCCAACACCCCCTGGGATGCCGGTGGACGGCTGTTTGGCATCCTCACCTACTCGGTTCCCGTTTTCTGGATGGGGATGGTCTTACAGCTTATTTTCTCAGTGCAATTGGGTTGGTTTCCCCTGGGAACCCGCTTCCCCCTTGGCGTTCCCACCCCCAACTCCATCACCGGCCTGTACCTACTCGACAGTCTCCTGGCCCTAAACCCCCAACAGTTTTTTGCAGCCCTCTATCATCTCGCCCTCCCCAGTCTCACCCTGGGGATTCTCCTCAGCGGTATCTTTGAACGGGTGGTGCGCGTCAACCTCAAACAAACCCTAAAGAGTGATTACGTCGAAGCCGCCCGGGCCCGAGGGATTCCCGAACGACGGATTCTCCTGGCCCACGCCCTCAAAAATGCTCTCATTCCCACCATCTCCGTTTTAGGTTTAACCTTTGCGGCCCTGCTCAGTGGCGCGATTCTCACAGAAGTGACCTTCTCCTGGCCGGGCCTGGCTAGTCGTCTCTACGAAGCCATTTCCGCCCGCGATTACCCCGCCGTCCAAGGATTAGTGGTCTTCTTTGGGGCGATCGTGGTCGGCATCAGCATTATGATTGATATCCTAAACGCCTGGATCGACCCCCGTGTCCGCTATTAAGTTGAGACTCATAAAAGTCACACAAAATAGGACATCAAGTGACCCCCAAACTACCATGTCTAGGGGTATGCCCATTTTTCCCTAGCTCGCGTCCTAGCTGAATTGTCCATTACTGTTTTAAATTTCCCCCAATGCAGACCTTCTTAAACTGGCTAAACACCCTCTTAGTGGTGAACTTCTTTTTTGTTCTCAGTAGTTTGCTCTGGTTGGCCCTCGCCGTCGTCGGTCGAGGAACCGGACTTTCCCTAGGCTTAGACCTCTGGTATCGCCTCTGGGAACCGGTGTTTACCCCGGCCATCGGTCTTCTGATGGGGGGAGCGTTATTGACTGGGGCGATCGCCCAAATCAACAAGCGTCTCAACCGAGACCTCTAACCCCCCCAGGCGGTCAACGGGCCAAAAGCGAATCGCCGCCCGTCCAATGACATTTTCCACCGGCAGAAAGCCCCAAATATGGGAGTCATTACTGTTATTGCGGTTATCTCCCATCACCATGAGGCGGTCAGGAGGAACCGTCGCCGGCCCCCACTGATATCGGGGCAGTTCAGCGATATAGGGTTCAACTTGAGGTTCTCCGTTGAGATACAACCGTCCATTAACCACTAAGACGGTATCCCCAGACCGGGCAATCACCCGTTTAATGAAGGCTTGATCCCGTTGATAGCCCTGTCGCTGAAGTTGCTCGGGGGGGCTAAACACAATCACATCGCCCCGTTGGGGTGGGTGGAAATAATAGGAGACTTTCTCAACCAAAAGGCGATCGCCCTGTTCTAAGGTGGGCAACATAGAATCCGAGGGAATATAACGGGGTTCCGCCACAAAGGTTCGTAACAACAGGGCAATCACCAGGGCGATAATAATCAGACGGATATTTTCCCCTTGCGATCGCCACCAAGGCGTGGAGGGGGAGGACTGGGGACGATCATCAGGATTGGCGGTCATTTCCAGGGGTCAGACAGTTGCAATTTCTCTCTAGAAGTCTATCATGGTCATCTTAAGAGGGCGATCGCCCAACCCAGATCAAGACCCCGCTCACGGAAGTTCCCACAGGGATAGACCCAGCCATTAGCCGTTCCCTTCTGTCGCCTATTGCCTATTGCCCATTGCCTATTGCCTATTGCCCATTGCCTATTGCCCATTGCCTATTGCCTATTACCTGTTCCCTCAAGTCCCCCATGGTCAAACTTTCGGAAACATCCCTAACCCTCGAAGACTTCCTGCAATACCCCGAAACTCAACCCGCCAGCGAATATAAACAAGGGCAAGTCACTCAAAAACCTATGCCTCAAGGACAACACAGCACCTTGCAGGTGGATTTAACTGAAACCATTAATGCTGCCACCAAACGGCAAAAGATTGCCCGGGCCTACACGGAAATACGCTGCATTGTCGGCGATCGCGTCATTGTCCCCGATATCGGCGTTTTTACCTGGGACCGCATTCCCACCGATGAGCAAGGCAATGTTGCCAACCACTTCAACCTCGCCCCCAATTGGCTCATTGAAATCCTCTCTCCCAATCAAGCCACCATCCCTGTCATAGATAAAATCCTACACAGCCTCAACCATGGAACTGATATGGGTTGGCTCATCGATCCCACCAGTCAAACCATTTTGGTCTATCCCGCTAGACAACAGCCGCAAGTCTTCCAGAACAGCGAGGCAAGTCTGCCCATCCCAGACCCCATCCCTGCCCTCAATTTAAGTGCCGCTGAAATCTTCGCCTGGCTTAAGCATCCGTGATTCTGGCGATTCTACAACTCTCCTTGCAAAGAGACAACGGGATCGGTTATCTCCAACATCTGCTGGAGATAGGCCCGCGCGATCGCATCCTCCAAAACCCAGGCCCGCAAAAACACCCCACTCCAACGAGCCAGATTCTCTAGGGCAATCTCTTGCGAGACATCCGGTAAACGGGGATCTAAGGGAGCTTGGGGGGGATTATTGACATTGGTAATGCCATAGTGGTTAGCCCCCTCCACCTCTAAATAGAGTTTAGGAGGATTCTGCAACCGTTCATAGGTATCTCGCACCTCCGCCGCTGGCATCAAACTATCGCGACTCCCAGCCATCAAAGCAATGGGCAAATCATGGTGATTGAGCGGGCGATCGCCGATAAACTCCACATCCAAGACACTGCCATAAAACACCGCCGCCTTCAACTCAGAGGGCAAACTGTAATCCTCTGACATCAAAGGGACTGCTGAAGCATTCACCACTGCATCCAGGCCCACAATTCCCCCCTGAGAATGACCCAGCAGAGCAACCCGTTCACTATCGACCCGTTGAAACAACGGCGAATCAACGCGATTTCCCTCACGGCGTAAGGTCGCTTGTAAGTCCTGAAATAAACCGGTGGCGGCAAATAACTCGTCTCGCCGAGGTAAACGGGTGACGGGATTAGGTAGGGCCACCACAAAACCATACTGTGCCAAACGTTGGGCATAGTAGGAATAGTGACTCGGAGCTACGTTTAACCCCTTCAGGAAGACGGCTAAAGCTAAGGGTCGGTCACTGGCGGCGGGGTAATGCAGAGTGACCGTCATTCCGCCAACACTCTGACTGGTCAAAGGGGACATGAGGCTTGAGGGTTATTCGGCGATCGCCTCCACTTCCTCAGGCCGAAAATGGGCCCGTAACTTCTTCTTACCCACCTTAAACATCACTTGAACCGGAAGATTGGCACTGATCGGCTTTCCGTCTAATTCTTCGATGACATTCAAGACCTCGCCCTCACTCCCTTTCATGTCAAATGGTTCGTTGCGATGTTCGGGGTGATGATAGACGATGACAGATTCCTTGACGCGGACTCGACTGCCGACTTCAATCGTTGACATGTGTTTGCTCTATAGTTCCCAACAAAAACGACGGGCGATTTTATCATACGACTTACCGACCGCACGTTATGTATCTTGCCATAGAAGCTGTAACGGACAAAGCATCGGCACAGTCTCCGCTGCTAAATCAGCCCTTGGGGTTAGGAAGTAAAGCTCTCATGGCTGAGATACCAACACTCGCGTCTACGCTGCATCAGACCCTCTTCTTCGAGTTGACCGAGGGTGCGCGTAACCGTTACCCGAGAGGTTCCCAGGATTTCGGCGATCGCCCGATGGGAGAGTTTCAGCTCAATTACGCGGCCCTCACCATGAGCACCACCAAATTTATAGGATAACCAGTGCAAAAACGCCAACAGGCGATCGCGGATTCGTTCCTGACGGATAATCGCCAGAAGCTGTTGCGATTCTTGGGCATGGTCAATCAGTTGTTCCGTCAGATGTCTCCAGTGAGAGCGAGGAATCGCCTGCACCTGGACATCACTGAGACATTCAATTTCATAGGGATGTACCCGAGACAGGGCCAGACCCACCACGTCCCCCACCGTCCATAAGCCTAGACTAATCGTTGTTCCGGCGTCATTCCAGGTCACAGTCCGCACAACCCCCTTACTAATCTTCCAGAGCGTATCCACCTCGGAGGGAATAAAACTCCGCTGGGGGAAGCGACGCAGGGTAACGGGAGAAAGAGCAATCGGAGGATTTTGAGTGGCAAACACGGCAATTTTCCAAACGCAGAACAGGAACAGAACCTGAGTAAGAAAGTGGGGATAGAGAGTCACATCCATCCCCAGATCACGACATAAGAGGTTCAAGAATCCCCGACACCAGACAAGCGTTCAACCTCAACCCCACATAGAGAGATTTCATGACAACCATTGGTTAAAACGTGGGTCAGTTCCCAGCCTTGGCTGACTGCACGTTCTTGCAAACGGCGATCGCCCAAGGACATCAGGAGCTGAGGGCAAAGTCACCCCTCAGACACGTCCATGGAGATAGGGTTGGGCTGTAGCATCTGCGGCATAGCCGGGGCTGTAATTACAAATTATTGTCAATTACGAGCGTATCATAGCCGATCCTCCTGACTATTGCAAGTAAATCTCAATAAAAAATCTCAAGGACGGTAAACTAACGATCGCTACCGCCCTACAGACTACAAGTTTAGAGTCTCAGCAAATAGGACAAAGCCAAACCCCTTGAGCTATTGAAAAACGCTTTTTTTAGCGTCTTAACTTGCCTTTTTTACTTGTCCACCATTAACCTCCTGGGAACCGCTAATCACCTGCAACCCAGATGGCAACTCCCGAACCGCTCGCCAGAAATTACCGCCCATGAGCGAGGCCACCCCATCGAGCAACTGCCATTCCGGGATATCTTGAGGTAACTGTTGCCCTTGGGCGATCGCCTCCTGAGCCGCCCAGGGATGTAAATCCAACAGATTCACCACCGCCAGATAGGCATGAGCATAGGGATTCTGGCCATCCACCGCCACTACCCGTTCAAAAGCATCAATGGCCCGGTCTGCCCGTTTATTGAGAATCCAAGCCAACGCCACCGTATAGGCCCAATCCGCCCGCTGAGGCTGTTGTTGCAAGCGAGCCTCCAGAGACTCAATCGCCACATCCAGATAATCCTGAACCGGGTCATACTGATTAACCCGAGAAATCTCAGCAAACATCTCATCAAAACCATCAATCCCTTGAGGAAGCACCTGAGCAAACTGCCGCAGTTGGGTCACCAAATCCAATTCCGGAGCCTCAACCACCTCAGCATTGGGGTCAACCGTCAGCTGCACCTCAGGACTCTCAATCTCCTCAATCGCTCCCGTCTCTGGATGCAGCAGTTGCACCGATACCCCATAAGTTCCCGGAGTCAACGTCGCCGGAGGTAACATCGCCAAAGTTTCCGAGACGCGAAAGCGACAAGTTTCTGGATGATTGCGACAGGGAGCCTCTCCGGGAGCCGGATGGTTCATCCATTTCCGTTGGGTGATGGCATGGTCATGAATCCAGAACTCCTCCCCATCCGTCCGCTGCCACGTCACCAACAGCACCCCATCGCGGATATCCTGCTCACCCCCTTGCCACTTATAGGTAATGGGAACCGGAGTCCCCGGCGCCACCTGCTCAGGAACATTCACCCCCAGCAATTGCAGCCTCTCTGGGGACTGGCCGATGTCCTCCGCCGTGACCGTAATCGGCTGAACCTGACGACGATAGAGATTGAGAGTTTCCCCCTGAGGTAACGGCCATTGCTGCCATACCTCAAAGTCGCCCCCCTCTTCCACCAAGGCCACCGTATCCTGGTAGGCATCAGGGACAGAACCGGGATCTCCCGTCTGCGTCACAAACCAGGAGAGCGATCGCACATCCGCCGCCACATCCTGATGGCGAATCCCCACCTGGCGGCCATAGACCTGGAAATTGGCCCGCGCCCCATAATAATTGAGATTATGTTGATTCAGGCTGGGAGTCGACGGCAGCACCCCCAAGGTCGTCCGTAGATAGGGCCGTTCCTCAATCAGACTGGCGATGACCTCCTGATGAGGGAATGGCTCTCCCACATAAACGCGGGATACCGTAGGCATAAACACAGAAATCGGTCGCAGTTGGAACGCCAGCACCAACGCCGTTAGCGTCACAATCCCCCAACGAATCCGCCAACCCCAGGCCATGAGTCCATAGGACAGAATCAGGGAAAGAATCGGCAACATCGGCAGAATATAGCGGGGATTCTTATTGGGGTTGAGGGAGCTAAAGAAATAACTGCCCAACAGAATAATCGCCAGCCAATGGACGGTTCCCGGCCGCAGGGGGGGAGCATTGGCAACCTGAAAAATCGGTTTCATCATCCGTCTGGCTCCCAACAGCAGCAGTCCTGCCAGAGATCCCAACAGCAGCACCCAGGAGATGGGTTCAGGAAGATGAAAGAAATAGTAAGTCCAGGCTTCGAGACTTTGTAGGGAGGGGTCTCCTTGTTCAGACGCGGCGGTAATGGTGGCCCGTTTACTCCCCGTCAGCACTAGCAGCCAATTGGCTCGATACCACCAACCCCAGATGAGAGCAGACCCCACAACGGCGGCCCCCAACTGTAAAAATCGTCCCCATTGTCGCTTCAGCAGTAACGCCGCCAAGGTCCAGAGAATGGGAACCACCAGAAACAGAGCAATGGATTGTTTTAAGAACACCCCCAAGCCTAAGGAAAGCCAAAACAGAATCGCCCACCAACTCCGATGCTGTTGGCTATTACGCCAACGGGTTAAACTCCAGAGAATGGTCGAAGTGGCGGCAACCAGGGGATAATCTAAGACATAGTGGAAGCGGAAGGTGACCAGGCCGGGAAACAGGGTGCAGAGTCCAGCGGCCCAGAGGCCCACACGCGGGGAGGACAAATGCTGCCCTAAATCGAAGACGGTAAACAGCAGCAGTCCTGTCCAGACGATATAAGGTAAAAAGGCGACGTCGCTGGAGAGTCCAAACAGATTATGGAACGGGGCCGTGATGAGATAAATAAAGGGGGGAATCTTGGAGGACAACAGCCACAGATTGGTCCACCACTCCCCTGAGAACCAATTTGGGGTTTGCAGGGCCCACCAGTAATTGAGGCTCCCGGTGAGATAATCGGCCGTATCCCAATCCGGGACGCCGCGATCAATGGCCAGCCAGAGGCGATCGATGAGGACGGCGATCGCCCAAAATATCAGTAAGGGAACGCCCCAGGTTTTCCTGAAGGCGGGGAAGATCTGTTGAATCCGGTTCGCGAAGCTGAAGGAGTGCATCCGTCTACAAGTTTTATCAGGAATAATCAGGTCAGGTTGGTATAGTGCAGTAAACGGTTTGTGTTGTGAGGTTTTGTTATGAAGTCTAAGCAGGTTTCTCGGTTAGCGCGGCATCTGGTCACGGTTCCCCTCATTACCTTAAGTTGGGTAATGACGGCCGAAGCCATCGAAAGTCAAAAGAACCTTTATAACCCTACCCGCTTACCGCCCAACGGTGAAGTGTCGGGGGTTCTCTCAGAAAATGATATTCCAACTGGACAGGGAGGGTTTGCCCATGACTATGTGGTGGAGTTAGAGGAAGGGGATCAGATTACCATCGATGTGACCTCTGATAGCTTTGATACCATTGTCTCCCTGCTGACTCCGGATGGCCTCACCATTGGCGAGAATGACGACGGCCCCGATGGAACCACGAACTCACTGCTGTTTATGCGCATTCAGCGATCGGGAACCTATATTATCCGAGTTCGCGCCTTTGGTGCTGGAGGGAGTGGCCCATTTAACCTCCGGCTGACTCGTCTACGGCCGATGTAATCCCTCAACTCCCTATCGGTGGGGCGATTTGCTCCACTGGTATGCTCCCCCAAATGGGTCTGAGAAATTTCTCGGGTTGGGGGGGTTGCCTTTTAAAAATCGATCTGTTAGGATGTTTAAGCACTGAAAAACAAGGACGTTTTTGAGTGGCATCTAGCCGGGATAGCTCAGTCGGTAGAGCAGAGGACTGAAAATCCTCGTGTCGGCGGTTCAAATCCGCCTCCTGGCATTTTAAGTTGAATTTTTGGTCGATGTTGGTAGTCAGGGAATGGCAAACCTACATCAGATGACGGTACTTCGCATCCAAACCGAGACGGCTCCTGTCATTGTCTCCTTTCCGACCTTGGCACCCATGAGTCGTGAGGAGTTCCTCAGTTTCTGCCAGGCGAATGAACAACTGCGGATTGAACGGGCCGCCACGGGAGAGGTTGAGATTATGCCACCGGCTTTTTCCGATACGGGAAACCGCAATTTTAACCTGGCCGTACAACTGGGGATTTGGACAGAAGAGGATGGAACCGGCTTAGGGTTTGACTCCAGTGCCGGTTTTACCCTCGCCAACGGGGCCATGCGATCGCCGGATGCCTCTTGGGTTAAACGAGCCAAATGGAATCAACTTAGTGAGGAGGAGAAAGCCTCCTTTGCGCCGATTTGCCCGGATTTTGTCGTGGAATTGCGCTCCAAAAGCGATGCACTGGCAACGTTACAAGCCAAGATGCAAGACTACATCGACAATGGTGCATCGTTGGCCTGGCTCATCGATCGCCCGCAACGTCGAGTTTGGATTTATCGCCCCCAACAGGCCCCTCAATGTCTGGAAAACCCGGCAGAGGTGAGCGGAGAGCCTGAATTACCGGGATTCACGTTAACGATGGCAACTATTTGGTAGCCGTTGAGCCAGCCTCACTCAGAGACCACCAGTTTAGGGCGATCGCGCTTCAACATAAACGTTGCCAAGACAATCCCCACAATCGCCAAGCCTCCCATGGGATAAAAGGCATAGACATAACTCCCGAACCAATCTCGCAGTTGTCCCGCCACTAAGGTTCCCAACAACGCCCCCACCCCATAAGCGGTGAAGACAATCCCATAGTTTTGGGCATAATCATCGGGATTAAACAGTCGTAGCGTCGCCGTGGGAGCCAAGGCCAACCAGCCCCCCAGAGAAAACCAAAATAGAGAAAAGGCCACCATATAGGTTGCCACCTGTCCTTCTCCGGCGTTCAGCATCAAAATGCAGCCAATGAGAATCAGCACATAAGAGGCGATCGCCACATAACGGGGTTGCAGGCGATCGCACAGCCAGCCAAATAGAGGGCGACTCACCCCATTAAATATGGCAAAAATCGAGACACTGGTGGCGGCCATCGCTGGATCAATGGCGATCAGTTCTTCCCCAACCGGACTAGAAATCCCGATCGCACTTAGTCCCACAAACGTCCCAATGGTATAACACAGCCAAAGTCCATAAAAGGAAGGACTTTTGAGCATCTTCTTGGGATAACTCACCGGAACCGACAGCTTCTGTTTACCGCCCGCCGTCTGGCTAGGAATCCAACAGGTTGGGGGTAACTTCATCGTGGTGGCGATCGCCGAAATAATAATCGTAAAGGACAGCCCCAAAATCAACAAGCTCGGTTGAACCCCATAGGTATCAATCAAGCCTTTCGCCAGAGGAGCCGTCACCAAGGGCGATAAACCAAACCCCACAATCGTTAACCCCACCGCCAGGCCCTTCTTATCGGGGAACCAACGAGCCGCCACTGCCATGGGAATCCCATAAGTAATCCCCACCCCAATTCCCGCAATCACCCCATAGCCAAGAACCATCACCCCAATCCCATTCGCAAAGCTGGCAAGAGCATAACCAAGGCCCACCACAACCGCCCCAACCGCCGTCATTAAACGGGTTCCCACGCGAGTAATATAGAACCCCGCAATGGGCATCGTCACCGCATAACACAGCAAGGCAATCATGTAGGGTAATAAACTTTCCGTTGCCGTTAAATCTAGCTCAGCCTCCAGCGGTTTCCTGAAAATACTCCAGGAATACACCGTCCCCAAGCAAAGCAGAACCAGCATTCCCAAAGGAATCAGAAACCAGCGACCCCGTTCTGGAGGCAGTCCAAAGAGTGTTAGGTCTGATGCCTGTGTTGAGCTATTCATCACTGACCCCATTTGATAGATTCCTAAAAGATATAAGAATCAAGAAAGATAATCAAGTCCACCAGAGACATTCCTTAACATCCGCAACATTCCCTAAAATTCCGGTCTCCATCTGGGTTACAATCGGGACAACAGCAACAGACGCAGATGGGGCCCAAGCAGGTTGTCTACATACACAGGTCGTTATCAGAGCCGTTTTTTCAACTTCGTCGCCGAACAGTCGCTGCGGTTGGGCAACGCGACCGCCAAAGCTGCCCGTCATGTCCGTTTTGCGGCTCAAACCGCCGTACAAGCCGTGCTGTATCCAGTCTACGCCATCTTCCAAACGGCTCGCCGTCTTGATCGCCAATTTAGCACCAGCGCTCGTCAGGCCGCCCCACTTCCCGCCGCCGATCGCCCCATCGAAGACGTTCTAGAGGAAGCCGAACGCCTCAACCTCACCTCAGAGCCAATTCGAGCCATCGCCAGTTCCTGTTCTGATGGACAGTTGCTCTTGATCACCCCAGATAATCGCCCCCTAGATGTGATTCCGCCGTCGCAACAAGAGCATCTCGACCAATACCTTCTCAAAGCGATCGCCAGCTATTGGCACCAAACCCTAAAAGCCGTTCGTCCCGCTCCCAAACCCTATCCAGTACGAGTTTTTAACCGGGCCATGCGTTGGGTACAACGGAGTCCCCTAGCCCTATCCTTAAACTGGTTTGAGGAATCTGAGTTAGTTCAGGTCCCCCACCGTCCTCGCCAGGTCCCAGAACCAGACACCAAGGGATTTGTTCTCTCCCCCCAATCCATCGCCCTTATCGATCGCCAAATCGCCCATCTAGAAAACGAGTATCTTCTCCCCATCGTAGAAGAACCCGAGCCAGCCTGGGTGAAAGTCCGGCTGATTGTCAAAGCGGCGATCGATTACTTTTTTGGCTCTGAACCCAGAAACAGCGACGAGCAGGCCTCTCCGAAAGGACGACTCAATGCCGGGGCTAGGGTTAACTCATCCCCCCCCATCACCGGAACCCAGTCACGGCGACTTTCCGCTAGCGGTGGGGCCCTCAATCGTCACGGCCATTCCGCCTCCGATCGCTCTGAACTGACCGGCGATGCCTCTGGCTTGTACTACCGAGTACAAGAGCTGATTGAACAGGCGATCGCCTACTTCTTTGACTTAGACAGTCCCCATCACCCCAAGGGTAACCCGACCTCAAGCAGTCTCCCCGATCCCTGGGACAGTCCAGAACTTCCTGCCAAACATCCCTTCGACGTCATCGCTGCCGCAACAGCAGCCATCCCCCTCCCCGAAGGAGTCAGTCTCAAGAATCCCTTTGGTGAATTTCCCACAACTCCCCTTCAGCCCGATTCCTCGGGAGAAATGGTTTATCCCAACGCTCCCAAATCAGGCAAACCCCAAGTATTTGGGTCGTCCAGTTCAACCTTAACCCACCCCCAAGACTCAGAGCAGTCAGCCGATCTAAACCAAATTTCTCGCTACGCCAAACAGGAATGGCAGCCGGAGTTTAAACCCGAGTGGATTGAGGCGTATGTCAATGATGTTCGCTATGTCCGACATCCCCTAGAAACCGTATTACATTGGCTCGACAGTTTGTTATTAAAACTAGAAACCTGGGTAATCAATATCTGGAATAAACTGTTTAATCGTAAATAGTTTGTGATTCTAATCGCCAACTCTTGAATTGCCAACTCTCCAAGACAAGACCCAAACTGCTAGAGGCGAAAAAGGTCATCCCGACCTATCTCTTATCCATTTACGCTCGATTTTTCCTTGCAGTCTAATACTCCCTTTTTAAACGCACTTAAAGCTCAAGCCAACACCCCTCAAACTCCCTTTTACTTTCCCGGCCATAAACGGGGAGAAGGAATTGCCCAACCCTTAAAAGAATGGCTCGGCCATGCAGTCTTTCAGGGAGACTTGCCAGAACTGCCGGAACTCGATAACCTCTTCCAACCCCAGGGCCCCCTTCGCCAGGCCCAAGAGTTAGCCGCCGCCGCCTTTGGCGCAAAACAGACCTGGTTTTTAACCAATGGTTCCACCGCAGGCGTGATCGCCGCCATCTTGGCAACCTGCAACCCCGGCGAGACCTTAGCCCTGGCCCGCAATAGTCATCAATGTGCGATCGCCGGCCTAATTTTAGCGGGAGTTGACCCTGTTTTCATTCAACCAGACTATGACCCCCAATGGGATATGGCACTGAGGGTCACCCCAGAAGCCTTAGAAGCCACCTTAACCAAAAATTCTGACATCAAAGCCGTTTTAGTCGTCTCCCCCACCTATCACGGCATTTGTAGCGATGTTGCCAGCTTAGCGGACTGTTGCCATCGTCATCAAATTCCCCTAATTGTGGACGAAGCCCATGGGGCCCATTTCGGCTTTCATCCTCAATTGCCCCCCTCCGCCTTAGAGAGCAACGCCGATGTGGTGATTCAGTCCACCCATAAGAGTTTAACCGCCTTATCCCAGGGAGCGATGTTACATTATCAGGGCGATCGCATCTCCCCAGATCGCATCCAAGCCGCGTTCCCCCTCGTGCAGTCCACCAGCCCCAACGCCCTGATTTTGGCCAGCTTAGACATGGCCCGGCAACAGATGGCCAGCCAAGGACACCAGCAGTTACAATCCTGTTTAGACCTAGCCCACTATCTACGATCGCACCTCAGCCAACTCCCCGCCGTTGCCCTTTCCCCCCACGCCGACGATCTCACCCGCCTCACCCTACGGCTCGGACAACAAACCGGCTACGCCCTCGATGAACAACTCACCACAGACTTCGGCGTCATCTGCGAACTCCCCCAATTGCATCATCTCACCTTTGCCCTCACCGTCGGTAACCGTCCCCCAGACGGCGATCGGCTTCTCCAAGCCATCCAACAACTCGCCCAATCCGCCCCAATCCCAACCCCGCTCCCCCTCACCCATTTACCCCCACTCCCCCCTCTCAGCCTCAGCCCTCGTCAGGCCCATTTCGCCCCCAAAGAACCCCTCCCTCGCCACCAAGCCCTCGGACGCATTTCTGGAGAACTCATTTGCCCCTATCCTCCAGGGATTCCCCTCCTCATCCCCGGTGAACGTATCACCGAGAGCACCTTAAACCAGTTACAAACGACCCTAGCCGCCGGAGGCCTCCTAACGGGGTGTAAGGATGTAACAGGAGAACTTCTACGTGTCACAGCGAGGAATAGCTGACAAGCCGATTAAAGTTGTCTGATCAGGGGGTGCTTTCCTTCATACCCTTTGCACTGCTACAATACCGATATGGTGTGCAGTAAGTCGGCGGCTTGCACCTATCTGCAAAAAATCTCAATAACCTGACAACCATGAGTCAATCCGGTACAGATTTCCCAACAGAAGACTATCTCGAACGCGTAGAAGAGGAGATCAATGAACAATCTAAAAGAATTGATTTTTACATCACAGAGTACACAATTGAGCTATTAGCCATGAAACTACATAATGGTGATTTTGAAATACCAGAGTACCAGCGTGAGTATACCTGGGAAAAAGAAAGAAAGTCTAGGTTTGTTGAATCTATACTTATGGGATTACCAATTCCTTTTTTGTTCTTTTGGGAACGTCCCAAAACAGGAAAGTTAGAAATTGTTGATGGTTCCCAAAGATTGAGAACTATAAAAGAATTCATTTATGATGATTTCCAATTGGGAGATCTGAAAGTTCTATCATTACTTAGCAACCTTGAATTCAAACATTTATCCGAGGCTCGGCAGAGAAAAATAAAAAATAGATCAATTCGAGGAATCGTTTTAAGTGCACATACAGATGAGGCTTCAAGGTTTGAATTGTTTGAGCGTATCAATACAGGCAGTAAGATTGCCAATCCAGCAGAACTCAGACGAGGAGCATTACGAGGGTTGTTTCAAGACTTAGTCAAGGAGTTAGCTCAAGAAGAAATTTTTAAAGATTTAGCTCCTTTGTCTAAAAAAAATAGTGATGAGCGTCAACAAGAAGAGCTAGTTACGCGATTTTTTGCCTATAGTGATGGCTTGGAGGACTACAGGGATAAGGTATCTCCTTTTTTATTCAATTATACAAGAAAAATGAATGAAAAATTTGAAGAAAATCAACAACTGAAAGACTTGTACCGTGAACGTTTTTTGGAGACAATGGAATTTATTGGGCGAGTTTTCCCTTATGGTTTTCGCAAAACCCCTAGGGGACGAGCAACCCCAAAAGCACGTTTTGAAGCGATTTCAATTGGTAGCTTTCTAGCATTAAAGCAAAAACCTGATCTTAAGGATGAGAATATTGATGTTACGCTATGGTTGGATGGTGAAGAGTTTAAAGAAATAACAGGTGCGGATGGAGCTAATGCAATAGGACGTTTAAGAAAGCGAATTAACTTTGTCCGTGATAAGCTTTTAGGAGTTTAAGAATGTTTGACTTAAATCCAGATTTCCAGGAGCGTTTACACGAAATAAAAATATACTTAGACTTCTTAGACTCTATTAATAGCCACATTCAATCAGGCTTGGTTGGACAGGATGAAAGTCACTTAAGAGTTGACCCAAATCACCAAAAAATACTACATTCAAGTGTTTATCTTCAACTCTACAGTTTAGTAGAATCAACAGTAGTACAATGTCTAGGTGCTTTATCCAGAGCAATCGAAAATCAAAGTATTGAGCCAAATCAGTTATCTGAAGCCCTACGTAAAGAATGGATTCGAATAATTGCACAAACAGACAAAGACCTAACGTATACAAAGAGATTGAAACAGGCCACGGAGCTTTACGATTTGACATCATCTTCTACACCAATATCGGCATCCAAGTTTGATTTAATAAAAAATAAGGCAGGTGGAAATTGGGATGATAAACAAATACACAAACTTAGTCAGCGTCTAGGTATTATTCTCAATATAGACGAAGAGACCAAGAAAGCTATAAAAATTCCAATAAGAGATGATATGGGCGCATTGGTTTTGATAAAACATCTTCGAAATAACCTTGCTCATGGTAAGATATCATTTATTGAATGTAGTGAAGGTACTTCAGTAGGCGATCTTCGAGATTTAACCAATAAAATTGCTAGTTATCTTTTGCAAGTCGTGATTTCTTTTGAAGATTTCATCAATAATAATAATTTTTTGGTGTAGTGTTTAACGACTCAATGTAGTTAAAATAAAGGGGTCTTCAGGATATATGGTGTGATTTGTTGCATGGTATACCAAATTGTAGTAGGGGCGAACGGCCGTTCGCCCCTACGGCAAGGGATATAATCTGCCATAATTTATCCTTATCACCCTGAACCCAGAAGACCCAAATAAAGAAGTAATAAAATTTCGTCAATGCGTATCAATCGTGAACTAAAAAAGAATAACAATAGCAACTCTACAGATTTTCATGAACTGACAGGAGTCGATTTGTTTTGCGGTGCTGGAGGTTTGACACGCGGACTAGAAAAAACAGGAATTACTATTACATTTGGAATTGATATTGACCCAGAGTGTGAATATCCTTATCAAACAAATAATGAGGCTATTTTCATCAATAAAGATATCAATAAAATATCATCACAAGAATTATTGCATTTATTTAAGAAGTCAGAGCTTAAGCTTTTGGCTGGCTGCGCTCCTTGTCAACCATTTTCAACTTATTCACGTAAAAGCCAACAACAGGATGATACAAAATGGGTCTTAGTCAGTGAGTTTTCCCGCTTAGTTCATGAAGTAAAACCAGAACTGGTTACGATGGAGAATGTACCACAACTCATGGGACATAAAGTATTTAAAGAGTTTTTAAACCAGCTAAAATCTGATAACTACTACATTTGGTACGACATTGTGGAATGCTCAAAATATGGTGTACCTCAAACCCGAAAAAGATTGGTTTTAGTGGCGTCTTTGCTAAATGAAATACAATTACTGTCACCTGAAGTTTTACCTGTAACTAAGCCAGCTACTGTTCGGGAGTATATTGAAAGACTTCCTTCGATTGCAGCAGGTAGCTCTGATGTCAACGATCCACTACATAAGGCTTCCTCTTTGAGTGAGCTGAACTTGCGTCGAATTCGTGCCTCGAAACCAGGAGGAACATGGCGAGACTGGCCGCCAGAACTCCTAGCCGAGTGTCATAGTAAAATTTCTGGAAAAACATATCCAAGCGTTTACGGTCGCATGGAGTGGGATGCTCCCGCACCAACAATAACCACTCAATGTTTTGGATATGGGAATGGTCGTTTTGGCCATCCAGAGCAGGATCGTGCAATTTCTCTTAGAGAGGCAGCTTTACTGCAAACCTTCCCAGAAAACTATCGATTCGTGAGTTCTGATAGCAAAGCATCCTTTAACACACTTGGTCGTTTAATCGGTAATGCCGTGCCAGTTCGTCTGGGAGAAGTTATTGGTTATACCTTACAGCATCATCTAGCCGTTTATAAGAAACGAACTATTGTCAAATAAGGTTGATTTCTGATTCTTGACTCTCCAGAGAATCGATGTCCGGCTCATCTGATTGAGAGCGTTCCAGGATCAAATAAGCCCCAACCGCAATCAGAAGCATCCCAATCACGATGAGGACTCTTAAGACCGGCTGTACTGGAAAACGCGAGGAAGAGGTCGTCGGAGTGGGTTTAGCGTGCCCATTCGGTTTCTGAGACTCCTCCAGATCTGGGGAGCCGGTTGCCCCTTGAGATTGGGACAGTAAGAAATTAGAGTAGCCCCCCACCGCCACCGCAAACTCTTGTTGCCAGGCGGCTGCTGAGTTGCCCGTTTTGCGGCCGTAGACTCGTACCCGAGCCACACCTTCGACTTCCCAGTTGACCACCTTAACCCGTATCGTCTCCAGACAACTGGGGCGATCGGGAACATCATCATCTGCCTCTAAAATCACATGGAGACAGCCCTGCTTAATCACCGCCTTCGATCGCACCCCCGAGGATTTGAGTTGCTGATTCAAGAGAGCGGAAATAGCCTGGGAATTTCCCTCACGGGCGAGTTCATGTAAATCCTGTTGCGTCATGGGGTTGGGTATGTCCTAGAGCCGTCGTCCCACCTCAAGGATAGCGGATTTCTTGGCGACTCTTGAGTTTTAGGGGAATCGGGCCGAGGGCTTATTGGAGCCGGGATAAGGAACTCGCACCAATTGATTAATCATCGGTGAGACCAGAGTGACCGTCGCACCATCGGGCCAAAATACCTGGAGGCGGTCAATATGACGATGACGGCCTAACCCGAAATGAGCCACCGGTTCCATTTGGCAGAGATAGCCACTTCCCGCATCGATCGCCCGAACCTGATGCTGGCCAGCCACCGTCAGGCGGCAGATAGCCCCTCGCGCCGGCGCTCCATACCGGGTCAGGGGGGCCACCCGTAGCCAAGCGTGATCGCTCGTTTGAGGACGATATAAACTCAACGGCTGCCCCGGAGACTCCCCATGAGACAGCAGCAACTCTAACTGGCCATCCCCATCGAAATCTCCCACAGCGGCTCCCGTTCCCAAACCATCGGGTTCCCAAGCATCCCCAATATCCAACTGTCGCCAGGCCCCATCCCGCAATCCAAACAGGCGATTCGGTTCACCGAGGCTGTTAAAAAAAATCTCCTCAAGGCCATCATTATCAAAATCCGCCGCAATCACCGTCCGCACCCGAGAGGGCCGAGCCATTTCTCGGGGGGCTACATTACGAAAATGTCCCCGGGTACCCTGTAAAAACAGGCGATGACTTCCTTCCCAATTACCATAAACAATATCGAACTTGCCATCACCATCAGCATCGAGAACCGCCACCCCACGACCTTGTTCATGAACATCCTCTAAGCCAGCCTCCACGGCGATTTCCTCGTAGGTTCCATCCGGGGAATGACGAAACAGACAATTAGCACCATTTTCGTTAGCGGCAAAAATATCCATCCCCTTACTCACCAGAGGAAGTGCCACCATCCCCCGAATCCCGGCCACCCGAGTTAAACCAATCTCAGCCGCCACATCTTCGAGGCGATCGCCCCGCAACTCATAAAAGTGAATCGAACCACTTGAATTTGCCGTAAAAAAGCCATAATAGCCGTCTCCCCGACGATCCACACAAACCGCCGAACGGCCACCCGTTGCCGGGAGAGTCCTACTATCAAACAGATTCCGCCATTGTTGTCCTTGGCCAATCAACAGACGATCCGCATGGCGATCGCGATTGAGACAATAGAGTTCTTCCCAGCCATCCCCATTGAGATCTCCAGCAATAATCCCCAAAGTTTGCCCGACACGATCGGCGATCGCCTCATAGTCGAGATCCACCAGTTTTTCTCCATCCCATTTCAGCACCCGGTTTGGATGCCCCCAGCCAGCCACCACGATCTCGAAGCAACCATCTCTGTCGACATCGGTAATCGTAATACCCTGATAATTCAGCCGGGGATTCCTCTGCAACAAATGACTGGCATTGATAAACATTAGTGCTGAGAATTGGTGTGAGGCATTACTATTCTAACGAACTTGACTGAGGTGGGGGGCCAGCAACACCTGACGGCCCAACCGTTTAAGGTCAGGCCGCTTGGTTCTCATTGAAGACATTAGGAGGGTTTATCTCCGATATTTAACTCTTTTTTAGAGGCTTTGAGCTGCTTCCAAAGATGCTTGATCGCTTCATAAGCTTCATCGGGAGGCAGCTTGCCACTTGTCTCCAGGTTGCAAATATAGTTCACTCGCTGGGCGAACTCCTGTAAATTGGCATTAAACACCACATTTTCAGGCTTAAAATCACCGTAATAGCGGTTACGCGGAAAAATGAACTGATCACGGTCGGTCATAGTGGGTCGGCTCCTAGGGTTCCAAAGTCGGCATCAGAGCGTCCCTTGGCTTCAGAGGCTGTGATGAGCAGGCTCATCCAACCACTGCCGTAAAATTACGGAAGGACGATCAATTGATCGCCCTCATTCTAGCGAGGAATGACAGTCCCCGTCGGCAGCAAAATCCCCCTAACGCCCCGACCCAAAAGGCGTACAGCTTCCACCGAGTGCATCGGTAATCGTGCAAGTATTAGCGGCGATCGCCCGAATATAGGAGTCTCCATCACTTCCAGGGGCCCCAATGGAGTCTGAGTAAAGTTCCCTTTCTGCCAGTTCCACCCCAGCTTCCTCAGCTACGGTATTAATCAATTGGGGATTAATCGTCGTTTCCGCGAAAATCACAGGAACCCCACTCTCACGCACCTCATCCACCAACTGGCGCAGGGTTTGGGCGCTCGGTTGTTCTTCGGTACTAATGCCAATTAGGGTTCCCAACACCTCTAAGCCATAGGCATTGGCATAATATTGAAAGGCATCATGAGTCGTGACCAACAGGCGATTATTTTCCGGAATTGTGGCGATTTGCTCACGAACCCAGTCATCCAAGTCCTCCAGTTCAGCGGTGAACATAGCCGCATTTTGCTGGAAAATAGAGTCATGGGGGGGCGACTCCTCACTCAAGACATCCCGAATATGGTTCGTCATCGTAATCGCATGACGCACATCTCCCCAGACATGAGGATCGGGTTCAATCTCCCCATCCTCCTCAAAATCCAAAGCCGGGATAATTTCCCCCAACGCCACCCGCACCGCTGACTCTCCCACCGAGTCCACTAGGCGGATCAGTCCAGGTTCTAAGTCATAGCCGTTATAGAAAATGACATCCGCATTTTCGATCGCCACACTATCTTGAGGAACCGGCTCATAAATATGAGGATCGACTCCCGGCTCCAACAGTCCTTCATGGGCGATCGCCTCTCCACCCACACGCTCCACCCAATCGCCAATCATCGTACTCGTTGAAACCACCCTCAGCCGATCCTCCTCCCCCGTCGGAACAGTCGGCCCACAGCCAACCATCCCCAACACTAAGACACCCACCACCGCTGACACAGACGCTTGCAATCCCTTCATTTTTTGTGAACACCTCATTCATATTTGTCTCATAAACTTATCATATTTGTCTCATTATTGAGGTATACTGAAAGGAAGTCGCCATCCCACTTCCGAGATTTTCTTGTATTTCACTCATATCAGATATGACATAATAAAATCTCAAAACCATGTGAGGCTTGGCTTTTGGGCTAAAAATCGTCCGGACTGTATTGTCTAAAGAATAACAAGCTATGTTTCCCTTTTCCGTCACCTCCATCCAGCCTTGGAGACTCAGCCAGCCTCATATTTGTGATCGCCTCGACGACATCGCCCCCAGCCTCTCAGGGGCGATCGCCATCCGCAACCTAACCATTCGCTATCGGGAGTTCGAGGCCCTGCGAAACATCAACCTAGAGATTCAACCCGGACAACTCACCGCCATCATTGGCCCCAACGGAGCCGGAAAAAGCACCCTAATCAAAGGGATGCTGGGCTTAATTCCCCAAGCCAAGGGACAAATCCACAGCATCGGCAAGCCTCTCACCCAACAACTCGAACGAGTCGCCTACGTTCCCCAGCGATCGCAAATTGACTGGACCTTTCCCGCCACCGTCTCCGACGTCGTGATGATGGGCCGCATCCGCAAAACGGGTTGGTTGCATCGCTACTCCCCCAGCAGTCGCCGCATCGCCGCCGCCGCCCTAGAGCGAGTTAAAATGAGCGAATTTCGCGATCGCCCCATCGGCGAACTCTCCGGAGGCCAACAACAACGAGTCTTTCTGGCCCGTTCCCTCACCCAAGAAGCCGAAATCTTTTGTTTTGACGAACCCTTCACCGGCGTTGATCGCAAAACCGAGACCATTCTCTTCCAAATCTTCCGAGAACTGGCCGACTCCGGTAAAATCGTCCTCGTCGTCAACCACGATTTAGGAGAAAGCATCCGCCACTTTGACCAACTCATTCTCCTCAACCGCGACCTCATTGCCGCCGGCGATCGCACCCAAGTTCTCACTCAAGACAATATGTATCGCGCCTACGGAGGAATTGTACAGTTTAGCCAATAAAGGCAAAGGGCAAGAGGCAACAGGCAAGAGGGAGAACCACGTAGGGGCACGCCCTTGCGGTCAGCGAGCGATAGCCGAGCTGTGGCTGCCCGAGGACACTGCCTTCTTCTCCCCTTTTGCCTTTGCCTTCTTCTCCCCTTTTGCCTTTTGCCTTTTGCCTTTTGCCTTCTTCTCCCCTTTTGCCTTTTGCCTTTTGCCTTCTTCTCCCCTTTTGCCTTTTGCCTTTTGCCTTTTGCCTTCTTCTCCCCTTTTGCCTTCTTCTCCCCATGATTCTCCACCTTCTCCTAGACCCATTACAATACGGATTCATGCAGCGATCGCTCATGATTGCCATTTGTGTCGGTCTAGTCTGCGCCCTTGTCGGCAGTTACCTGATAGTGCAGCGATTAGCACTTCTCGGAGATGCCATTAGTCACGCCGTCTTACCTGGAGTGGCGATCGCCTTTCTCTTGGGCGTGAATATCCTCATTGGTGCTTTTATTGCCGGCGTTCTCAGCACCGTTTTAATTGCCTGGATTCATACGCGATCGCCCATCAAAGAAGATGCGGCAATGGGGATTGTCTTATCCAGCTTTTTTGCTCTAGGAATTACCATTATTACCATTATCCAAAAAGACACAAAAGTCGATTTAATGCACTTCTTATTCGGCAATATTTTAGGAGTCAGCTCTCAAGATGTTAGAGAAACATTTTTGATTGCAATTATCATTATTTTAACCATTATTGCCCTCTACAAAGAACTGCTCTTTTATAGCTTCGACCCCCAAGGGGCCCAAGCCGCCGGATTACCCACCAACGCCCTCAACTTTGGCTTAATGATTCTCATTGCCCTAACCGTCGTCGCCAGCCTCAAAGCGGTGGGAGTCATCCTCGTCATTTCCCTACTGATCACCCCAGGGGCTACCGCCTACCTCCTCGTTCCCCGACTGCACCAAGTCATGGTTTTCGGTTCCCTACTTAGCATTCTCTCCAGCATTAGTGGTATGTATCTGAGCTATTACTATAACCTCCCCTCCGGTCCGGCGATCGTTCTGGTTGCCACCGGCCTATTTAGCCTTAGCCTCCTCTTCAGTCCCCGCCACGGTATCCTCAGCCAATCTTTGAAGAAGGCAGTAGGCAGCAGGCAGTAGGCAGTAGGGTAGAAGAAGGCAAAAGGCAAAAGGCAAAAGGCAAAAGGCAAAAGGGTAGAAGAAGGGAACACCGGAAGAGGGAACGGGGAATAGAAACAATGTGGGGGTAATCTGCAAGTGGCTTGCCCAGAACCGCTGTTCTCCTGTTCACCGACGTACGGGAATCTTTAGAACAAACTCAGTGCCTTGTCCTAACGTAGACTGACACTCAATTGAGCCACCATGCTTATCCACCACAATCTGGCGACAAATCGACAACCCCAGGCCCGTCCCGATGCCCACCCCCTTCGTCGTGAAACTGCGCTCAAAAATGCGCGATCGCACCGTCTCAGGCATTCCTCGGCCATTATCCGCCACACGAACCACTGCCCAGGTTTCATCCTCCGATAACTCCGTCGTCACCGTAATCACATTCGGCTGTTCCTGCAACAGTTGGTAACTCATCCCTTGGCTGGTTTCCTCCAGGGCATCAATCGCATTGGCAATCAAATTCGTAAACACCTGATTTAACTGTCCAGCAAAGGCCTGTACCTCCGGCAAAGAACCATACTGGCGGACGACCTGAATCTCGGGGCGTTTCGCATTCGCCTTGAGGCGATGTTTCAGAATTAAGAGGGTACTTTCAAGGCCATCATGGAGATCATAGCGAACCGGTTGATCGCGATCGCTACGAGAGAACGTCCGTAACGCCTTGCTAATCTCACGAATCCGATCCACTCCCACCTGCATCGAAGTCATCAACTTGGGGGCATCCTCCAACAGATACTCTAAATCCACCTCCTCAGCATGATTGACAATTTCCTCATCCGGTTCAGGAAGGCGATCGCGATAGAGTTGTAAATGCTCAATCAAATCCCGGATGTAATTATCCGCCAGGGTCAAATTCCCCACAATAAAGCCCACCGGATTATTAATCTCATGAGCAATTCCCGCCACCAACTGGCCCAACGCTGACATCTTCTCGCTTTGAACCAACTGACGGTTAGCCAAATCCAACTCAGCCAGAGAACGCTCCAACTGTTCGGCCCGTTCCCGTTCCCGTCGTTCCGACGCTTGTAAACTCTCATAGAGCGTCGCATTTTCAATGGAAATCGCCGCTTGAGAACAGAGTAAGCGCAACAAATCCAGCCGTTCGCGAGTAAATGCCCCCACCGTCAAATTATTTTCCAAATACAGCACCCCCACCAACTTCCCCTGCCGTTCAATCGGGGCACAGAGGAGCGATCGCGGACGATACTGTTGAATATAGGGGTCATTGGCAAAGCGTTCAGTGGTTCCTAGACGGCCCATCAACTGACTGGCCGCATCATCCAACGCCACCGCCTCCCGTCGTCGAGCCACATAATAAATCAGGGAATGGGGCAGGTGCTGACATTGTGCCAACGCCAGGCCCTGACGAACCGTAATCTGTTCCGTCGTCACCGTTCCCGCCGCTTCCACAAATAACGGCGGTACATCCCCGGGCGTTGTCTCCAACTCTTGGGGCCCCGCCAAAATCAGGAACCCCGTTTGCGCCCCAGCATTCTCCAGCACAATCTCAATTAATTTCCTTAGCAACGACTCCAAGACAATCTCACTAGAGAGCGCATGAGTGGCCTTAATCGCCGTCACCCGATCTAACATATCCCCCGTGGACACCTGCACCGAGGTTTCTAACATCGTTTCCAGAGGTGCCGATCCTAGAGTGGCATTGAGGGGGTCACTCCAAGTTTGTTCCAGCGATGGCGTCAACGGTTGTGGACTGAGGAAGCGACGCACCTTCGCCAAAGCCCCCCAGATTTGATAATGACGTTCTGCCCCTTGCAGATAGACATGAGCGATCGTCCCTCGTCCCGCCAGGCGATAGAACGTCGCCGCCTGTTCATGAGCCAACGCCGCATCAAACCAGCGGCTATAGTCCTTCGCCGTTGCGATCGCCCGATCGTAGTATTCCATCGCCAACAACACCTCACCCCGCTGCTGGCAACATTCCGCCTCCACGAGCAAAAACAGGGGTTGGAAATTCTCAGGAACCCGTTGCGCCAAAATCTCCAGGCGATCGCGCTGGGCCTCCACCTCTTGCCACTCCTGAGGCGACAGAGGAACCCGTAGACGAGCCAAAAGTTGATACGCCAACTGATACCCATTATCGACCAACCCTAAACTAATCGGAGACTGACGCCCGAGGGTACGTGCCGTCGCCACCGGCTCATCCCACTCTCCAAATAGTAATTCCGACAGAAGCGTCACGAGAGTGTGCCAATACTCAATCAGGGACGGCTCATCGATCGTCGGGGCGAAAACTTGATCGCCTCGACTTTGGAGATCGTCCCCCGAGGACTCATCCCCATCTGCCATTAAGCGTCCCAGAAAAGGCTGCCAAATCTCGGCCATCGCCAACCCCAAACGAGGATAGCTTCCCTGTAAACTCGCGATCGCCATCTCCTGTCCCTGTCGCGTCGCGGCTAAGGTCGGTTCTCCCCAAAATAACTGGCTGCAATAGGATAACGCCCCTTGAGTCAACGCCCCGGAGCCAATTCCCTGTTCCCGAGCCATCACTAGCCCCTGTCGCAAGGCCGGTAACGTCTCCGAGAGGGGTTTAAACCAAGGTTGGACTCGCGCCGCCAAGAGAATCTGCACCATGGTCACCTTTTCCGACTCTGCTATCAGCGTCGGCTCTTCTAGGCTTTGCAGGGCCCACTCCGCCGCCTCTTGCGCCTGCTGCCAGTTACCCTGAGCCGCTTCTAAGCTCGCCAACCAGGCACAGGTTAAGGCCCATTGCCCCGATAACGGCAATTGGGGCAGGAGCCTCACCTGAGTCGCGATCGCCCGTTGCAGCAGGGAAACATCCAGTAACGCTGCCATCTCTGCCAGGGTATTCAGCATCTCAAACGCGAACTGGTGTTGGGGGGATAGTGCTTCTCTCACCTCCTCTGCCGATGGTGGGGGGAATGGGGGCAATCCCTCGGGTCCCATCGCCGCTAATTCAACCCCCAGAGCCGCCAATCCTTGTTCCGCCATCGACTGAGCGCGATTGTGGTTCCCGCCCGCTTCGCGAACCCCCCGTTGTAGTAAGCCATAGAAACGCAATTGTTGGAAATAGGCCTGAGCTTTCTCCCAATCACCCTGCGCCTCTCGTAACACCGTCGCCAGCAAGACCTCACTGCGATAACGAGGCACATACTCCAACGCCTGTTGACTGAGGTTCACCAAAGCCACTTCCACCTCCAGGGCTTCCAAATACACCGCCAAAGTCAGCTCATAGTTTCGTTGCCAGCCCTCATCCCCTAAGGCAATCCGTCCCACATCCAGATAATCACTGGCCGTCTCCCAAGCACTCGCGGCCTTAGCCTTACGAGCCGCTATCAGATTCAACTGCGCTAATTGTTGTCGTTCCTGGGGATGAACCATCAGGGCAGCCCCAGCATTAAACTGATTGACAATATCAAAAATATGCTCCTCCAAAGCCTCCGGCGGGGTACTCGCCAGAAGCAGTCGCCCAATTTGCACCCGTACATCCTGGCGAATTTCCGGACTAATCAGAGCCAGGGCCGCCTGTTGCACGCGATCGTGGAGAAACTGATAGGGGGTCAGTAATTTAGAAATTTCCGCATCTTCCGCCTCATTCACCTCCGTGGCATCCAAAGTGAGGGGAATTTTATAGGATTCATTCAGGGGGATGATCATGCCTTGCTGGATTGCCTCCCATAAATCCGCCGCCGTGCGACGGGGCGATCGCTCGTTCACCACCGATAACACGGTTAAATCAAAGCGATTACCAATACAGGCCGCCAACATCAGTAAATTCTGAGTGTCTTGGGGCAAGGTTTGCAGCTTGCGCACCGTCAAATCAATGACATTCTCACAAATCTCCACCGATGCCAGGCGCTCATCATCCCAACACCAGCGTCCCTGGGAGCCATCGAAATAGAGAAACTCATCCCGAGCCAACGACAGCAACAACTGAGTTAAGAAAAAGGGATTGCCATGAGTCTTACGGACCATTAAATCTGCCAAAGGCGTCACCTCTGACTCGGGTAAAGCTAAGCTATCGGCAATCAGACGTTGCACCGAATTGAAATCAAGTCCTTTGAGCTTTAAGTGTTCCGGACGAATGCCCTCTCGTTGTAATTCCTTGAGAGTTAACAGTAACGGATGATTCGCTGTGACCTCATTCTCTCGATAGGCTCCCACTAACAATAGGGGTTGAGCGCGCTCATGGCCCGAGCGCAACAACAAATCGGCTAACAGTTTAATCGAGGCCGTATCCGCCCATTGCAAATCATCCAGAAATAGCACTAAGGGGTGGTCGGGTTGGGCGATCGCGTCAAACAGACGACAGAATAACTCATGTTGAATGCGGGCCGGCACGTCTCCCTGCCAGGGAAGGTCTTCCGATGGCGAAGGATTAGGATCGTCTAATAGCGCTTCGAGTTCGGGAATCAGATGCAGAGCAAGGCGTTGATAGTTGACGGGTCCAGGGAGGGGGGGGAGCGTCTGATGACGCTGACTGATATCTTGGAGAACTCGTGGACCTGCGCTGCCAGAACGTCCCCCCTTCGTCCCCCCTTCTAGGGACTCTGATGGGAGACTCAAGGGGGAACTCGAAGCGGTCCCTAATGCCTCTTGCAAATCCTGCTTGACGGCCTTGAGTCGCTGTTGATTTTCCGCCAGGAGCTGTTCCAAAATATCGAGAATCGCCTGACGAAAACCGAAATAGGGCAGATTGCGTTTTAACTGTTCAAACTTGCCACTGGCAAAATAGCCACGATACTGAGCCACAGGACGGTGAATCTCCTGCACCAACACTGATTTTCCGACCCCAGAATATCCCGAGACTAACAGCAGTTCCGTTCCCCCACCTGACATCACCCGCTCAGCCGCTTGCATCAGGTGAGCCACGTCGGTCTCCCGTCCGTAGAGTTTTGCGGGAATCTGGAGTTCCGTGGTGCGATCGAACTGAGCTAGAGGGAAAGCCGGAATGGTCTGTTGGCGTTCGAGCTGCTCTTTGCAGATTTCTAGGTCTTTGAGCAAGCCAAAGGCGCTTTGATAGCGGTCTTCGGCACTTTTTGACAGCAGTTTCATTACTACATCCGACAGAGGCAGAGGAAGGTCGGGATTGAGCAGTTGAGGCGGCGTGGGGACTTTGGCGATATGACAGTGAACCAGCTCTAGGGCATCATGGCTGAGAAAGGGAAGCCGCCCTGTGAGTATTTCGTAGAGGGTGACTCCGAGGGAGTAGAAGTCACTTTTGTAGTCCACCCGTCGATTCATGCGCCCAGTTTGTTCGGGGGAGAGGTAGGCCAGGGTTCCTTCGAGACGATTAAAGGGGCGGTTACTGGTGGTGGTATGAGTTTCTTGAGACAGACGAGAGGCGATGCCGAAGTCAATCAGTTGCACCTGGCCGCTGTTGGGGTTATAGACAATGTTGGATGGTTTGATGTCCTTGTGAACGATTTTAGCTTGATGGAGATCCCGCAGTGCTTTGGCCAGTTGGATGGCAATCTCTAGATAGTTCAGAAGCCGGGCAGGGCGGTTTAATTGATTTTGGGGAGGGAGATCTGACTCTCGGCTGAGGAGGCGATCGAGAGAGGTCCCACCAATATCTTCATAAATGGCGGCCGTAGGACTCTGTTGCAAATCTAGGGCCGCCATCAGATAGGGACTCTGGAGAGAGGCGGCTACATCATACTCATGGCGAAGACGAGCAATTTCTGTCAGGTGGGGAGATTCCCGGCTGGGAGTTTTAATGATCACCGGTTGGCGATCGCTGAGGCGATACCCCCGATAGACTTGGTTTTTGGGACGAGTTCGTCGATGGCGATCGGCATCAGAACCCGCTAGCGTTTGGGAGGGTTCGGCGGTAATCGCTTCGATGATGTGATAGCCAGTAAGAGAAAGCATCAAGACAGTTATAAGAAAGGCAGTAGGCAGTAGGCAAAAGGGTAGAGGAGGGCAATAGGCAATAGGCAATAGGCAATAGGGGAGAGGAGGGCAATAGGCAGTAGATGGGTTAGGGGCGTACCCTTGTGGTTAGCGAGCGATCGCCGAGCTGTGGTCGCCTGGGTCTATTTTTAGGGTCGCTCTCTTCGGGAAGTAGGCAGGGGGGGTATGGTATAGTCTATGAACGCTGGAATCGGGCAGTGTTGCAGGAGTGTTATCCATGACAACCAACTCAATTATGAGTGGATTGAACGGACGTGATTTTTTGAGTCTAACAGACCTGAGTGCGGCTGAGGTTGAGGGGGTGCTAGAACTGGCACAGGCGTTAAAGTCCGGGGACATTACCCCCCATTGTCAAAAAGTCTTAGGATTACTATTTTATAAGGCCTCGACTCGGACTCGGGTGAGTTTCTCTGTGGCCATGTACCAGTTGGGGGGACAGGTGATTGACCTCAACCCTAAGGTGACTCAGGTGGGCCGGGGCGAACCCTTGGCGGATACGGCACGGGTGTTAGATCGCTATTTGGATGTGGTGGCGATTCGTACCTTTGCTCATGCGGACTTGGAAGCCTTTGCTCATTATGCCAAGATTCCCGTTCTCAATGCTCTGACGGATTGGACCCATCCTTGTCAAGCGTTGGCAGATTTATTGACGCTGCGAGAGTGTTTTGGTGAGATTCAGGGAACGACAGTCACCTATGTGGGCGATGGGAACAATGTGGCTCACTCCTTGATGCTCTGTTGCGCGCTATTGGGGGTCAATGTCCGGGTGGCGACTCCTCCTGGGTTTGAACCCCACACCAAGATGGTGGAGACGGCTCGTCAGTTGGCTGGCGATCGCGCCCAGGTAGAGGTTCTGAATGACCCGGTTGCGGCAGTTAAGGGTGTCCAGGCTATTTATACGGATGTTTGGGCCAGTATGGGACAGGAGGCCGAGGCCCGCGATCGCATCCCTGTGTTCCAACCTTATCAGGTGAATGAAGATCTCATTACCCATGCCGATTCTCAGGTGATTCTCCTTCATTGTCTGCCGGCTCACCGAGGGGAGGAGATTACTGAGGAAGCCATGGAAGGCCCTCATTCACGAGTTTGGGATCAGGCGGAAAATCGTATGCATGTTCAGAAGGCCTTGTTAGCGAGTATCCTCGGAGCGGTATAGCGTCGGGGCTAACGTTGGGGATTGGAGATAGACTAGCGACAACCAAGACTCAGGCGAGTGGCTACGCCGGTAATGGGATTGGTTCCCTTGGCACGATCGCACAGCTTGACCACTTGGAAGCGGTCTAAAATTGTCCCCGAGAAGTCGCAGCCCTCAATGTTAGCCTCGTTAAAGGTGCTACTGCTGGCGATCGCATCGACAAAGATGGCGTTACGCAGATTGGCCCGATCAAACACCACGCGATCGGCAAAGGAGTCGGTTAAGTCCACTCCTTCGAGGTTGGCTTCAAAGAAACTCCCTTTGGTAAGGATGGTTCCTCGCAGATTGGCCTGTTTAAAGTTAGCGCCCTTCATATTGGCCCCCGCCAGGGCCGTCCCTTCGAGATCAGCATCCGTAAAATCCCGATAGCGTAAATCAGTCAGGGTATAGTTGACCGTATTCTCCTGGGCGATCGCCCCTGGGGAGCCAATCCCCACGCCCATTAACAGGATCAACAGCAACAGTCCAGCTCGCCAGATCCACTGAGTAAATTGGTCTTGAGTGACGCGGGTTAGCCAAAAGGTCACAGTACACTACTCCTGAAAAAAATATACCTTCTGTTATACACGCATCTTGGCTCAAAGAGCTACATTGCAGGTAGGCTGGGGCATTACAGTTCCCCTGTGATATCGATCGCCTTAACCCCGCTGTGCGATCGCAATCTCAGCTAAGGGATATCACTTAGACAAGCGACACAGGTCTTAGGTGCTTTACCAAGTTCTCGGCGATAATAAAGACATCGAGAAAAATGCTCCTTACCCGAAGTTCCTTGCGATTGTCCTGAATCATGAAACCGACTCTTAAACAAACTCCCAACCAAACCCCGAGCAATAGCTCTCTGCCCAGCTTACCCAAGCAACCAACGCCACGTCGTGAAACAATACTTCTATACGGAGCATGGGCAATTTTAGTTATCTCAATGCTTACCATGATACTTCCTACATCCAACTCCCAAAGTTTATCGGAGTCAGAGTTTATTGAAACCGTCGAAATTGATACTGGCTCTGACCGTCGCACGTCTTACTGAAAGCCCAAAGACCTCATCTCATAAGCTTTAGAGCGCACCTAACTCCTCAACTTTTGCCCGAACAGCTTGCACATCCTGCCAAGTTAACCATTTAGGCTTCCCTTTGTCCCGAGACGGGTTCCGCAATAGATACGCCGGATGAAAAATGGGCATACAGAGACGATTTTCCCATTCAAACCATTGACCCCGAATTTTAGTAATTCCCCGCTTCTCCTGTAACAGGGTTTTCACCGCTACAGCCCCTGTCATCAGAATCACCTTGGGATCAACTAAACGGATCTGTTCCAACAAATAGGGTTTACAGGCCTCAATTTCTTTAGGATTGGGGTTGCGGTTGCCGGGAGGACGGCATTTAACCACATTGCAGATATAAACGTCTTTTTCTGTATTTAAATTTACAGAAGCCAAAATATTTTCCAATAATTCCCCCGATCGCCCGACAAAGGGGAACCCTTGCTCATCCTCTTGCTGTCCGGGCCCTTCACCAATAATGACGATGGGGGCCTGAGGATTACCCCGCGAGACCACCGCCTGAGTCCGAGTCGAGGCCAGTCCACAGCGTTGACAACTCTGGCAATGGTCATTTAACTGTTCGAGCGTCTCATAGGTTCCTGGAGCGATGGGAACTGAAGCATCCGTTGGAATCTGCTCAACCCTGGCCGTCGGTGGAGTCTGGGGGGAGAGTTCTCCAAACAGACTCAGTTGTTGTTCGTGCTCAGACATCAGTAAAAGAGGGCAAGTCTGGGAAATTTTGCCCCTTCATCCTAACCCGTCTTGGCCGCCTCAGGGAGAGGGTGAGACTGATGGACGGGAATTGAGTCTGAGTCGAGGTCTAGAGTTCATTTAGTTCATGGGCGAGGTATGCCCTATCTTCTAAAGCCATTGCTCGCTATCTTAGAAGGAGGAGCAACCATCCTAATAGATTGCCCAACCCCTACCCCTAGTTCTTATGCGCCTTCGGGAAGTTCTTTGGCCCACCCTTATCCTGGCGAGTCGGACCCATCCCCCTCGCTTTGTGGAACTGTTGATGTTGAGTCTAGCCACCATCATGTTGCTATTGTGGCTATGGCAAGATCGCTGGCCCTATCTCGTTCTCAGTGCCAGTTATGTCCTCGGGGCTGGGATGTCGATTTGGGTGCGGGAGTGGATTCGGCCCCATCGTGGCGATCGCCGCATTGGCCGTACCCGGGCCACAGCCCTATTAGGCTTAACTGCCTTACTGATGTTCCTCAGCCTCCAAGAACTCAGCCAGTAGGCCCTTGATGGAGAATCAAGCGATTGCCATCGGGATCATAGCTATAGATTTCTCGACCATGGGAGGCTGTCATCAGCGGCCCTGGAGGCGGATAGCCCATGGCCGTCAAATGGGCGATCGCCCCATAAATATCCCTCACCTCCAAACAGAGACTCATGGTTCCCCGAGACTCTCCCCCCCTTCCCAACTCTAAAAATTCCCTCTGATGAGTGGTGCTAGGCTTAAAAATTGCCAGTCGCAGTCCCGGAACCTCATACTCAGCATAGATTCCGGGAATCTCGGTTTGGGGAGTCTGGGAGAAAAAGCGCGTGTAAAACTCAACCAAGACCTCAACTTGGTCACTGGCAACTGTAACAAAACCATTACAAAGACCCAGGCTCATGGTTTAACAGAAGGTACTATCCATGCCAGACTTCATCCGAGCTTTAAAGTTCCCCAAAAAATCAGGGTATAAAAACAAGTTTTGGTAAAGTCTCCCAGAATCGGGTGACAAGGGGAAACGGACTTCGTTAGGGTGAACCCATCCTAGATATGTCCCGAGTCCAACCGAGAGAGAAGCATTATGAATCGTCATTTCGTCGCCCTCAGTCTATCCCTGCCCCTGTTCGGAGTTGCCATCGCTGCGCCTCAAGCGAATGCCTTTAACATTGCTGGTCATTTAGATGGTGAACAAGCCTTCAAAGATTTGGGAGTTGAAACCCCCTGGGCTGCTGAGAGCCGAATTGGTGTAGAAGGGCCTGGGGACTACGAAATCGACATTCATAATTCCGATTTTAGCGATGTCACCCATCAGCAGTTTAGTTGGGTCAATGGACAGGCCTATGACTTCTCCTTGAGTTTTGATGGCAGTGAACTGGTTTATGACGTTGCCGGTGTCACCGTCAGTAAAACCGTGATCCAAAATAGCTTTTCTGACCTGTTGATTCGGACTACCGCTCGTCAGGTGGGCAACAGTGCCGAAGTGAAAAACCTATTCCTTAACGGGGTTGCGATTAGCGAGACCTCCTTCTTCCAGTGCGACGGTGGTTGCGACTTCTGGAACTCCTCCCAATATCTCCATATCACCGATGTTTCAGGTCCTTTCGAGTTAACTGGAACCTCCGTCTTCTCTTGGGAAGGCAATCGCCCTACTCGGTCCAACCTGGCGTACCAAGTTAAGCTCGTTGAAGGCAAGTCCGTTCCCGAACCCGCCTCAATTCTCGGTTTAGGCTTAATCGCTGCCGGTGCCAGCCAACTCAAACGCCGTCGTCCTAGCTAAGACAACCCCAAGCCATTCTCGATTCTCCCTTCGTTATTTTCCCCCCACTCTAACCAGTGGGGGGTTTTTTCCACCCGTCCCAGAAACAAATCCAGAAGCAAACCCTCGCGATCGCTCCCACAATTGTGTCCCACAATAGAGAGCAGGTCACGTTTAGGTTCAAGATAATGAGATCACGGATATCAGCTTGGCCACGGGTCATACTGGCCCTCGGCTGTAGTCTCCTGCTGACAGCCTGTCAGATCACCCCATCAGCGGGAGATACCCCCCTAACCCTGACCCTGTGGCATGGGATCAACCCACCCCCCAACCGGGATGTATTCAATGAACTGGTGGCAGAATTTAACGCCGAACAGTCCGAGTTTCAAATCGAGGCCCTGTATGTGGGCCAACCCGATCAACAACTGCCAAAAATTCTAACCGCCGTCGTCGGTGGCGTTCCCCCCGATTTGTTGTGGTTTACCCCCATGATTACCGGCCAACTGGTGGAGTTGGGGGCGATTCGTCCCCTAGAGGACTGGTTTGAGGAGTCTCCGCAACGGCAAAACCTCGATCCGGCCTTATTGAGTGGCATGACCCTCCATGACCAGATTTGGTCCATTCCCATGGCCACCAACAACTTAGGCCTGTTTTACCGTCCCAGTCTCTTCGAGGCAGCGGGGATTGAAACCGTACCCCGAACCTGGGAGGAGTTGCGGGAGGTGGCCCGAACCCTCACCGTTGACGAGGATGGCGATGGCCGGCCCGATCGCCATGGAATCTTACTATCCCTAGGAAAAGGGGAATGGACCGTCTTCACCTGGTTAGGATTTCTCTATGGGATGGGAGGTGAATTAATCCAAGATGGCGTTCCCAACCTCGTCACCCCAGAAGCGATCGCCGCCTTGCAATTTTGGGCCGATCTGGTGGCCGACGGGTCCGTGAAACTCTCCCAACCCGAACGGGGGTATGAACTCAATGACTATCTCGCCGGCCGTGTCGCCATGCAGTTAACCGGTCCCTGGACCCTGGGACAACTTGAGCAATTGGACATTGACTATAATGCCATGGCCATCCCCGCCGCCGAGCAACAGGCCACCGTCTTGGGAGGAGAACAGATATTTGTCATGAAAACTCGTCCCGAACGGGAACAGGCAGCGTTAAAATTTCTGGAGTTTGTGTTGAGCGATCGCTTTCAGACGCAATGGGCCCTCGGGACGGGATATCTCCCCGTGACTGAAACGGCCCGCGAGAGTGAGGTCTATCAAGCCTACATTAGCGATCGCCCCATCCTAACTGTCTTCCTTGAGCAAATGTCAGGAGCGCATTCTCGTCCTATCCTTGCCAACTATGCTCGTTTGTCCGATAGTCTCGGGCGGGCGATCGAACAAACCCTACTCGGTTCAGATCCCGTGACGGCTCTAGAAACGGCCCAACGGCGAATTGACCGGATTTGGCAACAGCCATAAGGAAAGTGTGAAGACACCCCACAACGGGGATCCCAGATGTCGTCACCCCTCTCCTCAACCTCTCTTATTTTTGGCAGACATACCATGTCCCACCTCCTTCAATCCGTTCTCAACAGCAACAACAAACTGGATCTGCGCCAGTTTTTCGGTGAACTCCGCCTCAAAGAGCAACGCTACCTACTCCGCAACGACATCGAGCGCGCCTTTAGCGACTACTGCAAACAGCATCAGAAATCCCAGGAGTTTCAACATCACTCTCCCCTGGCTCAGCTGATTTACTACACCCAGGAATTCATCGTCGATGGGGAAAGCATTTGTGCTATCATCCGCCCCAAAATCGCCGATCAAGAGGTCTACCGCATCCACGAAGACCTCAGCTATGATGCCATCACCGTTCAAGATCTCCTCGATACCCGCGATCGCTTTGTGGGCCATTACCGTCCCCAAGATGGCGATGTCTTCGAGATTGACTTTGAACCCTTCTATGACTACTCCCCCAGCATCCGCGACCCCAAAAATATCGGCAAAGGGGTCGAATTTCTCAATCGCTATCTCTCCAGCAAACTCTTCCAAGACCCTCGGGAATGGCAAGAAACCCTGTTTCAATTCCTCAGCCTCCATTCCTACAACGGTCTCAAACTGCTGATTAACCCCCGTATCCAAACCTGGCAACAACTCTCCGACCGAGTCAAACAAGCCATCAGCTTCACCAGCCAACGTCCTGAACAAGACCCCTACGACAGTTTCCGCTTTGACCTACAAGACTTAGGCTTTGAACCCGGCTGGGGGAATACCGCCGGCCGCGTCCGGGATACTCTCAACATCCTCGATGAACTCATCGACTCCCCCAATGACCAGGTCTTAGAAACCTTTGTCTCTCGCATCCCCATGATTTTCCGCATCGTCTTGGTGTCGGTGCATGGTTGGTTCGGACAAGAGGGGGTTCTCGGTCGTCCAGACACCGGCGGCCAGGTGGTGTATGTCCTCGATCAGGCCCGCAGTCTCGAAAAACAACTGCAAGCGGAACTCCACGAGGCGGGATTAGATGTCTTAGGGGTTCATCCCAAGGTGATTGTCCTCAGTCGCCTGATTCCCAACGCCGAAGGAACCCGCTGTAATGAGCGGCTCGAAAAAATCTGGGGAACCGATGATGCTTGGATTCTCCGGGTTCCCTTCCGGGAGTTCAACCCCAAGGTCACTCAAAACTGGATTTCTCGCTTTGAAATTTGGCCCTACCTAGAAACCTTCACCCTCGATGCGGAGAAAGAACTGCTAGCAGAGTTTAAGGGTCGCCCCGATTTAATTGTGGGCAACTACTCCGACGGCAATATCGTGGCGTTTCTCCTCTCCCGTCGCCTCAAAGTGACCCAGTTCAATGTAGCTCACGCCTTAGAGAAGTCGAAATATCTCTTTAGTAACCTCTACTGGCAGGATTTGGAGAAGCAATATCACTTCTCGATTCAGTTTACCGCTGACATCATCGCCATGAATGCGGCCAACTGCATTATCAGCAGCACCTATCAAGAGATTGTCGGCAAGCCGGACAGTGTGGGGCAATATGAGTCCTATCATTGCTTCTCGATGCCGGATCTCTATCATGTGGTCTCTGGGATTAACCTGTTTAGTCCTAAGTTTAATGTGGTCGCCCCTGGAGTCAATGAAGCGGTATTCTTCCCCTATCTCCGCCAAGAGGAGCGCGTTCCCGGCGATGTGGAACGGTTGGATAAGCTTCTGTTTACCGATGAAGACCCCAATCAGGTGTACGGGACCTTAGACGACCCCACCAAACGGCCGCTGTTCTCCATGGCCCGTCTCGATCGCATCAAAAACCTCTCAGGGCTAGTCGAGTGTTTTGGACAAAACCCGGAGTTACAAGAACATTACAACCTGATTTTCATTGCCGGAAAACTCCGGGAAGAAGAGTCAGACGATGCCGAAGAGATTGCCGAAATGCGCAAACTCTACGAATCCATTGAACGCCACAATCTCCATGGCAAATTCCGCTGGCTGGGGGTTCGTTTGCCGAAAGTGGATTCGGGAGAAGTCTATCGCGTCATTGCCGATCGCCGTGGGGTGTTTGTGCAGCCGGCCTTATTTGAAGCCTTCGGTTTAACGATTCTCGAAGCAATGATTTCCGGACTTCCCACCTTCGGCACGCAATTTGGCGGTCCCCTGGAAATTATTCAAGACAAAATCAATGGCTTCTACATCAATCCCACCAATTTAGAGGAAATGGCTCAAAAATTAGTGGACTTTGCCACCAAATGCCAGCAAAACCCTGATTATTGGTTGGAGATTTCCCACAAAGGCATGGACCGAGTCTATACCACCTACACCTGGCAAATACACACATCCCGTCTTTTGTCAATGGCAAAAACCTATGGATTCTGGAACTATTCCTCTCAAGAAAACCGCGAAGATATGTTGCGCTATCTCGAATCCCTGTTCTACCTCATCTACAAACCCCGGGCCCAAGCCATGTTAGCCGAACATATGGCCCGATAACCCCATAGCAAACTGGGGGCAACTTGCCCCCAGTCAGTTTGTCTTTTCGATTCTACGAGCCAGTTCCCTAAGACGCCCCACCTGCGGTACTACGTCGTTCTCCTCCCCCTCCTCCCCCTCCTCTTCCTCTGTGTTCTCTGTGACTCTGTGGTTCCCCTCCCCCCTCTTGCCTCTTGCCTCTTGCCTCTTGCCCCTATTCCCCATTCCGATGTTGCCAAGCCAAATCCAAGAGTTTCGTCCAACGTTTTTCAGCTTGTTTAGGGGTGCAATTGAGAATGCTAGAAATTTCACTATTGCTGCGGCCTTGTTGTTTCAAGGCAATCAATTTAACTTGTTGGGGCGTGAGGGCCTTGAGGAAGACTTGCCATTGTCCAGGAGACATTCCCAGATTGCGATCGAGGTCAGCACCAAGCCATTGATGAACCAGCTTCCAGTTACCGGCGCGGGAGAACTTCTCAACATGGTATTTAAACCGTTGTTGGAGATAATCCCGTTGGCGAGCGGTTAAGCCAAGAATTTCATCAATTTCATGGGCGGGGATATCTTGCAGTTTCAGGGTTAAGTAGTCGATGCACTCGGGTTGTCCCTGCTCTTTGAGATACGTGACGAGGGCTTTAATAACGCGATCGCGCATCACGGACTCAGCGGGGTCGATGGTATCAGACACCATCTGTTCCCGGACTTGACGGGCGGCGGCAGACCGGCTGACGCTCTCGTCTTCTTCGCTTTTACCCGATTCGACGGCCAACTCCATATCGATGGAGGTTTCGGGGGGCTGTCCCTTGGCGAATCCTTGCGCTCTCAGAACAATCAACTGTTGGGAGTTGCGCCCTGGGAGGGAAATCCGCCGTTTGGCATATTGTTCGGTGAAACCCATATATTCCGCCAGTTCAACGCGAGTGCGAGGGGTGTAGTCTTTAGGCACATCATGTTCTCGACGGAAGGCCCGTAAGACTTCGATATAAAAGCCTTGCAGGAAGTCCTCAATCAGGCTGTAGCGTCCTTGGAAGCCAAGCCGCGCCCGGCTCGGGGCAATATGACGATAGACAATCACACTGAGGTTACTATGGAGTTCACTCCGTCCCCGTTTGGACCCGAGTTCGTAGTAACCGGCTATTTTTTGAATACGATGTTGGGCCAGGTTGAGTTGCCATTTTTTCACTTCCCCCGAACGTTGGATGCGATCGCTCTTTTCACAAATTCGCTCAACTTCCCGGGCAATCCTCTCCGCCACAGCTTTGGCACTCCGAGAACGGGTCTCGATGGCTTCGGCTAGGCGTTGGTTTAAGGTTTCCGTTAGGGGATCAGCCTCCGCAGTGGGACTGGGACTCGATGCTATGGGTTGGGGTTGGGGTTGGGATTGGGCTTGGTCGATGTCACGATGGAAGGAGGTTTGAAGTTTAATAGTCATGATGGTAGGTTGCAGGTAGCGCACTAGGTGGGCTATGAACAGATGGGTGAACCGACTTGGTGCTTCCGAGGGGAATCCCGGTTGGCTTCCTTGCTGTCCACACTTCAACTGTAGTGAGGCTTTGAGCCAACCAAGCCCCAGTTCATGCCACTCTTTCAACCTTGCGATCGCCCCGTAACCAGTTGCCTAACTGCCTGGGTTTTCCCGTTGGTTCGGCATCCCGAACAAATTCCCCGAACCTAGACGGGCTATACCCTTGAGGTCAGCGATCGCCCCGTGTCCCGCCTGAGACGACCGTAGGACAGTTCCCAGAGCGATCGCCACCCCCAAGATCACTGTGACAATTGGCACAATTATTGGCACAATCATTGGCACAATCAACGAGATGGGAGATCCCCCTCCCCGGACGAAACCCGTTGGAGAGGTCATCACGGGACTAAATCCAGGCGGCCGCTGTTTCCCAATTCAAACCCCGGCGGACAATTTCGGGATAATTGGCATCAGTTAAATCCAAAATGGTGGACATCTCATACCCCGGTTCGCTGCCGTCATCGATAATCAGGTCGACTAATTTCTCCCAGCGATCGAACAATTCGGCTTTATCCAGGGTTTGCCCGACCTCTAAGGTGGGAATCGGCGTACTATGCTCCTTATCAAGCAGATACGCCGAGGTAGAGACAATGGGAACTTGCAAGGCATTCAGGAGGGCAAGACAGACGGGGCGATCGGGAACCCGAATCCCCGTGGTTTTGCGTTTGGGGGACATCACCAGTTTGGGCACTTGCTTGGTGGCCGGTAAGAGAAAAGTAAAGGGTCCAGGGATAAGACGCTTCATAATCCGGTAGGCCGGATCAGACACTTGGGCATAACTGGCAATGTTGGAGAGGGAGGAACAGAGGAAGGTTAATGGTTTTTCATTGGAGAGTTGTTTAATTTGACGAACCCGTTGAACGGCGGACTTGACGTTGATATCACAGCCGATGGCGTAGACCGTATCGGTGGGATACAACATCACGGCCCCTTGAGCTAGGGCATCCCTAATTTCTTCTATTCGCCGAGGTTGTGGGGTGTCCGGATGAACTTCGTAAATGGTTGCCATAATGGTGAGCTAAAACCTTCTAAATCAAATGCTGGGTGCATAGAACAGCCCCGCCAACCTATAATCGCATTGGATTTGGGATCACTACAGAGTTTGGGGGCAACAGAGCCGAAAATGAGCAGTCGCATTGCCTATTTTGATTGTCCGACGGGTATCGCTGGCGATATGTGTTTGGGGGCCCTACTCGATGCTGGGGTTCCCTTAGAGTATCTGGAACAGCAACTGGCCGGTTTGGGCTTGGGGGGGGCGTTTCGCTTGCGCACTGAACGAGTCCAACGTCAGGGCCAAGATGGTCTAAAACTCCATGTGGAGTTATCCCAGGATGCGGACGACTCCCCCACCGCTGACGGCCATCATCATCACCATCACGGCACGCGTCACCTGCCGGAGATTGAAACCCTGATTCAGGGCGCGAATTTGAGCCAGCGTGCCAGGGATTGGAGTTTGAAGGTGTTTCGACGTTTAGCGGATGCAGAAGGCTCTGTTCACGGCATTAGCCCCGATCGCGTGCATTTTCATGAGGTGGGGGCAGTGGATGCCATTGTCGATATTGTGGGCACTTGTGTCGCCTTGGATTGGCTGGGAGTTGACCGCATTTTCTGTTCGGCCCTCCCTAGCGGCGGGGGGACGGTGAAGGCGGCCCATGGACGACTCCCCGTTCCGGTTCCGGCGGTGTTGAATTTGTTGGAGATGCGGGGGGTGATGCTGTATGACAATGGCATTCATCGAGAATTGGTGACCCCCACTGGGGCAGCCTTAATGGTGACTCTGGCGGAGTCGTTTGGCCAGGTTCCGGCGATGCGGCTGCAACAAACGGGGTTGGGGGCGGGAACTCAGGAGTTACCGATTCCCAATCTCTTACGCCTCTGGGTGGGAGAAACAGAGGAGTCTCTCTGGGGCAGCGATCGCGTCTGTGTGTTGGAAACTCAGTTAGATGACACCACCCCCCAGGTGATTGGCTATACCTGCGATCGCCTATTTGAGGTGGGGGCGTTGGATGTGTTCACCCAAGCAGTCCAGATGAAGAAATCCCGCCCTGGCGTTCTCCTGACGGTGATTTGTCCCCCGGACCAACAACGCCTCTGTGAGACGGTGATCTTCCAAGAAACCACCACCCTGGGGATTCGCCAAACCCTGCAACCGCGATCGGTTCTGAAACGTCACCTGGACACCATTGACCTGGAGGGCCAAACCGTTCGCCTCAAAATTGCCACCGATGCAACAGGTGCAATTCTCAATGTCCAGCCCGAATATGAGGATGTGGCGGCGATCGCCCGAAAACAGCAGCGTCCCTGGTCTCAGGTGCAACAACAGGCCCTACAAGCTTGGCACAGCCATCACTCCTAACCCCGTGAATCGCCACCCTGAATCTCGACAATGAAAACAATTATCATCTACCATAGTCACTAACCGCCGCAGCGTTAGGACTTATGGTCAATACCCCCATGCTAAACACCGTTCCCGTTACTGTTCTGACTGGGTATCTGGGAGCCGGGAAAACCACACTCCTCAACCGCATCCTTACCTATGAACATGGCAAAAAGGTCGCTGTCATCGTCAATGAGTTTGGTGAAGTCGGGATTGATAACCAGTTGGTAATTGATGCCGACGAAGAAATTTTCGAGATGAACAACGGCTGTATCTGTTGTACCGTCAGGGGTGACTTGATTCGTATCATCGGCAACTTGATGCGGCGACGTGATAAATTTGACCATTTGGTGATTGAAACCACCGGCTTGGCTGACCCAGCCCCCGTGATTCAAACCTTCTTCGTCGATGACGAGATGCAAGAACAACTGAACCTCGATGCGGTGGTGACGGTGGTGGATGCCAAACATATCCATGATCACTGGGATGCGGACGAGGCCCAAGAACAAATCGCCTTTGCTGATGTCATCCTCCTCAACAAGACGGATCTCGTCAGTGAAGCCGAGTTAGAAGACCTAGAAGCCCGCATTCGCTCGATGAACATCATGGCCAAGGTCTACCGTACTCAAAATGCCAGCATTGAGATGCAGCAAATTCTCGGGGTGAACGCCTTTGACCTCAACCGGGCCCTAGAGGTTGATCCCAAGTTCCTCGAAGAAGATGCCCATGAGCATGACGAGACGGTCGGCTCGATCGCCCTCGTTGAAGCCGGAGCAATTGATGGGGAAAAACTGAACGCTTGGCTGAGTGAGTTGTTGCAAACCCAAGGGCCCAACATCTTCCGCATGAAAGGGATTTTGAATCTAGATGGGGAAGAGGAGCGATTCGTGTTTCAGGGGGTGCATATGCTCTTTGATGGTTCCCCCGATCGCCCCTGGAAGCCCGAGGAAGAGCGCAAAAATGAACTGGTCTTTATTGGGCGCGATCTCGATGCCACGCAGCTCGCAGAGGCGTTTCGCTCATGTCTCGTCTAAACCAACCTCCCCTAGAACAAGAGCGTCGGGGCCAGTTACAGGAATATGGAACCGCCCTGGCTTGGACTCCTGAAGGCGATCAACTGGCGATCGCCTCCGCTGCTGGTGAGATTGTGCTGATTCCCCTCGACGGAGGTCCTCAGCAGGTCCTCCAGGAGGCCGATGGTCAATCGATTGATGCCTTGGCCATCTCCCAGGATGGTCAATTTCTCGCCGCTGGAGGACAAGCGGGAACCCTACTCCTTTGGCGGTTGGGGGAGTCTCCAGAGCTAATTAGCCGCCTAGATAACTCCCGCACCTGGTTAGAGCATCTAGCTTGGCATCCCCAGCGCAATGAATTAGCTATGGGGTTAGGCTCCTATGTGCAAGTCTGGGATGCGGAGGCAGCCGAAGTGGTGACAACTCTCATGTTTGAATCCTCCTCAGTGTTGGATTTAGCCTGGCATCCCGAGGGAACTCAGTTAGCGGCGGGGGGTCATCAGGGCATTAAAGTCTGGAATTGCCAGGATTGGGATGACGACCCGCAACTCTATGAGATTCCAGCGGCCAGCGTCTGTCTAGCTTGGTCAAACAATGGTGAATACCTGGCTTCAGGCAATATGGATCGTACCTTAGTGGTTTGGGCCCAGGGAAATCCCTATCCTTGGCGAATGCAAGGCTTTCCCGCCAAGGTGCGTCAGTTAGCCTGGTCCGAGTTTTGGTTAGGGGAAGCGCCCCTGTTGGCCTCTACCAGTCGTGAGGGCATTGTCATCTGGAAAAAACATCAGGACGATGACCAGGGTTGGAATCCGCAACTGTTGGAATTACATAATGCTCGCGTTAGTGCGATCGCCTTTCAGCCTCAAACTCAACTGTTGGCCTCGGCTTCGGAAGATGGCTCGATTTGTCTGTGGCAGGATGCGGTGGAAGTAGTGCAACTCCTCGATGGAGCCGAGGCAGGATTTTCGGCTTTGGCCTGGAACCCCAGTGGCACGGCTTTGGCCGCTCTGGGAGAAGCGGGGGACTGGCTCATCTGGAAACCCGGCCGTGGCAAAAAGGGATTTTTTAAGGATGTTTTTCGGAATTAATCAATCTGTTGGCGTCGCTTTGCTGCTAAGTTTGCAATAATAATGATTATCATTTCCACAGTCCTCGCATTTTAACAGACCGAACCATGTATAGTTTCCATCCCTTACAACAGCTTCTAGGGCTATCTCGTCGGGCTGCCCGTCCTCTCTGTGCGATCGCCGCCTCCGCGACCCTCGTGGGGTTAGGGGGTTGTGCAGCCGAACCCGAAGACCCCAGCCAAGCCGCCTTAGGCGACGCCGAGACCGAGGAACTGCGGGTGATGACCACCTTTATGCCCATCACCCAGTTTACAAAAGCCGTCGTGGGCGATCGCGCTGAAGTGGTGCAACTGTTACCCATTGGCGTTGATCCTCACGACTATCAAGCCCGGCCCGCAGAAGTGCAAGCCTTGGGCCAAGCCGATGTGCTGGTCAAAAATGGTCTGGAAATGGAGTTTTTCCTCGACAGCCTCATCGCCAACGCCGAGAACCCGGATCTCCTGATTATTGACACCAGTGAAGGAGTGGCCCTTCTCTCCAACGAGGAAACTGGGGGTCATAGCCACAGCCATGATGACCATGACCACGGTCATAGCCATGACGACCACGACCACGATCATGGTCATAGCCACAGCCATGATGACCACGACCACGATCACGGTCATGGCCATGATCATGGCGATGGACATCATCACCACCACCATGGAGAATACAATCCTCACATCTGGCTCGACCCCCAACGAGCCATCCAACAGGTAGAAAACATCCGTGATGGTCTGATTTCTGCCGACCCCGAGGGAGAACCGGACTACACCGCCAACGCCGCCGCCTTCATTGAGCAATTGCGGGATCTCGACGCTGAAATCAGCGAGGCCTTAGCCCCCTTTGCGGGAGAAACCTTTGTAGTCTTCCATGACTTTGCCCCCTACTTTGCCGAGCGTTACAATTTAGAAACGGATTTCTTAGTGGATGTTCCCGCCTCGAATCCCTCTCCGGGGGATGTACAGCGAATCTCCGAACAAGTGGCTCAAACCAATCTCAAGACGCTCTTAGCGGAACCCCAGTCGGGAGAAGATACCTTTGCGGCCCTAGCCGGAGATTTAGATATCAACGTCAGCATTTTCAGTCCCATGGAAATCGCGACCCGTCCTGAGGATTTGCAACCGGAAGCCTATCTGACGATGATGCGTGAGAACCTCGCGAATTTGCGAGAAGCCTTTGGCGGTTCTGCCCAATCTTGGTGGTATCGTGAAGTACCAGAGCTAGCAGCAGCAAGTCATTAACGACATCCCCGCCTCCTAGGGGATGACACAGAACAACGGAGGGAAAAGTTGAGTGACCTTGTAATGACCGTTAATAATCTAACGGTGTATCGTGAAACCTATTTGGCGGTACGGGATGTCTCGTTTTCCCTTGAAGCGGGGACTGACACTGCCATCGTCGGACCGAATGGTGCAGGAAAAAGTACCCTGGTTCAAGCCCTGTTGGGGATTTTGCCCCGTAAAGCTGGAGATATTTTCATCTTAGGGCAACCCTTAAGCCGTCGGGGCCATCTTCCCTCCGTTGTCCGGGAACAAATTGCCTATCTTCCCCAGAATTTCCTGTTTGATCGTCGGATTCCCATCACCGTCGAGGAGTTAGTGGGATTAGGCTGGGACGCACCGGGAATTAGACTTCCTTGGTTAGGGGGGCGACAGCGATTTCACCAGGTCCGTCAAGCCTTAGCGCGAGTGGATGCGGCTCATTTGCGATCGCAATCCATCAGTAGCCTCTCCGGTGGGGAAATGAAGCGAGTGCTACTGGCTTACTGCTTAGTGCGTCCCCGCAGTCTCTTGATTTTAGATGAAGCTCCGGCGGGATTAGATATCCAAAGTGAGTCGGAGTTTTATCAACTGCTCTATCAGTTAAAACAAGAACAAGGTTGGGCAATTTTGCAAATTTCCCATGACTTAGAAATGGTACGCCAACATTGCGATCGCGTCCTCTGTCTCAATCGGACCTTACGCTGTCAAGGAGTTCCTGAAGTGGCACTATCCCCAGAAAATCTCGTAGCCGCCTATGGCAACGAACGCACCCCCTATCATCATTCTCACTATTAAGTTTAATTCCTATGTCTTTGACGGTTGAACTCGCTCGTGTCAGCGATTTATTTCAACTTCCCTTCATGCAGCGGGCCCTCATCGGTGGAGTTCTAACGGGTATGACGGGGGGACTTTTAGGGAGTTTTGCCGTCCTGCGACAATTATCCTTTTTTAGTGATACCCTAGGACATTCAGCTCTCTTGGGAATTAGCCTTGGGGTTTTATTGGGTCTGAATCCTACAGTTGTCTTGCTCCCCTTTGCTGTTGTTTTTGCGTTAGGGGTCTCCTACCTTCTGGAAAAAACAAAGCTCTGGACAGATGCTCTATTAAACATTGTCTATTCAGCTTCCCTGGCAGTTGCTATTATTTTACTAAGCTTTATTGGACAGTATAAAGGGGGCTTAAATAATCTCTTGTTTGGCGATATTTTAGGGATTCGCCCAGGAGATTTAGTCTTTAGCGCCATACTCCTAATTGCCTGTATTTTGTTTGTGGGCTTGACCCTACGAACTCAAATGCTTGTGACTCTCCATGAAGAATTAGCCATGGCGCGAGGGATTTCCGTCTCCAGACATCGGATGTTATTTACGACCTTATTGGCTTTGGTGGTGGGCATTTCCATTAAGGCAATTGGCGTATTACTCATTAGCGCCTTTGTCGTCATCCCCGCCTGTACCGCACAACTCATCACGGGAAATTTCACCCGCTATATTGTCATATCGACGATTGTCGGTGCCTTCAGTGCCGTAGGAGGAATGCTCATCTCTGCCTTTTGGGATTTGCCCTCAGGGCCGAGTATTGTCGTTACACAACTGAGCTTATTTTTTATCGCTACCTCCGTTCCCCTGGCCCGACGAGTTTTCTCTTAGGGGTTTCTTCGTGGATGAAAACCATCAGCTTTCTGCTGAACTCTCGTGAGGTTCAGGGCCATAGGTAATGTGTTCCGACTGATAATTGGGGGGTTCCATGTGAATCGTTAGGCGAATCGGGGCAAAGCGCTCCTCTAGGCGCGCCTCAATTTCCTCCGTAATGTTATGGGCCGTCGCTAAGTCTTTGGCATCCACCACCACGTGCATCTCCACAAACAACTGGCGGCCATTTAAGCCCCGCGAGGCAATATCATGACAGTTGATGACCCCAGGAACCGCCATGACAATACGATGGATGGCTTCCGGGGCGATCGCCATCTCATCAATCAACCAGGGCAAATTCTCCCGCAACACCTGCCAGCCGCTGTGAAACACCAACCCCGCCACCGGAATTGCTAAGATAATATCTAACTGGGGATACCCCAGCCAAACCCCAATCAGCCCCAGCATGACCGTAATCGTAATCCAGACATCACTCATGGTATGGTGAGCATCGGCAATCAGGATCTTGCTGCCGAGTTTGAGGCCCACCCGTCGCTCATAATAGGTCACGAGGATATTCACCCCTAACACCACGAGCATTAGCCATAGCACCAGAGGGGACATCGTTACCGGATTCTCCTCAGCAAACAGACGCTCGAATACCCCCTTAACAATCTCAAAAAACGCCGCTCCCAGAAACGCCGCAATTCCTAGGGCCCCAATGGCTTCAAACTTTTGATGGCCATAGGGATGCTCGCGATCGGGTTCCGGGGAGGATAACCGACTTGTCACCAAACCGAGAATGTTACTGGCCCCGTCCGTTGTACTGTGCAGGGCATCGGCCACCAAACTCAGAGATCCCGTCCACCAGCCTAAACTCGCCTTGATCACCACAACCAACACATTCAGGCCTAACGTAACAATCAAGACACGCTGCACCTGCGGGCGATGGTCCACAACCATGGTCGTTCAGCTCCAAAATCAAGAAAAGTTCATGAAACGTAACTCATCGCTGCGCTTAAATCAGGATAAGTCACAAATTTTACGCAAACTCAGTCTAATCGGCTAACTTAGAAAAGAAGCGCTTTAAGACCACCTATAGCATGAAAACTTCAAATTCCCGTAAACCCTCATCCCTGGCCGCACGAAGCCTCAAAGTCGTGGGTATCTTGTTGATTCTATCGTCCTTCCTCGACATCCTAGTTATTCCAGCCCCCTATCAACCCTTAGACTTGCCCTGGCGACTTCAGTTTGCCTCAACGGTTGTTGATCGCGGAATCATACCAATGATTGGGATTGCCCTAACCTTTGCTGGCTATTGGATGGATACCGCTGGTGCGGCGACAGCCCTCCCCCGTAAAAAATGGCAAGACCTGCGCTTCTGGGGCTTGATTCTTTCAAGTTTCCTTGGGGTTGTCTTCCTTCTGGTCACGGCGATTCACTTTAACGATGTGCGAATGCAAAGTAGTACTCGCTTGCAAGATATCCAACAACAAGCACGTCAAGCAGAAACTGAGTTGAATATTCAGCTCGGGAGCGAGGAGTTCCAGCAACAAGTCACTCAACAACGGACTCAACTCGAAACTCAACTCAGAGGACTGTTGGAGAATCCCGATCAGGTCAATCAACTCCTAGAAAGTGAGCAAACTCCACAACAATTACGGGCTTTATTAGAAGCCTCTCAAGAAAATCCTGAGGAGATTGATCGCTTTTTAGATGAGCAGGCCTCACAGCTTCCCGAACAACTCGGTGGACAAATCCGTGAGCGGCAGTTAGAACTCGAACAGCAAACACGCCTTGCTGCCTGGAAATCAGCCTTCCGAATTGGCACGAGCAGTTTGTTACTGGCCATTGGTTACATCTTAATTGGCTGGACGGGTCTTAAAGGGATGATGCGTCCTCGTCGGGCCGCTCGCCAAGCCCCATCCGCTAACTAGATGTCCTGAATCTGATGTTGGGGTGGATCTACTAGGCCCCAAGACGGTGTTCACTCTAGGAGCGATCGCCGCTCCTCAGTCTCGAACACCGTTTCGGTGTCGTTTAACATCTTTTTTTTGTCCCCGAGTTTATGTTTTCAATCTACATCCTGACCTACAACGAAGAAATTGATATCGCCGAGTGCATTGAGTCAGCTCAAGGGTCTGACGATATTATCGTGGTTGATTCATTAAGTGGCGATCGCACGGTAGACATTGCCCGAGGGTATGGGGTTCGTGTTGAGCAACATGCCTTTGAAAGTCACGGTAAACAGCGGACTTGGATGTTACAGTCCATCCCAACTAAATATGAATGGGTCTATATCCTCGAAGCGGACGAGCGGATGACCCCTGAACTGTTTGCCGAATGTTTAGCGGCGACACAACAGCAGGAGTTCATCGGCTACTATGTGGCCGAACGAGTCATGTTTATGGACTCTTGGATTCGCCACAGTACCCAGTATCCCCGGTATCAGCTGCGGCTATTCCGCAAAGATAAGGTGTGGTTTGATGATTACGGCCATACCGAACGAGAGGTTTGTGACGGCCCCACCTCGTTTTTACAAGAAACCTATCCCCACTATACCTGCGGCAAAGGGTTAAACCGTTGGATTGAGAAGCATAACCGCTACTCAACCGACGAAGCCAAGGAAACCCTACGTCAGCTCTCCTATGGAACCATTCAATGGCGTCATCTGTTGTTTGGGTCCAGTGAAGTCGAACGGCGACGGGCCTTGAAGGACTTATCCCTACGACTTCCGTTGCGTCCTCTGATTCGCTTTGTCTATATGTATGTGGTTCTGCGAGGCTTCCTCGATGGACAGGCCGGCTTCGCCTGGTGTACCTTGCAGGCATTCTATGAGTATCTAATTTTGCTGAAAGCCCGTGAGTTGAAACGACAAGGCTATGTTCCCCCTCCCCCCAACGAACCCCACCCACCTCAGTCTCACACCCCCGACGAAGAACCCTCAGCCCTAAAAACCCCCTTTTGAGCGATCGCCCCCCTAGGCGCGATCCGATGAATGTTACCCTAGAAACAGGGAGATTTCTGATCCCCAGAGTTGAATCGTGATCGTCGCGTTACCTGTTGATCGTCCGGGACATCTTTGCAACAATTCTTCACATCTCCTAAGATAAAGACATCACCTCTAAAGGTGGCCGTTACCCCGATTAAGGTTTACGCCCTTAGCAGGGGTCAGATCGGTCAATTCAGTTATCGCTCTTTTGGATGAGAGTAAGGTATCCGTGCTGCAACGTTTACGGCAAGATTTAAAAAACGATTTAATTGCGGGATTGCTAGTCATCATTCCGTTGGCCACGACCATTTGGATTTCTTTGGTCATTGCCAACTGGACGATTGACTTTTTGACCAGTATCCCCAAGCAGATCAACCCCTTTGACGGCCTCAATCCAATTTTAGTTAATCTGTTAAACCTACTGGTAGGGTTAACAGTTCCCTTATTAGGGATTCTCTTAATTGGTTTGATGGCGCGGAATATTGTCGGGCGCTGGCTACTAGATTTTGGTGAAAATTTGGTTCAAGCGATTCCCTTAGCCGGTTCCGTTTACAAAACCTTAAAGCAACTTTTACAGACACTTCTACAAGACTCAAATAGTAGATTTCGCCGTGTCGTTTTAATTGAATATCCCCGCCAAGGGGTCTGGACTCTGGGTTTCGTCACCGGAAATATCAGTAGTCAGATTAAGGCCCACATGAGCGAGGTGATGCTGAGTGTCTTCATCCCCACCACGCCAAACCCGACCTCGGGATGGTACGCTATTATTCCCGAACGGGAGGCCATTAACGTTAACTTGTCGATTGAGGATGCCTTCAAAATCCTAATTTCGGGTGGTATTGTTTCCCCAACCCCTCCCGAACAATTGGCTGAATCCCAACGGCCCACCCTAGAACAACTACTCTCCCGTCGCAAAAACAAGTCGGAGTTAGACCCCTCGATTCCCGTGGTTGAAGAGAATGCCGAAACAGTCGAAGGATAAGCCGTCACAGCCTTCTTTCTCCCCCCCGTTCCCTAGTCCTAACCGATCATGCAAGCTCGTAGCATCTCCCGTGAATTGGCTTTACTAAGCCTCAGCCAACTTCCAAAACGGTCTAGCAAACTGACTCACCAGCAACTCAGTGATTTTATTGTGGCAGCCGTTCGTGCCATGACCTTAGAAGTTCACGAATCCCTCGAAACCGCCGCCGCAGAACTCAAACGGGGCTACGATCGCCTCATGGATCAAGAGTTACGGGACAGTGACATCAAAAGCTCTAAGGCCAGTCTAACGGAAGCGATGGAGTTAACCCGTCATGCGATTGATCGCTTGGGGATGGCGATCGAACTACCGGAGTTTGTCCAGTTAGCGAATCAGGCTGAGGTGCAAGAGTACGCCTTAGAACTGTTATTACAGGTCACCCAACACCGCCAAGAGATTGATCAATTTCTCGATCGCACCATCGTCGATTGGCAACTCGAACGCCTCCCCCATGTTGAACAAAATATTTTGCGGTTAGCCACCGCTGAAGTCTGCTATGTGGGAACCCCTGATCAAATTGCCATTAACGAAGCGGTGGAACTGACGAAACGCTACAGTAGTGAAAAAGCCCATCGCTTTGTCAATGGGGTATTACGTCGGGTTGTAGAACTACGCGATCGCCCAGAGGAGACCCCAGTTGAGGCTGCCCCCGATGCGATCGCCTCAGATAATCCCTCCGGTTTATAATCGAATATCTCCAACGATCTTCAACTCGTCTAGTTTCAACACGCGCATTATGGTTTTTAACTGGTTCCGTCGTAAATTCGATCGCAGCGGGAGTCAAGAAGAAGAGGACCAAACCTCTGCTAATCAGGACGCAACCACGGTTGAGGAGACTGAGACGGCGGAGGAAGACGCCACTGAGTCAGACAGCTCATCAGAGTCTTCTCCCCAAGATGACTATCTGGCTTGGGCCAAAGCCGCGTATCAGAATATCCAGCAGCAACAAGGGACAACTATCACCACGGATGCACCTGAGCCTGAGCCGGAACCGGAACCGGAACCTGTAGCGGAAACTCCCGTCGAACCCGAACCCGAACCGGAACCCGAGCCGGAACCTGTAGCGGAAACTCCCGTCGAACCCGAACCTGAGCCTGAGCCTGAGCCGGAACCTGTAGCGGAAACTCCCGTCGAACCCGAACCTGAGCCTGAGCCTGAGCCTGAGCCTGAGCCGGAACCCGAACCTGTAGCGGAAACTCCCGTCGAACCGGAACCTGAGCCGGAACCCGAACCGGAACCCGAGCCGGAACCCGAACCTGTAGCGGAAACTCCTGTTGAACCTGAACCTGAGCCGGAACCCGAGCCAGAACCCGAGCCGGAACCGCAAACCGAGGCAGTTCCAGCTTGGATGAAAGCCAGTCAAGAGCGTCAAGAACGACTAGAGCGGTTAAAAGCCGAAGCCATCGAAACTCCCGTTGAGCCAGAACCTGAGCCAGAACCCGAACCTGAGCCAGCCATTAGCTTTGACGAAAATTTCGTGTGGTCTGCCGAAGTTTTAGCAGCGCAGGGACGTAAACCCGAGGATATCTCCATTGAAGAGATTACCTGGCTCAAGAAACTGCGTCAGGGACTCGGCAAAACCCGTCTCGGACTCATCAACCAGTTAAAATCCATTGTCGGTCAGGGGCCCCTAAACAAAGATGCCGTCTTTGAAATTGAAGCCTTACTGCTGCAAGCCGATGTAGGGATTGAAGCCACCGACTTTGTCATCGAAACCCTACAACAGAAACTACGAGATGAGACCCTTCCCCCCGAAGAGGCGATCGCCTATCTCAAACAAATCCTACGGGACTTGCTCGACAAGCCTTACGAGGAAGGCTACAAACCCGACTTCATCCCTGAGAAAGATCAGTTCAATATCTGGCTAATGACCGGGGTCAATGGAGCCGGTAAGACCACCACCATCGGCAAACTGGCCCATCTGGCGCAAAAATCCGATTATCGCTGTCTGATTGCGGCGGCCGATACTTTCCGAGCCGCTGCCGTGGAACAGGTGAAAATCTGGGGACAACGCAGTAATACTGATGTCATTGCCAATCCCGGCAAAAATACCGACCCAGCGGCGGTGGTATTTGATGCGATCGCCGCCGCAACATCTCGTAATACCGAACTGCTCCTGGTGGATACGGCGGGCCGGTTACAGAACAAGAAAAACTTGATGGAAGAGTTGAGCAAAATCCGCCGCATCATCGACAAAAAAGCTCCCAATGCTCACATTGAATCTCTCTTAGTCCTAGATGCCACCCTAGGACAAAATGGCCTACGTCAAGCAGAAGTCTTCGCGGAAGCAGCACAACTCAGTGGCGTAGTCTTGACAAAACTCGATGGAAGTGCTAAGGGCGGCGTAGCTCTGGCGGTGGTGAAACAGTTAGGCTTACCCATCCGCTTTATCGGGGCCGGAGAAGGGATTGAAGATTTGCGCCCCTTCTCCAGTTATGAGTTTGTGGAGGCGTTGTTGAATGGTTGAGGGGGAGAAGGAGGCAGTAGGCAGTAGGCAGTAGGGGAAGCTTCCTCCGTGTCCTCTGTGACTCTGTGGTTCTCCCCCCTCTTGCCTCTTGCCTCTTGCCTCTTGCCTCTTGCCTCTTGCCTTCTCCCCCCCTCTTGCCTCTTAAAAAACTTGCTGCCACACCTTGCCATCGAGGTGGCTGAGGGCGTGATCGCTGTCGACCTCAATTAAGTTGACCCAGGGGCGAGTTTGGGCGTAGTCGCGACTGGACTGGATGGGGATGATCTCATCCTGGCGTCCGTGGATGAGGGTGGTGGGGATGGGACGGGTGAGGCGGTGTGCTGGCCAGGTTCGTGCATCTTCGACGAAGTGGTAATTCAGCGGCAGCGATCGCCCCTCGCCATAATGATAGATGGCCCGATGACCCGACTCTTGCCAATGCTGCAACTCAGCCGCCGTCAGCCAACAATCGGGAAATCCGAAAGCGGGGGCGAGTAAGATGACCCGTTCTACCTTCAAGCTCTCCTGAGCCACCCAGGCCGCCGTTAAGCCTCCCAAACTAGAACCAATGAGGGCGACCCTGTCCTCGTGAGCAATCCGGGCTGAAACCTGGCGAATTTGGCGGCTGACAGTAAGCTGAGAAAAGCCACCATCGTTGAGATTCAGCCGATGTAGGACTTGTCCCTGTTCCTGGAGGCGATCGCTGAAGAGTTGCGCTTTACGAGACTCGGGACTTGAAGCCAAGCCATGAAGATAGAACCATTGGATCATGAATCTTGAGGGAGACCGTCAGATATAGATATAAAGCTCAAGCCGAACGCCTAACTTCACCAGGATAAGTTTGTTAGAATCGGGCTACAGCGGGGTTGAGTTGCAACGTCCTCATCCCGCGTCAGTTCTGCCAACCCTGAGGTGCTGGGTTGACCGTTCCACTCCACTCAGCCCCAACCCCGTACACAAGACTGTTTGAGGGTTTTTAAATTGGTGTATCCCCCCAAAGGCGAGAAAATTGAACTGGACCGCGAGTACCCCTGTCCCTGTCGCCGTCCGGGTCATTTGAAACCCATCACCCTGACTGAGGCCTTGGGCTGCGATCGCTGTCAGCAGATCTTTGTCGTCGATGACAACGGAACCTCCATCGAGCAACTCTCGACCCACTATCCCTACAAACAGGTATGGCGGTGGACGGGAACCCATTGGAAACGGGCCCGGTCAGGCATGAAAGAGATTTACTTTCCCCTAGCTGTTGGCGTAGTATTGGTCTTGGCCATCGTCTGGCTTCCCATCGCCTTACGACTATCCGTCGGGGCAAGTACCATCCCCTGGATTATTTTAGTGGTACTCTTAGCAATGTTGCCCGCAGTATTAGTTTGGTTGGCATACCGACGTTAGCGTCATGGCGAACGACTCCTTTGAGATTGAGACGAGCGATAATCCTTTAGCGGCAGTCCGTCGCGCCCATCAAGCATCGCTGGAGTTAGCACAAACTCTCAGTAGCGAGCGATCGCAGGCGTTGCGGCTGATGGCCGAGGCCCTGAGCGATTGCAGCAGTGACATCCTAGAAGCCAATACCCTGGATTTAGAAGCCAGTCGAGATATGGCGGTTCCTGATCTGCTGCTGGATTGGCTGAAACTCACCCCTGAGCGCGTTCAGGGGGCCGTCAACATACTCCACTGTCTCAGCGACCTTCCCGACCCCATCCGGCGGGTCATTAATGCTCCCTTTCAAGTTGAACAGGCTCAAACCTACTGTCAGTTAATGCCCCTAGGGGCGATCGCCCTGATTTACGAAGCCTTCCCAGAACTGGGGGCGATCGCCGCTGGAATGTGCCTCAAAACCGGCAATAGCCTCGTTCTCAAGGGCAGCACAGAAGCCAGTCACTCCAATATCGCCATCGCCAACGTCTTACAAGAGGCGTTAGCCGAGAGTCAACTTCCAGACCATTGCCTGGAACTGCTGCCCTCAGATACCGGAACTTCGGTGCGAGAGCTGGTCAACCAGGACCGTTATCTTAGCCTGATTATCCCCCATGGTCGCGAGAGTCTCGTACAACCAATTATTGAAAAGGCCACCGTTCCCGTCCTGCGTTCTGCCATCGGCAACTGTTATCTCTACTGGTCTCCCAGTGGCAGTCTCGACCTGGTTCGCTCCATCATTAACGATAGTCATCAAAGCGACCCCGATCCCGTCAATGCGATCGAAAAAGTCCTGATTCACCCCGAACAAAAACCCTCATCCCTTCTCAGTCTTTGGAATGGACTCCGGGATAAGGGCTTTGAAATTCGCGGCGACGAAGCCCTCGTCGAAGAATTTCGCGATCTAGAACTCGAACTGGCCCAACCCAACGAATGGCAACAAGCCTACCTCACCAAAACCATTGCCTTCAAGAAAGTTGAGAGCCTTCAGGAGGGAATGCTTTGGATTAACCAACATAGTAGTGGTCATGCTGACTGTCTCGTCACCGAGTCCTATCACGAAAGTTGCCAGTTCTCCCTCGGGGTCAAAAGTGCCTCCGTCTATATCAATGTCTCGCCCCGATTTTCACGACTTCCGAAACCTAACCACACTGTCTATTTAGGAATGTCAAACCGCAGTGGCTATTATCGGGGCTTCATCAACCTTGAGGCCTTAACCCGGATTAAACATGTCATTCAAGGCCATGAATAATCCCCATTAACGCTACCCCACCACACGGCGGCGTTTCACAGCCCCCATGGCGCCAACAGCTAGAAGACCTAAAATCATCGTCGGTTCGGGAATTTCTCGACGCTCTGGGGTATTCGGCGAATCATCTGAACCAGAGTCAGACGAGGGCAGAGTGCCTGTAAACTCGTAGTTATGGAACTCCCCAGACCACACATCAAGACGAGCGGAGTTAGCAATTACTTGTCCTTCGATATTCCCATTGCGCAAACTGATATCAGCATCAGGTGCTAAGACCGTTCCCCGCCATGAGAAGGAGAAATCAAGCTGAGTTGCATTGGCAAAGTTCCAAATCACATTTTGCCATTTGGATGAATCCGCATTAGCTTCTTGATGAAATAAAGACCCAAACCAGTCAGGAGCAAACATTTCATCAGTGACATTAATAACCACTAAATCAGAGCTTGAAGGAGCATCCAGGAAGATTTCCCGAGCTTCCGATAAGCTAACATTAAAGACATTTAAGTCCGTGTTATTTCCCGTCAAACGGAGTTGCTTAGAATAGGGGTTAAGGCTGTTCGTTCCCGTGGTTTCTAAGTTGAATAGCGTCTGGGACAGATTGCGGTAGTGATTGCGTGCCGCCTCGAAGTCAATCAGATTCTCCGAGGTAACCTGGCAACCCTGACAGTTGTTAAAGTAAACATCTCCAGTTACCGTTCCCCCCACATTGGCATTACCGCCAAAGATGCCACTATTTTGAATCGTTAAATCACCGCCGACAACAAAGTGCGTGTCAGTCCCATTAGACGATGGGAGGCGATCGGCAATACCAACACTGGTTAAGGAAGCATTACCACCAACGGCTGCTCGCCCTTCAACATCGCCACCCCGTTGATAGAGATCCTCAAACAGGAACAGATTATAGTCCGACGCTGCACCTGTTAACCCGAATGCCGTTGCAGCATGAGGCTGTCCTACAATTAACCCACCCATCAGGGTTAGGGCCCCAGAACTGATCATCAACGATGAGATTCGCATTGGCTAAAACTCCTTGGGTCATGTTTAAGTGTGGCCACTTCTAGTTTATCCTGTTGAGCCATAGGCGATGATGACCCCATATAAAGTTTTCACTTGCGTTGTTTAAAGTTTCCGTGAAGGCGTTAAATAACAGTGGTTTGAACCCTAACATCAATGTCCATCATTGGACATCCTAACATCACTCACCTTACGTGATATTAATCACAGATTTGAGGTGGCCATGAGTTGTTAACTAGCGCCAAAACAAGAAAACGGAGAGAAACATCTCCACAAGTTAGGATTCTTTAGGCGGTTACGGTACAATCAACGAGCAAGAGTCAACCTCGGTTTCCGGAGGCTGAAACCATGGCATCCCCTCGTCGTTCACGACTACGACACTATCTCATCGGTGAATTTTCCCTCAAGCGCATGATTGCTTCTGTTCTATTTATCTACTTTTGCATCTGTCTCTACGCCTACTTCGGGAGTGAGCGGTCGATTTTTGTCCCCCCTCCTGCCAGCTACAGTGACAGCGAAGCCATCATCAAACTGCCTATCGATGAGAACACCGAGATTTCAGCCGTCCATCTGCCCAACGAGGAGGCAGACTACACCATCCTCTACAGTCATGGGAATGCTGAGGACTTAGGGATGATTCTGCCCCGCTTGGCGGACTTGCAAAGCCTCGGATTTGGGGTTTTTGCCTATGACTACCAGGGATATGGAACTAGCCAGGGCAGTCCATCGGAATATAACAGCTATCGGGATATCAATGCCGCCTACCGCTATCTCACGGAAACCCTAAATATCTCCCCGAGCCATATTTGGATCTATGGACGCTCCGTCGGAAGCGGCCCGTCAGTGGATTTAGCCTCCCGAGAAGCGATCGCCGCCTTAACCGTTGAGAGTGGTTTCCTGTCCGCATTCCGAGTCGTGACGCGGAGACAGCTATTTCCCTTTGATAAATTCGATAATCTTAGTAAAATCCCAAATGTCTATAGTCCGGTGTTATTTATCCATGGAATCGACGATCGCCTGATTCCCCTTTGGCATGGAGAAACCCTCTATGAAGCGGCCAATGACCCCAAAAAAGCTTTCTGGGTTGAAGGGGCTGGACATAACGACCTGTTAATGGTTGCTGGCGATCGCTACCGCCAAGTTTTGCAAGAGTTCGAGCAAGTCGTCCGCAAAGAACAACGCTAACCGATATCAAATTTTTACTGGATTGTTGACTCATGGAAGAGATGTTAACCCTCGGCGATCGCGGCCTACAAGTACGCCCCCTCGGAATCGGCGCCTGGTCTTGGGGCGATCGCTTTTTCTGGCAATATGGCAGTGACTATGGCGAGGCGCAAGTCCGAGAGGCCTTTGAAGCCGCCATCAACTCGGGAATTACCCTATTCGACACTGCCGAAGTCTATGGACAAGGAGAATCCGAACGACTCCTCGGCAAATTCCAGCAAAGCTGTGATACCCCAGTTCACATCGCCAGCAAATATGGTCCCCTCCCCTGGCGGTTATTCAAATCCTCCGTCTATGATGCCGTCAGCGCTAGCTTAGAGCGCCTGCAACTGACTTCCATTCCTCTCTACCAGGTGCATTGGCCCTTCACCTGCTTCATGTCCCAAGAAACTCTCCTCAATGCGCTGGCTGACGAAGTGGAGCGGGGACGGATTCAGGCGGTGGGGGTGAGCAACTACTCCGCCGATGAGATGCTGCAAGCTCAGCAGATTCTCCAAAGTCGGGGTGTGCCCCTAGCCGTGAATCAGGTGCGCTATTCTCTGCTCTCACGCACCATCGAAACCAAGGGTATTCTTGATACCGCCAAAGAGTTAGGGGTGGTTTTGTTGGCCTACAGCCCCCTGGCTCAAGGCTTACTCACTGGGAAATATACCCCCAGCAATAGCCCAAGTGGGGGACGGAAAATGGACGCGAAATTTAGCGCCAAGGGCTTACAACGCATTGAACCCCTCTTGGGAATGTTGCGAGAACTCGGGCAAAAGTACGAGAAGACGCCAGCTCAAGTTGCCCTCAATTGGCTGATTGGCCAAGGGGGCGTTATCCCCATTCCTGGGGCCAAAACCGCTCAACAGGCCAAAGACAATGCTGGCGCTTTAGGCTGGGAGTTGTCCCCGGAAGATTGGATTCGCTTAGAACAAGCCAGTCGCCCCTGGCTGTAAGAGCAACCTGTAGTAACAACCTGTAGTAACAAAGATAAGAAGCTCAATTATGAAACGAATTTTAGTGACGGGAGCCACCGGACGCACTGGCTCCTTGGTGGTGCAAAAACTGCGAGAACGGCCCCAAGAGTTTGAGGTGGTGGGCTTCGCTCGCTCCCCGGAGAAGGCTGAGCAGGTGTTTGGCTCCACGGAAGGCTTCGTATTTGGCGATATCCGCGATCGCGAGAGCCTGAAAGGAGCCATAGAGGGCTGTCAAGGTTTGGTCATTCTCACCAGTGCGGTTCCCCAGGTGGTGGCGCCGCCTTCGGAACCGGGACAACGTCCCCAGATGGGATTTGCCCCAGGGGAAGAACCCGAAATCGTGGACTATCAGGGCCAGGTGAATCAGATTGAGGTGGCCAAAGCCGCCGGGGTTCAGCAGGTGGTTGTGGTGGGGTCCATGGGGGGAACCGATGAGAACCATTTTCTCAACAGTATTGGCAATGGCAAGATTTTAATTTGGAAACGTAAGGCGGAACAGCATCTGATTGACTCGGGATTGGCCTATACCATTATCCGAGCTGGGGGGCTATTGGATGAGCCGGGGGGCGATCGCGAACTCCTGGTGGGAGAGGATGATCACCTATTAAATCATCCCCCTGAAGGGGTTAAACCCTCCATTCCTCGGGCCGATGTGGCCTCATTGGTGGTGCAGGCGTTGCGAGAAACCACGGCCCGAAATAAGGCGTTCGACGTGATTTCCAATCCTGAGGGCCCAGTCACTCGCGATTTCGCCGCTCTGTTTGCCCGAACGACAGCAGGATAGGCCCCCCAAAACTTTGATAAAATTCCCAGTACGAATCCCAGCCCCTTTTGAAATCAGTTATGCGGACATGGGACAGGGTCGTCCATGAATGGCGATCGCAACTGGAGAGAGACCATCCACAACGCACTCCCGAGACGCGGGAGGCGATTTTGTGTTGGCTTTTGGCCGATCAAGGGTCTGAATTTGATGATTTGGAGGGCGATCATCAGCAAGTTCTGGAACAATCCATGGACTTTTGCTACAACATCCTTTGTCGACGCTATTTGGGGGTGTCTCCGGAGGCGGCCTATCGTCATTTAATCCGTCGTTTGGGGAGTCTGGTGCTGTTGCGCAACAAGATTCGCACCTGGGTTTCTCTGAGTCGCGATCGCCGTCGTACGGTGGTGGACGTGGTGCAGGAGGTGTTGCAGGAAATGCTCAATAGCGATCGCTACCTACAAGGGGAAATGCGGCGGATTACCCGCTGTGGGGGCGATCGCCATGTGCAAAATGCCCTAGTTTTGGCCAGTTTAGAGGAATACTGTCTACGTCCAATCCGCAATCAGCCTTTATTGGTCTATCGCTTTGTCAACTATCTACGCCGTAGTCAACGGGGAGGACTCACTCAAGTTCCCAGTCAGGAGTTGGTGCGTTTGGTCTCCGTGGAAATTGCCCCGAATCATGCCACCGATACGATGAACTTGTTGGACATTCAGACCCTGGAGCATTATGACAATGATCGCGCCTGGGAAGAACAACAAACCCTCCGAGACATCGTGGCCCGAGAATTTGCTCAGTATCTCCAAGACCATGTCAGTCCTCTAGCGGCCCAATGGTTGAACCTCTATCTACAAGGCTATAGCCAAGAGGCGATCGCCGAGCAGTTGCAAGTTCCCATCAAACAGCTCTACCGTCTACGAGAAAAGGTTGGCTATCACGCCATCCGGGTTTTTAGTCTCAAACATTCACCGGATTTAGTGGCCAATTGGCTCAAAACCTCGCTCCAAGACCATCAACTCGGACTCACCAGCGGCGAGTGGCAACAGTACTATGACAGCCTTGAGCCTCATCAGCAAGAGATTCTCGATCGCTTCAAAGCCGGAGAGTCCGTTGAGGCGATTGCCCGCAGTCTCCAGATTAAAACGACTCAGGTCACCAGTGAATGGGGTAAACTTTACCTCGCTGCCCAACAAATCCGTAATTCTACGGAGTAATTGGCGATCCGATCTGAGTGATTTCAACTAGAATAAGACTACCTGCGCCTCAACAGCCCCATGGCGGCCGGTGAGCCGACATGAACTAACGCATCTGTCCTGTTTGTTGTTGATAGTCCCATGATCGTCTAGTCTCGATTGTCATGAATTCATCAGGGTTGCATCGTATTTAGGTTTGGGTTCTTCTCAAACTCGTCCATTTATGCTGAAAACCCTCACCATGAACTCCGACTGGATTTTTCACTCCATTGATACAATCGTGCCCTTTGAAGTGTGCTTGTATCACCAGGTTGTGCCCCTATCCATGGAAGGGAGTCGTATTTATCTGGGGATGGTCAATCCCGATGATACGGCAGCCTTAGACTATCTACGGCGGTTGCTGGGCTATCTCAACTGTTCCCTGGTTTCTCAGAGTATCCCGGCTGAAAAGCATCAAGCCTTACTAACGGCCTATCTCAACCATAGCAATCAAGCGGCCTCTAGCCACCCCTCCGCTGAAGCCGGGACAGATTCTCAATGGGAAGCCATCCCCCATAATCTTCCTAACCTTGAGTTGACCCCCCGTCATTTAACAGATCCTGTCGCCGCCTTAGCCTTTCTTACGCCGGCCCAGATGATTCAGGAATTGTTAGCGCGAGTCTTAATCGGAGGAATTGGCCGATTGCATTTTGCCCGAGAAACCGAAGTTGGGAATATTCTCTGGAGTCAAGATGGGGTTCCTAAATCTGTACTGAAGGCGTTGCCTCTCAGTACATTTCAAGGGGTTATTAATGAATTAAAACGGTTTATGGGCTTGCCGTTACTGCCGGTGCATCAGCAAAAAGAAGTAGAACTAGAGCGAGTTTATAATGAAACTCCAGTTCTGTTGCGGCTGCGGGTGATGCGAGGGGATGAGGGAGAAGAAGCCACTCTGCAAGTGTTGCGGGGGGCTGCACTTAAATTTTATCAGCAACAAAAACTCATTGATTTAAGCCAAGAAGTTTTAATCACGGCGCAAAATTTACAAAAAAAACTCGGGGAAATTCAGGATACCTATCAACGTCATCCGAGCTTATCCCAGAAACACCTAGAAGTTATTCCTGCCTTACTGCAAGTTCTAGAACGAGTGGATGCTCAAGTCAAAATTCTAGAATCAGCCAGCTAGGTTTTCTCATAAAGGTTTATCATAGAATGATATAAACTGACCAATACTAGAAAAACTCATGGGGCGACATAAGGAGTTTAATCGAGAAGATGTTTTGGATAAAGCGATGGTCACCTTTTGGCGACAGGGCTATGAGGGAACCTCAATTCGCCATCTGATTGAGTCTATGGGGATTCATCGAGGCAGCCTCTATGACACCTTTGGGGACAAACATTCGTTATTTGAGGAAACTCTGGCCCATTACAATTGCACCGTGGTCGAGGGGAACTTAGCACCTCTTCAGGGGGCTGATACGTCACTGGCGGCGTTAGGTGGCTTTTTTGAGTCGGTGGTGGATTGGAGTTTAGAGGACGGCGATCGCAAAGGCTGTCTCTTGGTGAATACGGCGGCTGAACTGGCCCCCCAAGATCCTCGCATTTCCCAACAACTGACGGGGTATTTCTATCGAATTGAAGCCACCTTTGCCAAAGTGTTAGAGCGATCGCGCCAGCGCCAAGAACTGACCCATCCTGGGGACATCTCCCTACTGGCCAAGTATCTCCTCGCCAACCTTCAAGGATTACGCCTAGCGGCGAAATTAAACCCCAATCGTCAAACGCTTCAGGGTCTGGTGGACATTACCCTATCCACCCTAACCCAGTGAAGCCAACCCGGTCTTCAACCGCTCAACGACCCCGACGGCGAGAAAACCAGCCAAAAATGTTGATATCCCCGCGCATTTTTGCCAATTCCTGACGGTGACGCTCCGCCGTAGCCCGATACCACTGACAATAGTCTTGGAAGTCTTGGCGATATTGGACTTCTCGGTGAAACTCCCGCGTGACGTGATAACTGCCAATCCGTTCATCCAGGGATGGCGGCGGAAGGAAAACAATGCGGTTGATTCCGTCAGACATGAAGCCTCGCAAGTGAAAGGACGGGTTTTGGATTCGATGGGGAACGTTTCTAGAGTGAGCCTCAGGCCCAACCCCGTAGCTGATACACCCATAACCCAAGATACTCTTTCAGCGCCCGAGTCGTCAGGGCTAAGCGTTCAGCATCAGGAATCAGATTGAGAAGGATCGCCTGCCAACTCTGGGCATCACCTCCCGTGACGGAATCCGCAATCAGAAAATCCGTGGGGGCAGCAATGGCTGTAATCCCCAGTTTTTGGAACACTCGCAGCGATCGCGGCATATGAATGGCCGAGGTAACCAGCAAGATATCCTCAATTCCCTGTTCCTCTAAAATCACCTGGACATTTTCCGCATTCTCACGAGTATTGAGAGAGGTGTGATCCAATAGCAACGCCGATTCCGGCACACCCAACGCTTGGACAAGTTGGGCCATATCCTCCGCCTCAGAGCCAATCTCCCCAGTCCAGCTAAGGCGGCCCCCTGAAAGAATTAGAAACGGGGCTTTGTCTTGTAGAAATAGCCGGGCCCCGTAAATGGGGCGATCGCCCGCCTCATTCACCTCCACCCAAGGACGAGGAGGATTAGGCGATCGCGTGGCCCCTCCCAACACCACAATCGCCCCCGCCTGGGGCAATTCCCCCACCGGCAGATGTTGCCGTTCGAGCGATCGCACCAAACTTGAACATAGCCAACCATTGCCCCCAGCCATCAAGGCCACAAACCCCAGAAGCACAGCTAAACTCGCCACAGCCGGACGTTTCCAGAGCAGCACCAGGGCCAGCAGCATCAACACAGAGGCCAATCCCAACGGGTAAACCAAAGGTGGCAGCAGCTTTGAGAGGAAAAAAAATATCGCCTCCATCATCAAAAAATCCATAAAAAAATCCATGGTTGCCCACGGATTTCAAAACAACTTGCAGATACAGCCATCAATCAATCGAGGCTCGCCGCAAGCGATAGTGAACCTTTAAGCCCAAAATCGTCGAAGAGAGAATTAATGTCAGAATATTGGCACAAATGACCGGCAAATCATGAACCGATGTCCCATACACCAGCCACAAGAGAATCCCCAAGCAGAGGATAATTAACATACTCCAAGAGATATCATCCGCCGACTTAGACTGCCAGGTTTTAATCAATTGGGGAAGATAGGCGATCGTGGTCATGGTTCCCGCCAAAAGTCCCAGAATCGTTGCATCTTGCATAGCTGGCTCCTGTGGTTAAGCGTAGGTTTGCCTGAGTATTGGTCTCAGACGACAAATCCCCGAGAACGCGAAGTTCAGAGAATTTGAGGACAAAAGTAACGCCTGTTGAGCGCATCAACAGGCAATTGTAAGACATACCCCGAGCTTCTAACCACAACTTCTGTGACAATAAGCAATTGTCATCAAACCGGTTGCCGGCTATCCCCTGAAATTATCAAACAGGGGATGACCCAAAAACCGGCCCACCCTCTGCGATCGAGGGGCCGGGTTCCCCCATTCATCCCTGAAGAGACAACGGCAGAAACCCGGTTCAGCAGCAGCTTAGCCGCGTAATTTCTGAGACCAAACCCGGTTGGGCAGTCCCCAGACATAGATAAAGCCTTCAGCGGCTTTATGATCGAACTTGTCGTCAGAGCCGTAGGTGGAGAGTTCGTCGGTGTAGAGGGTATTCGTCGACTTACGGCCGACAATGTGAGCGTTCCCCTTAAACAGCTTCAGCCGCACCGTTCCCGTCACCTGTTTCTGGGTTTCGGCAATAAAGGCATCTAAGGCCCCTTTGAGGGGGCTAAACCATAAGCCGTTATACACCAGTTGGCTGTAGGTTTCTTCGATGCCCCGTTTGTAATGGGTGACATCTTTGGTCAGGGTCAGGCTTTCCAGGTCCCGGTGTGCCAAAATCAGGGCCAGGAGCGCGGGGGCTTCGTAGATTTCCCGAGACTTAATCCCTACCAGACGGTTCTCGATCATATCGATGCGGCCAAAGCCATGTCGTCCGGTGATGGCGTTGAGGGTTTCGATGAGTTTCACCGGGGCCAGGGCCTCCCCATTGACACTGACGGGAAAGCCTTCCTCGAAGCCGATTTCCACATATTCAGCTTCGTCAGGGGTTTTGGCGATCGCCTCGGTCATCAAGAAAACTTCCTCCTCGATGGGTTCATTCCAAGGATCTTCGAGGGGGCCGGCTTCGATGCTACGACCGAGGAGGTTGCGATCGATACTGTAGGGGGAGGATTTCTTAACGGGGGAGGGAATGCCAAACTTCTCCCCATAGGCGATGGTTTCTTGGCGACTCATGCCCCATTCCCGAGCCGGGGCCAGAACCTTGATATCGGGGTTCAGTCCGGCGATCGCCACGTCAAAGCGAACCTGGTCATTGCCTTTGCCGGTACAGCCATGAGCCACCGCATCAGCCCCATATTCTGCCGCTACTTCCACCAGTTTCTTAGCAATCAGAGGACGGGCCAGGGCCGTGGAGAGAGGATAGCGGTTTTCGTAGAGCGCGTTGGCCCGAATTGCGGGGAAGGCGTAATCTTGGATAAATTCCTCTTGTAAGTTGGCCACCAGGGACTCACTGGCCCCAGATGTGAGGGCTTTTTCGCGGATGGGTTCGAGTTCATCTCCCTGACCTAAATCAGCGGCAAGGGTGATCACTTCTTCAACCCCCCATTCTTTCTTCATGTAGGGAATGCAGACTGAAGTATCCACTCCACCTGAGTATGCCAGTACGGCTTTGGTAGCACGACCCATAGACCTTTCGTTCTCCGTCACAAAACAATCAGTGTCCTATTATGGGGCAAGTTGTCCGTTTGAGGGGCAATCCGATATGGCTTTTTTGCCGATGTCCGGGTGAAATCGCAGCGATCGCCCACTTCTGTCCGGGTTTATGTAAGGGTTTGCTGACAGGGCTAACTCCCTTAACCCCCAACGGTGACGGGAATCGTGATCACAAACTCGGTTCCCTCGCCCAAGGTTGAATGACACTCAACGCTGCCCCCATGACGCTCCACAATAATCTGATAGCTAATCGATAAGCCTAATCCGGTTCCCTTGCCGATCTCTTTGGTGGTAAAAAAGGGATTAAAAATCTTCTCCTGCACATCTTCGGGAATCCCATTGCCATTGTCACGAATGGAAATCCGCACGCGATCGCCCTGCTGTTGAGTGTGAATCCAAATACAACTGGGGTGTTCGCGAATTTCCTGGCGAGGGTGATTGCGCTCCTCCAAGGCATCAATGCTGTTGGCCAGGATGTTCATAAACACCTGATTCAACTGTCCAGGATAGCAATCAATGGCGGGAATGTCCCCATAGTCACGCATCACCTGAATCTCTGGGCGATCGCCTTGCTCTTTGAGGCGACTCCGCAGAATCATCAAAGAATTATCAATGCCTTCATGGAGATTGGCCAGTTTCGAGTCAGCCTCATCCAAGCGGGAGAAGTTCCGCAAGGAGGCGACAATCTCCCGAATTCGTCGGGCCCCTTCCCGCATGGACTCGATTAACCGAGGAAAGTCCTCTACCAGAAACTCCACATCGGAGTCTTGCAACTGCTCTTCTACAGCAGCGACGGGTTCCGGGTAATGCTGCTGATAACTGGCAATCACGGCCAGAAACTCCTCGACATACTCCTCCGCATGAGTGAGATTCCCATAAATGAAGTTCACAGGGTTATTAATCTCATGGGCAACTCCGGCCACCAGTTGCCCCAAACTGGACATTTTCTCACTTTGCACCAACTTCGCTTGAGTTTGCTGCAACTCCCGTAACGCCTGCTCAAGTTCTTGTGCTTTTTGCCGTAAACGGGCTTCCGATTGACGTAATTCCAGTTCTGAGCGTTTGCGATCGGTGATACTCAAACCGGTTCCCCGAAAGCCGATTAAGTTCCCCTGTTCATCGAGATGCGGAACCCCATTCACTTCTTCCCAAACAATCTCCCCCTCGGGGGTCATGTCACGATGTTCGAGTTTAAAGGTGGAGTGATGTTCAATGGCCTGATTGAGAATCTCTTGCACCCGTTTGTGATCGCCCCCATACATAATCTCAAACGGCGATCGTCCCAGCAAGTCTCGCACTGGATACCCTTTAACCGCCTCAACACGCTCCGAGAGGTAGGTATAGCACCCCTCGGGATCGATTTCCCAGAGATATTCCCCCGCCGCCTCCGAGACATCCCGAAACCGCTGTTCACTCTCCCGTAACTCCACCTCAGCCCGTTGTTGCTCCGTAATATCCTGAATCATCGAAGCAATGCCAATACAGTTGCCCGCTTGATCAATCAGAGGTGTGTTGTACCACTGACAAATAATTCGCTGTCCATCCTTGCGGATATTCTCATTAGTACTACGAGCGCCCCCCTTGTGTGCAATCAAATCCGCCATTACCTGCTGAACATGAGGGGCCCAATCCGCTGGCACAATGCGATCGGCAATCTGAGTTCCAAGGGCTTCTTCTGCGGTATAGCCAAAAATTCGTTCAGCGGCCGGATTCCAACTCACCACCTCAAAGTTCATGTTCCATTCGAGAACCCCCAATGGTGTTTGTTCAACCATCAACGCCAGTCGTTGTTGAGATTTGCGGATTTCTGCTTCAATCCGTTGTCGTTCTTGAATCTCAGTGGCTAAACTTTGATTGGCTTCAGAAAGTCGCTTAGTTCGCTCAATTACCCGTGCTTCAAGTTCCTCGTTGGCGGTTTTAATTTCTTTGAACTTCTCTCCTAAAGCCTCAGCCATTACTTGGAAATTTCCTGCCAGGAGATTCAATTCTAAAACTTCTGTTTTGGGTAGATGTATGGGTTCTTGTTCACTAGCTTTTTGAGGCAGATTTTCTGTTAAATTTGCCAGTTGAGTCAAGGGCTGCATCAGGTAATGACTCAACGTATTGGCACCCATGATCGCAATCCCCATAATTCCCAGGAGAATGGCGAGATTACGGATATAAAAGGCTTGCAGTTGACTGACAATAGGTTCCGCTGGCAATGAAACAAGAATATCCCACGGCAGTTGAGCTTCCTGAATACGTGTATAATAGTAAGACTGACGCCATTGGGCCATAATGGCTAAGCCACCACCAGGTTTCCATTGATAAACATTATTGCCATGCTCAAGAACAATTCCCGAGTTTAAATCGAAGAGAGTGGCAGTTTCAGGATATCGTCTCACGACCGATGAATGACTCAGCAAAAATACGTCGATTGGGTAGGGGCTTCGCTTTGCTTCAATTAAAGCTTGAAACAAATTCAAATCTCCCCAGCGGTAAATTTGAGTTATTTCTAAATTCTCCCTGAATTCGTCAGATACAGATTCAACAATAGCAATTGCCTGAGTTTCGAGATCCTGAAATTGAACTCGACTGCCTAAGACAATTACGATTAGAATCGGGATAATTGTAAAAGCCAGTAAAACATTAAATATAGTTTGACGAAATGAAAAAAGTCGTTGACATCCCGGACTGATTATTTCAAGTAGGGGGGTATTAACAATAATAAGACTCGCGATCAAGGCATTAAAAACACCATTAACCGTTAGCTTTAAAATAACAAGAATGATGAGCTGGTTGGGGATTTGTAGAATAAACCCATAAACAATAATGCCTAGAGGCAGTCCCATGATTAACCAGTATAGGCTAGTGAGGGCAATCATATTGAACGACGAACGCCGTAAGCCAATCCCCACCCAGATGATTTCTAAATTTAATAGGATCATGCCGTAAGGATGTCCCCAGAGAATCAGGGTATAGAGATTGGTCAACACTGCCGCTAGGGTTCCCCATCTCACTCCAAATAAATAGGTAATCAAGAGGGTTGCGATACTACCAAACAAAAAATCTATCCCAAAAAACAGAGGGATATTAAAATGGTTACCGGCGAGACTCGCTAACGTTAACCCCAGAAATACCAGTGAATTTTTACCCTTTAGGTTAAACGGGTGTCGCTTCAAGTTACGAATTGTTCGATTGCTATCATTATTCATTCACACTATCGCAGCAGTCACTCTAAATAGGACAAAAAACAGGCAAGCTAGCAATAGCTAATAGGTCGGGGAGTCTCTTCCAACTCAGACGATTATCCCAAAAAAATTCCCTAACCCCACGTCAGTGACTCAACGGCATTTGAGTGATACGGAATCCGTTTCCAAATAATCCTTTATAATGTTTCAGAGAACAGTCAGGACAAACCCATGGCCAGAAAAGCAAAATTAGCTAATCATCTGAGCGTAGAGGAACTCAAAGACAAGTACCGCAAGAGCCGTGATGGTGTTGAAAGCCGACGATGGCATCTGTTATGGAAAGTGAGCTTAGGATGGACAATAGAAAACAGTGCCGTAGCGGTGGGGTTGAGCTATCGCTACGCCCGAACAATCGTAAAGCGATATAACCAGCAAGGAGAGAAGGGAGTCATTAACCAAAGGAACAAAACCAAAATCAATCCCCGAGGGCGGGAACCTTTACTCAATGGCGAGCAACTCGAAAAGCTTAAGCAAGCCTTAAAAAAAGCGCCGTCAGATGGAGGACTATGGACAGGACCCAAGGTGGCGCGATGGATTGAAAAAGAAACGGGACGGGAAAAAGTCTGGCCCCAAAGGGGGTGGGATTACCTAAAAAAGTGTCATTACTCTTGGCAGCGACCGAGACCCAGGCATCGAAAAGGAAATAAAGAAGCCCAAGAAGAGTATAAAAAAAACTTGCCAAAGAAAGTCACGGAAATTCAAAATAAACATCCTGATTCCGAAGTTGAAGTTTGGTTTTTCGACGAACACCGAGTGGGTCTAAAGTCAATCCTAGCGAAAGTTTGGAGTGAGACTGGACAACGCCCCGAAGCCGTGGTTCAGCACCGGTATGAGTGGGTCTATGTCTACGGGTTCGTTAATCCAAAAACGGGAGAAACACATTGGTATTTAATCCCAAGAGTGAATGTGAAGTGGTTGAATTTAGTCTTAGAAACCTTTGCCGAAGAAGTGGGGGTTGGAGAGAATAAAATAATCCTCTTAGTTCAAGATAATGCGGGCTGGCATCGAAGCCCAAAACTTCAGGTGAATGAGGGAATCTTTGTAGATTTTTTACCTCCCTATTCTCCCGAGCTTCAACCAGCCGAACGGCTGTGGAAGTTAGTAGATGAACCACTGGTCAATCGATGTTTTGATACCATTGAAGACCTGGAAGATGTTCTTGAACAACGTTGTTGTGTTCTTAGTGAACAGATGCAAGAAGAAATTCGCGATTTGACAAATTATCACTGGCTAGAGTACGCCTGAAAATTAAGGCTGTTTCAAAACTGGATTCCGTATGAGACAGACTCCACTAGAATCTGTCAGAGTTTGATGCAGCTCACAACTGACGCAAGACCTGTTACCTAATTCCGTTTTAGCTTAGATGCTCAGAAGTGACTAGACCGTGTGCATTGATACGTTGGGATTAGAGAGAATTTTAATCGGATCTAAACGTCGGCAATAACCGGACTCAAGATAGAAACAGCAAGGGATTTGGCGGTCAGCCGAGGCGATCGCCTGAGTCCACATCAAACCAATGTAAACGTTCAGGAGACACCGCCAGTTCAATGGTATCCCCACCCCAATCCAAATCTGCCGGGAGGAGCGATCGCACCTCAACCGGGGCCTGTTCCCCCTCACCGGGAGTCAGGCGGACACTGAGGAGATTCTGCATCCCCAAGTTTTCCACCAAAAACACCTCACCAGGGAAACGAATTGAATCACTCTCCTGAGCCAAACGCATATCCTCCGGACGAACCCCCAAGACAATCTGGCGCGGGGGTTTCGCTAACCCCGAGGGAAGTGGGAGTTTCCCCTGTCCCAGTCGAGCCGTCTGTCCCTGACATTGTAGCGTCAACAAATTCATCTGAGGACTGCCCACAAAGCCCGCCACAAACTGATTCGCGGGCCGAGAATACAACTCACTCGGGGGGGCCAATTGCTGCACATTCCCCTCATACAACACCGCCACCTTAGTCGACAGGGTCATGGCCTCAACCTGGTCATGGGTCACATAGACGACGGGCGTATTCTGTTTCTCAAACAGTTGCTTAATTTCAGCCCGCACCCGTTCCCGTAACAACGCATCCAAGTTACTGAGGGGTTCATCCAACAAAAACACATCCGGCTGACGCACCAACGCCCGTCCCAGGGCCACCCGCTGACGCTGTCCCCCCGAGAGTTGTCCCGGCTTGCGGTTCATCAAATCTTCCCGCAAATCGAGAAAGCGCGAGGCTTCACTCACCCGCTGCTTAATCTCACTGTCGCTCATCTTGCGCAGCCGCAAGGCCGAGGCCATGTTTTCATAGACCGTCATGTGGGGGTAAAGTGCGTAACTTTGGAAGACCATCGAGATATTGCGATCGCCCGGCTTCAGGGCCGTCACATCGCGATCGCCAATGATAATCCTGCCCCGAGTCGGTTCTTCGAGTCCAGCAATCAGCCGCAGAGTCGTGGACTTCCCACACCCCGACGGACCCAACAGGGTCAGAAACTCATTATCTTCCACCGTCAAGCTAATATCCTTAACGGGAATTGTCTTCGGATTATAGGTTTTGTTCAGGTTTTTGACGGTAACTGTAGCCATTGGAATACCTTTTAAATCAACATCATCAACGAATCGGGAATCCGGCGCCATGAGCCTGTCCCGATTCAATTAGCCTTCTGCCGTACGAGCTGTGGCCGGTAAGTTTAGGGAGTCATCGTCTCGACTTGAATCTGTCGCCGCAGACTCCTGAACCCGTAACACCAACAGGGCCGCAATTAACATGGCAACTCCGCCGCTAACCAGGGCTAACATACGGTTTTCATTAAACCAATACCGCATCACCCAACCAAATCCTAGAGAGGCCAGAATCTCGGGTAAGACGATAAAGGCATTGAAAATCCCCATATACACACCCGTGCGCTCATCGGGGAGAGACCCCACTAAGATGGCATAAGGCATCGCCAACAGACTAGACCAAGCAATGCCTAACCCTACCATCGAGAGCAAAATTAGATAGGGATTTTCAATAAACCACAAACTAATCAAGCCAATGCCACCACAGATCAAGCAGAGGCAATGGGTCACTTGACGACTCGTAAAACGCGATAACTTTGGTAGAATAAACGAAAATACTAAACAGACGGCATTGTACGCGGCAATGCAAATCCCTGCCCATTCAATTCCTTCTGAATAGAGTTCGGAACTTTCCCTAACAGCACCAAATACATTGCGAGCAACCGCTGGAGGAAAATACAGAAAGACACAGTACATTCCCAGCCAAGAAAACGATTGCACCCAAGCTAGTTGGCGCATGGTTTGCGGCATCTCTCGAATTGCCGACCATATTTCACTGATCCCTGCCCCAAAGCCACTTTGTTCTTCCTGTTGTTTTTCAAACGCTTCTAGGTCTTCTGGGGGATATTCTTCGGTACTTAAAACCGTCCATAAGACAGTTCCCAAAAACGCCGCCGCTCCCACATAAAAGGAGATTTCAATGGTTGGCGGAATGGAATGCTCGCCTCCGGTGCTTGCCACCCCAAGGAGGTGATTCAGTAGCCAAGGAAAGGCCGCCGCGAGGACGGAACCGGCACCAATAAAAAAGCTTTGCATTGCAAAGCCTTGAGTCCGTCGTTCCGCCGGGAGTAAGTCCCCGACAAAGGCGCGGAACGGCTCCATACTAATGTTATTGGAGGTATCTAAAATCCATAAGCCTCCGGCGGCCATCCAGAGGCTGGAGGAATGGGGCATAAACACCAAGGCGGTAGAACTGAGTATGGCGCCGAAGAGGAAATAGGGCCGTCGGCGGCCCAGGGGTCCCCAGGTATTGTCACTCATGTGACCTACCATGGGTTGAACAATTAAGCCGGTTAGGGGAGCGGCGAGCCATAAAATGGGAATCTCGTCAGCTTGTGCGCCGAGATGCTCGAATATGGCGCTCATATTCGTCATTTGCAGCGCCCAGCCAAATTGAATGCCGAAAAATCCTACACTCATATTGATGATTTGCAGGAAGTTCAGCCTTTTTTTAGGGCGATCGCTCATAGAGTATTCTTAAGTCTTAACGTCAATAGAGGCAGCAATGGGGCGTTCAGCCTCTAGTTTCATGGTATCAGACCTCTCTGGAGCTGGGACAGACTGATAGACGCGTGCCGATTTTAGTGCCGTCGACTCAGACAGCGATCGCAGGTTCCGCAAGGCTTGGCGGTACTGCCAAAGCCGAAGGCCTCTAAAATCACCTGCCAACGACAGCGGCGATCGCGCAAATAGGCCTGCATTTGCTCGAAGGCTTGATGATTGGTTTGATTGCGCCGGGGTTTAGTGGTGTGAATTTGGTAATGAAAGGGGTCTAGCCAGGTGAGTTGGCCGCTGCTGTGCAGTAACGAGAGGGCGATCGCCGCCTGGGGAGATTGACTCAACGCCGCCTCGACGGTTCCGGAACGGGGCAACTGGCGACTGAGTTGGAAGGCTTTATCTTGAAGAGACTGTTCCCGTTGCTCAAAAAACTGCCGTCGCTGTTGATCACTCGGATCGAGCCAACCGGTGGGTTCACTGACGAGGGTAATCGCTTCAGCGGGGTTGCCATCTCGTCCAGCGCGGCCAATTTCCTGGACATATTCCGATAACAATAAGGGCGCATGGAAATGCAACACCCAACGCACATCAGGTTTGTCCACTCCCATGCCAAACGCCGAGGTACAAATCACCACCGGAACTTGTCCCGTCAGCCATTGACGCTCAATCTCCCGTCGTTGCCCTGGGGTGAGTCCAGCATGATAGGGGGCGACGGTAAATCCCTGCTGTTGCAACAGTTGCGCCAGTGCTTCACTATCCTTGCGAGTCCGCACATACACCAATCCTGACTGTTGGGGATGCTCTTTGAGGCACTTGAGGAGTTTCTGTTTCCGTTGGCGAGGGGTGTAGGTGTAGACCACCGATAACGCCAATTGGGGCCGATAGGGATTCTGTAAAAACAGTTTCGGCGATCGCAGTTGCAAGACCTCCCGAATCGTATATTGAGCGGTTGGATCAGCTGTGGCGGTGAAGGCCGCAATGGGCAGTGAAGTCCCCGGTGGACGGGTTTGCAACAGGGCAGTCCGTACGGCCCCCAAACGACGATAGGCGGGGCGAAACGTATCTCCCCATTGCACTAAACAATGGGCTTCATCGAGCATCAAGCCATTAATCTCTAGAGTCGGTTGACGCAAAATCTGCCAAATTTTGGGAGTTAGCAGGGTTTCCGGGGACAGATACAACAACCGCAATTGCTGAGTTTGGAGAGCGTTGATAATACTCTTTTGCTGCGATCGCGGCAGTTCACTATGGAGGGCCGCCGCTGGCAGATGCCGCTGACGCAAGGCCTGGACTTGGTTTTCCATCAACGCCACCAGAGGCGACACCACCAGGGTCACCCCACGACGCAACAAGGCCGGTAACTGAAAGCAAATGGACTTCCCCCCTCCCGTGGGTAACACCACCAGGGCATCCTGCTGTTGCAGCAGAGTTTGCACTACTTCCCCCTGGGGATAGCGAAAATCGCTATAGCCCCAGGTTTGACGAAAGGTGTTACGAACCACAGTCCAGTCAGGAGAAGGCATCATACGAAGGAAGAAGGGAAGAGAGAATAGACAGAGTTGAGAAGGGTGTTAGTTCGCAACGGTTAGATGTTCAGCCGTTTCGAGTTGTCGCCGCTGGATCTCCTCACGGATGGCCGCGAGGTTATCTGTGAGGGATTGGCGAAAGACAGTATGGAAGACAGCATCGGGCGTTCCTGGGGGAGGGCTGGCGGTGACGGTTTGCCGAAGACGGTGAACGTGTGGATTCTCGGTGGTTTCAATCAGCCAGTAGCCCTCAAGTTGGTTGAGATCGCCTTCTAGGAGACGGAAATCGATGCGTTGATTTTGGGTTTCTAGGTTTTCAGTGCGCAGGCGCGATCTAACTTGCAGGAACAACACCTGTTGCTCACTGACTTGCTCGACGACATGACGGTTGCCCTCCACTTCCAGAATTTCGCTGGAGACAATGTTGGGCAAAAACTGGTTGAAACTCCCATAATCGGCAATGACCGACCAGATATCCTCCGCCGATGCCTCCAGGTCAACAATGACCGTGTAACTGGCATCCTCGTTGCGGGTGAGTTCAATCTCTGGTCGAACCTCTGGCCCAACCTCTGAGAACTCTAGCGGATTGCGGGCCGTGGGAGGGAACGATTCCAGGGCGATCGCCCCAGGGATTAAACTGGGCAGGAGTGTGAGGGACAGGGTCATCAATCCGGCCACTAGCGGTTTACCCGCCAGGAGACGACGAACCTTAACCCGAGTCTTGTCTTTCATGGAGAGTCATCGGTACATTGAAGATGGACAGGGGGTCATGTTGAGAATCCCTTAGAGCTGTATCTTAACATTTCTTTAAACAAAACTCAGGAACCATCTGGGGTTGAGGCAAACGAAAAATTATGATTTCCGCCAAGCTCGAACAAATTGCCCATCGGGGCTTCAGTGCGATCGCCCCAGAAAACACCCGAGTTGCCTTTGCCAAAGCACGACTGGCGGGGGCCGATTCCTTGGAATTTGACCTAAGACTGACCCAGGATGGGGTTCCCGTCGTCATTCACGACGAAACCCTCGATCGCACCACTGGAGAGCCAGGGCGCGTCTGTGAGGTGTCCTGGCAGCAACTGCAAACTCTCGACGCGGGAAGCTGGTTTCACGAGACATTTGAGGGGGAACGCATCCCCAGTTTAGAGCAAGCCTTGGAGGAGGTGGCTCAATTTCCTCAATTTGCCTATCTTGATATTAAGTCACATCCGGGTTGGACGAGCGATCGCCTCGATCGCGTCCTAGAGATTATCCAATCGCACCAGTTGGGCGATCGTTGTTTTCTCTGTTCCTTTGATACCCACCTCCTCGCCGCCTTTCGGGAAAAATCCCCCCAAAGCCGCCTGGGATATCACACCCTCACCGCCCAAGATATTCTGCAACGTCTCCCGGAGGCGGCCAAGGTGGGCGGGGTCTTATTGAGCTTATATAAACCCCTGCTGGAAGACCCTGGGTTAATCGAACAGGCGCGATCGCAATCCGTGGACTTAGTGGTTTGGACGGTGGACGACCCCAGCCTCTCCCAGCAACTGCAACAACTCGGGATTCAGCGTATCATCAGTAACCGCATTGTTACCCCTTAAAATGGCAAAACTCCCTGCAACAAAAGACTGCCAATTCCCGTGATCACATTAAGGATATTACCCCCAATATCCCCTCGTCGTTGTCGTTCTCGGGCTTCTTGAAAAGCCTCTTCCTCAGCCACAATTGCCGAGGCAAAAAACTTCGCCGTTTCGTAACCTTCCTGATTTCCGGCTACAAAATAAATTTCTGCTGCCCGTTCCGCATCTGCCACGGCTCGTTCAGTCTCCCCCATCCGGTTATAGGCTGCCGCCCGCCCGAGATAGGCTAAGGGAAACTCATTATCGACGGCAATCGCATCCGTATAGAAACTGACGGCCCCTTGATAGTTGCCCTGTTGAGCCTCATCATTGCCCCAACGGAGTAACTCAGCTGCCGTCACCACCGTACTCGGGACATCATAGGCTCCGCGCAAGTTAGCATTGGTCAGCGTCGCCCCATCAAGTTGGGCCCCCGTGAGAAAAGCGCCTCGCAAATCAGCCCCCGTGAGGTTGGCCCCGGTAAGATTGGCCCCGGTGAGATTGGCCCCTACTAAGGAAACCCCCGTCAGGTTAGCCCCCGAGAAATCCACCCCCATTAAATCACTTTGACTGAGATTGGCCCGTACCAAATTCGCCCCTCGTAGATTCGCTCCCGCCAAACGGGCGTGAACCAAGCCCGCATTGCGTAGATCACAGTCAGGACAGTCTTGAGTGGATAGGAGCCGTTGCAAATCCTGTCCGTTTTGGGCAACGACTGGGGTTACTGTGGCGAAATTCCAGATTAGCGCCATCGCCGGGGCGATCGCCCAAGGAAACGAGAGATTTCGGGCAAATTTTGCGTTGTACATAACCGGTCTATCTAAAATTCCCAAATTATCAAGCAAACAGCATGACGTGACGACGAGCAGCCGTCTAGGTTTAGCTGTAACAAGCCTAGGAGCGTCTCCTAATGGGAGTTTAGCTCAGATTTTTACCTTTGTTTCTCTGACCTGCGCTAACCTGAGAAAAATGGACTATTTTTTTAATAAAAGTTTAATATAAATCGGCAATAAAAGCCTTGACAAATTACTAAATTAGTGCATTAGTATTCGATCTTCCCATCTCACCGCTGGCCGACCCAAAACCCGCATCAACTTTGAACCGAAACACCATCACCCCAGTCTAAACGTGAACAGCCAACGTCATCCAGCCAGCCTCAAATTGATGAAACGACCAAAACCTTGGCTAATGGGAATTCTTATCGGTAGCCTTTGGTTAACCATGGGATGCAGTCCCAATGAGGGAGAGACCGCCCAGGCGCAATCCTCCCGACGAGGTGGCTCGCGAGAGGAGGGCGATCGCACCGTCACCGTTGACGTGGCTATTGCCGAAGCCCAAACTCGGGGCCGGGAACTCAACTATAGTGGCAGCACCCAACCCCTGCGCCGGGTTTCCCTGCGGGCCCGCAGCGATGGTCAACTCCTAACCCTCAATGCCGACGTGGGAGATCCCGTCTTTCAGGGACAAGTCATCGCTCGGGTTGAAGATACCCTACTGCTGTCGGAACTAGCGGGAGTCGAAGCCGACGTGAGTGTGCGCCAATCAGAAGTCGAGGAAGCCCGTAACCAGCGCATTGAAGCCGAATTTCGGGTTGAGGAACTGCGAGCCGAACTCGAGCAGGCCGTTGTGGACTCCCGTCGTCTCAAAAACCTAGCCGGAGAAGGAGCCGTTCCCCGTCGTGAAGCCGAACTCGCCCAAACCCGTGTCCGCACCCTTGAACAACAACTGCGATCGGCCCAAGAACAAGTCCGTATCCGCGATCGCGCCATCACCTCCGCCCAACAACGGGTAGGGGCCCAAGAAGCCATCGTCGATGGAGTCCGCCAACGACTCTCTTATACGGATGTTCCCTCTCCCCTCAATGCCGTCGTTTTAGAACGACTCCTAGAACCCGGAGATATCGTACAAAGCGGAGATGTAATTTTAGAACTCGGGGACTTTAGCCAAGTCGAAATCAGAATCGAGATTCCCGATCGCGATCGCAGTCAAATCTCCCTCGGCCAAGCCGTTGACGTTGTCCTCGATGCCTTTCCCAATCAAGAGTTTGTCGGACGAGTCTCGCGCATCTTTCCCAACGCCGATCCTGTCGCCCGACTCATTCCCGTCCAAATTACCCTACAGAACCCCCAAGTCCCAGACGGACAACTCGGAGGCGGTTTACTGGCCCGAGTTACCCTAAACACCTCCTCACAACAAGTGGTGACCATTCCCGAACGGGCCCTAGACGTGTCCGCCCAAGGCAATGACACGATATTTGTAGTGGAAGGGAACGAGAGCGAAACCACCGTCAGCGCCCGTCGTGTAGAACTCGGAGAACGAGAAGATGACGAAGTAGAAATTCTCGAAGGACTGGCCCCCGGCGAACAATTCATCGTCCGCAGCGATCGCCCTCTCCAAGACGGCCAAACCGTCCGCCGCAGTTTCCTCTCCAACAATCGCAGCGACTAGCCAAAAGAGAGCGCACCCACCATCCCCCGCAAGAAAGACTAGATCCCCGTTCCCTATTGCCTGTTGCCTGTTGCCTGTTGCCTATTGCCTCCTATTGCCTATTGCCCATTGCCTATTGCCTGTTGCCTATTCCCTGTTCCCTTCTTCTCCCCCTCCCCCATGTCTAACCAACCCATCAGTCTCAGCACCCTAGCCATCCGGCGCCATATTGGCACCTTAATCATTACCATCGCGGTCATGGTGTTAGGTTGGTTTGTCGTCAGTCGGATGGCCGTCGATTTACTACCCAGCATCACCTATCCCCGCATTGGCTTACGGGCCGATGCCCCCGGAATTGTTCCAGAAGTCGCAGTCAACGATATCACCCGGCCCCTCGAAGAAGCCTTAACCGCCACCGAGGGAGTCGTACAACTATTCTCCCGAACCCGAGAAGGTCGCATTAGCATCGACCTCTTTTTTCGTCCTGGCAATAACATTGACCAGGCCCTCAACGATGCCACCGCCGCCCTCAACCGGGCCCGCGATCGCCTCCCTGATGGCCTTGACGCCCCACGGCTATTCAAATTCGATCCCTCCCAACTCCCCGTCTACGAAATGGCCTTAACCTCCGCCTCCCTGCGAGCGGTGGACTTACGAATCTTTGCTGATGAAGAGTTAGCCCGAGAACTGGTGCGCGTTCCCGGTGTCGCAAACGTGGATATCTCCGGAGGCGTGCGCGAAGAAGTGCGCCTTAATCTGGATCTGGACCGTCTGCAAGCCCTCGGACTCAATGTTTCCAACGTCTCTAACGCCCTACGGGAGCGCAACCAAGACACTGCCGGGGGACTCATCCGAGGGGGAAGCTCAGAATTACTAACCCGGGTAGCCGGCCGCTTTGACAGCGTCCAAGAAATTCGCCGTATTTCTGTGAGTTCCAATGGCAACGGAGAGGGCAATGGGACTCGGCAACTCTACGTCGAAGACGTGGCCCAAGTCATTGATGGCACAGAAGAACAGCGAGTGTTCGTGACCCTCAACGGCCAACCCGCTGTCAAAGTCAGTATCCAGAAACAGCCCGATGCCAACACCATCGAAGTGGTCGAAGGGGTTGTGCGACGCATTCAAGAATTGCGGGACTCCGCCGTCATTCCTGAAGATATGCAAATCGAAACCACCCTCGATGAATCTCGCTTTATCCGTAGTTCCATTCAAAACGTGATTACGGCGGGATTGTCCGGGTCCGGCCTAGCGGCGATCGCCGTTTTGCTGTTTCTGGGGTCCCTCCGTCAAACCCTGATTGTCGTTCTGGCGATTCCCCTCGCCACCCTAACGGCCATGATTCTCATGGGCCTGTTCGGACTTTCCCTTAATGTCTTTAGCCTAGGGGGATTAGCCCTCGGAGTTGGGATTGTCGTCGACAACGCCATTGTCATGCTGGAGAACATCGCCAAAGGGGTCGAAACCACAGACCCCCATACTCCCGTCGAGGATTCTGGTAATGGCAATGGTTATAACCTGTCTCACCTGACCCCAAAACAGCAGTTTGCCCGACGCGTTCGCCTCCAGGCAGAAACCTCCGCCCGTGAATTAGAATCGGCCCTGCTCGCCTCCACCAGTACCAACCTCGTGGCCGTGCTTCCCTTTTTGATGTTGGGGGGGTTTATTTCCCTCCTCTTCAATGAGCTGATTTTAACCATCAGTTTTGCCGTGGCCGCCTCAATGGCGATCGCCCTAACCGTGGTTCCCGCTATGGCGGCGCGGCTGTTGGGGATTCCTCGCTCCTTACACCTCAACCGTTTTCCCCCCATTTGGCTCTTTGGCCGCTTCATCCGTCTCTTAACCGCTAGCTACCGACAAATTCTCTCTGGGGTGCTGCGGATGCGTCTGCTCACCATTGCCCTAGCCATTCTGGTTCTAGGGGGAGGTAGCCTCTGGATGGCGGGGAGACTGCCTCAAGAAATTTTGCCGCGAATTAATACCGGCCAAGCGCGCCTGGTGGCCCAATTCCCCCCAGGGACAACGGTCTCCGATAACCGGCGCGTCATGGCAGCCATTGATGAGATGCTGCTCTCGCAACCAGACACCCAATACGCCTTTAGTACCGCTGGAGGGTTTCTCTTTGGAACCTCCACCAGTGCCAACTCCCTACGAGGGTCGAGTACCATTTCCCTCGCTCCAGGAACCAATGTTGGTGCCTATGTAGGACGAGTAAATCGGCAAATCACCGAGGAGATTCCCCTGGTGGATACCTCAATTCGGATGCGTCCTGAATCGGTGCGGGGACTGATTTTAAGTAACTCCCCCACTCGTGATGATATTGATGTCATGTTGCAAGGGACCAATCCCCAACTGTTGGAAGAGGCCGGACGCATGGTGTTAGCGGCCCTGGAGGAACAGGCCACTCTCGCCACTTACCAAGCCAATACGGAAGAACCCCAACCGGAGATTCAAATCCGCCCCGATTGGGAACGGGCCGCTAGTGTCGGTCTCTCAGCTCAAGCCATCGGGGAAACCATTCAAACGGCATTAGAGGGATCGGTCATTACGCAAATCCAACGGGATGACCGCCTCATCAATGTGCGGATGCAGTTACCCACCGGAACCATCGAGCGTCCAAGTCGTTTACGCTCGATTCCCCTGTTTACCTCGGGCAATCAACTGCTCCGCTTAGGGGATATTGCCGAGATTGCTCGGGACGTTGCCCCAGGGGAAATTCAGCGTATTAACCAACGTCAGATTTTCCTCATTGAAGGCAGTCTCGCTGAGGGAGCGAATCTCAGTGATGCTCTCGATGAAGTGGATGAGATTTTAGCCGGTCTTGACTTGCCTGATGGGGTGACACGAGTTCCCAGTTCAGCCGCAGAAACCAATGAGCAATTGCGCCAGTCCTTGGTCATTTTGGGCAGCCTAGCCACCTTTATGGTGTTTGTGGTGATGGCAGTGCAGTACAACTCCTTAATTGACCCTCTGGCCATTATTCTGACGGTTCCTCTGGCCCTGGCTGGTGGTATTTTAGGTTTGTATGTGACGGAGACAGCGGTGGGAGCGACGGCCATTGTCGGGGCGGTATTATTGGTGGGGATTGTGGTCAACAATGCCATTTTGCTTGTGGAGTTAGCCAACCAAATCCGCGAAAAACAGGGGCTAAGCCACTATGAGGCGATGTTGGAGGCTGCCCCCCAACGACTGCGACCGATTTTGATGACGACGGTCACAACGGTGTTAGGCTTATTCCCCTTGGCGTTAGGGGTTGGGGAAGGGTCAGAATTTCTACAACCGTTAGGCATTGTGGTCTTTTCTGGTTTGTCCTTAGCCACCTTTTTAACTCTCTTTATTGTCCCCTGTTTCTACACGCTGCTCCATCGCTCGAATCGCCCCCGCAAACCCCGTTTACCCAGTTCCGGTTGGGAGCGATCTCCTGTGGAAGAACCGGTTGGTACGGTTAATTAAGGCAATAGGCAATAGGCAAGAACCCCCCTGCTGCCTGCTGCCTTCTTCCCCCTGTTCCCTAATAAATGTATTTATTGGACCGACTCACTTGAATTTTGCCAGTGACCACAAACTCTAGGGACCACCGGGGAGGATTCACCCGTTGTCCATACCAAAAGGCTTCCCAATGGAGATGGGGACCATTGGAAATGCCACTATTGCCCACCGCCGCAAACAGGGAGCCAGCTCTGTGAATCCCGGGAAGACAATCGCTGAGATGGAAGGCCTCAAACTCATAGGTGGGGAAACTGCTACTGCTGAGTTGGGCTACCAGTCCTTTAGCACCGTCGTAATAACAAGACACTTTAACCTCGCTCCCCTCTTTACCCACGGCGTATAGAGGCGCACCATAGGGCATGGCTAAATCAACGCCCCAATGGGCAACATCCTGGGCACCGGTGACAGGATGGTTAGAGCGACAGTCAGAGCCATCAGGTTGTTGACAGGGAAGATAAATATCACTGACGCGATAGCCGCCAATCCGCCAATTGCGATCGACGGGTTTTGCTAAGTTGGCCGGTAAACTGGCTGCGAGTCCTTCAATGGGCCGCTGAGAACTGCGAGCCATGAGATTGAGAGGAGACTCAATATCGTCGGGAAAGGACTCAATGGTGGGATCTGCTGACGTAGAGTGACCCAACAGCGGTGTCTGAGCTGAGCTGGGGTCTGAGGAGGGGGAGTCGGCGGCGGTATTGCTGGGAGCTGTGGAGCGGTCTGGGGAAGCGGGATCTGAGGCTGATACCCCTTGCTGAGAATCCTCTGCGGCGGTGTCAGCCAAGGGATGAGGTCCGAGCAAGCGTCGGGGATTTTCCCCAACTCCGAGATGCCCGGGGTTCGGGTGGGTGGGACTTAGGGGAATGAGTTGAAACCCGTCTAAGCGGCTGAGCAGTTCCGGGTTCCAGCGCCAAATTACTCCCAGGATGCCTAAGATGGCCAGGAAAAACACGCTCAGTTCTAGCTGTAACCGACGCCGTTCAGCGGCGAGAATTTGATGGTGTTGGACTTGTAGGGCCGCAATCCGGGCTTCGGCGATTTGTCGCTGTTTCTGCCAACTGCTGGTACGGCTGTCTGGGGGGTTCTCCCAGTCTAAGGTGTCCGGGCCGAGGGAAGCCGCGCCGGGGGAGGCCGAGCTGAGGGCAGCATCGGCTAAGGGAATCTGAGTTGGGGGACTCTCGGTAACGGCGGTACTTCGGTTCTGAGGGGCATATTTCGCGCCAGCGGCTGCACTTAGTCCTTGTGGGTAGGCTGGGGGACGCGATCGCCCTGGGGCGGTGGTTTGAGGTCGAGATTGAGGTCGAGATTGAGGTTGAGATTGAGGTTGAGGGGTTGGGCGGCCCCCAACGGTCGCGGGAGCGCGATCGCTTAAAAAGGGATGGGAGAGAAAACTCCCGTCGAGATAAGGATTACTCGTCGCGGAGTTAACCGTTTGAACCTGAGAATCAGTCATTATTTCGGGATCTCGGGACATAGTAGATAACAACCTGCATAGCAAAATTTTCAAAATTCTGCCAAACAGCCGGGATACAATATCATGGGCGGATTACAACCCACATTTACCCGGCCTCTAAGGATGAGCCTAGCAGCTCAGGACGGCCTACTCAATTGTGGCTCATTACTGATATTCTCTCAGTATTTTTACTAGAGCCTGTATTCGTATTGTTTTGGAGTAATGATTGGATGATGAAATAGTCCCATAAATGTGGGACATTAGATGCCACATTTATTCCACATTTAAGGTCTCGCAAACTATGGATGTCCTAAAACTTGAACCACAAGCCGGAGTCGAGGCCAATGCGGCTCTCGTCCTGCTTCATGGCTGGGGCGCAAATGCCCGTGATCTTGCATCATTACAGTTGATGTTAGATTTACCGAATTATGTCTATTTTTGCCTGGATGCGCCACTGCCTCATCCTCTAGTTCCAGGGGGGAAAATGTGGTACGACCTCGATAGTGAGGCTTATCACGGTCTCGACCAAAGTCGGGCTGAATTGACTGCCTGGTTTGACGGCTTTGAAGACGAAACGGGGATTCCTCTAGGGCGAACGGTCTTGGCAGGATTTTCCCAAGGGGGAGCGATGACCTTGGATGTGGGATTTCGTTACCCCTTCGCGGGTTTGGTAGCCATGAGTGGTTATCTCCATGGGCCCCCAAACTTTCAGACTGACCTGCCGCCGGTTTTGCTGCTCCATGGCCGTTTTGACCGGGTTGTTCCCCTTCAGGCGGCGCAACGTACCCGGGAAACGCTGTTAGCCGCTGGGGCAACCGTTGACTATCACGAATATGATATGGCTCATGAAATTTGCCCGCTGGAGGTGGCCCAACTGCGAGAGTTTACTGTCGCGGCGGTGCAGCCAGGGCAGGTTTAGGTTGGGGTGAGGTTGCGAAACGTTAACGGGACTAGCGATCGCCCCTGAATGTCTTAAGATGAATGATAAGGGGTTCGTTGGAATCCATTGAGTTCAACCTAAAACGTTGCGCTCAAGTGGATTGCCCTGATTGCATCATGTTAAAACAGCAACGGCCTTGGCTCGTTGTGTTGTGCATTCTAGGAATAGGGAGGCGACCGTCATGACCACGATTACAGTGTCTCGGGACGATTTAGCGGCTGTCACGGAAGATCAGGTGAAGTTGTTAGCCAATCGACTTGATGCCGATGATTACAGCAATCCATTTGAAGGACTCGAAGACTGGCACTTGCTGCGGGCGATCGCCTTTGAGCGTCCGGAACTCGTCGAACCCTACAGTTATCTATTAGAATTTGAAGATTGCGACGAAAGCTAACTTCCAAGTCAACCTCTAGGGAGGATGCTATCGATCGCCATCAACTGTAGTTTTTGGGTCTTTCATGGCATCACTGACAGGACGACGGGTTCTTATTGGGTTAACAGGCGGGATTGCGGCTTATAAAGTCTGTGAAGTCGTCTCACGGCTGGTTCAGGATGGGGCAGAGGTTCGCGTCATTTTGACCTCGGGGGCGCAGGCCTTTGTCACTCCGTTAACCTTAGCCACCCTATCCCGTCACCCGGCTTACACCGATGAGAGCTTCTGGCAGTCGATTCATGGACGACCCTTACATATTGAGTTGGGGGAATGGGCCGATGTCTTCGCCATTGCCCCTCTCACTGCCAACACCTTGGCGAAACTCAGCCATGGGTTGGCCGACAATCTTTTAACCAATGTCGTTTTGGCCTCAACCTGTCCGGTGTTACTAGCCCCCGCCATGAACACCGATATGTGGGAACAACAGACGGTTCAAGAGAATTGGCAACGCCTACAACAGAACCCCCGCTTCCATGGGATTTCACCGGGAGCGGGGCTTTTGGCCTGCGATCGCATTGGCATGGGCCGCATGGCCCCAAGTCCGCGCCTGGTCACCCACATCGAATCCCTCTTGCACACCGCTGGCAAACAGGATCTAGCCGGCCGTCACGTCCTCGTCAGTGCCGGAGGAACCCGTGAATACTTCGATCCCGTCCGGTTTATTGGCAACCCTGCCACGGGCAAAATGGGAATTGCCGTGGCCCAAGCGGCGGCCCATCGGGGGGCAACGGTGACCCTCGTCCACAGTTGCCTTAACCCCGAGGCCATCTCAGATCTGACGGAAATTAACAGTATCCCCGTCACCAATGCTGAGGAGATGTCTCAGCAGATGCAAGCGCATTTCCCCGAGGCGGACTGGGTGGTGATGACGGCAGCCGTGGCCGATGTCAAACCGGCTCAATACTATGGTCAAAAGTTAGCCAAAGATAAGCTGCCCTCGGCCCTTCCCCTCGTCCCAGTCAAGGATATCGTTGCCGCGCTAGCGGAGCAGAAACAGGCTCACCAACGGCTCATTGGCTTTGCGGCTCAAACGGGAGATATTGTCACCCCCGCCCTAGAGAAATTACGGCGCAAGAAATTAGATGCGATCGTGGCCAATCCCATTGATTTACCCAATGCCGGGTTTGGCAGCAACACGAATCAAGCCGTCTTTATTGACGCCAACGGTAATCAAAGTTCAATTAACTCTTGCACCAAACTCCAACTAGCCCATTATCTCTTGGACTGGGTGGATCATTTGCATCCCATTCTCGACGATTAATCAATGGCGTGTCGTTTGATTTGAGAACCGACTGAGGACTTAGGACTAGATGATAGATAGCGAAGCACCAATTGAGTATTACGAGCAAATCCAACCTCATGGAATGGTTCTGGTGTTATCTGAGGGATCTGATAATGACTGGCGTATTCTACAGGTGAGTGCGAACAGCGAGGTGTTTTTGGGTTTCGCTCCCGAGGCTTTGCTGGACAAACCTCTGTCTGTCCTCCTCACCCCCCAGGAACGTCAGGCCCTTCACGCAGCCGTCTTAGAGATCGATCCGACGATTCCACCGCGATTGAGTTTAACCCTTACGGGAAATCATCGCAGACAACCCTTTCAGGGACGAGTTCATCAGAATTCTAGTGGTCTACTCATTTTAGAATTGGAGCCAGAACGCCAGGAGATAACGGTTTCCATAACTGCGTTTTACCAAAGCGTCCGTTCCCATATCCGTCGGTTACAGACCACTGATAATATCCACAATCTTTGTCAAACGGCGGTTGAAAGTATTTACGAATTTACCGGCTTTGATCGGGTGATGGCCTATCAGTTTAATCCTCAGGGTCATGGAACTGTGGTGGCTGAAGCCAAACGAGAGGATCTCCCCGCTTATTTAGGTCTTCATTACCCAGATGCGGATACTCGTTCCTGTCGTCATTTGTTTAGCTGCAACTATAGCCGCCTGATTCCTGATGCTCAAGCCGCACCTATTCCCCTAGTGCCGGCCTGTAATCCTGAGACGGGAAACCCAGTGGATTTGACCTATTGTGAGTTACGAGGAGTGGTTCCCTGTCACCAAACCTATTTGGAGAATATGGGGGTGCGATCGACTCTGGTGATGTCTCTGTTTCGGCAACAGCAGCTTTGGGGACTGATTTCCTGTCATCATCTCAATCCTAAATATCTTCAGGAATCACAACGAGAAGCTTGCACCCTCTTGGTTCAGTCGGTGTCGTTGGAACTTTCGGTGAAGAGTCAGCGGACGGAATATGCCGATCGCGTGGCCTGTCAGCGTAAGTTATCCTCGTTGCTTGAGGCGATGTCTGAAACGCAAGACTGGGTCACCGGGGCGTTAGAGAATGAGGAGTTGTTTCTGGGGATGGTGGCGGCGTCAGGGGCTGTAATTTACCGGAATGGGGTCTGTGATAGCGTCGGCAAAACTCCGTCCCCATTACAGATTTTGCGGCTGATCCCCAAGATTGAGGCCCAGGTAGATGATCAAGTCTTTACCTGCGATCGCCTTGAGGAGATTGATGAAACGGCCTCTTGTTATCGTGAGGTGGGCAGTGGGGTGCTGGCGATCGCCATCTCGCCGGTGCTACGACATTATATTCTCTGGTTTCGCCCGGAATATCGCCAAACGGTGCGCTGGGCCGGAGATCCTAACCATGTGATTGAGAAAACCCTAGACCACGATGGCACCATTCGCTTATCCCCCCGAGGCTCCTTTGCAGAATGGTGTGAGCAGATTCAAGGCCAATCCCTCCCTTGGCAAGAGTGGGAGACAGAGGCGGCCCTGTCGTTGCGGGATGCCATTTTGAAGGTGGTCATTCGTCAGGCCGATGCGTTGGCGAAGTTAACTCAGGAGTTGGAACGCTCCAATGCTGAGTTAGAGAAGTTTGCCTATGTGGCCTCCCATGATTTGCAAGAACCTCTGAATCTGGTCTCAAGTTACGTACAACTGCTGCAAATGCGGTATGGCGATCGCCTTGATCAAGATGCTCATGATTTTATTGGCTTTGCGGTGGAGGGAGTCACCCACATGCAGCGTCTGATTGATGATCTCTTAGCTTATTCCCGGGTAGGATCACGGGGCGAGCCATTTCGGCCGGTCTCTGTCAATGAGGTCTTAGAACGAGTTCAGGTGAATTTACAGAGTCGTATTGAGGAAACTCATGCCATTATTGAATCAGACGACTTGCCCGATGTGATGGCAGATGAGATTCAGTTAATGCAGGTGTTTCAGAACTTGATTGGTAATGCCCTCAAGTTTCATGCAGACAGCCCGGTGACGATTCGCATTTGTGTTGAGCGGGATCATCAGATGTGGCGTTTTTGCGTTGAGGATAATGGCATTGGCCTAGAACCCCAGTTTGCAGAACGCATTTTCTCGATTTTCCAACGGTTACACACCCGCGATGAATATCCGGGCACCGGGATTGGTTTGGCAATTTGTAAACGAATTGTGGAACGTCATGGCGGCAAAATTTGGGTGGAATCCTCGTTGGGGGATGGCTCCAGCTTTTATTTTACCCTCCCAGTCTGTCAACTCGGGCCGGTTGAAGATACATGAGGAGAGTCAATCCCATTGGATGTATTTTGGATGAAACGTCGAAAAATTTTGCTGGTTGAGGACAATCTAGCTCACGTGCGCTTGATTCAGGAAGCGTTCAAGGAGAGCCGGTTATCCCATGACATGGTTGCCGTCCGAGATGGGGTTGAAGCGATGGATTATCTCCATCAACACCCTCCCTATGAGGATGCCAACCTACCTGATGTGATTCTGCTGGATCTGAATTTACCGCGCAAGGATGGCCGGGAGGTCTTGGCGGAGTTAAAAAGCGATCCCCATTTGTCTCGGATTCCGGTTTTGGTGTTGACCACCTCGAATAATGAGAAGGATATCCAGGAAAGTTATCGACTCCATGCCAACTGTTATATCCAGAAATCACAAAATCTTCAGCAGTTGTTAGCAATTGTGCAGACAATTCAGCAGTTTTGGTTAGAGGTTGTTACCCTCCCTCTCGATGTCTGATGGTTCAAACTCGACAAAGTCCGGGTAATGTCAAGGGACTGAATGATACCCCTAGGGTGCAGTCTAATCGACACCTAAATCCGCAACACTTTAGTGGGGATCATTACGATAGTCTTAGGACATCACGGGATTGGTCTGGAATCAGATTCAACAGCCAGGCCCTCCATTATATATGAGTTTCAATAACCTTTGCTTAAGTTGTGATTCTTTTTCAACAAATACTAAGTTTTGTATACATATCGGGGCAAAAGGCTAGAATCAGCGAAGAAAAATTGCATAATGTGGACAAGAGTTCAAAATAGTTTACTTTTAAGATGTCCGTTAACTCAGTCAACATCCTACTGATTGAGGACAATCCTGCCGAAGCTAGGCTACTGCAAGAGCTACTCAAACAAGCCTCCCATACTCGTTTTACGTGGACTTGTCAGTCTCGGCTACAGGCGGCGATCGCCAGTCTAAAGGAGCAGTCCTTTGATGTGATTCTGCTCGATCTAACTCTGCCCGATAGTCAAGGGTTAGAGTCTCTTGCTGCGATCGCCCGGATTCGTCCTCAAGTGCCCATCGTTGTTTTAACCAACACGGATGATGATGATCTAGCTCTCGAAGCCATGCGCAGCGGGGCCCAAGATTATCTGTTCAAACGCCAAGCCAATACAGAACTGTTGGCGCGTTCGGTGCGCTATGCCATTGAGCGCAAACAAGCTTCGGAGGCGGTTCGCCAAGCGAAGGAAGAACTCGAACAGCGGGTTCAGGAACGCACGGCGGAACTGGCTTTAGCGAACCAGCACTTACAACGGGAAATTGGCGATCGCCAGCGCATCCAGCAAGCCCTGGTTCGGGAAAAAGAACTGGCTCAAGTGACCCTCCAATCTATTGGCGATGCAGTCATCGCCACGGATGCCTTAGGACGGATTCAATCCCTCAATCCGGTGGCAGAAACCTTAACCGGCTGGCAATCTTGTGCGGCTCAGGGTCATTCTCTCGATACCGTCTTGCGCCTTTGGGACGAAGCCACCCATACCCCAGTCCAGGATTTACTCGAACAGGTCCTGAGGGAAGGGATTGCCTTAGATCCCTCAGAACGTCGTCTAGTGGGGGCTAACGACACTCAAGAATTTTTCGTAGAACTCTCCGCCGCGCCCATTCGTCTCGATGATGGCAAACTGGTCGGCGGGGTATTAGTTTGTCGTGATGTGACTCCGGCCCGCAGTTTGGCCCAACAGTTATCCTGGCAGGCGCGCCATGATGCCTTAACGGGACTTCCCAACCGTCGAGAGTTTGAACATCGCTTAGAGGCGGCGATCGCCCATTCTCGCAGCAACCAGACCACGCATGTGCTGTGTTACTTAGATTTAGATCGCTTCAAACTGGTCAACGATACCTGTGGCCATATGGCCGGGGATGAACTGCTACGGCATATGAGCGCCCTCTTGCAACGGCATACCCCGAAAGCGGATCTCCTGGCCCGTCTGGGGGGAGATGAGTTTGCCCTGCTGTTGCATCACTGTGATCTCGATGACGCTCAAAAACACGTCCAGGAGTTGATTGAGCGTATTGGGGCCTTCCGCTTTATTTGGGAGGACAGTACCTTTACGGTGGGGGTCAGTGCCGGATTGGTGGAAATCAACGCTGAAACCGATAGTTGGGCCCATGTGCTCAGTGCAGCGGATACCGCCATGTATGCGGCCAAAGATGCCGGGCGCAACCGCTTCCAGATTTATCAAAGCGACGATCACGATATTGTCCAACGTCATGGAGATATGCAATGGGTGTCGCGCATTGTCAAGGCCTTAGAAGAGGATCGCTTCTGTCTGTATGCCCAGCAGATTATCCCAGCCGATCCCCAACGGCAATCGCGCGATCGCTATGAAATTCTGCTGCGCCTCGAAGACGAAGACGGCAACATCGTCACCCCAGGGGCCTTTATGCCCGCAGCGGAACGCTATGACCTAATGCCCGCCATTGATCGCTGGGTCGTTCGGCAACTGTTCTCGCAACTGCGGGCTATCCCGGAACAACGGAATCAGCCCAAACCCCTATATATGGTCAATCTCTCGGGGGCCAGCTTTAATGATGAACGCTTCCTAACCTTTTTACGAGAACAATTTTGGCTGCACCACATTTCCCCCTCGATGATTTGCTTCGAGATCACGGAAACGGTGGCCATCTCCAACATCAACCAAGCGGTTCAGTTTATCTATCAACTCAAGCAACTCGGCTGTTGCTTTGCCCTCGATGACTTTGGCAGTGGGATGTCCTCCCTGAACTACCTAAAAAATCTACCGGTTGACTATCTCAAGATTGATGGTCACTTTATTCGCAATGTTGAAAACGATGCCATTGACGCAGCAACCATCGAGGCCATTAACCATATGGGCCATGTGATGGGCCTGCAAACCATCGCTGAATTTGTGGAAAACCCAGCTATTCTACAAAAAGTTCAACATCTAGGGGTTGACTTTGTCCAAGGTTATGGCATTGCCAAACCCAAACCCCTAACTCTCCCAAAGTCCGTTCCCTCCCGCAAGCGATCACGAAAACGCAACAGTCGTCCGGCGATCGCCCCCCGGTCTCTTAAGTCCGTCGAGGCAGCACCGCTGCCCAAACTGACGACCTCAGGCTGCTACCTCAGACCTATCAAGGACTCGGTTGCGCCAACAGAGGGGTAAACCCCCGTTAAGCAGACTCTGGTTTGGGGAGAGATGACGGGTGCATCACAACCTCACTGGTTGAACGTTTCTCCACCATTTCCCGAGTAATCACACAACGAGAGACATCCTTGCGAGAGGGTAACTCGTACATCACTTCCAGCATCAATTCTTCGACAATGCTACGAAGGGCCCGCGCCCCGGTCTTACGACGATAGGCCTCCTGGGCGATGGCCCGCAATGCTTCAGGACGAAACTCCAACTTGACATTATCCATGTCCATCAGCTTCTGATACTGCTTGATCAGAGCATTGCGGGGCTGCGTGAGAATCTGGACGAGGGTCTCCTCATCCAAGGGTTCTAACACCGCCTCGATGGGAATCCGACCAATAAACTCAGGAATCAGCCCAAACTTGACGAGATCTCCCGGTTCGAGGTTACTGAGAACATCCACCGTACGTTTGTCCCGAGGTTTACTGTCTCCAGGCTGGACAAAGCCAATACTCTTCTTGCCCATACGCTGTTCTACCAGCTTATCGAGACCCACAAAGGCCCCGCCACAGATAAAGAGAATATTGCGGGTATCAATTTGAATACAGTCTTGGTAGGGATGCTTACGACCTCCCTGAGGCGGTACGTTCGCGATGGTTCCCTCCAGCATTTTCAGAAGTGCCTGTTGCACCCCTTCTCCAGAGACATCCCGTGTAATCGAAGGATTCTCACTCTTACGAGCCACCTTGTCGAGTTCATCAATGTAGATAATGCCCCGTTGAGCCTCTTCCACATCGAGATCCGCCACTTGCAGCAAGCGGAGCAAGATATTTTCCACATCTTCCCCCACATACCCCGCTTCGGTGAGGGTCGTGGCATCGGCAACGGCAAAGGGAACCTCTAGGATATTGGCCAAGGTTTGAGCCAAGAGGGTTTTACCACTACCCGTCGGACCAATCAGCAGGATGTTAGATTTTTGTAGTTCTACATCATCCCCTTCCGCTTTGTTTTGATTGGCGCTGAGGCGTTTGTAATGGTTATAGACAGCGACCGACAAGACTTTCTTGGCCGCCTCTTGTCCGATGACATGATCATCGAGATAGTGTTTAATCTCAATGGGTTTAGGAATCTGTCCTAAAGAAAGCTTCGTCGAACGCGGGCGACGACGTTCAGGAGATTCAGCTCGTTGTGCGCTCGGGGGGGCGGCGGCACCCGAATCGTACAACTCTTCATCGAGGATTTCGTTGCACAAGTCTACGCATTCGTCGCAAATATACACGCCGGGACCGGCAATGAGCTTGCGCACTTGCTCCTGAGACTTGCCGCAGAAGGAGCATTTTAGGTGAGAGTCGTACTTATTCGGCATAACCTTTCTCGTGCGGAAATTCAGCCAGCATGGATTAGGGACAATTCAACAACCATAATCATGACAGAGAAGCCATGACCGGACACCCATGTGAGGACTCCCCCAGTAGATGTCGAGCCGAGACTTAACCGGTGTTGGAGAGTGTGATCCCAGCACACCCTCCAACATCACCTTAGTTGGATGCAGCTAGAGCAACGGGGGCTTGAGTGATAACCGTATCAACTAACCCGTACTCCCGAGCTTCTTCTGCGGACATGAAGAAGTCCCGTTCCGTATCCGCTTCGATGCGCTCAATGGGTTTGCCGGTATGTTGGGCCAGTAGGCGGTTAAGGGTACTCTTATGATAGAGAATTTCCTTCGCCTGAATCTCGATATCCACCGCTTGCCCTTGGGCCCCCCCGAGGGGTTGGTGGATCATAATCCGGGAGTTGAGCAAGGACATTCGTTTGCCGGCGGCCCCCGATGCGAGCAGAAACGCTCCCATACTGGCGGCCAAGCCAAAACAGATGGTCACCACATCAGGGCGAACCTGTTGCATGGTGTCATAGATGGCCATTCCCGCTGTGACGGAGCCGCCTGGGGAGTTGATATAGAGTTGGATGTCTTTTTCGGGATCATCGGCGTCGAGATAGAGCAGTTGGGCGACGATGGAGTCGGCCACGGCATCATCGACGGGGGTTCCGAGGAAAATAATCCGTTCTCGCAACAGACGGGAGTAGATATCAAAGGCGCGATCGCCCATCCCGGACTGTTCTACCACCATGGGGATTGTTCCCTGGGCGCTGGAATAGATTTGGGGGTGGGACAGGTTCATCAAGTCGCGTCCGTAGGCTTGGGATCTCAACATAGATTTAGACGTTCAGCTCGCAGTGGGTAAACCGTGAGACGGGTTAGGAGTCTTGGGATTCATCGGTGTCATGGTCCGCTGTTTCCTCAGCAGCCTCATCCTCGGTGGATAAACTGCCTTCGGGAACTAACTCGATCTTAGCGCGTTCTCGCAGCCAGTCGAGGGCTTTCTTAGAAAGGAGATCTTTTTCGACAAATCCCTGCAAGCGTTCCTCGTCGATCTCGCGATCGCTCAGTTGCTCACGAATCTCGGCGGCCCGCTCTTCTTTCTCCGCCTCACTCGGAGCGATATCCTGGAGTTCGGCAATTTTTTCCAGGGCTAGGTCTTGTTTGAGTTGGGCGATCGCCTCAGGACGAGAGCGTTCTCGCATCTGGGCCATGTTCTCTTCATTATAGAGACTGCGGATGTCCATGCCGTACTGTTGCAACTGCATCGCCGTCTGGGTCAGCATGTAATCCACTTCCTGTTTAATGAGGGTTTCGGGAAATTCCACCTCAATACAGGTTTCCACCCTCTTCAGCAGCGCGGCGTCGATGTTGCTCTTGGTTTTCTGTTCGGCTTCTTCTTTGAAGCGGTTTTCGATGGACTCGCGCAGTTCTGCCATCGTGTCGAAGTCACTGATGGTTTGAGCAAAGTCATCATCGAGTTCGGGCAGTTCCCGCGTTTTGATGTCTTTGACGGTGACGGTGAAGATGGCCCCTTGGCCGGCGAGTTCTTCGTTGGGATAGTCCTCGGGGAATTTGACCTCGAAGGATTTGGTTTCATCGGTGTTCATGCCGACAATGTTTTCGACGAATCCTTCAATGAAGCGTCCTTCGTTGAGTTCAACTTGGGTGTCTTCAGCACTGCCACCGGGGAAGGGTTCGGGTTCTCCTTCGCCATCTTCGGGAAGGAGTTTTCCTTCATAGTCAACGGTGAGAACATCCCCGAGTTGAGCGGCGCGCTCTTCGACGGGAATTAAGTTGGCCTGTTCGAGGCGTTGTTCTTCAAAGAAGGCATCCACTTGTGCGGGGTCGTAGACCACTTCCTCGGCGGTGATCTCGAGTCCTTCGTAATCGCTGACGTTGCCTTCAGGGGGAACGTCAACGGCAATGGAGAAGGTTAGAGGATGACCCGGGGTGAACTGTTGGAGTAACTCTTCGATGGGAGTTCGCAGGGTGTAGTTGCCAAGAACATCCAGGTTTTCTTGGTCAATGGCCTGCTTGAGGCTATCTTCGATGCTTTCTTCGAGGGCGGCAGCTTTGATGCGCTCACTGCCGAGACGCTTGACGAGAATCGGTTTGGGAACTTTACCTTTGCGGAATCCCGGAATGTTCGCCGCTTGTGTGAACTTTTGCAACGTGCGATCGTAGGTTTTCTGGGAAATCTCCGAAGGAATTTCAATTTCCAGATTAATTTGGGATGCGGGAAGCTTTTCCTGGGTTACTTTCATGCCTTGCTTGACTGTTTGATTCTAGTGGTAATGTGAGTAGAGTTTGCTGCCTGTTGATATGAGATGACCGTCCATCACACGGGCGATCGCCCCAGGTCCGAGAACGACGTTAAAACGCTTCTGCACGATCTGTCTTCGCGATCGCAACGAACGACCGCTCCCGGATGCTTAGCAACGGTGCGGATCGCTGCGGCGGTTACGTTGTCCTTAACAACAAGCGAGGCAATCCAATCTAGTCTAGCCTAATACTGAACCGCTGTTCTGAACATCGATGGCTGATCGGACCCAACCCAGAATCTGCGTTATGCTAGATCCAGGTCACGGCTGTCAGTACGGCCGCAACGACTGCCAAGGGACGCCCCGCCTGGGGGCAGGACGACGCCCCATTGCGCTTAATAGCTAACTCTGCTATCGTGGCTGTCGATGAGGCGATCATCTGTGTATATTCAAAACCTATTTGCTGATGGACTCACTTTGCAAGCCCCTAATGGGCCAACTGAGCGGCTGAGTCCCGACGCGCCCTTTATACAAACCGTCATACGAACCGTTACGGAATCAACACGGAACCCAGCTAAGACGCGATTGAAGAACGAGGAGGATCTGAAACTTGCCCAAGTCTTATCGAGTTGCTATTCTCGGTGCCACTGGCGCAGTGGGTACTGAGTTAATTGAATTGCTAGAGCGCCGCAACTTTCCCCTATCCCAGCTTAAGCTGCTGGCCTCTCCCCGCTCAGCGGGGAAAACAGTTTCCTTTCACGGTGAGTCTCTGACCGTGGAAGCGGTCGCTGATGGCTGCTTTAAGGATGTTGATTTGGTGTTAGCCTCCGCTGGAGGCTCCACCTCCAAGCAATGGCTTCCCCAAGCCGTGGACGCCGGTGCTGTGGCGATCGACAACTCCAGTGCCTACCGCATGGACTCCCAAGTGCCGCTTGTGGTTCCGGAAGTCAACCCAGAGGCGGCTCTCCAACATCAGGGCATCATCGCCAACCCCAACTGCACCACTATCCTGATGGCGGTTGCCATTTACCCCTTGCATCAGGTGCAGCCCATTCGCCGCATTGTGGTGTCAACCTATCAGTCCGCCAGTGGAGCCGGGGCCCGGGCCATGGAGGAGCTGAAAACCCAAGCTCAAGCCATTCTCAACGGCGAAGAACCCACCCCCTCGGTGTTGCCCTATCCCTTGGCCTTTAACCTCTTCCCCCATAATTCTCCCATTTCCGAAGGGGGCTATTGCCAAGAGGAGATGAAAATGGTCAACGAGACTCGTAAGATTTTTAACGAGCCGGAACTGGCCATTACGGCAACTTGCGTACGGGTTCCCGTACTGCGGGCCCATTCCGAGGCGATTAACCTAGAGTTTGACCAGCCCTTCTCTCGGGAGCGGGCCTGTGAGATTTTAAATAGCGCCCCTGGGGTGGTACTGCGGGAAAACTGGCAGAGTAACTACTTCCCCATGCCCATGGATGCCTCGGGCCAGGATGACGTGCTGGTGGGCCGTATCCGTCAGGATCTCTCTCATCCCTGTGGCTTGGAACTGTGGCTGAGTGGAGACCAAATCCGTAAAGGGGCTGCCCTTAACGCTGTGCAGATTGCCGAGTTACTGAGCCGTGAGGCGGGTGATTCCTCCTCTGCCTCGTTGTCGTCTAGCCGCGTACAGCAGTGAGGGGGGTTGCGTGATCGATTTTGGACGAGTTGTCACAGCCATGATTGTGCCATTTCACCCGGATGGCGCGGTCAACTATGAGTTAGTAGAAAAGTTAGCGGTTCACTTGGTGAGCCAAGGCACAGATACCCTCCTAGTCTGTGGAACCACGGGAGAGTCCCCCACCCTCACCTGGGATGAAGAATATGAACTCTTCCAGGTCGTTCAAACGGCGGTCCGCAACAGCGGTGCTAAAGTAATGGCAGGGACGGGGTCGAACTCAACCCATGAGGCCATCCAAGCCACCCAAAAAGCTTCTGCTCTGGGCTTAGATGCCTCCTTACAGGTGGTTCCCTATTACAATAAGCCCCCTCAAGCAGGACTCTATGGCCACTTCCGTGCCATTGCTGAGGCCTGTCCTGAGTTTCCGCTGATGCTGTACAACATCCCCGGACGCACGGGGGTTAACTTGGAAGCGGAAACGGTGGCCCGCTTGGCGGAACTGCCGAATGTGGTGGCCATCAAGGAAGCCAGTGGCAGCCTGGAGCGAGCCAGCGAAATTCGCCGTCTCACGAATCCGGACTTTGCAATCTATTCTGGGGATGATTCCTTAACCTTGCCTCTGTTGTCCGTTGGGGGCAAAGGGGTGGTGAGTGTAGCCAGTCATTTGGTGGGCGATCGCCTGCAAGAGATGATTCAAGCCTTTGAAGCGGGACGGAACGCCGACGCCACTGCCATTCATTTGCAGTTGATGCCTTTGTTTAAGGCCCTGTTTTTGACCACCAATCCTATCCCACTCAAATCGGCCCTGAAGCAGTTAGGTTGGCAGGTTGGGGGGACGCGATCGCCCCTCTGCGACGCACCGGAGTCTGTGGTTCAGTCGATTCAAACTGTTCTCAAACAACTCAATCTTTTACATTAGCCCCTCGCATCTCCCTGCCAAGTCCCTGCGATCAATCGGACGAGTTCCCGCCCAGGTGATTGCCATGTAGGGTCTGTGTCAATTCCCTCACCTGTGGTTCAGTCCCCGCCCGATTACAGATTTCCCTCAGTTTTATCCTCACACTCAACCGTCTAGGCGACAGCAACCCTTGCCCTAGGCACAGTTGGATAACCGTTACATTGATTTACCGTCAAAACCTAGTTGTTACACCATGAGTAAACCCATGCCTTCTAAACAAATCCGTTCTCGCAACAGCCAATCGGCTCCATCTAAAAATGGAGGCGATCAATCCTCTCCCTTAAAAGTCATTCCCTTGGGTGGCTTGCATGAAATTGGTAAGAACACCTGTGTCTTCGAGTATGAAGACGAAATCATCCTTGTCGATAGTGGCTTAGCCTTTCCCACCGATGCCATGCACGGGGTCAATATTGTCCTGCCTGACATTGCCTATCTGAAGGAGAATGCCCATAAAATCAAAGGAATGGTGGTCACGCACGGCCATGAAGACCACATTGGCGGCATTCCCTATCACCTGAAACAGTTTGACATCCCCGTGATTTATGGTCCCCGCCTGGCCCTAGCACTCTTGGGAGGCAAACTCGATGAAGCCGGTATACGCAACAAAACCGAACTGCGCACCGTGCAACCTCGGGACACCATCACCCTCGGGGAGCATTTCTCGTTTGAGTTTATCCGCAACACCCACTCGATGGCGGATAGCTTCACCCTCGCGGTGACCACCCCCGTCGGTGTCGTGGTCTTTACCGGTGACTTTAAGTTTGACCATACCCCCGTCGATGGTGAAAACTTCGATGTGCAACGGCTAGCCGAATATGGCGAGAAAGGGGTTCTTTGCCTGTTTAGTGACTCCACCAACGCCGAAACCCCCGGACTTTGCCCCTCAGAGCGATCGGTCTATCCCAATCTTGACCGCGTCTTTTCCCAAGCGGAAGGGCGGTTAATGGTGACTACCTTTGCCTCGTCCGTGCATCGGGTCAATATGATTTTGGACTTGGCCCAGAAACATGGGCGTTCTGTCGCCGTGGTGGGGCGATCGATGCTCAACGTCATCTCCCATGCTCGTAACCTAGGCTACGTCAAATGTGATGAGAGTCTCTTTAAGTCCATCCAAGAAATCCGCAACCTCGCCGACAATAAGGTTCTGATTCTCACCACTGGCTCCCAGGGAGAACCCATGGCAGCCTTGAGCCGCATCTCGCGTCGTGAGCATCGTCAAATTCAGGTGAAACCCGGAGACACCATCGTCTTTTCCGCCAATCCCATCCCCGGCAATACCATTTCCGTGGTCAATACCATTGACCGCCTGATGATGCAGGGGGCCAACGTGATTTATGGTCGCCATCAGGGCATTCATGTTTCGGGTCATGGTTGCCAAGAAGACCACAAGTTGATGTTAGCCCTAACCCGGCCCAAATTCTTCGTTCCTGTCCATGGAGAGCACCGGATGTTAATTAAACATTCGCAAACGGCTCAGATGATGGGAGTGCCGGCTGAAAATATGCTGATTATCGATAACGGCCATGTCGTGGAACTGCGTCCTGACAGCATCTCCCTAGGGGGTAACGTCCAAGCTGGTATCGAGCTGGTGGACTCCTCCCACTCTGGAACCGTCCAAGATAAAGTTCTTAAAGAACGTCAGCAGTTGGCAGAAGATGGAGTTGTCACCACGGCGGTGGCTGTGGGTTGGGACGGTAAGTTAGTCTCGCAACCCGAGGTTTATATTCGCGGTGTGGCCACAGGGGTTGAGGATGAATGCTTACAGGCAAAAGTCGTAGAAAGCTTGCAGGCTATCCTCGAAGATCGTTGGGATCATTACAACAACTCAGACAACGGCAGCGTTTCTGTCGATTGGTCAGGTTTGAAATCCCGCTTAGAACGGGAGTTACGTCGCACCATTCGCCGTGAGTTGCGTTGTGATCCCCTGTTAGTCTTCATGTTCCAGCCCCCCGCTGATGCCAATTATCAGCCGGAGACGCAAACCAGTGATAGTTTTGTCACGAGTCATCCGAGTAATGGTAATGGTCGTTCAGGCAGCCGGAAACCGACGAAGTCCACTCCGAAGCCGACTCCCCAAGCTGAGAAAGCGAGCGACACCTCGACGGAGACGGCCTCAGAAGCGCCCAAAACTACCTTAGATGCGGAAAAACGCAACCGCAACCGCCGTCGTCGCACCCGTCCCACCGCACGGGCCGCCTCCTAGACACCCCTATCTCTACCCCTCGTGTTATGGGCCGTACGCCATGACACGGGACCCCCCCGCCTGAAAGCGCGAGGCAGAGCCTCTAGGGGAGCATTCCTTGGCAATTGGCAGAGCCAAGGAACGAGAAAGGAGAGTCAGCAGAGCCGGAAAGAAAACCCAGGTACAAGAAAGCGGGAAGTTGTGTTTTAGACAACATCCCGCTTTTCAATGAAACGAATTGATGGAATAAGCGATTATTTAACGGAGACTTTTCCGCCCGCTTCTTCGATTTGTTTCTTAGCGTCTTCAGCCGCATCCTTAGCCACCGCTTCTTTGATGGCTTTAGGGGTGCTTTCGACCATTTCTTTGGCTTCTTTCAGGCCAAGTCCGGTCAGGCCGCGCACAACTTTGAGGACGGCGATTTTCTTGTCGGCGGGAACTTCTTCGAGAATCACGTCGAATTCGGTTTTCTCTTCTTCTTCCTCAGCCGCAGCTGCACCGCCACCCATCATGCCGGGGGCCATCATCATCATGCCGCCACCAGCGGAAGCAGATGCGTCAACACCGAAGGCTTCTTCGATTTGTTTGACGAGTTCAGAGGCCTCTAACAGAGACAGGGATTTGAGCTGTTCGAGAATTTGATCGGTTTGTTCAGACATTGAATAACACTCCGTTGGGATAAGTAAGTTGTTGGACGTTCGTGAATTGCCAATAAAGACCACAAAACCCGTGGTGATTTATTGTTCTTTTTCGGACACGGCTTTGACAGCGCGAACCAAAGAAGCGGGAACCTCTTTGATACCCACAGCCAGTTTTTTCGGTACAGCGTTGGTGCCCACTGCCAGTTTGGTCGGGATCGAGTTGATCGCGGCGGCGATGCGCGCAATAAGCTCTTCCTTGGTCGGCAGTTCGGTTAGGGCTTTGACATCATCAGCACTAAGTTTTTGCCCTTCTAGAACACCACCCCGGAGTTCGGTTTTTTTGGTGTCTTTCTGAAAGGCTTGGTAGGCTTTAATGGCAGTCCCAAAGTCATCTTTAGCGAATAAAAACGCCGAAGATCCTTCGAGGAATTCGGTCATCGGTTCCCAGTTTTCATCCCCTTCTACGGCAATGCGCATGAGGGTGTTTTTGGTCACCTTACAGACGGCGTCGGTTTCCCGGAGTCGTCCGCGTAAGTCAGTCATCTGGGCGACGGATAGCCCTTTGAAGTCAATGACTACAGCAAGCTGAGATTCGCTCAGTGTTTCTTTGAGTTCAGCGACGATCGCTTTTTTGTTTTCTAATGTTCTGCCCAATCGGACTCACCTCCTTATTTGCTGGGCATTCACTCAGTTGAGAAACCCCCTTGAGAACTTCCCAAACTGTCACCCGTAAACTTGGGTCGTTTTTGGGTTGGATGCAATTGGCTCAACTGACCCCCCTCCCTCCCTCCACAAAAAGCCCCCGGTCGAGACGCCGAGGGAAGTGTTGGGGGACGCACTCGGCGGCCTCCAAACTCCTCACCTCGGCAGGACATTACGCGCTGAACGCCCCTGCTGTCTCGGGTTGAGAGCCTATTCAGTTAAGCCAATCTGTTTCGTATCTGGTTTACTGGGTTGTTGTTTTTGGATTCAGCCGGGGAGAAAACGCTCCCCAGTGCCATGACGGATGTCAGAGTTGGTCTTAAGCCATCAAGTCCGCCATTTTTAAGTCCCGTAGAGCGTTGACATCCACTTCTACGGAGGGTCCCATGGTCGAGGAGACGTAGATGCTACGCCAGTAGCGTCCTTTGGCTCCGGAGGGACGGTTGCGCTCAATACAGTCTTGAAGCGCCTTGAGGTTGATTAACAGGTCTTCAACCGAAAAGTCTACTTTGCCGAACATCACGTGGACGATACCGGTGCGATCAGCACGAAACTCTAGTTTACCAGCTTTGAACTCAGAAATGGCCTGTTCTAAGTCGGTGGTGACGCTTCCCCCTTTGGGCGAGGGCATCAGGCCTTTTGGACCGAGAACGCGACCGAGTTTTGCCACCTGGGGCATCATATCAGGGGTGGCAATCAAAAGGTCAAAGTCGAGACGACCCTGTTGAATTTCTTGGATGAGTTCTTCAGAACCATAGACATCAGCCCCAGCGTTAGCGGCTTCTTGCACTTTCTCACCGCGAGCAATGACGGCAACGCGGATGGTTTGCCCGGTTCCTTTGGGGAGAGCGACTGTGGTCCGCAGTTGCTGGTCGCTATATTTGGGGTCAATTCCCAGACGAATATGAGCTTCTGCGGATTCAGGGAACTTGGCCGTTGCCGTCTCTTTGAGGAGTTTGAGGGCTTCGGTGGGTTCGTAGGGACGCTCTTCAACTTTTTGATGGAGTTCCCGCAATCGACGTGAGAGTTTTCTGGTCATGATAGTCGGTGGGGTGGTTAGCGAAGTGACACACTTCTCCCCCATTCAAATGGGTTCTTGGTGGAATGGTTTGGATGCTGGGATGATCGAGGTGTTGTTTGACTGAGGCGCGTTAGCCTTCAATTTTAACACCCATGTTACGTGCCGTTCCTTCGATAATTTTCATGGCCGCCTCGATGTCGTTGGCGTTGAGGTCGGGCATTTTGGTTTCAGCGATTTCACGCAGCTGATCCCGTCCAATGCTGCCAACTTGGCTGCGGTTGGGTTCACCGGACCCTTTTTCGATTCCAGCGGCCTTTTTGATGAGGACGGAGGCTGGAGGGGTTTTAAGGATAAAGGTGAAACTGCGATCTTCGTAAACGGAGATCTCAACGGGAACGATGGTTCCAGCTTGTTCGGAGGTTTTGGCGTTATATTCTTTGCAGAACTGCATGATATTGACGCCATGCTGACCCAATGCTGGACCAATGGGAGGCGCAGGATTGGCTTTAGCCGCCGGAATGGCGAGCTTGATGAGCGCAACTACTTTTTTAGCCATTGATGATTAACGTTAACTCTGTTTTTCGACTTGGTTGAACTCTAATTCTACAGGGGTATCGCGCCCAAAGATAGACAGCAAGGCTTTGAGTTTGCTGCGTTCGGGGCTAACTTCAATGACTTCACCTTCGAAGTCTTTAAAGGGCCCAGATAAGACGACGATTTTGTCCCCGGTATCCATGTCAATTTTGACAACCGGTTCTTGTTCTCCGGTTTGTTTGAAGATACGCTCGACTTCTGAGGGACTCAGGGGCATGGGTTTGACGTGACCCCGTCCGCGTCCATAGCGCCGCTTCTGCTCTGCCCCGACAAAGTTAATCACATTGGGGGTGTTTTTGACAACCTGCCAGACTTCGTCATCCATACGCATTTGGATAAGAACGTAGCCAGGAAAGACTTTTTCTTCAATGCTCTGTCTGGCCCCGTCTTTACGCACTTTGACGGCGGGGGTTTGTGGAATCGCAATCTGTAGGATGCGATCGGCAACGTCTAAGGTTTCTTTTCGCTGGTCGATGTTGGCTTTGACGCGCTTTTCGCAGCCAGAAGCGACCTGCACCGCATACCAACGGGCGCGGGGCAGTTGAGACTCTTGGGGAGTATCTTGCTGCTCGTCTGAGTCGTTATCGTCCCAGGGAGCGTCGGATTCGTAGGATTGGTTCGATGAAAATGTCATCAGAATATTTGTTGTGCAGCCCAACCGAACAGGTTATCGACTAAGTAGATGGCACTCGCAAGAAGAACAACCATTAACAAGACGGCGATGGACTCGCTAATGACTTGCTGTCTTGAGGGCCAGACGACCTTAGAGAGTTCCTCTTTGGCTTCTTGAAGGAACTTGATCGGATCGAACTTTGAACTCGTCTGTTGCAGATTGGCTTCTTTTTTCTTCGCCACAACGGTTAACCTCTTGGGGACGGACTCCAGTCTGGGCTGAACTTAGCCGACTGTGTGCTTCGAGTTGGTTTGTAGTCAGGAAATGCTGAGGCTCTGGGTCGATCCACGCCTTACATCAGACAACGCTCACCCGAAAGCTGAACCATTCCTGCTGAGAGGAATGTTGTCGTCAAGCTTTCGGGTTAAGCGTCTTTTCAAGAAGTTGAAAGGGTTCAACGCGCCCTGGAGGACTCGAACCCCCGACATCAGGTTTTGGAGACCTGCGTTCTACCAACTGAACTAAGAGCGCATCTCGTCTGGTTCAGACGTTGAACCTCTTCTTACTGAGTATATCACGAGTGGTGTGCGCTTGGGAACGATTTGGGGATTTTTTTTGAATGTTACCCCTCGTCCCCAGGACTGAACCAGACTTGGGTTACTTGCCAGCTTTGGCGATGGGCCGGTCAAAACGCTGTTTGAGGCGAGTGGCTTTACCCACGCGATCGCGCAGGTAGTACAGTTTGGCACGGCGGGCTTTACCCCGACGCACGACATTTATGTAACTGATTCTAGGGGAATGGAGAAGGAACACCCGCTCAACTCCAACGCCTTGGAAGACGCGGCGAACGGTAACAGTTTCGTTAATGCCACCATTACGCATGGCAATAATGGTTCCTTCGTAGGGTTGAACCCGCTCTTTCCCCCCTTCTTGGATGACGACACCGACGCGGACGGTGTCCCCGACATAGAGTTTGGGCAGATCGGATTTGAGATACTCAGATTCGATCGCCTGAATGATTTGTTGACCCTTCATAGCTGCCTCGTTACGTTGCAGCCTTTTATCATAGACGCTGTTGAGGTATCCCGTCAATCGACTTGCCGGGCGATGAGGGTTCGGTGACGAGGATCGGTGGGAATTGTCTCGATATGCTGCAAACCAGCTTGGTTTAAGGCGTCTTCGACGTTAAAGGTGTAGTAATCATCACTCCACGGCTCGGTACTTTTCATAAGAACGAATAGGGCCGGTGGCAGATTTTGGATCACCTCGGATTTGGGGTTGTTGTCAACGATCGCCAGGAGTCCACCGGGGCGCAAGATCCGTCGCATTTCTCGGAAAATGGCGGTGGTGGCGTGGCGGGGGAGTTCGTGCAGGACAAACTGGAGGCTGATGACATCAAAATGGTTGTCGGGAAAGTCCGTGGCTTCGGCATTACCATGCACCCATTGGCTAATCTGCTGGCTTGGATCTCGCTGTTGGGCGACGGCTAGCATATGGGGGGATAAGTCTAGGCCAATGGTTTCAATGGGCTGGGATTGACGAGTTTGTAGGTATTGATGGAGAAATTCTGTGGAAATGCCGATGGAACAGCCCACATCGAGGACATTTTGAATGGTTTGGGGCAGATGAGGGGCGATCGCCTCTAAGAAGGAGTGCCGCAGTCGCTGTTGAGCGGCCTCGGAGGTGAGCGATTCTCCTTTCCAAACCCGCAGGGCCATGGATTGTGTAGCAGGTTCGGCTTCTAGGGCCGCCAACCAGCATAGATTGCCGGCATCATAGGCGTGGAAGGGAACTTGGTAATAGTCAGGATAGGTGAGGTTAGGGTTGGTAATACTGGCTAAACTCTCTCGAAGTTCCTTAGTATCGAGTTCGGCGACGCGATCGCGCCAGGGGACGCCATTCTTTTCAGCGGTTTTAATCAACACCCGTCGCGCTTGCTGTTTCATGAGTCGGTACAGCACAGGGGTGGCGATGAGTTGGTTGACGAGGCGCGAGAGCCAGTCTTCGCCGGCCCAGGCAGGTTTATGGGTGGAGGTGGAGGTCATAGGATTGACTTTAGTTAACACTTGATGATTATTAAAGGATAGTTGAGACCTGTCAATTTTGGCTAAGGCCGGGGTTTCCCTCTTGCCGGACGACCCCCTGATCATTAAACATTGAAAGCAATTGTGGCAATTGTACAATCACGTAGAGAGTCCCCCACTATGAGGCAACCCCCCATGACCGAAACCAGCCCCGTGATTCCCGCTGACGCGATGGAGTTCTTTGAGCAGAGTGCTGGAACTTGGCATTCTCAGAGAACTACCCATCATCTGCCCTTCCGCCGTTCTGAGTTGGGCGGATCGGAGATTTTTGTGGAAACCCTCCCCCCAGATGATCCTCGGGTGGTGGAGATTTGCCAAATGTACGAGATTGACCCGAAAACGGCTTCGGGGGGCGCGTTCGTGCGCTGGAATGGCTCGATGCAATGGGATCGTGACAATGATGAAAATCATGCCGGCTCAACGGTGTTTGCTATTGTCCCCGATGCTGATAATCCCCGTCAGGGCAAGATGTTACGGGAACGAGGCTATGCGGAAAAAGTCCCGGTAGCTGGGCGTTATGAGCTGGATGATGACGGAGGAATGAGTTTAATTACAGAGTATGAAACCATGAGTTCTGTGGAGCGGTTTTGGTTTCCTAGTCCTGGGGTACGGATGCGAACCAGTACGGTCAAACGGTTTGGTGGCTTCAATACGGCAACGTTCTGCACTGAGAGTCGTGTGGATACCTCTGAGCCTGAGATGAGTGGGATTCCTGAGGCGGGAGAGGAGGCGAGTCAGAGCTTTTATTCTCTGTTGGGTTGGTAGGGCTAGCCATGATGGGTAAAGGCGATCGCCTGACAACCCCAAGGGGCAAATCGTAAATTTTCTTTACGTTGAGTGTTAAAAATTGTTGCTGACGTTCATAAAAATGGGACTGGGTTGAAGCCAATCCCCTAATCTAAAGGTTGACTAGTCCACAAATAGCAAACCCTTTAAGCTTACGGAGATATTAACGTGGCACTTCCCTTACTCAGTTACACGCCGAAAAGCCAGAATGTGCGTGTCGCGGGATACGTAGTTCCTGGCGACGAAGAACCCTATGTGTTCGATACGGAAAACCTGCCCAAGGGGTCGGACATCGACGAGTTCATCTGGGCGGCGTACCGTCAGATTTATAGCGAACACCAAATCCTCAAAAGCAACCGTCAGACATTCTTAGAGTCTCAACTCAAGGATGAGCGCATCACCATGCGTCAGTTCATTCGCGGTTTGCTGCTGTCGGATCCGTTCCGCCGTCGCAACTTTGAGACCAACAGCAACTACCGTTTTGCTGAACTCTGTGTGCAACGGGTTCTCGGACGGGACGTCTACAGCGAGCGTGAGAAAATCGCTTGGTCGATCGTGATCGCCAACAAAGGTGTTGAAGGCTTTGTGGATGAACTCCTCAACAGCGACGAATACCTGGACAACTTCGGCGATACGATTGTTCCGTTCCAACGCCGTCGCAATCTGCCTCAGCGGGCTATGGGTGAAACGCCCTTTAATCTAAAAACTCCCCGTTATGGTGCGTACCACCGTAATCAACTGGGCTTCCCCCAGATTGTTTGGCAGAATGCTGTGCGTCGCTTCCGTCCTCAAGAGAAGCAACCCACCGAGGGCAATCCCGAGCGGTTCCTCGGCATGGCGCGGGCTGTGTCTTCTGGCCAGCCGTCGGCACCTCGTCCGTCTCTGCAAAACTTGAACTACTTGGCTGCGGTTCCCCGTCGCTAAGCTGGTTTGACGGTAATAGTCTGACTGGAATAACAGCGACTGATGATTGCTCTTGGATGAGTGGTTGTCAGTCGCTGTTTTTTTGGGCAACAGAAATAACGTAGGGGCGTACCCTTGTGGTCGCCCTAGGCAATAGGGGCTTTAGTGGCGGCGTTTGAGGACTTGGAGGAGCGTTTTGAGGTGGGGGGGAAGGGGGGCGATCGCCTCAATGGTGTCTCCGGATTGGGGATGCTCTAGGGTCAGTTTCCAGGCATGGAGGGCTTGGCCGGGTAGGTTGACCCCTAGAGAACGACCGGAACCGTAGAGGGGGTCTCCGATAATTGGATGCCCGATGGAGGCGCTGTGGACGCGAATTTGGTGGGTGCGACCGGTTTCGAGACGAAAATGGATTAAGCTGTAGTTTCCTAGGGCTTCCTGGACGTTCCAGTGGGTTACGGCAATGCGGCCACCTTGGTCTTCCGGGACGATCGCCATCTTTTTGCGATCGACGGGGTGACGGGCAATGGGACGGTTGATGGTTCCTGAGGGCTGACTGGGGGAACCATAGACCAGGCCGAGATACTCGCGACGGGCGGTTTTGGCTTGGATTTGAGCTTGTAAATGCTGATGGGCGCGATCGCTCTTGGCAATGACGATCGCCCCGGTGGTGTCTTTATCGAGGCGGTGGACAATGCCGGGACGCTGAACGCCACCAATCCCCGAGAGGCGATCGCCGCAATGGGCGAGTAGGGCGTTAACGAGGGTGTCATTGTAATGGCCCGGGGCAGGATGCACCACCAGTCCCGCCGGTTTATTGACAATTAGGAGATGGTCATCTTCGTAGAGGATATCCAACGGCATCTCCAAGGGTTGGATATTTAAGGGTTCAGCTGGGGGAATATCAATGGTGAGGCGATCGCCCACCTGGACTTTCAGCTTTTTGGAGAGACAGGGTTCTCCGTTAACCGAGACACAGTTCTGTTCGATCAGGTGCTGGATGCGCGATCGTGAGAGGTCTTTAAGATTTTGGGAAAGGATGCGATCGAGGCGATCGCATCCTTGGGTTACATCTACAGTGATGGTCATGAAGGTGAATCAACCGATGAAACAACAACCCTAAGGTCTACAACGTCTCACCATATTCGAGCAAAACCGCCAAGATGGCCTCTAAGGCCCGACGATTGGCCAAACTCGGGTCTAATTGGAAACGGATTTCGGCAGCACGGAATCGAGCTTCGATTCGAGCGCGGCGAGCCGCTCGTTCTCGTTTCTCAGCTCGTTCAGTCTTTGCTCGTGCTGCGTCCTCGCGTCTTCGTTGCTCTTCCTCAGCTCTTCGTTGCTCTTCCTCAGCTCTTCGTTGCTCTGCTTGAGCAAGGCGGTCTGTTTCTCGATTTCGACGGTTCCACTCAACGCCGAAATTAACCACTGCCACCAAGAGGGCTGCCAAGGTGAATCGGTTACTCCAGGCTCGTGGTTGGCTGACGTATCCGAGGAGGCTGAAGTCTTGTTCATCATAGAATCTCAGAAAGGCAACGGCAATGGTCAACACCGTCAAGACGGTTCCTGGGAGTAGGGATAAGAAATTTAGCCACAGTTGAGGGCGTAATAGCTTCATTGTAGCCACCCCAGTTTTGGCGAAGTTTACCATGCCGCCCAAAGCCTACAGGGTCTCGCCGTATTCCTCCAAAACCGCCAACATGGCTTCTAACACCCGACGATTGGCCAAACTTGGGTTTAGTTGGAAACGGATTTCGGCAGCACGGCATCGAGCTTCGATTCGAGCGCGGCGAGCCGCTCGTTCTCGTTCCTCAGCTCGCTCATTCTCTGCTCGTGCTGCTTCCTCAGTTCTTCGTCGATCTTGAGCTGTTCGCTCATCCGCTGCTCGTGCTGCTTCCTCAGTTCTTCGTCGGTCTTCCTTAGCTCTTCGTCGGTCTTCCTTAGCTCTTCGTCGGTCTTCCTTAGCTCTTCGTTGCTCTTCCTCAGCTTTTCGTTGCTCTGCTTGAGCAAGGCGGTCTGTTTCTCGATTTCGACGGTTCCACTCAACGCCGAAATTAACCACTGCCACCAAGAGGGCTGCCAAGGTGAATCGGTTACTCCAGGCTCGTGGTTGGCTGACGTATCCGAGGAGGCTGAAGTCTTGTTCATCATAGAATCTCAGAAAGGCAACGGCAATGGTCAACACCGTCAAGACGGTTCCTGGGAGTAGCGCCAGGAAATTTAGCCACAGTTGAGGGCGTAATAGCTTCATTGTAGCAACCCCAGTTTTGGCAAATCCTACCATCACCCGAAGCTTTACAGGGTTTCGCCATATTCGAGCAAAACTGCCAAGATGGCCTCTAAGGCCCGACGATTGGCCAAACTTGGGTTTAGTTGGAAACGGATTTCGGCAGCACGGCATCGAGCTTCGATTCGAGCGCGGCGAGCCGCTCGTTCTCGTTCCTCAGCTCGCTCATTCTCTGCTCGTGCTGCGTCCTCGCGTCTTCGTTGCTCTTTCTCAACTCTTCGTTGCTCTTTCTCAACTCTTCGTTGCTCTTCCTCAGCTCTTCGTTGCTCTGCTTGAGCAAGGCGGTCTGTTTCTCGATTTCGACGGTTCCACTCAACGCCGAAATTAACCACTGCCACCAAGAGGGCTGCCAGGGTGAATCGGTTGCTCCAGGCTCGTGGTTGGCTGACGTATCCGAGGAAGCTGAAGTCTTGTTCATCATAGAATCTCAGAAAGGCAACGGCAATGGTCAACACCGTCAAGACGGTTCCTGGGAGTAGAGCCAGGAAATTTAGCCACAGTTGAGGGCGTAATAGCTTCATTGTAGCCACCCCAGTTTTGGCGAAGTTTACCATGCCGCCCAAAGCCTACAGGGTCTCGCCGTATTCTTCCAAAACCGCCAACATGGCTTCTAACACCCGACGATTGGCCAAACTTGGGTTTAGTTGGAAACGGATTTCGGCAGCACGGCATCGAGTTTCGATTCGAGTGCGGCGAGTTGCTCGTTCTCTTTCCTCAACTCTTCGTTGCTCTGCTTGAGCAAGGCGGTCTGTTTCTCGATTTCGACGGTTCCACTCAACGCCGAAATTAACCACTGCCACCAGGAAGGCTGCCAAGGTGAATCGGTTACTCCAGGCTCGTGGTTGGCTGACGTATCCGAGGAGGCTGAAGTCTTGTTCATCATAGAATCTCAGAAAGGCAACGGCAATGGTTAATACCGTCAAGACGGTTCCTGGGAGTAGAGCCAGGAAATTTAGCCACAGTTGAGGGCGTAATAGCTTCATTGTAGCCACCCCAGTTTTGGCGAAGTTTACCATGCCGCCCAAAGCCTACAGGGTCTCGCCGTATTCCTCCAAAACCGCCAAGATGGCCTCTAACGCCCGACGATTGGCCAAACTCGGGTCTAATTGGAAACGGATTTCGGCAGCACGGCATCGAGCTTCGATTCGAGCGCGGCGAGCCGCTCGTTCTCGTTCCTCAACTCTTCGTTGCTCTTCCTTAGCTCTTCGTTGCTCTGCTTGAGCAAGGCGGTCTGTTTCTCGATTTCGACGGTTCCACTCAACGCCGAAATTAACCACTGCCACCAGGAGGGCTGCCAGGGTGAATCGGTTACTCCAGGCTCGTGGTTGGCGGACGTATCCGAGGAGGCTGAAGTCTTGTTCATCATAGAATCTCAGAAAGGCAACGGCAATGGTTAATACCGTCAAGACGGTTCCTGGGAGCAGAGCCAGGAAATTTAGCCACAGTTGAGGGCGTAATAGCTTCATTGTAGCCACCTCAGTCTTGGGCAGGCTTCTCGTTGTCTGGACGATCTAGCTGTCGTCTTTCCAAAGCAGTCGCAGGGCAATGAAGGCAAACCCAAGGGCAGCTAGTCCTTTGAGAATTTGGGTGGGGAGAACTTCGGCGACAGCATCGCCGGCAAGCACTCCTAGGAAACTGGCTAAGACTAATGCGCCAGCGGTTCCGAAGAAGACGGCTTGAGGCGATTTTGAACTGCCGCTCAGGGCGATCGCCGCCACTTGGCTTTTATCTCCGAGTTCTGAGAGAAATACGGCGATAAAGGTTAATCCGAGTAAATCCCAATCCATCGTTAATCGTCCTAAACATTAAAGGCTCACCATTTCTCCAAGGAGGAGAATGGCAATAAACAGGAGAATGACAGCGGCAAAGGTCTCAATCGTTTCTTCCGAGACTCGATTGGCCAGCCAACGCCCTAGGAGAACCCCGATTAAACTGGTGGTAATTAGGGCTAAGGCGGCCCCCAAAAAGACCACCCAGGGCGCGTCAGACTCGGCGGTCATTAGAAGGGTGGTCAGTTGGGTTTTATCCCCCATTTCCGCTAAGAAAATGGTGATAAAGGTCGAGCTGAAAATACCTAGGATGGATTTGGAGGGTTTGCGCGTTGAGGAAAGAGTACGCTCTGGGGGGTCTTGGACTTGGGAAGACGTGGGAGCTTTCACAGATGGGGCGTGATAACGAACATTACATTATTTTACATGGGGTTTGAGGGTTCGCGACCTGGGCGATGTCAGCTATCTGCTTGGGGGCGCAAAATTCGCGGTTTACCGACGGCTCGGTCGAAGCGGATCATTTCTAAACTGCGATCGCCGTAAATATCCCCGATATGCTCCCGACAGCAGTCAATGGCAAACTCATCGAGGTCATCGGGATCAATATCATAGCGCCGCTCATATTCTTGGGCATCCACCCGACAGAAGCCAGGGCGTTTCTCATAAATGCCACATTCTCGGGTATCGTGGTCATAATGCTGACACCAGCCATCGTCCCCCACGAGACTTAGATAGAGCTTGAGTTCCTCCGGGGAGAGATACTCGTCTAAGTCGGGACGCTCTTGGGGGGCCAGATAACAGCAGGCGCCACATTGTTTTACACATTGCCAGGTTGCCATGGCGGAAACTCCAAGGGATGATAGGGGTAGGCATTCAGGGGCGATCGCCCCCAAGGCTGACGGGACGCGGATTTATACTTTTGTAAAGTTTCTTAAAATTCAGGGCCCATCAGCCAGTAAGATATTAAACGGCATTTCCCGCGATTTATAATTGACCCTGTTTTTTCTGTTTGAGAGGATTTTATGGAAGCGTTAACATCAGCACTCACATCAATCAACTGGGAACCCATTTTCCAACTCACCTTTGTCGGTTTGATTCTCGTTTCGGGACCGGTGGTGATCTTTCTCCTGGCCTTCCGGGGCGGTGATCTTTAGAGCGGGATACTTTAGTATTGGTCTCTTAAGCCCGATCGCCATCGGGCTTTTTGCTAATTTGGGATAACCGGATCAAGACGACGATCCATTTAAAACAGCCAGGGCTGCTTTAATTAAATCGTAAAATCGCCGTTCTCGCACATCGACGTAGCGAGCATTCTCCCGTGAAGTCCCTAGCAGGCCCGTTTGGCTGCCCTGATTCACCGCCAGGACTTGGCCGCGATCGTTGCGAATGCGAAGTTCTTTGGTTTCCCCATGGGGATAGAGGCCACAGAAGTAGACGCGATTTTGGTACTCAAACCGCTGTAACGTTTCCCCAGCATTAGTCACCGCCTCCTCATCGTTAGCTGGACTTAACTCCGTCGACTCAATCACCGTCGCCTCGGGAATCTCCTCCTCAGCGGGGCTGAGCGAAGTCGAAGCCCAGACGACTCCCTCAGGACGACGGGCCCCAACCACCTCTAACTGGAGAGACACCTGTCCTTGCCACTCATTCTCCCCCAGTTTGTAGGCCAAATCCACCGGACTGGGTAAGGGAAAATACTCGCCCCAACGCCAGGCGATCGCCCCAATGGATTTCTCAGACTCCCCCTGGGCTAGTTCTAGCTTTAGATGGCCCTTCCCCACAGTTTTCTGGTTCAAAACTCGTACCTGAGTGGAATAAAACACCGGCGTGGGATTGCCAATGCCAAAGGGTTGCAGTTGTTCAACCTCCTCAAACCGCTCTAAATCCAACTCCTCAAACCCCAACTCCCCACTCAGTCGCACCAGTGGTTTGAGATGTTCTGGTTGCAAGCATTGACAGGCGAACTCACTCAACCGCTGACGAAACGCCTCTAAATTGGCTTCCGGGAGCGAGAACCCCCCAGCCGCCGGATGTCCGCCATACTTGGTCAGTAAATCCCCGCAATAATTCAGGGCTTCAAAGACATTAAACTCCGGAATCCCTCGCGCCGAACCTCGCACCTGTTGCAGTTCCTCATCCTCATAGGTGCAGATAAACACCGGAACCCCGTAGCGTTCCACTAAACGCGAGGCCACAATACCAATCACCCCATGATGCCAGTTGGCTTGCAGGGGAACCAGAACTCGCGTCTGGGGGAGAGTATGGCGTAAGGAATCACTCCAGGCGATCGCCTCCCGTTCAATCTCCTCACACATCTCCTGGCGGGTGCGGTTAATCTGTTCACATTGCATCGCTCGTTCCAAAGCGATCCCCGCATCATCTGTTGAAAGGAGTTCAATCACCAACTGGGGATCACCAATTCGCCCCACCGCGTTAATCCGAGGACCGAGGCGGAAACCAATGGCATCGGGTTTTAGGGATTTTTTGCCCTTATCCCCCGCTCCCGACACCTGCACGAGGGCCTGAATGCCCGGAATTTGCGAATTTGCCAGGAGGTGCAACCCCTGTAAGACCCAATATCGGTTCACGCCGGTGAGGGGGGCCAAGTCGGCGATCGTTCCCAGCGTCAGGAGTTCCAACATGGGGAGTCGGAAGGTTTCCCCCTGCTGGAAATGCTCCCCCAAGTGCATGGCCAACATATAGGCCACCCCCACCCCCGCCATACCGCGATAGGGGGAGTTCTCGGGAGCCATTTTAGGGTTGAGAATGGAACTGGCGGGGGGAATCACCTCGGGCAAGTCATGGTGATCGGTAATAATCACCTCCATCCCCAGTTCTCGGGCTTCCTCAACCGGCCCATGGGCGCTAATGCCATTATCGACGGTAATAATTAAGCCCACCTCCGCCTCTGCAAACTCATTGACGAGGCGGGAGTTAATGCCATAGCCATCGCTCATGCGGCTGGGAATGGCATAATCAACCTTTGCCCCCAAGGTTCCCAAGGCCCGCAATAGCAACGCCGTACTGGTCATGCCATCAGCATCATAGTCCCCACAGATGGCGATCGCCCGTTCCGTCTCAATCATTTCCGAGATGAGATCGAGACTAATGGCTAAATCGGGGAAATCCTGAATCGGCGGCGGAAGTTCTAGGGTATCGGGTTCTAGGAAGATTTGAGCCGTTTCAGGACTGTCTAAGCCCCGTTCCATGAGGATTTGGGCAATGAGGGGAGACACATTGAGAGACTCAGCCAGAGATTGGATCTCAGCGTCAGGGAGATCCGCCAGAGTCCAGCGTTGGTTCGGAAGATTGGGGCGCACGGAGATTGAAAGCAAGAGTAGCAAGGGAGTGTTTTCAGTGTCTGTCCTGGGGGCGGAGTTTGGCAAGGGGTAAGCTCACCCCGGTCTAAAGACGCGGGGCTTTCGCACTAACCCGTTACTCTATCTAGCCAAGAGCAAGATAGAGGGTTGCGCGTTTTGGGAAGGCTTACAGACTCCCCCAAGAGTTTAATCATCATCGCGCCATTCAAATCAGCATCCCCTTTCCACCCGCAAGACCCACACTTGAACGTCTTACCTGAACGGTAGGACTTTCCTTTCTGGGGATGAATATGCAAACAGTTATGACAGATTTGCGAGGTGTATGCGGGTCGAACCGTTATGACTTCGACGCCTTCTTGAATCGCTTTGTAGTCGATAAACCGTCGCAGTTGATAAAACGCCCAAGAATTCGGAACGGCGGCGTTCGCTCTGGCTGCGAGGTTGGCGATTGGTTCGCTCTCGTATTCCCGTTAAGTCTTCGAGGGCGATAATCGACTGAGTGTCCTTGGCGCGACGAACGATTTGTTTAGAAATATTATGGTTCACCCAACTCTGGTAACGCCTCTCTCTCCCCGATAGCCGTTTCAGGAGTCGTTTGGCTCCCTTCGTGCCTTTCGCTTGGACAGAGGCTCGAACTCGGGCGAACCGTTCTCGGATTCTGTTAACAGACTCCCCACTCCAACTTTGTCCCTCGGATGTGACCGCCAGATCTCGGCGACCTAAATCGATACCGATAACATCCTTGGGTTCCTGGAGTGGCGGTACATCGTCTTTGACTTGGATGTGGATATAGAGTTTCCCGTCTCGATGTTTGGAGAGGGTAGCGGAGGTGGGGGTTTTCCCCTTGAGTTTGCCAATCTGATAGTTTCCTAAGACCAACGGAATCCGTACTCGACCTTCGACCGTAGACAGACTAACGGTTTGGTCTTTTTCCCGATAGGAAAATACCCGTGCATCGTAGTCGGCCGATGTAGGTTTGAACTGTTTGACCGGTCGTTTTTTGAGTTTTGCCGTTTTACGGTTGGCGGCGACTCGGGCGCAGGCTCTAACAGCGAGGTTGGCCGTTAATTTAAACTGTTCTCGAATCGCTTTGTAGACTTCCCCTTGAATGCGATTCTTGTTGGTAATTTTCGGGTTGACCGTCTGGTTGGCAAAATGGCAAGCCTTAGCAAATGCCTCCAGAGTTGCCTCGAGTTTGTCGCGGTGCTCTGGAGTCGGATTGAGTTTACAGACAATGCTTAAGACTTGCTGTTCCATGCCGTTATTATACACCTAGGTGAGATAAACGAGGACTCGGCGGCTAAAGCCGCTCGCGTCGATTTTCCTCCCCGCTCTGAAGAGACGGGGCTTCCAATCTCCCGACTCTCCTCGTGAGGCTAACATAGAGAGAATCGGTTTGAGGACGTGACGGCGATGGAGAATAGCGTTGAGGCACGGATTGAGGGGATGAAGGCAGCGGGACGAGACACCCTGAATTTGCATGGGTTAGGCTTGCGGGAGGTTCCCGAGGTGGTGTTAGAATTTCCCGAGTTGGCGGGGTTGAATCTTTCGGGGAACCAGTTGACGGAGATTCCTGATTTTATCGGGGACTTGTCAAAGTTGCGGCTGTTGTATGCGGCTCGCAATCAAATCACGGAAATTCCCCCTTGTTTGAGCCGTCTTCCTCTATTCTCGGGGTTGGAGTTGTCGTCAAATCAGGTTGGCGAAATTCCTGGGTTTATGGCCCAGATGCAGAGTTTATCAATGTTGGAGTTGACGGGAAATCAGATTCGCGAGATTCCTGAGTTTTTAGTTCATCTGCCGCGATTGTTCCGGTTGAATGTTGGGGAGAATCCGCTGGAATGTCCGCCGTTAGAGATTTGTGAGCAGGGGCTGACGGCGATTCGGGAATATTATCAGCAATAGCACGGGGTTTGGAATCCCTTCGATTGGCGGCCTTCTGCTCATCGTTTAGGGGGTGATTCTGACCGGTTCGTTGATATGAGGATCAGCCGCTACTACAATCGGTTCTATCCCGCGCGTTACCAGGGCAATCACGCGATCGCCCGGATGTAGAATGCAGATCTGATCTTGCCCCAGTTGGAACACCACAAAGTCACCTGGGAGATGGGTAGCATGGCTAACTTCCCAGGGTGCAAAGGGCGTTTCCAGGGTGAATTCAAACTCGAACTCGTCAGCATTGCGATCGCGTAGCCCGGCAATTCCTTGCCCTCTCAGGCGGCGAATATAAAAATCCCAATCGCTATCTTCGGCCAACTTCAGAATGGGCTGATCAAAATTATGTCCACGGCCCCGGAGTCTCCGATCCTCTGACTCAGGTTCTTTAGGAACTGTCAACAGTTGGGTTTGAAAATCCGCACTTGAAATTGATTTGATGTTGCTGCCCGTCAAATTAGACTGCATCGCCTGTGACCCATCTGGAGACTTGAAGTAGAGCTGATATTGCCCCGGTAAATTTAGGGTGTCTGCGGGAACCCGCTCAAGTTGAGTTAACATGCTGGTCTGGCTGTTCGCCATATACAATGCCGCCACTAAAAGATTGCTAATCCCGTGAATAACCAGCAGTGACTTGACAGTTTTTGCAGTGGCATTTGGCTTTTTTCTTAAAGAAAATCGAAAAAATGGATACTCAATAAACAGCGTAACTACAAACAGGAAGACGGCAAGAATCCAACTCCAAACATGGATATTTTCTAACGTAAGAAAAAATATCCCGGGCAAGGTATAACCCACAAACAACATTCTCACCAAATTTAAGATGTAGTTTGCCCGGCCTAAGGTATAAGCCACCACCAAAATTCCCACCCAAGCCGAGACGTAATTTGCCAAAATTAGGGTTGCAGTCGTTTTGAGGCGAGGCAATTGAAACCACCTCACCAACAGTCCGCTCTCGATGTAGCCAATGATCAAGTTCCCCCAGAATAGGTGAAAAATAGTGGTCTTGACTAACGCTGTCGATGAGTTGGCCAGGGCAGGCATGGGAGTCAGGATGATTCCCATGCCAAGTAATAGTCCCCATTGCCAACGATTCTTGATGCTCAACATTGATACTCCTTGCCAAAATAGTCCTAGTCTGGGTAACAGGAGGATGGGGGGTGTCTGGGAGTCCTACGAATCAACTCTTTTCCTAATTACAGAAAGCAGGCCCCACGACACCCCTATCTGGCTAGAAGCCAAACATACGGCGGACGCGGTCAACCGTGTTAAGCAACCGGTCAACGTTGCCTAACATGTCATCAAAGCTGACGCTATCACGGTCATCAGGCTGATGCACATAGTCCTCTGATCGCGCGACGGGTCCAGATGCTGGGTCTTGGGGCACTGAGAACACCACATCGTAGGGAAAATTCAGCCCAGCTTGGGACGCTCGACCCAAGAACGTTGTGATGGGAATACCGTAGTTAAACCCGGTATTTTGGGCTAACTCCCGGGCTGTCTCCAGAGGAAGATTGAGACTCTGGGCAATACGCCGAGTATCTTCTACAGTGCCAATTCCGTGAATAGCCACCAGGCGTCCAGCTTCGTCCAACACCTGTCCCCCAGACATGCCAGGGCGAGCGATGTTGGTATAGCCCACCTGATATCCTCGCCAAGGGGTATCCAACACAGTGGAAATAGACCCACTGGTAAACTGTCGAATCGCTTCACCCGTAGGCGAACCATCCCCAGGCCATCCAGAAACATAGACATTTTGCCCAGGTGAAAGCTGATACGTTGCGATGGTGATTGGCTCGTACGCTTGCTCACATTCGAACGTCACCACAGCCAAGTCTTCGTTGGTCAATGCCCAAGTATTAGTGACCTGATGCAACTCTTGGTCGGACGTTCTGACGATAAACGTGGCCCCAGGGACATCGGTCACATGGGCATTGGTGATGCCAACACAGGTATTATCCTCCCGGGCAATCAATGAGCCTGAACCGCGACCGATGGGTTGACGGTTGTTATCTAATGCCACAATCAGCAGCGTGGTGCGCTGGGAGATTTCGTTGATTTCGGAGCCAGACTTAATGGTGTCGCTGGTGCGGGCCTGGAGCGGCATCTGTACAGCGAATAGGATCGCCGTAGATAATAGGGCTGGCAGGGTAGCTGGTTTCATGGGTAAGTGTTCCAGGTAAATAGAGGAGTATGGGCCGGAGACAGAGCCGCTGGGGAGGGTTCAGGCAGAACCTGAGGCACCAGGAGATATCCCTAAACTCCTATATCTCTAGGCTGGGGGAGCTTATTCACTTTTATAAAAATGGATAGGCTCTCCGTCAGCATCTGGCCGATTCCCTACAACCCGTTCCCGATGAGAATGAACGGCGCCCAGTAGTAGGGATGGGCCAACGTTCCCCCCGGCACCAACCGTTCCCCAGTGGTACTGCTGATTAACTCGATCGAGCCTCGCTGCCCTCCCACTGCCTCAAAGTCATTGGTAATCAACGCCCTCTGAGCCGCCTGCAACGCCTCCGTCTTGGTCATGTCCTGTTGCAGAGCGTCATAGAACGCCGTCATCAACACCTGAGTCCCCTGGTCACTCACCGTCCACAGAGAGGCCATCACCGCCTTGGCTCCCCGCTGCTGGAACTGATAGCCCAGTCCCAAAATCTCCTCCCCATTGCCTAGCCCACCGACCCCGGTTTCGCAGGCACTCAGCACCACCAAGTCCACCCCATTCAACGTCCAGCTCTCAATGTCCCGTAGGGTGGGGGTGTCGCCATTGCCAAAGAGAATGAAAGAATCTTCTGGCACACCGGGGACAAAAGCAGCATGGGTGGCCAGGTGCAACACCGAAAACTCATCCATGATTGGCAGCAGGGTGGCGAGACTAAAGTCGTCATCTAGCAACAGTTGATTGCTGGGCAACAGCGCCACCTCCTCCCGCGCCCCCGCTAGACCGTAAAAGGTATAGGCTGTGCCGTTGACTAGCGGCGTGTGGCTCGGAGCAGAGTCGGTGTACGCGGCGGCAAGAATCGAGGGCTGGGCCGCATCGGCTTCGGTGAAATTGGTCAGGGACTCAGCGGTGATGTTGTTGACTTGGTATCGCTGAGCCAACCACTGGTCACCATCGTGGAGGGCAGCGAGGGGAATGTAGCGCAGTTGCCCGTCGGGGGCGTAGATGATGGTGTCCACCCCAGCGGCCTCCAAATCGGCTTGAATCGGGGCAATCAGCCAGTCGTAAAGCTGCTGGGCCGGGGTTTCAATCCTGGGATCAACATTTTCTAGGGCATCGCGGAAAGCGAGAATGGTGCGGTTCAGCTGCTCGCGACCAATGGGGACGGTGCGGCGTAGGGGAGGCGCATCGGGGGCAGTGATGATCAGTTCCAGGCGATCCTCTAGCACCAGGGGATAGAAGATGACGGCGTTAAGTTGCTGCAACTCATCCCGCAGTCGGTCGAGGCTGGCCAGACTGACACTGGCGTCGCGGGCCTCAAAGCTGAGTTGTTCAATCAGGTTGCGGATCTCGGGGCTGCGGACAAAGTCATTAAAGTCGCTGTTGAGTTCGTTGCGCAGGGTGATGAGGTCAGCGATGCGCTGGTTCTGAGCTGCGGTGCGCTCGGGGATAGCAATCGCCCTGAGGCTGGCGAGTTCTCGACCGGCATCGATGGCGCTGTCTTGCAGGTCGCTGTAGCGAGCCAGGATGGTGAGTTCGGGCCGCAGGTAGTCTACGCCGCTCTCGGTGCGGCTATTGCGGCGCACTCCTTGCAGGTAGTCGTCGAGTTCTTGGATTTTGAGCAGGTCGAGGACGCGCTGGGCTTCGATGATGCGGTCTTGTTGGAGGAGGAGGTCGGCGAGGAGGCGGTAGCTGCCAGCGACGGTGTCGGTGAAGGATTGTTGGAGGTCGGTGTCGAGACCGCGAATATCGCCGCGTATGGCTTCGCGCACATCGACGCTGGCTTTGAGGAAGATGATGGCGAGTTCGGGTTGATTTTGGTTGTTGAGGAGGATGCCGATGTTGCTGAGGACGGTGGCTTCTTCGGTGCGGGCACCGAGTTCGTTGAAGAGGGCGACGGCTTGGCCGTATTGCTCTAGGGCGCGGTCATCCTGGCCCAGATTGGCGAAAGCATTGCCCAAGTTGCCCAGTGCGTAGGCTTCCCCGGCGCGATTATCAATTTCGCGGGTAATGGCTAGCTGTTGTTCAAGGAAGTCAATGGCGCTGGGGTACTGACCCAGGCTATCGTAAGCAATGCCCAAATTGTTCAGGGCAGCACCTTCCCCGGCGCGATCTCCAAGCTCGCGGGCAATCATTAGGTATTGTTCATAGAAGTCAATGGCACGGGGGTACTGGCCCAGATTGTTGTAAGCATTGCCCAAATTGTTCAGGGCAGCACCTTCCCCAGCTCGATCTCCAAGCTCGCGGGCGATCGCCAGCCTTTGCTCATAGAAGCCAATGGCGCGTTCGTACTGGCCCAGGCTGTCGTAAGCAACGCCCAAATTGCCTAGGGCAGCACCTTCCCCAGCGCGTTGGCGAAGCCTCTCCTCTGGAGAGTCGCCTACCTCGCGGGCAATAGCCAGAGATTGTTCATAGAAGTCAATGGCGCGTTCGTACTGGCTCAGGTTGTTGTAAGCACTTCCCAAATTGCCCAGGGCAGCACCTTCCCCAGCTCGATCTCCAATTTCGCGGAAAATCACTAGGGCTTGTTCATGGAAATTAATGGCGCGTTGATACTGGCCCAGGCTGTTGTAAGCAACGCCCAAATTCCCCAGGGCGATGCCTTCTTCAGCTCGACCACCGAGTTCGCGGAAAATCACTAGGGCTTGTTCATAGAAGTTAATGGCGCGTTGGTACTGGCCTAGGGTGCGGTAGGCAATGCCCAAATTGTTCAGAGCGCGGCTTTCTCCATCGCGATCATCAATCTCACGGGCTATTTCAAAAGCCTGCTCATATAAGTCAATTGCTTGCTCATACTGCGCTGAGTTGAGGTAAACATTACCGATCCAGCGTAGTGCATGACCTTCTCCCTGCCGACTCTCCTGAAATAAATCAGGTTGTGTTACCAACTCTCGGTAGAGATAAAGTGCTTGCTGGTAGGACTGTAAAGCTGCCTGAAACTGGCTCGTCTCAAGTTGCTGGTGACCTTTCTCAAGTAGGCGCTCTGCTTCGTTTATACGACTATCCGCCTGAGCTAAAATCGTCGATGGTTTCAATACTAGAGGTAAGGGTTCCAAATTCCGTGGTTCCGCCACCGGGGTTGCACTCAAGTCAGGCAAAAGCCCCAAGTCCCCTGGGGCTGGCTGATTCAGGAGAGCGATTTCTTGTCGTCCGGCTGCCATTACCCCTTCCATTGTGGGTAGTAACAGGGCCGTCACCACCATCGCGCTCAGTAACTTGCCGCCATTAGCCATAGTCCCCGCTCCCTCGATTCACTCAGTGAATTCACGTATGCCTGTAAACTTTATATCCCATGGGTTGGGATGACCTTATTCAGCGTTACAAAAAAACTCAATCTTCTAAATAGATAAACAGTAAACGGGTAGCTGGCGGGAAAACACGACGGCTGTGCCTCATAAGCCATTACCGATAAGAATGAACGGCGCCCAGTAGTAGGGATGTGCCAACGTTCCCCCCGGCACCAACCGTTCCCCAGTGGTACTGCTGACCAACTCCACCATTGCCTCGCGCCGTCCTCCCACCGCCACAAAGTCATTGGTAATCAACGCCCTTTGAGCCGCCTGCAACGCCTCCGTCTTAGTCATGCCCAGAGCCAGGCCATCATAGAATGCCGTCATCAACACCTGAGTCCCCTGGTCACTCACCGCCCACAGAGAGGCAATCACCGCCTTAGCTCCCCGCCGCTGGAACTGATAGCCCAGTCCCAGGATTTGCTCGCCATTATTGTCAAAGCCCCCCAACCCCGTCTCACAGGCACTCAACACCACTAGGTCAATGTGGGACAAAGACCAGGCGCCAATATCCCGCAGGGTGGGGGCATCCCCATTACCAAAGAGAATGAAAGAATCCTCTGGGGCACCGGGGACAAAGACCCCATGGGTGGCGAAATGGAGAACATTGGCACTACCTAATTCCAACAACACCGTATCCAGGTCAAACGCTTGGTCAATCAGGGCAACGGTGTTAGGCAACGCCGCTTCGAGTAGATTGACCTCCTCCCCGGCATAGAGTAACCCCCGCAGGTTGAAGGAGCCTACAGGATGAACCGTCTCCACATCCGCAAATGCCCCCGCCAGGATACGGGGAGCTGCTTGGGGTGGTGCTGTCAACTCCTCTAGGGAGAGGGCGGTGATGTGGTTGATGCGGAACCGTTGCGCTAACCATTGGTCACCATCGTGGAAAGCCGCCAGGGGAATGTAGCGCAGGGCTGCATCAGGAGCATAGAGCAGGGTCGTCACCCCCGCCGCCGCTAGGTCAGCTTCAAGGGGTTCAACCAGCCAACGATAGAGTTGCTGGGCCGGGGTTTGGGCATCGCTGCGAGGGTCTTCTAAGGCTTGGCGAAAGGCGGTGATCGCAGCATTCAGCTCAGTCCGCCCCACGGCGACGGTGCGGCGCAGGGGTTCAGTGTCGGCGGTGGTAATCACCAGTTCCAGGCGCTCGTCTAGGATGAGGGGATAGATGAGGGCGGCATCGAGGCTGTCCAGGTTATTGCGCAGGGCGGAGAGTCCTTCTAGATCAAGGGTTTGTCGCAGTACCCGAGGGCTGAGGGTCGCTACAAGAGCTTGGATTTCGGGAGCCTCAGCAAAGCTGTTGAACTGGGTGGCCAGGGCTTGCTCTAGGCGTACCAGGTCTTGTAGTCGTTGGGTTTCTGCGGGGGTGAGGTCGCCGCTGCGTTGTCGCTGACTGAGTTCGGCCCGCTCTTGACCCAGGGCAATGGCGCTGTCCTGCAATTGGTTGTATTGGTCGAGGATGCTTTGCTCGGGCCGCAGGTAGTCTATGCCGCTGGCGGTGCGGGCATTGCGTTGCACTCCTTGCAGGTAGTCGTCGAGTTCTTGGATTTTGAGCAGGTCGAGGACACGCTGGGCTTCGAGAACGCGGTCTTGTTGGAGGAGGAGGTCGGCGAGGAGGCGGTAGCTGCCAGCGACAGTGTCGGTGAAGGATTGTTGGAGGTCGGTGTCGAGACCGCGCATATCCCCGCGTATGGCTTCGCGAACTTCGACAGAGGCTTTGAGGAAGATGATGGCGAGTTCCGGTTGATTTTGGTCGTTGAGGAGGCTGCCGATGTTGCTTAGGAAAAGGGCTTCTTCCGCGCGGGCACCGAGTTCGTTGAAGAGGGCGACGGCTTGACCGTATTGCTCTAGGGCGCGGTCGTACTGGCCCAGACTAAAGTAAGCAACACCCAAACCCCCCAGGGCGCTGCCTTCCCCTAAGGGATTGCTGATTTCGCGGGCGATCGCTAGGGCTTGTTCATGAAAGTTAATGGCGCGCTCGTACTGGCCTAGGCTGTCGTAAGCATTGCCCAAATTGCCCAGGGTAAAACCTTCCTCAGCGCGAGCGCCTATCTCGCGGAAGATCACTAGGGCTTGTTCATGGAAGTCAATGGTGCGTTCATACTGACCCAGTTTGCGGTAAGCATTACCCAAATTGCCCAGGGCATTGCCTTCCCCGGCGCGATCGTTTATATCGCGGAAGAGGACCAGGATTTGTTCATAGAACTCAATGGCGCGCTCGTACTGACCCAGGCGGTTGTAAGCATTGCCCAAATTGCCCAGGACACGGCCTTCCCCAGGGCGATCGTCCACAACTCGGTAAAGTTCTAAAGCCCGTTGCCAAGAGTCCAGCGCCTCTCGAAACTGACTGCGGTTGAATTGCTGAATTCCCTGCTCTAGCAATTGCTCAGCTTCAGCCCTCACACTTGCACGCTCCTGTCCCCGTTGATAGTCTTCAGCACTAATGGCCGCCACCGTCAGCCGGTAATGTCCCCGTCCCGAAGCGTCATGGGCATTGGCAATCACGGAATAGCGACCCGTTTGGGGAAGTTGAATAAAGATTAGAGAGTTTAACCCTTCACCGCCATCATCATCTTCTGCGACCCACTCACCATCAGGGGCAACCAGAATCAGATAGGCATCAAAGTCGTCACTATTGAGGCGAATTTCAACGAACTGTCCCACTTCACCCTCAAAGGTGTGCAGCCCGTACAAACTGCCATCCTGTAAGACCTCATCGCCGTCCTCTAGTTGTCCTTCGAACTCTAGCAGGGCTGCCCTTTCAGAGTGCGCACTGAGGTCATTGAACAGGGTGATGGCTTGACGGTATTTCTCTAAGGCGCGCTCGTACTGGCCCAGGTTGCGATAAGCCTCGGCCAAACCAGCTAGGGCGTCGCCTTCCCCAGCACGATCGCCAATCTGGCGGGCAATGGCTAGCTGTTGTTGATAGACGTCAATGGCGCCTTGGTACTGTCCTAGACTGCTGTAAACATTGCCCAAATTCCCCAGGGCGCGGACTTCCCCAGCGCGATCGCCTATCTCGCGGGAGATCGCCAGCCATTGTTCATGGAAGTTAATGGCGCGTTGGTACTGCCCCAAGCTGAAGTAAGCAACGCCCAAATTGTCCAGGGCAGTGCCTTCCCCGGCGCGTTGGCGAAGCCTCTCCTCTGGAGAATCGCCAATCTCGCGGGCGATTACTAAAAACTGTTCATATAAGTCAATGGCGCGCTCGTACTGGCCTAACTCGCGGTAAGCCTCGCCCAAATTGTTCAGGGCGCTACCTTCCCCGGCGCGATCGCCCACGGCTCGGTAGAGTTCTAAAGCCCGTTCCCAAGAGGCGATCGCTTCCCAAAACTGACTGCGATTAAATTCCTGAATCCCCAAGTCGAGCAGGCGATTGGCTTCAGTAAGGCGGAGGTCAGCGTGGGCTAAGGTCTGGGGTGGGGCGAGGGTCAGTTGAGAGAGGGAGCGCTCCATCTCCAGAGATGACGGCGCTGAGTTTGGGACTAAGTCAGAGAGAGGCCATAGTTCCCTTGAGATGCTCTGATTAAGGTGACTGACTTCCTGTCGTTCGGCCGCCATTACCCCTTCCATTAGCGGCAGCCACAGAACCGTTACCACCATCGCGCTCAGTAACTTGCCGCCATTAGCCATCATTGCCGCTTCCTCAATCTAGTTAGTGAATTGACTGATGCCTTTATCCTTCATCGCAAAAACAGTGCAAAAACAGTCCCAATCCTCATCTGAAGCCCATCGAAGCTGTCCCATCATCACAAGACAGGGTTGCCGATGTTCTCGGGTCCGCCCTGTCGTTGTTGTAGGTGGGTTAAGGACAATTCAATCGCTGCTAATAGTGCGGCGTCTTCCTCGGCGCGGGCCAAAGCGCGGGCGGTGTTTAGAGAGGTCAGTGCCTCCTCGTACTGTTCCATCTCCATGAAGGTCACCCCGGCTTGATAGTGAATTTGGGGATCGCTGGGGGCGATATATTGAGCCTCCCGATGATTCAGAGCAGCTTGGTCAAAGTCATTTAAACGGAAAAAAGCATCGCCCATGGCACTGTAGGTGAAGGCGCGAAAAGGGTTAATTTCCAAAGATGTCTTAAACTTTTCGATCGCCCCTTCATACTCCTGCTGAACCATCAAGAGCATACCCCAGTTATAATGAATGACCGCTCCTTCAGGGTTGAGGGCTAGAGCCTTTTTATATCGACGTTCGGCTTCCTCATACTCCCCTTGATTCGCGAGGGCAATCCCCCAGGAATTGTAGGCACTGGATAGATTGGGGTCGAAGGCAAGGGCGGTTTGGGCCGCGATGATCGCCCCATCAAAGTCTCCTTGACGGGTCCGGGCAACGCTCAAGGTCGCGTAGGCATTGGCATCCCGACTATTCTGCTCAATGGCCAGGTTGGCGGCTTCAATCGCTTCTGGATAGCGATTTTGTTCGGAGAGAATACTACTCAAGATGCTGTAGGCTCCCGCCGTGTCTGGACCGAATCGAATCGCCTGCCGTACCGAGGCTTCTGCCTCCGCTAACCGTCCAAACCCCCGTAGAATTATCCCCAGCAGCAGATGGGCATCGGGGTGGTGACTTTCTACAGCTAGGGCCTTTTGGAGAGACCGTTCGGCACGAGTGTACTCCCGCTCATGAAAATAGTTTTTGGCGCTTCGGTAATGGCGCTGATACTCCGAGAGCGGATTAGGCACTAGGGTCCTTACTTGACCACTCGGCTGTCCGGGAGACCCCAGGCCAGGGATGGTCCGGGTTATGGCAGACCTGTCAATGCTGGTGCCGATCACAATTACGAGCAGCCAAATCCAGGCTGTGGGGTTGGTGGGGCTTGGGGGACGGTGATGTCTAGCAGTCATGGTTTTAAATGGATAAACAGTAAATGGGTAGCTGGCGGAAAAACAGGACGGCTGTGCTTCATAGGCCATTACCGATGAGGATGAACGGGGCCCAATAGTAGGGATGAGCCAGGGGATCTCCCCGAGAGGCCTGTCCTGGTCCGCCGCGAATCTCTACATCCCCCCGACGACCTCCTACCGCTGTATAGTCTCCGGTAATCAAAGCGATCTGGGCCTGTCGCAGGGCTTCTGCCTTCGGTAAGCCCAGTTGCATGGCCCCATAGAAGCCATTCATCAACACCTGGGTACCGCCATCGCTGACCAGCCACAGAGAGGCGATCGCCGCCTTCGCTCCTGTGCGTTGCATCTGATAGCCAAAGCCCAAGATTTCTTCACCACTGCCCAATTCAGGGCCACTGACTGCCGTCTCACAGGCGCTCAGTACCACGAGGGCAGCGTTGGGTAACTCCCATTGGTCTAGGTCGAACAGAGTAATGCGATCGCCATCCCCGAGCAAAATAAAGGAGTCATTGGGATGACCCGATTGGAAGGTTCCGTGGGTTGCCAGGTGAATAATGGTGTGGTTCCCCAACCGGGGTTCAATGGCTTGACGGTTGAACCCCGCACTAAAAAACGCCACCGTACCCGGTAAGTAAGTCTGAAGGTTCTCGACCTCCACCTGGGCGTAAGGCAGACCGTTGAAGTGTCGTTGTACCCCGGCCACCTCTACTGCCAGATCTTGAGCTGGGAAGGCTCCAGCCAGGACATCCAACGAGGCCGCTTCCGATTGGGAGAAGTCCATCAGGGAGGCGGCGGTGATGTGGTTGACGGTGTAGCGCTGGGTCAGCCATTGGTCGCCGTCATGCAATGCGGCCAGGGGAATATAGCGCAGTTGGCCGTCAGCGGCATAGAGGATCGTTTCGGCTCCGGCGGCATCAATCTCGTCAGCCAGGGGCGCGATCAGCCATTGGTACAACTGTTGGGCATTAGGTCGGGGATTGCTAAAGGGGTCTACGATGTCGGAGCGGAAGGCAGCAATCACCCGGTTCAGTTCCACCCGGTCAACGGGGACGGTGTGGCGGGAAATGCCACGGGTGGTGACGAGGATGAGTTCGAGGCGATCGTCCAGGACGAGGGGATAGAGTAGGGAGGCGTTACCGGCTTGTTGCAAGTTGCGTTGCAGGCGGGCCAGTTGTTCGGGGTTGGGGTTTTGGCTGCGGGCATTGCGTTGGAGTTGGGCGACGCGATCGGCCACGTCGGCGCTGCTGAAGAAGGGTTGGGGATCGGTGTTGGTTTGCAGGTGGGTGTAGAAGCGAGCAAGGATTTCCCGCTCGGGTTGCCAGAAGGAAATGCCCTGGCGGGTTTCGTCGGTGCCCCGGACGTTGCGGAGTTGGTAGTCTTCTAGTTCTTGCAGTTTCAGCAGGTCGAGGACTTCTTGGGCTTCGAGGACACGGTCTTGTTGGAGGAGGAGGTCGGCGAGGATGCGGTAGTCGGCGGCGACGGTGTCGGTGAAGGCTTGTTGGAGGTCGGTGTCGAGACCGCGAATATCGCCGCGTATGGCTTCACGTACATCGACAGAGGCTTTGAGGAAGATGATGGCGAGTTCGGGTTGATTTTGGTCGTTGAGGAGGCTGCCGATGTTGCTGAGGAAGGTGGCTTCTTCGGCGCGGGCACCCAGCCCGTTGAGGAGGGCGACGGCTTGGCCGTATTGCTCTAGGGCGCGGTCATCCTGGCCCAGGATGTAGTAAGTAAAGCCCAAATTGCCCAGGGCGCGGCCTTCCCCAGCGCGGTCGCCAATCTCCCAGGAGATCGCCTGGGCTTGCTCATAGAAGTCAATGGCGCGTTCATCCTGGCCCAGGCTTGAGTAAACAATGCCCAAATTGTTCAGGGCGCGGCCTTCTTCAGCGCGATCGCTGATCTCGCGAGCGATCATCAGGGATTGTTCATGGAGGTCAATGGCGCGTTCGTACTGGCCCAGGTGACGGTAAGCAATGCCCAAATTGCCCAGGGTGATGCCTTCCCCAGCGCGAGCGCTGATCTCGCGAGCGATCATCAGGGATTGTTCATGGAGGTCAATGGCGCGTTCGTACTGGCCCAGGTGACGGTAAGCAATGCCCAAATTGCCCAGGGCGCGGCCTTCCCCAGCGCGGTCGCCAATCTCGCGGGTAATGGCTAGCAATTGTTCATAGAGGTCAATGGCGCGTTCGTACTGCCCCAGGTTGCGGTAAACAATGCCCAAATTTCCCAGGGCGCGGCCTTCTACGGCGTGATCACCTATTTCGCGGGCGATCACTAGAGATTGTTCATGGAGGTCAATGGCGCGTTCGTACTGGCTTAGGCTGCTGTAAGCATTGCCCAAATTTCCCAGGGCGTGGCCTTCCCCGGAGCGGTCTCCTATCTCGCGGGCGATGGCTAGGTCTTGTTCATAGAAGTCAATGGCACGCTCGTACTGGCCTAGGCTGAAGTGAGCAACGCCCAAATTTCCCAGGGCGCGGCCTTCCCTGGCACGATCGCCTACTGCTCGATAAAGTTCTAAAGCCCGTTCCCAAGAGGCGATCGCTTCCCGAAACCGACTGCGATTAAATTCCTGAACCCCCAAGTTGAACAGGCGATTGGCTTCGCTAAGGCGGAGGTCAGCTTGGGCTAGGGACTTCTGGGATAGGGCGAGGGAGAGTTGAGGGATGGACGGTTCCATATCCAGAGATGATGCTGCTGAGTTTTGGTCTAAGTCGGAAAGAGTCCACAGTTCCCCTGAGATGCTCTGGGTAGGGGGACTGATTTCTTGTCGTCCTGCGGCCATTACCCCTTCCATTGCCGGTAGTAACAGGGCCGCCACCACCATCGCCCTCAGTAACTTGCTGCCATTAGCCATCATTGCCGCTCCCTCGATTTACTCAGTAAATTTACTGATGCCTTTATAATTTATATTTCTGGCTAAGATGACCTTATTCACAAAGTCCCCACGGAGTTGGTCGAAAATCGCGACTCTCCCCTCCCGGCGGCCCAGAGAGTAATCCCATTTTTTGATAAGCTTGCCAGACATTAGACACCGAAGAGGGCGACCACAAGGGTTCGCCCCTACGGACATCTAGGGCACAATCTTCGAAGGAGGGTATGAGAAACCCTAACCACTAGCTGCCCTCACTGCGATCGCACCGACCGCCAACAATTTCATCAATAGCGCCCTCTTTTGCGATACACTGGAAGATCCTTGCTTCAGTGCCACTCGGCAACGAGGAGAACACCGAAGCCACTCTGACCACAAGGACTTCACAACGGCGAATGAAAGAGTTTATTTACGAAACCATGTACATCCTGCGCCCTGACATTGGCGAAGAGCGCACGGATGGGGAAATCGACAAATATCGCAATATTTTGCTCGAAAACGGCGCGGAAGAACTCGATGTTCAACATCGTGGCAAACGTCGCCTAGCCTACGACATCCTTAAACATCGGGATGGCGTCTATGTGCAAATGAACTACAAGGCTCCTGGCGCGTCCATCGCTATCATGGAAAAAGCGATGAAATTCTCCGATGATGTCCTGCGCTATCTCACCATCAAGCAACCGGTGCAACAACCGGATGCCGATGACGAAGACGGCGACGAAGAAGAGTAACACGATCGCAGAGAAACTTGACAGCCCCTACACCCATGGGTGATAATCAGGGGTTTAGTTTTGTGTCACTGCTCGGAACGGGTGATGAAAACGCCAAATCCACGCCAACTCGACCTAACCGGCGACTTTTGGCTACCCCTACGGCATAGTTTTGAGGACAGTTGAATGACTTACGCAATTATTGAAACCAGCGGAACCCAGATCATGGTAGAACCGGGTCGGTTCTATGATGTAAACCTACTCGATGCGGCTCCTGGAGACGAAATCACCATCGATAAGGTGCTGTTTATCCGCAATGAAGACGATGCTCACGTCGGTCAACCCTGGGTTGACGGCGCAACGGTTCGGGGGACGGTGCTGCAACATCTCCGGGGTCGTAAGGTGATTGTCTATAAGATGCAGCCGAAGAAGAAAACCCGCAAAAAACGGGGACATCGCCAAGAACTGACCCGTTTTGCGATTTCTAGTATTTCGGTCAATGGTACGGTGTTGGCGGAGGCTGAAATCCCCGCTCCCCGTAGCTTAGAGTTGGAACCGGCCACGGCTGATGAACCGGCTGAGGTGGCTGAAATGGTCTCGGCTGAGGCAGAATAGAAGTTTGTGGGGATAGTAGTCGCCTCTGTCTCTATCCCCGCGTTGGGTGGAAACATCGTTAGAACACTGTAGCGTGGAGATTTTTGAATCATGGCTCACAAGAAAGGAACCGGTAGTACAAGAAACGGTCGCGACTCTAATTCCCAGCGATTGGGTGTTAAACGCTATGGCGGTGAAGTCGTCACGGCGGGCAATATCCTGGTTCGCCAACGGGGTACGAAAATCCATCCTGGCAATAATGTCGGTTTGGGTAAGGATGACACCCTATTTGCTCTGATTGACGGTATTGTCACGTTTGAGCATAAAACCCGCAGCCGCAAGAAGGTGAGCGTCTATGCTCCTTCTGATGCTTAAGGATAGACGGATTTGAATCAGTCCACTTGCAGCATTATGCTGGCTCGACTGGCTCTAGTCTTAGCAGTACGTTTTCTGATGAGAACGTGCTGCTTGTTTTTTAGCTTCCCGGTATGAATGATGCGTTCGGGCAAGTTGAACAGGAGTGGTCAAAGCCCAACCTGCCCTTGATCCCCGAACACATCCTACCGGCTAGGGCGACCACAAGGGTACGCCCCTACGTTGTGTCTGTTCCCTGTTCCCTTCTTCTTGTCACAAAACGATCGCTAAGTTTGTATTTGCCGATACTAAAAGTTGGCAGAATTTGCTAAAACTATTTCAGCTTGACCACACACATGACACAGACCCCTCTTTGACGAGATGGGGCAAGGAGATACCAAGCGTTATGGATTGCCGTCACATTCGCTTCTGCACGCGTAAGTCGGAGATTGATTTCACGCAACTTAAGTCTTTATTTGAACTCTCAGCCTTTTGGGCCGCCGATCGCAGTTTCGAGGACTGGAAACTCGTCATTGAGAACAGTGTCCCCACGATTACGGTCTGGGATGGCGATCGCCTGATTGGCTTTTCTCGCGCCACCTCGGATGGGGTCTTCCGGGCTACCATCTGGGATGTGGTGATTCACCCGGAATATCGTGGTGTGGGCCTAGGACGCAAGATGGTGGAAACTCTCTTGAGTCATCCCCACATGAATCGCGTCGAACGAGTCTATCTGATGACCACTCACCAGCAGCGGTTCTACGAACGCATTGGCTTCGAGGAAAACCAAACCACCACCATGGTTCTACAAAATCAACTCATTCTGACTCAGTTTCCGGGGGTGGAGGAACCTGTTGTAGCCGGTATTGAAGCCGACTAAGCCAACCTGCATCGGCATCGGGAGGCGGTTGGAGGATGTCTAACTGACCTCCCATGATGTCGAGCAGGGTGTAATCGACCAGCCAGCTTAACCCGGCGGAGAGGTGAGGCAATTCTGTCGCAGAAACGGGGATTTTTGGCTCGGGAGGGGGCGATCGCAACTGCTCGACGGGTTCGTTCCAAATGTCCAAGGGACAGGGGGAATCGAGCCAAATATAGACCTCATTCTGGCTCCCTTGACCTGAGGACAGCCGCAAACTCCCTTCACTCATGCCATCGATCGCCGTGATGACTTGGTGGAGTAAGACTTGCACGAGGGGTTTATAGTCCGCCTTCACCCAGAGCGTCTTCTTAGGCATGGGTACGTCATAGTGATAGTTGCGGTTGGCCACTTGCAGGGCGGACAGTTCCCGGACTTCCTGAAATACATCATAGAGGCGCACGGGTTCGACTTTCAGCGGCGATCGCCCCTGTTCGGCCCGAGCCACCTTAAGGACGATATCCAGCATTTCTACCATTTTCAGGGAATACTCATGAGCGCGACTGAGAAAGTCTCGTTCTTCCTCTGGGTCTTCACATAAATCATTGAGAATTAGCTGATGAGTGCCAATCAACCCACTCAGGGGCGATCGCAATTCGTGGGAGACTCGCGCCAAAAACCCCCCCTTAAAGCGACACATCTCTTGAGTCAGATGAACTTGTCGTTGTAGGTCTTCGAGGCGCTTGTGGCTGGACTGGCGCTCAGCCTGGAGGCGATCGCATTGCTCAACTAACGCCGCCACTCGTTGACGAAGTTGGGGATCAGCGATTTGGGCTAACTCTGCTTCAGTCAGAGTGACATCATTCTCCTGAGACAAATCCGGGTGATCTAGGGTCATGCCAGTTTCTAAGAGTCTTCTCGATTAACTCCCAGCTTAACGGTGTCATCCGTGGCTGGGTCAATCTCTACAACTCTACTGCCCCCTGTCGCAGAATCTGCCAATTCCCCCCAGTCCATTGCACAACGGTCGAAGGTAATCCTGAGCCGATACGGTTCTGATAGACTTCTGGCTCTAACACGCACACTGTGGGAAAGGCCGCCGCGATGGCTGCCGCCTCTCGTAAGGGGGGTTCCCCAGAGCGATTGGCACTGGTGGTCGCTAGGGGGCCGGTGACGGATAATAGTTTCTGGGCGATCGCACAATCGGGAACGCGAATCCCCAATGTTCCGGAACCGCTGGGATTCATCCCTGGCGGAACTTTGGTACTAGCCGGAAGAACCAGGGTTAAGGCTCCTGGCCAATGCTGTTGAGCCATTTTTTGCCAAATTTTCCGTTCGTCTGGTGTTCCTTCAACATAGTCCCAAAGGTCGTCGGGACTGGCTCCCATGAGAATCAACGGTTTGTCGAGACTCCGTTGTTTGAGGTGATAAATGGCTTCAGTTTTTTGGGGGGCTACGGCCAATGCTGGAACGGTATCGGTCGGGAAACTGACCACAGACCCGGATTTGGCGGCTTCAATCAGATCGTTGTAGGGGGAAAGCATGGGGGAACAAGAGGCAATAGAAAAGACGTAGGGGCGTACCCTTGTGGTCGCCCGGAACCACGGAGTCACAGAGGACACGGAGAAAGAGAGAGGGAAAGAAAGACGTGGGGGCAATCCGTTGTGGTTGCTCTGCTTTTCGCTATTATTCACGATTAACGCTGATTTGTCTGCGTTAGGACGAAGCGATCGTGACCGGCGAAATCGTGGATGACTTGGGGAGCTTGATAGTTGCCGTTGTCTTGGAGGAGTTGACAGACGGCGGGGGATTGGCCGCTCATGATTTCTACGAGCCAAAGTCCTCCGGGTTGTAGGTATTGGGGGGCGGTTTGCACGAGGTGACGTAGGGCCGTTAAGCCATCGTCGCCGCCGTCGAGGGCTAGGTGGGGTTCGTGGTGGCTGACTTCTGGTTGTAGGTGGGGAATTTCGCTACTGGGGATGTAGGGGGGATTGGATAGCATCCCGGCTAGTTGTCCTGGTTGCGCCGCTAGAGGGTCAAACCAACTGCCTTGATGGAATTGGATGCGATCGCCCAATCCATGACGCTCTGCATTGCTTCGGGCCAGCTTTAGAGCCTCGGCACTACAGTCTACAGCATGGATTTTAGCGTGGCAAAGGGCTTGAGCGAGGCCAAGGGCGATCGCCCCGCTTCCCGTGCCTAAATCGACCCAAATTCCGGCGCTATCTGCCCCTTTCGTTTCCAGAACGATGTCAATCATGGCTTCGGTTTCTGGGCGCGGAATCAAGACGGCTGGGGAGACGAGGAGGTTGAAGTTGCGCCAGGGAACGGAACCGAGGAGATATTGCACCGGGGTGCGATCGCCCAGACGTTTCTGCCAGAGCTGAGTCAGGTCTTCGAGAGAACGGCTCAGGGAGAGGCGATCGCCCGGTTGTCCCAGTCGGAACTTCAGACGCTCCAACCTGGCCCCCTCATATAACAGCCAATCCACCTCAGCCGGGTCAAGGTCCTCTGCCAAAGCACCGCTACGGGCCTGATTACGCCAGGCCCGCACTTGAGCAACTGTCACCTCAACCCTTGCACCCTGAGCCGGATGTCGTCTCTGACATCTCGGCGGTTGAGACATTTGTTCCATCACCTATCGCCCAGAACCGGGGAGTGCAGGCGCACCCTCTCCAGGCTGAAATTGAGGTTGTTGCTGCTGCTGTTGTTGTTGTTGCACCTGCTGCATCATGTTGCCCAGAAGTTCCAACGAGTCACCGTAAGGAATAAACAATACGTATTCCATCCCTTCATTCTCATCATTGCGGAAGTTTTCCAAGATCCCCTCCAGCGGTACCACAACCGTCTGCACCCTGCTCGGAAAATCTGGTTGTTGTTGAAGCTCAGCAATCACATTATCTAAATCATCCTGGTCAAAAAATAAGGGAATCACCACCTGTCCATCTGAGTTGAAGGGGACAGGTTCTTGATTCGGACCCGCCGTTGCCATGAACAGAGGGACTCCCGGATAGACATATTCGCCATTTTGTTGGATGAGTTGGTCTTCGCGACCACTATCGAGCAGGACAGAGATAGCCGATTCTACCTCCTGGCGGTTGGGTACATAGAAAAACTCAACCGAACTATTCTGTTGCCGATGGCTTTGTTGCATACGATAAATTTCCGCCAAGGGAAGCATGGTTACCTGAACCTCTCCTGCCATGTCCGGTTGTTGCTGAGTCAGGTCTTCTAGAAACCGACTGGCATCTTGGGAATTCATAAAGACATTAGCCACTTCAATCGTTTCATTTGCCGATTGGGGATTCGATACAGTGAAGGTTAGCAGTGATGCCTCGGCATTCATAATGGCAAAAACCGGAACCCATTCCAGTTTTTGCATAATTTCCTCTTCAGACAGGGCCAATGCAGGGGCTGGGGGAGAGACGGAGCCAAAAAGTGTCCCCCCAACCAGTCCTAACGTGGCACCCCAGCGAATTAATGATTTCATAGAAACTCCTTGAAACTCCTTGAGAACAATCTGCTCAATGCAGCCCATTATTTGATCTAAGCCGGTCAACTCCGTGGCGATCGCCCCAAACAGACAGTGTTTAGAATGCCACAAGCCCACAGACGGGTTGAAGCGGTAATTAGTTCGCCGATGTTCGAGGATTGACTGAATCGTCGCCTCCACGAGAATCTGCCACAACCGTCAGTTCCTCAACACTACCGGGCGCACCCATAGGTTGAGCCTCATTACCATTAACCGCAATCATCACACCTCCGGCATTACCGGCAATCACTGTTAGTTCACGACTCGCACTCCAGCTATGGGTTCCCTGACTTAACATTCCCTCAAAGGTCGTTTCGCCATCAGCCACAACCTGAATCCAGGATTCATCGGTCAGAGTGACCCCCACCTGCACCGCCTCAGAGGGGCTGTTGCCATTATCTGAGGCGGAAGCATTGGCGGTCACCGTTGAGGGCATTGCTTCAGGGGTGGCGAGATCCTGTGAACTCGGGGGGGGAGAATCTGGGTCAACCTCCGGGAGATTATCCGCCGTTTGTGGGGGAGGCAGAGCACTATCTGGGCTGCGGGAATCTGAGTTGACGGATTCTGATAAACCCCGAACTGAGAAGACTACCAGGAAAATATAGAGAAGATAGAGATGGAATGGACGCAGTTGCGTCATCGGGGAATTGTGCCAACCCGATTTAGGGGGTTTCGACTCATGACCCACAGGGAAATCTCGCGCATAGGCACAGCCATCGAGTCCAACCTGATCGGCGAAGCGTCGCAAAAATCCTTGAATGTAGACCGGTTCAGGTAGTTTTGTCAGATCCCCGTCTTCAATAGCCCGCAATAGACGCGCCGGAATCAGCGTTTGTCGAGCGATGGTATCGATCGCCAATGACTGCTCCTGACGAAGTTCACGCAGTTGCGCGCCCATAGTCATGAGGGTTTGAGCTTGTATCTGTGGCAGATCGAGCTTTTGTTTTTTATGTTTCCGTTTGAACTTAATCCGCGAGAACTTCATCCGCTGTGCTCCTTGAGCTTCGATCGCACGCCTACTGATTTTAGGGTGAGTTGCGTTTGCCATGACTGTAAAGCATTAATTTCTGATTCGGTCAAACGGCGATGACACCCTGGGGGTAAGACATTCTCTGGGCTGTCGTTGAGGTCAACCGAGGCAATTTTTGTCCGGTGTAGCCCTTTCACTGGATACCCGAGTTGTTCAGCAATACGACGAATTTGGCGGTTGCGGCCCTCAGTTAACACCACTTCTAGCTGAGTGCACCTGTTGCCATCCCGACGTTTGACTTGTACTTGAGCCGGTAGAGTTTTGCGTTGATCTAGGATGACCCCGTCTCGCCATTGTTGCAATGTTACCTCTGAAGGAGAGCCTTGGACCCAAACTTGATAGGTCTTGGGTACATGATAGCGAGGATGGGTTAAAGCATAGGTAAGACTGCCATCATTTGTCAGTAATAAGGCCCCAGTCGAGTCAGCGTCAAGACGACCAATGGGATGAAGCCCTTGTCCTTGAGTAAGTCGGGGCGGTAGAAGACTGAGGACAGTGGGCCGCCCATGGGTGTCACGACAGGTGCTGACGACACCGGCCGGTTTGTTGAGGAGGATATACAGTCGTTGCGGTTCTTGTTCAGGATTAGCGACGCGACCATCAACGAGGATGCGATCGCGTCCAGGATGAGCTTTCGCCCCCAATTCGGCCGTAGAACCATTGAGGCTGACTCGTCCTTGACGAATCAACTCTTCGGCACGGCGTCGGGAGGCGATGCCCCAGTGAGATAAGAGTTTTTGTAGTCGTTCTTCCACGCGCGGACTCGATGGCAGATGCCAAAGTGAAAGCCGGACCCGATTAAAGGGCCCTGTTGTTACACAAATCTTACATGGAAATCCCCCCATTGATAGTATGAATAGGAAAATCTCAACCTCAGGGTTTAATGATGAAAGTGGCAATTACCGGTGCAACCGGCTTTGTGGGGCAACCGCTCGTGCGGCATTTGACGGAAAATGACTCCTCGGTCGTGGTTCTAACCCGCAATCCCCAACGGGCCAGACAGCTATTTCCTGAGTCTGAGTTTCCTAAGCTGGAGGTGGTGGCTTACAATCCTCGGCAATCGGGGACTTGGCAAGAGTCTATTTCGGGTTGTACGGGGGTGGTGAATTTAGCCGGGGCCCCCATTGCTGATCACCGGTGGACGGCGGACTATAAACGGGAGATTATGGAAAGTCGTACCCTGACGACTGAGAAACTGGTGGAGGCGATCGCCGCTGCTCCTCAACGGCCCCAAGTTCTGCTGAATGCTTCGGCGGTGGGCTATTACGGAACCAGTGAGACGGAGACGTTTGATGAAACGAGTGGCTCTGGTGAGGATTATCTAGCTCAGGTCTGCCAAGCTTGGGAGGCAGCCGCTCAAACGGTTACAGCGACGGGAACGCGCCTGGTGATTGCCCGTTTTGGTATTGTTTTGGGTCGGGATGGGGGAGCGTTAGCAAAAATGTTAACTCCCTTTCAGTTGTTTGCTGGTGGCCCCATTGGCTCTGGCAAACAATGGGTGTCCTGGGTTCACCGTCAGGATGTCGTGCGTTTGATTGCTCAGTCCCTATCCGATCCCGCGTTGTCTGGGGTTTACAATGCCACGGCCCCGAATCCCGTGAGGATGCAAACCCTCTGTCAGGTGTTGGGTGAGGTCATCTCCCGTCCCTCTTGGCTACCGGTTCCTGAGTTTGCCTTGGAACTCTTGCTCGGGGAGGGAGCGATGGTGGTTTTGGATGGTCAACAGGTCCTGCCGAAACAAACCTTAGCTGCTGGGTTTGACTATCAGTTTCCCACGGTGAAGCCGGCGTTGGAGAATGTGCTGGCTGAGTAGAAGCTGGAGAAGGACACGCCACTTGTTAATTTCCCCTACTATTCATGAAAAAGGCAACACCTGGGGGAGGTGTTGCCTAAAGGATTTAGTTAGAGTTGTTTGTTTTGGAGTCCAGAACATCCAGAATCACAGACCTAAAGGGGTTAGTCCACTAGGTCTTCGACGGACTCTAGGTTGTCGGGATCAACGTAGTGGCAGCTCACGTCATCAAAGCAGATGAGCGCCCAGCCGGACTCGTCAACGCCCATGAACTGGTATTCGCCGTCGCGAACAAAGAACCCTTGGTGATTACGGGTTTCTGGTTTAATGGACACGTTTTTGGTATTATTACTCATGTGATGTTTCTCCTTTAAAGTTCTGATTGATGTGAGTGGAATAGTTAATGTCTGACTTCACATAATCTTATCACTATCTTCTTGGTTTTTTTATAAAGTAATTTAAGGAATTGTGAACCCTGTGTTACAATTCGGGACGGGAAATCGCTCCTTCATAGGCTGGGAAACCTAGGTTTGATGGGGGTTTCAGGAATACAAACGGGAGACGTGGATGGGCGAAATTGCAGCCGATCGCCCCCAAAAGAGTCCTTAGACTGATCAACCCATCCTTAAGTTTCCGATCCCTTTTCTTAATAGAACGTTACAGTTCCGGCGAAATTCTAAGCAAAGAGCCAGGCTTGCACCCGTTTGAGATTTTGCCAGTCGGGTTTGCGGGTTAGGCCATCCTGACAGTTCCGTTCTAACTCCTCTCGTAGTTCGTCAGAGTAAGCCATGATCTCAAGGGCGCGATCAATATGGCTTCGGACTCCTTTTTTATCGATCTCCAGCATTGCTAGGGCTAAGTTGACTTGTGCTTGGGGATCTTGAGGGGTGAGTTTGACGGCTTTGTTGGCGGCGTTATAGGCGGATTTGGGGCGATCGCTCAGGAGATACAGCCAGGATAAGCAAGTCCAGGCGGCGCTATTCTTGGGGGCGCGATCGCAGATATCTTTAAAGACGGGGATCAGCTCCTCGACGGCTTCTCCATTCTGGTAGCGGGCGATGGCCTGTTCAAATTCTGTTTCGACGGGGGTATTCATAGAAAGTCAGACTCCAAAGGACGTGACGTTGATTATAGGAGACGGGAGATCCCGCCATAAAAAGAGGGACGTTTAAAAAACGCCCCTTCATAAGATACGGGAAATTGACAACATTCTCCCTAGTGTTGGGAGATTAGGCTGAGAAGGAACTCCCACAACCACAGGTTTGGGTGGCGTTGGGGTTGGTGAAGGTGAAACCGCCACCAATCAAGGCCGTGTTGTAATCGAGAACTAATCCATAGAGGTATAACAGGCTTTTGCGATCGCAGACCACCTGAAAGCCTTCATAATCATAGACTTCGTCATCTTCACGGACATTGCTTCCGTCTTCAAAGTCCATCGTATAGGACATCCCGGAACAACCACCCTGACGAACGCCAACTCGTAAAAACAGGTCTTCTCCCTGCTGTTCACGCAACGCCATCACCTGCTTGAGTGCCGTCTCGGTCATCTGAATACCCCGTTGCGGAGCTTGAGTTGCTTGAGTCATCGGTGTACAAAACTCCTAAACTGAAATTAATAAGGGTAAAAGGAACTATTACCCTATGATAGTCAGATCTTGGCTGTGATTCTATTGTCGGTTTAAAAATGTAAATGGGCGATACTGGATTCGAACCAGTGACCCCTTCCGTGTGAAGGAAGTGCGCTACCACTGTGCTAATCGCCCATAGATTCCCATCCTAGCTTAGGTTTGTGAAAAAGGCAAGGGGAGAAAGGCAAGAGGCAAGAGGCAAGAGGCAAGAGGGGAACCACGGAGTCACAGAGGACACAGAGGAGGAGGAGGGAGAGGAGGGATAAGCCCCCTACTGCCTACTGCCTACTCCTGAGGAAACTCTTGCCAGAGTTTAGTTTGCTGGCGGAGACTGGCGTAGTTGCCGTGACCGAGAATCAAATGGTCGAGAATGGGAATGGAGAGGATGTCACCAATCTGGAGGAGGCGGCGGGTTAAATCGAGATCTTGTTGGCTGGGGCTAACATTGCCGGTGGGGTGGTTGTGGGCCACGATCGCCCGGTTGGCCCCCTGACGAATCACTTCCCGGAAAATATCGGGTGGGTGGGCCAGGGTTTCTGTGGCGGTGCCGATGGTTAAGACTTGGGTTCCTAAGACGCGATTACGCACATCTAATAAGAGAACTGCAAAGCGTTCGGCTTCCTGCCACATGAGGGCATGACTTAAATAGGCGACTGCCGTGGCAGGATCTTCGATCACCTGACGTTCTGTGGGGCGAGTTTGAAAGGCCCGTTTCCCTAATTCGATCGCCGCTACAATCGTTGTTGCCTTGGCCATGCCAATTCCGGGAATCTGCATCAACTCCTGGGGGGATACTGTGCGTAAGACTTCCAAGGGTTCGGGATTGCGATCGCCCAGTTGACGGAGAATTTTCTGCCCTAACCCCACGGCTGAGAGATTCTCACTGCGGTTGCCTGTTCCCAGCAAAATTGCCAAGAGTTCCACTGTGGCTAAATGACTCGCACCACAGGCCACCATGCGTTCCCGAGGGCGTTCTGTCAGCGGCATATCTGCGATGCGAACGTTGTACCCCATAGCTATGTCACCCTGAACTTGCCGAAATTGCCCGCCATTCTAAACGATCGCTCCAGAAATGTCTGGTCAACTCCCAGAATTTCCCTGATGATACTCAATGTTTCAGGGTGAGGTTTAGAGAACAGGAGGGATCACTGGTGAGGGAGAGACTGAGATAATTGGGGGAGGTGATAGGGGGGAGGGGATAGGTAAAGGAACCGTCTGTGAGGGGAAACTCTTGTTGTTGGACTGTCTCTCCGTCTTGATTATGACGCCTTAGCCGCACTTGTCCCTCCTGACAGGTTGAGGCCAGTTCCCCGTCTAGGGCGTTCATCTCGTCTAGGGGCGAGAGATATAACAGAGACAGGGGGGTGTCCCCAGATATCTCATAGGTGTCTTCGGTTTTGTGAATCCTGGCCCCGGGGGGAACGGATACCCATTGCCGGTGGCCCTCATAGCGAGGGGCGATCGCCTGCTGCATTTTGGCTAAGGTTTCAATGGCCGTCGCCAAATCTGTATCTCGAACTCGCCGATAGAGTCGAACCTCAACATCGGAGAGATTGAAGCGACGGTTCAACCGCAAAAAATCCCGAATCAGGGTCCATTCCTGATTAAAAGCATCGGAGACAACACGTACCACCGTTTGTTCATCGGGGCGTAAACTATATTGAAAGGAATCGGGGACGACTACCGTTTGCGCCTGCAATAATGCTTGTAGAGGGTACTCATCACTGGAGTCCACCTGAGGAACCCGTAACACGGCTAGTTTGAGATCATCTCCATAGACTTGTCGTTCTGCACTACGGATTAAGTCGGGGTTGAGACTGTCGGAAGAGGCGGCGATATATACCGGTTGTGGCATATCTCGTAAGGCGGCCACTAATAAATCGACTTGGGCGATGTCTTCTCGAATCAGGGGGGGATATCCTTGGGCCAAGCCGGGAACTTGAGGGAGAGATAAAGGCGTTAGGCCGATGATCGCATTCAGGCCCACCAATATCCAAACTAAAACCCCCACCCGGCGCGTTTCCCAAATTAAGGCGGCAATCCCCCAGACTAAGAAAGGGGCAAAATGGAGGGTATAGTGAACGTGGGTATACCGAACGACTCCCAGCCATAAGCCGATTTCCCAGAGACCAAACAGGAACGGAAAGGCCCCTCGTTGCGAGTCTTGAATTGTCAGCCAGCCCAGAATTGCTAATCCCCAAAGTAGCCATCCTGCCCCATTTCCGTAGTAACTTAGAACTTCACCGATGGGATAGGTGAAGGAGGCATAGAGACGGCCATAATCCCGACTGAGGCTATCTTGTAAAAAGTTAGGCATGGCGATCGCCAGAACCAGAAAAGCAGACAGAGCGATGGTAGTTCCTCGTAAGATTGTCGCCACAATTGCCCCAAATCCCCATCGCCAAAAGCTGAGGACTTCCCACATCAGCATCGCTCCCAAAAACGCCACGACACTATAGGCAAAATGACGACGAAAGGCGATCGCCCCAGCCAATAAGATTCCCACTCCCATTAACGTTACGATGGTTGGTAGGCGAACTTTAGCACTAGCTCGATGACTATTTAGATAGAGGAAAATCGCCAAACAAATTAAGGTCATTCCTCCGGTATCGGGTAAGCCTCTTAAGCTGGTAGCAAGGGTGAACGGACTCAGTAAACTTAAAAAAACAGTTCCCCAAAACACACGACGAGCCGGCGCGTTAATTAGGTGCGTTGCTACGGCGCCTAAACTCAGAGAGAAGGGAAGCAAATAGAGAAGAACGAGGCTAAGAATATAGGTAAATCGAGATAAGCCAAAGATATCAAACACCGGCAGCAAAGGAATGGTAAATAATAGATTATAGGAGGTTGTATCTCGTGACTCCAAAATTAAGGTTAGGGCTTCTAGGCGGGAGTTTTGATAGATGTCAAAAATATATCTGGTGAAATGTTGATAGTTTATAAAATCCGACCAGTAATAGGTTTTTTCACTGGCAATATAGAGGGATGTAAACAAACATAAGTTGAAAATCAAGACAAGAAAGCTCGTGACACTCAACCATTTCTGGCTATGATAAAGCAAGTTTATTTTAGTCATCGCTGCTCAGTTTTCAACGCTGGCAAACCGTCATAGCTACAAGAGCAGGACAGGCCACTTTCCTGCTGCTTGCTCCCTACTGCCTACTGCCTACTGCCTACTGCCTACTGCCTACTCGTGCATCTAGGGGCAAACATTGTCTCAACGCGACCCCAAGATGCACGGATGGGGATCAAGAAAACCTAGGAGTAGAGGGCATAGTACGTCACCATCGGAATAACCGTTGCTGCAATGAGTAGCACAATAACAAAAGTTGTGGCATCACTGCGTTTTTCTGCGGTTTCCTCAGCGGTGGCAAAGGTTCCTTCCACTTGCACCTCTTTCACCTTCAATTCTGGCGCACCCGGATCGCCTTGGCCCGAGAGAACTGCCACGAGACGATCTTTGGCATCGATGAAGGCTTCATTATACTTATCCCCCTCAATCAGAGGATAGAGGACGGTTTCTTGAGCAACACTTTCGGCAATCTCCGGGGTGAGTTTGTCCCCGAGTGCCTCACCAACGCGGATTCCGGCGTTGTTGGTGACCACATCTAGGGAGATTAGCACCTGATTGGCTTGTTCCTCTGGGGTGGAAAACCATTTCTCAAACAGTTTCTCGGTAAAACTTTGGATGGTTTCCCCATAGTCGATATGGCGAACCGTTACAAAACGAACCTCGGCCCCGGTTTGGTTGCGTAGTTCTTCGAGGGCGTTGCCAATTTGGATTTCGTTAATGCGGCTGATGCTGTTCCCCTCATCGAGAATCCAGGTGTTATCCCCTGGGGAGACGAAGGGCATGTTGTAGACACTCACCGCGAGGGCTGGGGAGGGGCAAAGCCAAAGGGCGATCGCCCCGAGGATTGCCAACAACCCAACGGGGATACGTCCGAGGAGGCGCTTACGAAGCGTGTGGGAACCGCAATCGCTCCCATCCTGTTGTAAGAATCGTGATTGTATTGTCATCGGTTTATTATCAAAAAATGGCATCATTCCTCTAGGATACAAAGCGATCGCCCTTCTGGTTGTCCTTGTAAACAATGTTCTCAAGTCGGGGAACATGGCAAAATACAGGTCTGGGAGATTATTCCCTCCGTTGCTAACCTCTATCCGTAACCGTCCACTGTGCTAGACATCAAACTGATTCGAGACACCCCCGAAGCCGTCCGAGAGCAACTCGCTCGGCGGGGTGATGCTTATGATTTAAACCCGATTGAAGCCCTCGATCGCCAACGACGGGAACTCGAAACCGAGCGATCGCAGCTTCAGGCCCGTAGCAACGAAATCGGCAAGGCGATCGGACAGAAGATGAAATCCGGTGCCGATCCCAACAGTGACGAGATCCAACAGCTCAAAGCCGAAGGAAACCAACTCAAACAGCAACTCGGGGAACTCGAACCCCGAGAAAAGGAGATCAGCAGCCAACTCAACAGCCTGCTCCTCTCCTTCCCCAACCTTCCCAGCCTCACCACCCCCAACGGAAAAGACGAAACCGAGAACGTAGAAGTTCGACGCTGGGGAGATGAGTACAAACCCAAATCCGAGAAGTTCCTTTCCCATATTGACCTAGCTGAGGAGATGGGCATCATCGTCAGCGATCGCGCCGTCAAGGTGGCCCAAAGTCGTTTTGTCGCCCTCATGGGAGCTGGAGCGGCCCTAGAACGGGCCCTGATTAACTTCATGCTCGATCAACAAATCGCGGCTGGCTATACCGAAGTGATGCCCCCCGTCTTAATTAACAGTCGTTCCCTAGAAGCCACGGGCCAACTCCCCAAATTTGCCGAAGAGAGCTTCAAATGCCAAGATGACGATCTCTGGCTGTCTCCCACCGCCGAAGTTCCTCTAACGAACCTCTACCGAGATGAGATTCTCACCGCCGACGAGCTACCCATCCATCATTGTGCCTATACCCCCTGTTTCCGACGGGAAGCCGGCAGTTATGGCAAAGATACCCGAGGCTTAATTCGGCTACACCAGTTCAACAAAGTGGAATTGGTTAAAGTGGTTCACCCAGAGCAGTCTGAAGCCGAACATCAAAAACTGGTAGAAAACGCCGAAGCCATCCTACAAGCTCTAAAACTGCCCTATCGTGTCATCGAACTCTGCACCGGCGATCTCGGCTTCAGTGCCAACAAATGCTATGACTTAGAAGTGTGGCTGCCCTCCGCCGGAACCTATCGAGAAATTTCGAGTTGTTCCAATTGTGGGGATTTCCAAGCGCGACGGGGTAATATCCGTTTCAAGGAGAAAGGCAAGAAAGGCACGCAATACGTCCATACTCTCAACGGTTCGGGGTTGGCGATCGGGCGCACCATGGCGGCGGTTCTGGAAAACTATCAACTTCCAAATAAAACGGTTCAAGTCCCCGAAGTCCTGCAACCCTATCTCAACCGAGAAGTCCTCTAACAGAGCAACCGAAAGGGAACAGGGGAAGAGAAGGCAGTAGGCAGCAGGGGGGAAAGAAGGCAAGAGGTAAGACATCCTACTCTCTCCCTCTCCCTCTCTTCCTCCGTGTCCTCTGTGACTCTGTGGTTCCCCTGTTCCCTGTTCCCTTCTATTGCCTATTGCCTATTGCCTCTTGCCTTCTCCCCCTTCTAAAGCGGTTCAAACACCGAACAGCTCCCATCCACCGTCACCTTAAAGCCATAGAGGGGGGAGTCCGGGTTAAAACATTGCTGAGAGCGGTAGTAGGCACAATTAGCGCAACAGGGGAGACTGGGGGGAATTTGCAGGGCCCGTTCTCGCCCAAGGAGTTCCCGCTGGGAGATGCCCCGTAAGACTAACTCATCTCCTTGCCAGCGGGTTTCCACGAGTCCTGTATCCGCGAAGTTGTGCCAGCGGGAATCTTGACTGAGGGCTTTGTCGAGATGAACGATGATGCGCTTTTTGTCTTCGTTGACTTCTCCTTGGTAGCGGGAGTCGGGGAGTTCGGTGGGGGGGCGTTTATCCCGTAGGGGCAATTGCACCAATTTTCCGGCAGCGGGACAGTGGATTTGATAGCGATTACAGAGTTCTTCGAGGTTGGCTAAGTCAGTCAGATAGTTGGGGGAGCCGTGGATGAAGATAATATGTTGGGGACGGAGGTTATGGATGAGTTGACTGGTTCCTGAGCGATCGCAGTGGGAACTGAGAAGATAGGGTTCAAGTTGAATCTGGGGAGCATCATCAAGACTGTCATCGGGGCCAGGTTGGCCGGGATGGAGGGGATAGAGGATGAGCCAGGAGCGGGTATCGTTGGCACAGAAGCGTTGCCAATCGCTCTCGATGTCTGTCAGGAGGATGGTGGGAACCTCGCCCAAGCTGGTATCGGGGGTGAGGCGACGCATTCTCGGGCGGATGCGATCGTCCCAGAAGAGGGGTTGGTGGCGGGCGAAGTTTTGGACGGCGGTGGGAAGATGGGGGAGGAGTTCGAGGTAGCGATCGCAGCCAGCGGCGAGGGAGGAATCCACCCACAAGTCGATGTTGCGCCCGGTAAAGTGATGGTGCGATCGCAGCAACATCAGCAGTTCTTGCCCTAATCCCAGACGGGGAACCGGCATGAGAATCAGATGTTGCTCCGCCAACGCGCGATTGATGCGTTCAGCCAGCTCGTTTTCTTGCGTTCGCCGGCGGGGATAGCGAGCGGTTCCGTAGCTTCCCTCAACAATTAAAACATCAGGATGCCAGTTGCGGACTTCTTCGAGGGGGAGTCCTTCCGCGAGGCGGGAGTTGGAGAGAAGGAAGTCCCCGGTATAGACCGCAGAATAGGGGCGATCGCCGCCATGATAGGTTAAACGCACCAGGGAGGCTCCCGGAAGATGGCCCGCTGGGAACAGTTCCAACCAGAGATTTTTAGCAATCTCGATCGCAGTCCGCCAGGGTAAGGCTTGACAGATTTCGGGAATCTCGGGCACATGAAGCCAATTCAGGGGCAACAGTTGAGCCGTCACCTCACTGGCATAGATGGGAAGATGGGGATAGGCCTGACGCAATGCCAAAAGTCCCCGAGCATGGTCACCGTGGGCATGACTACAGATGACACAATCAATTTGGGGTGCGGCATGATGGAGATCCCCCAGGAGCGGCGACAAATCCTCAATACCACAGTCGAGCAGCACCTGATAGGGGCCAATTCGCAGTTGCAAACACAGACCCTCCTGGGCGTGACCGACACCGTAGGCTAGACATTCAAGCTGAAGGCTCACTGATGGCTGTTGCAGTCCTCGAAAGATATCTCCCCATGCTAACAAGTTGTACCCGTTGCTACTAGGCGGCCCCCTAGATTGTTACGAATTGATAAATTCTAAAATTTATCTTGACAAAAAATAAGAAGTATGTTCACAAATCCATCTAAAACAATAAAGAGTTAGAATACAGAAAGGCTCCCTATTGCCCCTTGCCTAGCAAAGCAAGCCACTTGCGGATTACCCCTACATCGTCTTCTCTCTTCTCTCTTCCTCTGTGTCCTCTGTGACTCTGTGGTTCCCCCCTCCCCCTCCCCCATGGAACTCCCCCTATTTACCAACCTCAAACATCCCGGCCGCTGGCTCATTGGAGTCCTAGCAGCGGCTCTTTTAGGAACAGCCGTGGTAGCTGGAGTCGCCAGTCGTCGTTCCAACTCCCAAATCGGCCTCGATGAACTCACCGTGGAAGTCGAAGCCGCCGATGTGACCGTACGCATCGAAGCCACTGGAGAGGTGCAACCCGTGCAACGGGTGAACCTCAGCCCCAAAACCCAAGGACGCTTAGAACGGCTGTATGTGGAACAAGGAGATGAAGTCAGCCAGGGGCAAATTGTGGCTGAGATGGAGAATCAGGAATTGCTCAGTCAGTTGGATCAGGCGCAAGCTCGTTTAGCCCGCGCTCGGGCCCGGCTGCAAGAATGGGAAACCGGGGCCCGGCCCGAGGAAATCGATCGCGCTCGGGGGTCTGTGCGTCAGGCGGAGGCCCGCTTAGCGGGTGCGGAAGCCAATTTAGCCCAATTACGAGCAGGAAATCGCCCTGAAGATATTGCGGAAGCAGAGGCGGCAGGAAATCGGGCCCAAGCAAGTATTCGCGAGGCAGAATCCCGTCTGATGTTGGCTCAGGGGGAAGTCCGACGTCATGAACAGTTGTATCGGGATGGGGCAATTTCTCGTCAGGAACTCGATCGCCGTGAAGATGAAATGCGCCGGGCCCAGGCGGCGGTTGAACAGGCCCAATCGGCCCAGATGGAAGCTCAGCGGCGCTTGGAGCGGATTCGCAGTGGTAGCCGTCGTGAGGAAGTTGACCGGGCCGAGGCGGAGGTGGCGTCGGCCCAGACGGATGTTTCCCAGGCTCAATCTCAGTTAGAGGAGTTGTTGAGCGGAACCCGTCAGGAAACTATCGCTCAAGCTAGGGCCGATGTGATGGAAGCCGAGGCCCAGGTGCGATTTGCGGAGATTCAGTTAGAGGATACTCGGGTTCGTGCCCCGTTTTCGGGGATTATTACCCAACGCTATGCGGATGAGGGGGCTTTTGTGACGCCGGCCACGTCTGCGTCGACGGTGAGTTCGGCGACCTCAACCTCGGTGGTGGCGTTGGCCCGGGGGTTGGAGGTGTTGGCGAAGGTTCCTGAGGCGGATATTAGTCAGATTCAGCCGGGCCAGTTGGTGGAGATTGTGGCCGATGCGTTCCCGGATGAGGTGTTTCAGGGAGAGGTGCAGTTGATTGCGCCTGAGGCGATTGTGGAACGGGATGTGACGCTGTTTCAGGTGCGGTTGGATATTCTCAGGGGGTTGGATCAGTTGCGCTCGGGGATGAATGTGGATTTGACCTTTTTGGGCGATCGCCTTCCCAATGCGTTAGTGTTACCGACGGTGGCGATCGTGACGCGTCAGGGAGAGACGGGGGTGTTGGTTCCTGGTGCGGATGATCGTCCTCAGTTTCAGTCGGTGACGTTAGGCCCAACGCTGGGCAATCGCATTCAGATTTTGGATGGGTTACGGGATGGCGATCGCGTGTTCTTGGAATTGCCCCGAGGGGAAAGTTTGGATGATATTCTTGGACGAAATTCAGATTAAATCGGTCTAAAAACGCCGTTTCTTATGAGTACAACCGCAGTAACACAGGTCATCACTACCCTCAAGGCGGCTCATGACAATTTGGGTCTTGAGCGAAGTCCTGATGATGACTTTTTTTGGGAATGGCGGCAGGATTTCCCCCCGCTGTCTGATGCAGAAAACGAGACCTTAGATTTAATTCGTCAACGGTTTCGCTACCATCGAGATATGGGGCAGGTTTCTGAAGGGGTGGTTAATGCGATCGTGGTGTCACGATTGCTTGAATTAGCTGGGTTTTATGATCCTCCCCATTATCTGCGATCGGAAGCCCCAGTGACAATTGAACGTCAACACGATGGGGAGATATTACGGGGGCGCCTGGATTTTTTGGTGGTGGATGACCGTTTTTGGCGGTTAGTAGTAGAGTCAAAGGATACCCAATTTGATGTGGAAGTTGGGATTCCGCAACTCCTGGCCTATATGATGTCAAGTGAAGCGGACTCTGGGGAACATCCTCTGTTTGGCTTAGTCACGAATGGGACGAGCTTTTTGTTGGTGAAACTCCAACGATATCCTCAGCCAGTTTATGATTTTTCTGATTTGTTTTCTCTGCTGTCACGAGAGAATCCCCTGCGGCGAGTGCTTCAATTTTTGAAGGCTATCTAAGGTTGGGAGATTTGGGGTTCAAGGGAAATCAATTCGCCAAATTCCGGTAGCAATATTAGCGAGTTGACGTTGACGAGACTCGATTTTTCGTTCATTCCATTGGTCATACTGTTCGGCGATCGCCTGAGTGATTCCGAACTTACTTTGTCCATATATGTATCGCTTAACCCCATAACTTTCATTTCCAATTTGACGGTTTAAAGAGGCTTCTAATGGGGTCAAATTTCCCAAACGATAGCGCAATTGCTCCTGTTGGTATTCGTCCATATCACTCCAGGCAGCTCCTGGATGTTCTGGAAGGATATGTTCTAGGGTATAGATGGCACTTTCTAAATCAAATTTTCGCCCATAATTTTGTTTTTCAATGTTAAATAAAATATAGCGAACAAGCTGTTTATTCTGACGTTGAAACGTGGGAAAGCTTTTGTTGATAAATGCCGCCTTGAATTGTTTATCGTCGAGGTAAAGCGATCGCAACGACAGAAATATATCAGATGGATTGCTTAGACTTCCCTCATGAATCCTACGAGCAATGTCATTATAGCGTCGTTCTTGTTCATGACCTGGTGAATCACAGATGACCAAACGAAAGGAAATGACAGAAATCGCCTTAAGAATTCGTGTAAAGACTGAGCGATTATCCTCAAAAAAGCGGTCATAGCAAGTCATCAAAAAGGACAATTCTTGACGAGTTTCAAAAAGTTTCAATGCTTGTAAGCTGCGTTTCTCTGAATCGACCCATTGAACATCCTGACCATCTTGAAGAGCCGTATAAATCTCCGAATATCTATCTAAGGAACGCAGTAACGCAAATCCTTGTTCTCGGGTTTGGATGTGGCGCTGCACTGTTTTAAATAAGTCCCGTTTGCGAACCAACGGATACTGGCTATTCCAAAAAACTCGCAAAAACTCCGGGAAACTTTCCTGTCCTAAAATGCCGACAATCCTCTCCCAAAATAGTTCTAAAGATTCTACCTCAAGTTGATGGCGATCGCCCTGACTCAAGAGTGAAAATAAATAATTTTTGAGTAAATCCGTAGATGAGAGACGAACCCCACGAGCATTCAGGGTTTCAAAGACCTTAAACGCATTTAACTCATCGGTGACTGTAATCACCGTAAATACCAGTTTATCGACCCAAATATCGACAAAGTGAGCAAATTGCTGACCACTATCCGCCTCCATGCCATGACGTTCCTTAAGCCGGTCTTTCAACCAAAAAAATGCCTTACGAAGCTGACGTTCTGACCCATTTAAACCCCGATTAGGAATTTGCTCTAAGGGAACTAAATAGGTCTGATAAAAGCGGTTACTATGACGATTTAATTGCAGTTTCGGGTAAGACAGAAGACTCACCGGATCGACTTCGCCAATATAACTATTTTGTAATTGTTCTTGACGGCGTTGATTCCTCTGACCATCTATCTCTGCCCTAATTAAATCCTGCAAATGGGACAACCCAGCTAAAATCAGAAGACTGAGGGTGGTCATTCGTTGTTGGCCGTCAATGATGATAAAATTCCGGTAATCGGAGGATTGCAGGACAAGATAGCCCATATAATGAGCCGTCTCCCCATCCTCATCAAATAAGGCATTAATATCCTGCCAAATATCATCCCATTCGTCTTGTCCCCAGGCGTAATCCCGTTGGAAGGGAGGAACTTGGTAGGTGACGCCATTACCCAAAAGTTGGCGAAAGGTCATCGTTTGGGTATCGAAGTTAAGGCGTGTCATGGCTGAACCATTAGATTTTTTAAGAGGTTACGCAAAATCCCCTCCTGGGAGGGGTAGGGGTGGGTCATCCCTACTGCCTACTGCCTAGGGCGACCACAAGGGTACGCCCCTACGTCTTTTCTTTGGCCTTTCCCCATCAAAGACAATCCAACGCCTCGGCATGATGGCGTAAATGGTCTTCCATGAAACTGGCAATAAAATAGTAACTATGGTCATACCCCGGTTGCAGCCGTAACCGTAGGTCAACCCCCGCCTGCTGACAAGCGGCTTCAAAACGTTCTGGTAATAACTGACCCTCCGCTAGAAATGAATCCGCCTCCCCCTGGTCCATCAAAATCGGACCCTGCCAGGCGGAGGTTTTCACCAACTCACTCGCATCATAGGCCGACCAAGTTTCGCGATTTGTCCCTAAGTAGCCACGAAACGCCGTCTCTCCCCAAGGACAAGACCTGGGGGCCGTAATGGGGGCAAACGCCGATACCGACTGATAACGGGAGGGATTGCGTAATGCACACACTAAGGCCCCATGACCTCCCATCGAATGACCGAAAATACTTTGACGCGTGGCATCCACCGGGAAATTCTCGGCAATCAGGGCCGGGAGTTCCTCGGTGACATAGGAATACATTTGATAATGCTGGGCCCAGGGAGATTCCGTTGCATCCACGTAAAAGCTGGCCCCACTGCCAAAATCCCAATGGTCATCTTCTCCTGCAAGTCCCAAATTGCGGGGACTGGTATCGGGGGCCACTAACAGCAGACCATACTCCGCCGCTAGCCGTTGGGCCCCAGCTTTGCTGATGAAGTTCTCCTCGGTACAGGTTAACCCCGATAACCAATAGAGAATAGGGACTGGATACTGGGCCGCCTGGGGGGGGAGATAGACGGAAAACCGCATTGTGGCCTGACAGCATTGACTCGAATGCTGATAAAACTGAGTGCTTCCGCCAAAGGAACGACGGTCTTGGTTGAGGGTGAGGGTCATGATTCACCGAAGGTAACGACGGTACGAATGGCCTCCCCGGCGTGCATTAGGTCGAAGGCTTCGTTGATGCGGTTGATGGGGATGATGTTGGTGACGAGACTGTCGATGTCGATTTTGCCGTCCATGTACCAATCGACAATTTTGGGGACATCCCGGCGACCTTTGGCCCCCCCAAAGGCGGTTCCTCGCCAAACGCGACCGGTCACCAGTTGGAAGGGACGGGTACTAATTTCTTGGCCGGCCCCGGCGACGCCGATAATCACGGATTCTCCCCAGCCTTTGTGACAGCATTCGAGGGCCTGACGCATGACGTTGACGTTGCCGATACATTCAAAGCTATAGTCGGCCCCGCCGTCGGTGAGGTCGATAATGGCGGCCACTACGTCGTCGACGTCGTTGGGGTTAATAAAATGGGTCATGCCAAATTTCTCGGCCAGGGGTCGTTTGGCAGGGTTGAGGTCCACGCCGATGATTTGGTTGGCCCCGACTAAACGGGCCCCCTGAATCACGTTGAGACCAATTCCCCCTAAGCCAAAGACAACGACATTCGACCCCGGTTCAACTTTGGCGGTGTTGATGACGGCCCCAACCCCAGTAGTGACGCCGCAACCGATGAGACAAACTTTGTCGAGGGGTGCATCATCGCGGATTTTGGCGACGGCGATTTCTGGGAGAACGGTCAGGTTGGCGAAGGTGGAGGTTCCCATGTAGTGATGGATTTTTTCGCCGTTGAGGGAGAAGCGACTGGTTCCGTCAGGCATCACGCCTTTGCCTTGGGTGCTGCGAATGGCTTGGCAGAGGTTGGTTTTGCCGCTGAGGCAGTATTTGCATTGGCGACATTCGGGGGTGTAGAGGGGAATGACGCGATCGCCCACCTTAAGACTTTTTACCTCATCGCCCACTTCCACGACAACCCCGGCCCCTTCATGGCCCAAGATTGCGGGAAAGAGTCCCTCGGGGTCGGCCCCGGACAGGGTATAGGCATCGGTATGACAAACCCCAGTCGCTTTGATTTCCACCATGACTTCTCCGGCTTTGGGACCGTCGAGTTTTACGGTTTCTAGGCTAAGGGGTTCACCGGCTTTCCAGGCAACGGCGGCTTGTACGTCCATAGTGGGTTATTTTGTGAATCGGAACCGAGTTGATTGTAGCGAAGAACTTGCTCCGGATTGGTTAACTTTTTTGGCGACTAGGGCTTGACAAATTGCACAAAAAATGCCACAAGATGGGGGCGGCTAGGAATTGGCCCCCTAGACATTAGGCATAGTCAAAGATACGGTCCCAAACCCAGTCAATAATCTGTTGGGCCTCGGTGAGGGGAACCACTTGACAATGGCCTTGGTCGTCATAGCTGAGGAGAGGCTTGTTCTCGGGGCCGCCTCGCAGGGTTTCTAGACTCTTGAGGGGGGTTTTGATGTCAAAATCCAGTTGAATGCCGAAATGAGCCTCCATCCATTGTTCGATTTCATCGTCGAGTTGCTCGGGGGTGAGGGGTTGGGGATGGGTTAGGAGATGATAATAGACTAAAATCACCTCTTTACATTCTTCGTCTTGGGCGGAGTTGATGAGACTGGTAAAAACGCTGGCGTTGGTGGCAATGTTGCGGAAAAATAGGGTGTCGGTGACTTTCTTTTGAAATTTGATGCGTTTGTTTTGGTATTGGCTATATTGTTTGAAGGCTAATCCCCCTAACGCCATGGAGAGAGAGGCGACGGCCAGTAAGACGGGAAGTAGGTTTCGCACGTCTTCTTCGTCGGCTTGTAGTTCGTCAATGTCTGGGGGGCCAACGGTAAGGAAGAGGATGACACTAATCACCAGCAACAGTTGGGGAAGCACTCTTAAGATGGCGGGAACGGCGGCCCCAATGGCGGGAATGCCAAATAAGAGTTTATCTTTGAGGGTCATGCTGGTCTGCACGTTGGGAAATAGCAGTTCTAGGTCGGATTTGGGGACGTTTTTATAGAGATAGACATACATTTTGCCGGGGATGAATTTCATGTCATCGGGGTCGATGTTGCGATGTTCAAAATGTTTGGGCCCTTTATAGCGAATGAGAACCACCACTCGCTGCAAAATATCCAGTTCACGTTCTTTGGTCCAGAAGACCCATTTCTTCAATTTGGCGGTTTCAAAGATGTCTCCTCGATAGAAACAGAGGAAACGGTCGAAGTCCTGAAAGTCAACGTTGGTTTTTAAGTCAACTAAGGGTTTTTCGCTGAGGGCCTGTTGCAGAAGTTCGTCGGAGAGTTCGATGTAATTGGCCCCTTTGAGAACTTTACGAAATTTCTCGACCACTCGTTCATCCATGGCTTGGAGTTCGGCGGCGGTGGGTTGGGAAATGGCGTGGGTGTCTCTGTCGGGGTTGAAGGCGGCGTAGTTATCGAGAATTTCGCTGGCGTAATGGTGAAATTTGACGTGATAGTAGTTGGCCAGAAGATGTGCAAAGTCTTGGAAGGTTTGCTGGTCTTCTGGGGGAAGTTCTCCGTCTTGAAGACAGAGTTGGACAAGGTCGTTGAGTCGGTAGGGGATGAAGGCTTCTCGGTCGTCGTACACAGCCATGGATTCTGGAGGGTTGTGAAATGTTATCACGCAGACACAGAGGATGATACCGGATTGATGTTCTCTGTGTCTTGATGATGGTTAGTCTCCTAAACAAATTCCTAAGCCACGTGCAGTTTTAACGAGGGTTCCTTGGGGGTCAACGACGCGATAGGTTTTGATGGCTTCGGCGATGGGAACGGTGATGACTTCCCGTTTTTGCCAGGTTACCATAACGTCGTACTCGTCACGGGCAATGGCTTCGACGGCAGCGACCCCAAAGGCGGAGGCTAATAAGCGGTCATGGGGGGAAGAGATTCCACCCCGTTGGATATGGCCTAAGACGGTGACTCGGGTTTCTGCGGCGGTGGCTTCACCGATTTTGTCGGAGAGATATTGACCAATTCCTCCCAGGCGACATTCACCGAACTGTTCCATTTTGGTCATGTGTTCCCCGGCTTCGGTACAGACGGCTTCGGAGACGATAATAATGGTGTAGTTTTGTCCCCGTTTTTGTCGCTCTTGGATGGCTTGACAGATGTTTTCGAGTTTATAGTTGATTTCGGGGATGAGAATGACATCGGCCCCACCGGCGATTCCGGCGTTGAGGGCAATATGACCGGCGTCTCGTCCCATGACTTCTAATATCATGACCCGGTTGTGACTGGCGGCGGTGAAGTGAAGTCGGTCTAAGGCTTCGGTGGCGATGGTGACGGCGGTGTCGAAGCCGATGGACCGTTCAGTGATGCCAACGTCGTTATCGATGGTTTTGGGAATGCCGATAAAGTTGAATTTTCCTTGTTTGGCGAGACGATGTAAAATGGCTAAACTGCCATCGCCGCCAATGCCAATGAGGGCGTCGAGTTCTAGTTTATAATAGCCATTGATAATGTCTTGGCTGCGATCGCTCACGGTTCCATCAGGGAGTTTAAAGGCGAAGGGATTGCCTTTATTGGTGGTTCCGAGAATGGTTCCACCTCGGGTTAAGATGGGGTCAACGTTGGCAATGGTTAGGGGGATGGCGTTGGGGGGGTCTGCCATTAAGCCGTTGGTGGCTTGGCAAATCCCTAAAACCTCCCAACCTTGTTGATTGGCACAGCGTACAACGCCGCGAATGGCGGCGTTTAAGCCGGCACAGTCACCGCCACTGGTCAATATACCAATTCGTTTGTGTTGGTTCACGGAAGTTTGTCCTTGTCAGTTGCAACAGATGACGGATTGAGTATGCAGCATCGGGGTGGTTTTGGGATAGTCTTGGTAATGAAACTTCAGACTTAATTGGCTTAGGGTTGGTGATGACTTGAGAGAGGAGTTGGCTCAAGGCTTTGCCCAATTGGGAGTTTGGCCGGGATTGGGGGGAAGGCTGGGGATGGACGGAAATGCGATCGTTTCATCATGTTAGTCCGGGCTGGGTTGGGTTATGCAGATATTGAGAGGGATGGGGTTAATCTCAAGAAGTTAGGCGAAAACTGGCGATTTGCCAGGGGGCGATCGCCCTCTCGCCAGGGGAGTCTTGTTCTAAGAGATTGACTCGGGTTAAACGCTTCTGCCCTAACAGACCCTCAACCTCCAGTTGGCTGGATTCTCCTAAACTGTCGTAGACTCGCAAAATCCAATCATTTTTATCGGTTTCTGCTTGTTTTAAGGCCATGAGAATGAGATTTTGGCAGTTGAGAGAGAGCCATTGATGGCAAGATGGACTTGGGCGATCGCCCCCTCGGCCATTAATATCAGTATAGACGAGCAGGGGCTGATTGAGTTCATAAGCCCGCCGCACGGTTTGGCCGCTTTTCCAATCTCCCCCATGAGGATAAATGGCATAGGTAATCTGATGCCGACCTCGGTCAGATTGGGGATTGGGCCATTGAGAACTCCGTAAAAGAGTCAACCGCAATTGATTGGCTTTGGCATCATAGCCATGTTTGCAATCTTGTAGGAGACTCACGCCGAACTCGGAGTTGGAGATATCGGCCCATTGCAGGGCGGGAACTTCCCATTTTGCGGCATCGGCAGGAGTTTGGGGTCGAGTGGGTCGGGCGATCGCCCCACAGGGAATCTCATAGGTGGCGACGTCGGACTCCAGATTGAGATGAAACGCCACTTTCAAGAGGGTCTGGGTTTCTTGCCAATCGATATCGGTTTCAATCCGCAATAGGGGCGACTCTTGCTCTAGGATATAGTCTTGGCAAATTCGCGAGTCTCCCAAACGGCGAATCACCCGCACTCGTTGCTCTAATTCCCCAAATTCCAAGAGTTCCCAGGTTTCTAACTCCGCTGCTGGGAGGGGATGCTGTTCATAGTTAGGATCGATATTCCAAGCATCCCAATATTGTCCTTTATCCTCATAAGCTTGCAAGCAATTCCCCCCCTGAGAATTGAGGACTTGCTGTTGCTGAACTTTGTCAAAGATTTCTTGGATATTGCCCGTTTCCCCGTCAATTGTAACCCGCAAAAAGGCGTTTTCCAGGGGGGGTGGCGTGAGGCGCGACGAGGCTGTGCTATGATGAGGAGGCAACTCGTCTGGATAGATCCAGTAGCGGCGGACTCCTACGCCGGGAACTTCCTTAGCCTGAAACTGAAGCTGGGACTGGCGTTGCTGGCTGAGGATGGGGGTTCCTGCATCGTCGCAAACCCGCCAAGATTGTCCATCGGGTCGGGGGAGACTGACGAGGTGCGATCGCCCCCAAGTGAGAGAATTGACCACATAAACTGGGATAGCCTCGGGGTAAGGCGGCGGACTGGGGGGGAGTTGCTGCAATAACGTCGCAATCGCCTCATCGCGAATCTGGGTGGCCGTCGCCAACCCCGCCGCACTTAGCTGATTCGCCTCCTCCAAGACTTGAGGAATCGTCGAACCGGGGAGAATATCGTGAAACTGATTCAACAGCAATCCCTTCCAGGCCGTCTCCAGACTGTCCTGGGGATAGGGAACCCCGCTGCTGTAGCTGGCCAAGGATGCGAACAATTCTGCCTGATAGAGTAGCCGTTCCCCTTGGCGATTGGCAAGTTTGCGATCGCCCTCGGTGGTGTAGCAGCCACGATGAAACTCCAGATAGAGTTCATCCCGCCACACTGGACAACTCCTATCGACTTGACCTTGTAGGCGATCGAGATAGTCCGTTGCCGAAGAAAATGCCAACTTTGGAAACAGCGGCGACCCTTGCCAATGTCGGGCCACCTCTAACATATCACGAGTCGGGCCGCCCCCATGGTCCCCCACCCCCGGCAACCACAAACCCTCCTCAACTCCCGTATTCTCCCGCCAATCGGCCCAATAATCCGCCATAGCCTTCGGGTCAATTCCTTGGCCAATCGGTGCCGACATCAAACTCAAAACCCGACTCCCATCCGGACTCTCCCACCAAAAGAGTTGATGGGGAAAGGTCGTGGTATCATTCCAGCGCAACTTCTGAGTCACAAAATAGTCAATCCCCCCCTGTTTAAGCAATTGGGGAAGTTGCCAACAAAAGCCAAAACTATCAGGAAGCCAAGCCACCCGCACCGTCTGCTGAAATTTCTCCTGAACATAGCCTTGACCATAGAGAAGTTGCCGAACAATCGATTCCCCCGAAATGAGATTTAACTCCGGTTCCACCCATAAGCCAGCCGCCACTTCCCAAACTCCCCGTTTAACCTGAGTTTGGATTTTGGTAAATAAATCGGGACGATGCTGTTCAATCCAGTCATATAACGCCGCCGAAGAATGGGAAAAAATCAACTCCGGGAACTGGTTTTGGAGATTCAACACCGACTCAAAGGTGCGTTGTGCCGCTGTCCAGGTATCGCCCAGGGGCCAAAGCCAGGCCATATCTAAATGAGCATGACCCATTAAATAGAGAGTTCCCGGTGGGGAAGGATAGTGCTGAGCGAGATAGGTTTGTAGCCGTTGAAGCTCTGCCAAAAATAGGTTCGGCTGTTGCGGTAATTGGGAAAAATCCAGTTGCAAGGTCTCCGGGAGGGGATTGTCCCGAAGTTGGGGATAAAACCTAGCACAAACTGCCAATTCATCAGCAATAAAACCGGGGTCAGGGTCATCCCGTTCATAGAGTAACTCCGATGTCACCAACGCTCCTTCATCATGGTTGGGACTGACTAAATAGAGACTCAGATGAATCTCTTGTCCCGGTTGTAGGCAATCTTGGAGAAGAATGCGACCAAAACAGTCAAATAAATCGCCGCTATGACGATGTTCACCATTGACATAAAACTCCGCCAAATCCGCCCACCAGCGGAGAGAGAGATAGAGGCGATAATCTGCCAGAGATATCCCTTGGCAAGAGTCAGGAATCACCAGAGTTTGACTCAACCAGAGTTCTTGATTGCCGCGACTCCAGGGAATATGGCCCCGGTCATTGAGTTGAACCCGTTGCCAACCCGACTCCGGTTGAGACGTGAGGGGAGACTCCCGAGACTGTCGCCAGTGGGGGAGGATATCCTGACGAGACAGAGATTGCAGTTGGGCCTGGAGATGTTGAAAGGACTGGGTCACGGCTACAGGAGAGGGGGGTCTAAGTTTTTGTATGCTATCACTGTTCCCGGTCTGCCAATCCTGCTGTGGCGGTGTTGTCCTCTCAATTCCCTCCCCGGATTACCTCCCAGGATGGGTAGAAGGATATCGCCCCCCTATGTCATAATGGCTAATGTAACCATGACTCAAACATGACTGCAAAAGACTACTTTCATGACGCGGTCAAAACTGCTTTAGTTAAAGATGAGTGGTTAATTACCCATGATCCACTTTTTTTAGACTTTGATAATAGTAAAATCCAGGTTGACTTAGCGGGTGAAAAACTAATTGCCGCAGAGCGAGGACTTCAAAAGATTGCTGTTGAAGTCAAAAGCTTTATGAGTCCGTCAATTGTTTACGCTTTTCATTTAGCATTAGGTCAATGTTTAAGTTACCGCCTTGCTTTACGAGACCAAGACCCAGGACGGCAATTGTATTTAGCGGTTCCTGATTTTATCTATCGAGACTTCTTTCGTCGTCCCTTTGCCCAATCTGTCCTGGAAGAAGCACAAATTTCCTTATTAATCTTTGAACCCAGCCAAGAGGTGATTGTTCAATGGATAGCCGCACCCCAAAATTAGACCGATATCGCCAAATTGTGGGAGACCTCCTGCAACGCCACAGCCTGGATAAACCTAGTTATGGTGATATTGAGGTGTACTATTTTGCTGACCCTGTTCATGACCATTATCAGGTCTTTCACGCTGGTTGGAATCGGTCTGACCGGGTGTTTGGGCCTCTAATTCATATTGATATCCTCAATGATAAAATCTGGATTCAATATGATGGGACTGAGGTGGGAGTTGCCAATGAGTTGGTTGACCAGGGAATCCCCAAAGAGGAGATTGTCATCGCCTATCATCCCCCCAACCTGCGTCCTTATGGGGAGTTTGCAGTGTCGTGAACTGTGGACAAACCTCGTTGATGAGAATTACTCCTGAGGTAAGAGGGGAACCACAGAGTCACAGAGGACACGGAGGCCGAGGACGGGAAAGTAAGAGGGGAAGAAACCACAGAGTTTGAAGAGAGCGTCCTAACTTATATGACGATTGCAATACGAAGCTCATGATAGGCACTGGTGTCTTAGGAGGTGACCGTTTAGAATGGTGGCAATGCGTGAGGTATAACCGATGAGATGTCCCCATTGCCAGAGTGAACAGACCGTGAAAAACGGCAGCGCCATCCGTAGCGGCCAACGGCAACAGCGCTACAAGTGTCGTAATTGTGGCAAACGGTTCAATGAGCGCACCGGTACACCGATGGCACGCTTACGCACCGCCCCCGAACTGGTAGCTGCCGCCATCAATGTCCGTAGTGAAGGCTTGGGCCTCCGGGCAACGGGACGTTGCTTTGACAAGTCTCACACCACAATAATGGGCTGGGAACAGCGCTTGGCCGAGCAACATCCGCACTGGTCTCCCCCGGCTCCCGAGGAGGCCGAGGTAACCCTAGAAGGGGATGAAATTTATACTCGCGTGGGCGAGAACCTCCCCCCCCTCACAGTGCCAAGGGTGGACGCTGACCTTTATTGAGCGCAAGAGTCGTTACTGGGTTGCCGCTCACGCGGGTAACAAAGACGAGAGGCTATTCACGACCGGCACAGAACAGACCTGGCAATGGGCACAAGCGGCCGAGTTTATTCGTTGGTTCACAGACGGCGAACGACGCTATGGCAAAGCTCTATGGACTTTCGCTAGCCGCTTCATCTCGAAGCCGTCACCGCACGGCACGCACTACCCCTGGCGCAAGGTTTGGCGAGAAGGTCTCGAGGTGGCCATGAAAATCAAAGGTTCTCAAGGCGCCAGCCGCGAGTCGAATGGGTCAAGGTAGAACACCCGTTCACGGCCATCAGTCCGGCCGATGAGGTTCACGCCAATCACAATGAGGCCCATAACAGTGCTTTGAGACGATGTTGTAGTGCTTATCGCCGCCGACAAAATCTCTATGCCAAGACGGTGGTGGGTTTGCAGCGAGTCTTAGAGGTACAACGATTAATTTACAACTGGAGTCGCCCCCATTACAGTCTGGGGAAGAAAACTACCCCGGCTATGGCGATGGGATACTGCAATCGACCAATTTCAATCTATGAAATTCTCACCATGAGAGGGTTCCATGACATCACCTCTTAAGCGACCAGTGCCGTAGAGAACGCCGTTCTCTGCTGCCTTCAAACGCCACGTCATCCAGCGATAAGCGTACAGCAGGCATTGAGTTCATACGGGGTGTTCGGTTTGGAGGGAAAAAGGAGGATGATTCTGTCGCCATTGGGGGAGAATGTCCAGGCTAGAGAGGGACTGGAGGCGTTGTTGGAGTTGCTGGGAGGAGTCGGTCACGGCAGGTACGGTTGAGGAATGAATTTATCCATTCACAAAGTAGTAAAATCAATTTAATAGCTTAAATTTAATTGAAAATTATCTATAGACAGCAATTTGTAATTTAGACAGTAATTTGTACTTCCTGTTGTACTTGTAGAGGTTGCTGGACTTGAACGAATGCATCATAAATCGAAATTCCTGAGTTAACAGTTTCAAAACTAACAACTAGAGAATAGGGTACAGTTGCCTCTGAGTCTTTATTCCACCCCTCATGTCCAACCACCGCAATGCAGAAACCCTCGCGCAAATCATAGGATTTCACGGTTGCCCAGTCTTTTTGTATGGTTCCTGCACTTCTAGAAATCCCTTTCACTATCCCATCAATCCCCCTAGGTTTTCGCTGATCGTCGCCGTTGGGTCTGAATTGTCTCTTGCCAAGAGTCCAACGAAATAAGCCTTCACCTTCATCAGCATCTTGCGGTGCTTCATTATATTCTTTGAGTACTCTGTCTAGAAACTTTTGAGGATCTTCTCCTTTTTTACTACATGTCCAATCGAGCCATGTGGATAAATATTTCCTACGATGACGACGAGTACGACGAGGTTCGGCAACATAGGACAGGGTAATTTCAATCAAAATATCAAAGCCTTCACCTTGCCTTAAAAGAGCTTCTGGTATTTGAACTTGATAAACTTTAGCTTGCCGGGCACAGATCTTTTGGTTTTTTTGGGTTGTTAAGGTTATACGACTGGCAGAATTACCTAAAGCTCGATCAAGATTAGGAATGCCGTAACCCATTGTCCGAATGCCTTGATACAGTCTTTCAACTGACTCATTTGTCCAGTTAGGTAGACGTGCCGATTGAATGATGAGAGCACGGTAAAACAAAGCATTTTCTTGTGGAAACGCTGCTGCCAGTGTAGCGGCAATATGAGCAACTTTCGGAACAGCAAACGAAGTCCCTACTGCATCAGCACTGACAGCTTTACCACCATAAAGAGTGGATCGAACTAGTTCAGGGCAAACGGATGCTGGTTTTGTGAAACGTGGTGAGGTAGATGAGTCAATTACATAGTCTCCCCCATACTCTACTACTTCCGGTTTAATCGTGTCCCAAATTCCCAAGCCCGAGCAGGAGAAGGATGAAGGGTAATCTGCTTCTGCTATCGATTTAAGAGGAGGATTCTGATAACTGCTATGAGATACTGAACCTACTGTCAGTGCTTGAAAACTTTGAGCAGGATTTGCGATTCGTGCTGAAGGAGACAATAAGTAATCTGGGTAGCCCCGTGCAGCTTGCATGTGTGCGGAAATAGATAGTCGAGTAACAAAACTTGCATTTGCCTCAATATTGCCCGCAGCAACAATAAATAGAACATCCCCTTGTTTCTCCCAAGTTAGCTTATCTATTGCTGCTGCCCAAGGAGTCATTGATTGGGTTCGACAAGGATAAATACCTGCAACTGAGTGATTAAAAATACGAGTTCTAGTTTTAGAATGATAGAATTCTACGATTTCTTCCAGTACTTCAGGGGGAAATAGTTTTTTAGGTAGTTGGTTACCACTATCAAGAATTCTGGCATTTTGAACCCAACATGTTGCCTTATGAAAACCTGTTGAAGGAATTCCGCGAGGATAAAGAATAGCACCAGCAACTCTACTGCCATGCCCGCCGCCTTGAACATAGTCAGCAGTCATGTCAAGCTCTCCAGGTACCCAGGATCTAGAACGTTGGGAATCGATCGCAACTCGTAATTTCGGATGAAGCTCCTGAATGCCACTATCAATCACACAAACTTTAGGTGCATTCGGATCAGGTGCTTCTAGCGTAAATGTTTCTCGATTGGAATCAGATCCATTAGGTGTAACTGAAGGGGCACTAAATTCATCAGGTTCACTGACATCAAAAACATATGGAAAATTAAGAACAAGATCCTTTAACCCGTTTCCAAGAATCCGAATACGGCATGAAAAACTATCTGGCAAACGCGAAATACCTATCTCGTCACCAGCTATATTTCGCAGGATTTCACCATTGTATTGACTGATGAATTCCTCAAGTTTTTCTGTGCGTTCCGAATATAGATCGTCCCAATCTTCAGGAGACAAATTGTGCTTGTCTAACCATTTATTTACGCGCTTCTGATATTTTTCGTTACTTTCAGATTCTCTACGTTTAGGACATCTTTGATATTGTTCTTGAATGTTGATGCAGGAAACGCCAATGTCTACAATGTACTCCTGTTGCTCAAGAATCTGGTTCCACTCAGCTTTAAGACCATCGGAAAGAATATATTCTGGACGTTGAGTTCCTTCTAAAATCTCCCAAATTTCTGGAACTTTCCCCCCGCCTCTCTGAGAGTTTATAAATTGCTCAATCTTTTTTCTGAGTTCTGATAGCTCTGTATCAGCCGAAGCCCCGATAATATATCCCTGTTCTAAGTCCGCAACCACTTCAATTCCAAAGCTTTTTAGAGCATCTGCATCAAATAAACCAGGATCTACCTGTAGAATGAAAGATACTGCATCTGGCAGTTCAGGTTTACCTTCTTTCTTACGTTTTTCCTTCTCTTTTTTCCAGTTTGTAGTGATTAGATCGACTGATGATTTTAGCTTGCTGCTATGGCCTCCGGCATTCCCTTTGTTTGCCAAAGTGGTTGCAGATCCACCACGACCCCCCGAAGGGGCATATGCCATTCCTTCCTTAACTAAACGAAGTGAGAGATGAGGAAATTTATCGGATCTATCAGGCATGAGAAACTAAAATGTCTTGAATCGATTCTTCTAGATGTTCTTGAATAACTAACTCCTCTCGATCTAAGATCGCTCGTTTTGCAGCATCTTGAGCAACTCTAACAACTTGTGCAGCGGAGAAATCAGTTGTTTTCTGGACAATGGATTTCCAATCAATTGAACCCACCTCAACTGAAGAAAGTGTCTGTTCTAAGATAGCTCTAATTTCTGACTCTGTCGGCTTTGGTACTCTAATAGTATCATCAAATCTTCTCCATACAGCTTTATCCAAAAACTTAGTTAGATTAGTTGCAGCAACCAGTAAACCATTTGAGACTTCATATTCATCAAGTAATTGAAGAAACGTATTGACCACACGCTTGATTTCTCCAACATCTTGATTGTCCTCGCGAGATTTGGCAAGTGCATCACATTCATCAATAAAAAGCAAACAAGGAGTCGCCGCAGCGGTTTCAAATACTTGACGCAAGTTGGTTGCAGTTTCTCCCAAATAGGAAGATACCATTGCGTCAAAACGAACTTTGACTAAAGTTAATCCTGTATTCCAAGCAATACGCTCAGCTCCCATAGTTTTACCGCAGCCTGGGGAACCGTAAAGTAGAATTTTTTGGCGATAGCGTAACCCGTGATGGGCAAGTCGATCACGAGCAGCATATTCCCGTTCAATGCGACAAAATCGCGTTTCAATGGCATCTGAAAGGATCATGTGATGCCGTAAGTGATTATGAGGAATAGTAACAATAAAAGGATGATTAAATCGATTTTTATCCGATAAAAGAGACAGAGATTGAGTATCAACAACTTCTGAGGTCGGTGAAGCAATTCCATGGCGAGGAGCTGTTGATAAGGGTACGGGACTAGAAAAGTGAGTTGGTTTCTGAATAATGCTTTCGAGCTGCTTAGCAAGGCTCGTGTGCCCTAGCTTACGTTCTTCTTCAACTACAACGGATAACATATTCCGCACTGCCTGTGAATCTTCACTGGCAACAGCACGGAATAAACGTTTTAGAACCTCTCCCTTCATTTTATTACTTACTCCGCACAAACATCATTTTTACGATACCGTAAGTCTTATGGTCAGATGCGATGTTTAACTTGTTACAGGCGGAAACCCTAGAACTAATTATAGCACTATAATCGTCGAAATGTCAAATACATACTTTCCACATAAATATTAACAGTAGAGGTTTAAAGTTTTCTAAATCAGGCTTTTGACTTTTTGCGAGGCAGGCTTTATGAAGAATTCAGTGGTTAAATACTTCACCTGAAAGGTACTAAAGGGACTTGGTAGCAAGGTTTGATTGCTTATCTTGGGACAAATTAAATAACGAGGATCTGCTTCCATGGAGACGTGACCTGGCTTTGCTGGGTCACGACAGATTCGAGGAGGAGAGGATGGAAGCGGGAATTAGTGATCCTATGAACATTCATGGGGTGGCATTTTGTACGATCGCAGTTCAGGGATATTCTACAGGTCCAGCCTTGCGCTACAATCATTTCAGACTCTACCCAGCTTAATCCATGCAAAGCAACACTTCCTTAGAAAAACGCATGGCAGCCGTAGAAGCAGCCGTTGCTCAAATTCAAGAAAAAATTGCCCATCCTCAATTAATGAATGGGTTAGAACAAATTACTGGGTCGTTCAAAGATGAACCGGCATTTGACGAGATCCTCGCCTATGGACAAGCGATTCGCCGAGGAGATGAGTCGGTACTAGATGAACCCGAAACGGAATGAGATATTTGCTCGGTACAGATCACCTCAGCATGATTCAACGGCGATCGCATTATCGAGGTCAATGATTTTATTAACTCGTAATCATCGAGATTTTAGCAAAGTAACAGGATTGGAAATAGAAGATTGGACAATTTGAAGTTGAAAGAATGGCTGACAATTTTTTGACTGTTATTTTAAGTCCACGGCGTCGCAGACGACACTCTGCTACCACCAATTAGTTATACCGATTCATACTCGCTGGGAGTCTTGAACTCACGCTTGTTCCCCCAGAAAGACTCATACAGTTCCCGATGACGACGAAGTCCATACTCATCTGTCCGAGTCTCATAAGAGCGAACCCACTCGATGAGATTTTCCAAGTTTTTATCTTGTTCGTGATGGGAACTAAACTTCTCCGGTTCCCATGGCCTGGCGCGGCAATGTGCAATACAAACCTCAACCCCAGGGTTGAGAAAAATGAGTTCCTCACAATCCGACAATATCAGTTCAATGATATCCGCGTAACAGCCTTCAATAATCCAACTTTCATGACTGGCAATAAAACCCTTCACATCAGCACAACTATCCTGTAAAGAGCGCCGTTCCGTTCCACCCTCAAATGCCACTTCATCCAGCGATAAGCGTACAGCAGGTTGCGCTGCCATGAGTTTCCTGGCTAGGGTACTTTTACCAGCGCCAGCATTTCCAAGAATAATAACGTTCACTACAGTCTTGCCTTTTCAGTATAATGCTTGGGTTGCAACGGCGCGCGTCCACCTATCCGCTGCAACGGTTTCTTAGAACGAATCAGGCTGATACTCTGTATCTGGCCAAAGTTCTTTGATTTCCTCTGCCTGTTTTGCGGCATTGAATCGTTCCCAGATGATGCCATTGACATCTATTTCCTCAGTAAACTCTTGTGCATCTGAATCTTCCCAACCCAAATGCCTCAAACTCCCAGGCGCTGTTTTTCTGTCCTGACGCACCGAAAAATTGACACTCTCGGTTCTCCATAACGCATACTCTCCCTCTACAACTAAACAGGGTTGACAGTTCAATCTTTTCGTGTAATCCACAACTGTTTTCTCGATATTATTCGATGATATGGCGATGTGTATTTTCTTCATATTGAGTCTTCCACAATTGGGGAAAATGGAGAAATCAGTTTAGGGTAAAAAACTGGCGGTGGGGTTAGATGTTATACCCTATAACTCTTGGACTAACTCATGAATATCCTCTGCCATCTCCTGAGGTTGTCCCGACAGGGGAAAAAACAATAGATTGTCAATCTCGGGATTGTTTACCAACGCCTCTAAACGGTGTAACTGCCGTTCCGTAATCGAAATCCCATCATTGGCAATTACATAGCCCATTTCATCCTCAAAATTCTCATCCCCATACACCTGAATAAAGGCTCGGTCAATATCCCAACTTTCCCAATCTGCCGCAAAATACTGTTTTGCCCAATAGGGATTATGATGGCAAATATCAAAGCTGACATTGGGATTTGCTTCCCTCATCTCTTGAATCATCGTCTGTACAAAATTCGTGAGTTTAGGGGTGCGATCGACTTGTCCCGGCAACTCGGCATGATAGCCTAGATAATCATCCCATTGCACCGCATCAATCTCGGGGTATTTCTCCACAAACTCCACCACAATATCGGTAAAAAATCTCGCCACTTCAGGAATCCCCACGTTGAGAACATAATGGTCAACCCCCGGATGAGTGCGGTCTACTCCTGGCACAATCCAACCCCGTTCGACGGCTTTGTCAAACATGGGACTATTTTCGTCGAGCTTAATCCCTTTCTCAAAGTAAGCATGAACCTCCATATCATGCTGATGCGCCTCATCAATGAGCCACTCTAACCATTGGTCTTCAAACTCATTGGGACAGCTATCATAGCCGAGTTTAGCTTGCATCACCTCACTGCGATACATGGCACAACCATTGCCAAACACCCCATGAATGAGGGTATTAATACCGCGATCGCGATAATAGCGAACCCGCTCCCGAATCATCGTCTCACTGGCATTATTCGTCACCTGATAGCGACTGAAATACATCCCTCGAATGGGTTTACTCTCCCAAGGAGTCTCCGGGGATGGAGGAGACGCCACAGGTGCGTCAGGCGGAGGCAACGGCTGAGGAGAGGCTTGGGGAGGTGCTGTTTCAGAGATGGGACTGGGGGTTGGTGAGGGTTCCGTAATCTGAATTGACCCCAAAACGGGAACCTCGACCGTTAAACCACTGGGCAAAACACGGCTAATATCCAAATTATCTCGCTGGGTAAACAGCCAAATTCCCCCAGCTAGGATGAGAAACATCACGGAGAAGGGGATACTGGCACAGCCACAACCACATCCCTTAGAGTTTTGCTTAGATTTAGCCATAAAACTTACCAGATTTATACTTTTTTGTCAAGACTTTTTGCGGATTTTAATTGTCTTAGAGAAGTTCCATCAGAATAAGACTTAGAACTATTTAAATTCCCTTAGTCTCTCCATAACCTTCACCAGTTAATGTTCCCAAATAGACTAGATTCACTATCATCTGAGGAATAATTCTGTGCCCCTATCGAGAACACCCCAGCGCCGAACTGACACTATTGACAACGGCGACGAACCCATCTGTAACCGCTCCCATAACCCCGCCTTTAGTAGCATTCTCAACAGTCGCCTCAAACGACGCCAAGTCCTGCGGGGAGGACTCGCCACGGCTGTGGCCATGGTCTTTACCCGGCCCAACGTCAGTTCCCTGCTCACCGGAACTCCCGCCAATGCGGCCAGTGCGAAATTAGGATTCAGCCCCATTCCCGTCAGTGAAGCCGATACCATTGTCGTCCCCGAAGGCTACCGGGTGCAAACCCTGATTCCTTGGGGGGAACCCATCACCGGAACCTATCCCAGTTACGACCTCAGCAATAGCGGTCGGGACCAAGGACTGCAAATCGGTCAACATCATGACGGGATGCACTTCTTCCCCATTGAGGGACAATCTCCTGATGCCGGAAGTTCCCGGGATGGCTTGTTGGTCTTAAATCACGAATATATTGAACCCCGCTTTCTCCATGCGGCGGCGGTGGGACTGACTCTCAATGCGGGCGAAGTCCCCATGAATGCCGATGGAACCCGAGATACGGATCAGGTTCTCAAGGAACTCAACGCTCATGGCATTAGTATTGTCCGGATTCGCCAACAGGACAATGGCGCCTGGGAGGTGGTGCGAGATGCTTACAATCGTCGTATTACGGGGTTAACCCCCATGGAACTGACGGGGCCGGTTCGGGGATCGGAGTTCCTGAAAACTCGCTATAGTCCTGAGGGAACGGCGACTCGGGGAACTCTGAATAACTGCGCTCATGGGGTCACTCCCTGGAATACCTATCTGTTTTGTGAGGAGAATTGGGCGCGCTATTTCGGTAATGGTGACCCAGAAGCCAGTCTCCCCCGTGAGCAAACTCGCTATGGGGTGTCACCGGAGATGTCTCGTTACGGCTGGGAACGGGTCGAGAGTCAAGCTGATGAGTATGTGCGTTTCGATGTCTCCCCTCGGGGGAATCGTCCTCAAGAGGATTATCGCAATGAGGCCAATGGCTTTGGTTGGGTGGTAGAGGTCGATCCCTTTAACCCGAACGATACCCCCAAAAAACGCACGGCTTTAGGTCGTTTTGCCCATGAAGGGGTGGTGTTTCAGCCGGCGGTTCCGGGTCAACCGGTGGTCTGCTATTCGGGGGATGATGCTCGCTTTGAGTATGTCTATAAGTATGTCTCGACTGACCCCTACAACCCGGCGACGGCCTCCGGGGAGTTACTCGATCGCGGTCGCCTCTATGTGGCCCGCTTCCATGAGGATGGAAGCGGGGAATGGTTACCGCTGGTGTTTGGAGAGGGGCCACTCACTCCAGAGAATGGCTTTTCGAGTCAGGCGGATGTGTTGGTGAACACTCGTACGGCGGCGGATGTCGCGGGTGCGACGAAAATGGATCGCCCGGAATGGGGAGCGGTAGACCCAGAGACGGGGATGGTCTATTTTACCCTCACCAATAATACCCGGCGAACTGAAGACCAAGTGGATGCAGCCAATCCCCGTCCTGATAATGCTTGGGGCCATATTATCCGTTGGCGTGAGGCGGGGGATACTCCCACGGCGACTCGCTTTGAGTGGGAGTTATTCGTCTTGGCGGGCCCTGAGAATGACAGTGAAACCCTCCAAGGAGAGGAGTTAGATGAGACCAATATCTTTGCCTCTCCCGATGGTCTGTGGTTCGATCGCGATCGCCGTCTCTGGATTCAAACCGACATCAGCGAGAGTGTCATGAATCAAGGACAACACGCTCAATTCGGCAATAACCAAATGTTGGCCGCCGACCCCGACACTGGGGAGATTCGCCGCTTTCTAACGGGGCCCATTGGCCAAGAAATCACGGGAGTGGTCTCCACCCCAGACCAACGCACCCTGTTTATCAACGTCCAACATCCCGGTGCAACTACCTCCGCCGAGGCCTTCGCGGCCGGTTCTGTGGTTTCCCGTTGGCCGGACCATTCCTCCAGCCTCTACCCCCGTTCAGCAACGGTGGTCATTACCAAGGTCGATGGTGGGGTAATTGGAACCTAGACCCTAAGTTCCTGAAAAGCGGGCGATGTCTTCCCCCTCGGGGTCAAGTACCGTTAGACCGATGCCCGTATTGAGACTCACCAGTTCTAAGCCATCAATGAAGCGGCGGACATGCTGATTAATTTGCTGTTTCGCCGCTTCATTGTTTTGCTGATTGGCTTGGCGGTGCAGTTCTTGGATGCGGGAGACGTAATCGGGGAGGAGTTTCACCTGGAGGCGATCGCGGCTCACTTGATACTCACAAATCTGAGGCGACCCCTGACAGAGCCGCTGTAGGTCTCGCTGGGCCCGGTTCATGGCATCGGAGATTTCTTGACGGGCGATCGTCTGCACCAGTGCATTCGTATAGGCCTGCATCAAGGGCTGAGTCTGGTCGCTGTAGGCAGTATTCTCAGGAATCTGTTGTGCATAGCCGAGGGCCTGTTGCCATTTCGTAATCGCCGACTCCCATTGCTGGGCATCCTGAGCCACACGAGCCTCATCAGCCAGTTTCAAGGCTTGTTCATGCAACCGCTGAGCCACCTGTTCTTGCCGATGACGTTGTTCAGCCGTGCTGAGGTGGGGGCCATAACTCTGAAATAACTGACGCGCATCCCGTTGGGCCGTCGTTTGAGCCGGAACACGCATGAGAGCGCCAATAGCATTACGCCAACTGGAATAGGCTCGTTCCCAGGTGTCAACATCCTGCGCCTGAGTTTCCTGATTACGAGCCATCTCCGCTGCCAGTTGCGCCGCCTCGATTTGTTCAGCCCCCCGTCGCTCTAAAATCGCCCGTTGCTGAACCGCCGCTAGATTCTGGCGATATTCCCGCAGTTTGCTCCGGGCCAGGGTGTAAGCCGGATTTTCAGGGTCAATGGCTTCCAACTCAGCGATCGCCTCGACCCAAAGAGCTTCCATCCGTTGCCATTCCTCAAGACTATGGGGAGGATTCTGGCTCAACAGGGCCGCCTGATAACCCAATCCCAAGGGCGATCGCGCCGCCTGTAACTGCTGCGATCGCCGCTCCAAACTCTCCAGAAGCTGATTGCTACGGCGGTGATAACGAGACCAGGGTGGAATCCCCTCCAACTGACCGCTCGCGGCCTCGAGTTTCTCATGAGCCGTCACCAAGGTTTCCGTTGAAGGAGACTCCGTCAACTCATTCAACAACTCCCGACTATTCTCCTCAACTATCAACAATCGTTGACATTCCCCCAAGACACAAGGCCGACTCAAGGCCCAGCCAATGCCCAGTAAGGCCAATACTCCCGCCGTCAGCGTTACCAGGGCCAGCGTCAGCGACGGACGATCTAACCCAGAGGGGGAGGGGTCCATCGTCCCCGCAACCGGACGAGAGGGAACCGGCCCTCGGCGAGAGGGGTAGCCTTGCGGCGTTGAAGAAGCGGCAGTGCTGTGCATTGTTCTCACGTAATCCTTAACAGTTGACAGTTGAGCCAGTCACAACTCTGGCGGAGTTGACTGATTCCCTTAGCCGATTTTCACCCCGGATTCAGCGCCTGGGATGGGATCATTGTATTACATGGCTTTGCCATTGAACCCTAGGCTGAATTGATAAAACCGTTACCCCATCAGCCTTTAAGGTTACCACTCCCAAAGAGAGATAACAAAAAATAAATAACCTTACCAGATTCTGAAAACCTATGCTAAAGTGTGCCTAGACATCCGTTCAACGGTAGTTGTATTGCCGTGTCGACATGGTGGAGACATCAATTGTAGCGACTGTAGCGACAGGCATCAGCCGACGTTTGTGAACATGTGTCTTTTCCTTCTCTCGGTTCCTGGAGTTGCTCCATGTCAATTTATATCGGTAATCTGTCCTACGACGCGGTTCAAGAAGATCTTGAAGAGGTCTTTCGTGAGTATGGCACAGTCAAAAGGACTCAAATCCCGGTTGATCGGGAAACTGGTCGCTCTCGCGGATTTGGGTTTGTCGAAATGTCTTCGGATGAAGAAGAAGACAAAGCGATCGAAGCTCTCAACGGTGCAGAATGGATGGGTCGCCAACTGCGTGTAAACAAAGCCAAGCCTCGTGAAAACAATCGTTCTCGTCAAGGCTATTCTGGTGGACGCGGTGGGGGTGGCGGTCGCTACTAAACGGTTGAGTGTTAACCCTTCTGCCTGGTTAGCCACAGCCCCTTTAAGAAAATCTCTGATATTTAAAAGATAGCGATTTTAAAATTTGCTACTTGATATAGCGTGGACGTTGCGTCTGCGCTATTTTTAATAGGGAACAGGGGAAAAGAAGGCAGCAGGCAGCAGGCAGCAGGCAGTAGGGGGGGTCTTGCCTATTGCCTATTGCCTATTGCCTAGGGCGACCACAAGGGTACGCCCCTACGTCTTTTCTATTGCCTATTGCCTATTGCCTTTAGAACGATGCTGCATCCCGATACCATCGATGACGTGAAACAACGGATGGACATTTATGATGTCGTGTCCGAACAAGTGGTGTTAAAAAAACAGGGGAAAGACTTTGTTGGTCTCTGTCCCTTTCATGAAGAGAAGACCCCCAGCTTTACCGTTAGCCCTAGTAAACAGATGTTTTACTGCTTCGGTTGTGGCAAAGGGGGCAATGCCATTACCTTCTTAATGGAAACTGGACAAGCCTCCTTTTCCGATGTTGTTCTTGACCTGGCCCAACGGTATAACGTCCCCGTTCGCACCCTCGATCGCGACAAACAAGACGACTTTCAACGCACCCTGTCCCGGCGGGAACAACTCCACGAAATTCTCGCCCTCGCCGCCCGCTTCTTTCAACACGCCCTCCATCAACCTCAAGGAGAAACCGCCCTACAGTACTTAAAACAAGAACGAGGCTTCAGTGAAGAAACCCTACAATCCTTTGAACTGGGGTATTCCCCTGAAGGCTGGGAAACCCTTTATGGGTATCTTGTTCGGCAAAAAGACTACCCCGTTGAACTCGTAGAAGCCGCCGGTTTAATTATTCCTCGGAAACGGGGCAGTGGCCATTACGATCGCTTCCGTAATCGCGTCATGATTCCCATCCACGACAGTCGCGGCCGGGTGATTGGTTTTGGCGGGCGCAGTCTGGGAGATGAACAGCCGAAATATCTCAACTCCCCCGAAACTGAACTGTTTGATAAAGGCCAAACCCTCTTCGCCCTAGATAAAGCCCGTCAAACCATTGCTAAAGTCGATCGCGCCGTCGTAGTCGAAGGCTATTTCGATGCGATCGCCCTCCACGCCGCCGGAATCTCCGAAGTCGTCGCCTCCCTCGGAACCGCCCTCAGCGAAAGCCAAGTCAAACAACTGCTACGCTACAGCGAATCCAAACAAGTCCTCTTTAACTTCGACGCCGACGCAGCCGGAACCCGGGCCGCCGAACGGGCTATCGGAGAAGTGGCCAACCTCGCCTATCGGGGCATGGTGCAACTGCGGATTTTACAAGTTCCTGGGGGCAAAGATGCCGATGAATTTCTCAAAACCTCATCCGCCGAGGCCTATCTCCAACTCATCGAACAGGCCCCCCTCTGGATTGACTGGCAAATTCAACAAATTATCGGCGATCGCGATCTCAGCCAAGCCGATGTCTATCAGCAAGTGGTGCGCCAACTGGTGGACCTCCTCAGCCAACTCCAAAACTCCACCAGCCGCACCCACTATATTCACCACTGCGCCCAACTCCTATGTCAAGGGGATTCGCGACGAGTGCCCCTCCTCGAAGAAAACCTCGGCGTTCGCTTACGGCGTTCCTTAAGCCGAGACAAAGCCAAACAGCATTCCAAACCCAGCGATCGCCCCCCCATTCCCGAGACTCAGACCCGAGAACTTGAGGACATTCCCGAAGACCACGACGAGGATGCGGACTTACAACTGCCCATCGACAGCGATCGCGCCCTCATCGAACAGGCCGAAGCCTTACTGCTACAAGCCTATCTCCATTGTCCCGACGAGCGATCGCTCATCATCGCCGCCATCGCAGAACTCGAAACCCGAGACATTCACTTCAGCCTCGCCCCCCATCGTTGGTTATGGCAACATTTAGAAGCCCTGGCCCCCAACCCCCAAGACGATGCTGGGGTATTATTTCAAAAGCTGCAACAACACTATCCCGACGAGTCCACCATCCTGCAACAAGTCACTCCCCTATTCCAGCCCAGCGAACTCGCAGAACTCGCCATGCAACGAACCGCCCTAGCCGTCCGTTCCGCCACAGCGGCGATCGAACGCACCATCTGCCAAAAACGCTATCGTCGCCTCCTCCAGTTATGGCAAGACACCGATCCCCGAGACCATCCCCAACAGGCCCGTGAGTATCAAGACCAACTCTACGCCGAAAAACGGCACATGGATCACCTCGATCGCACCCGCCAAACCCACCTCAGCGAACTCGTCAGTCTAACCCTCCCTCCCCCCTCCTAGAGTCATTCCCTGTTCCCTCCTCCCCCCTACTGCCTACTGCCTACTGCCTACTGCCTAACTCCCCCCTGTTCCCTGTTCCCTATTCCCTCTCATGCCCAACATCCTCGAAACCCCCGAACAACAAATCGCCGTTATCGAAGCCAACGTCCTTAAAATCGCCGAAGTGGCCGATCGCGGCCATCAAGACAGCGGCGAAAAAGGGACTGTCGTTCTGCTGCGTCAACTCGAAGATAACAGTCCCAACCTAGAAGATTGGCAATTCAAATATCGTCCCATAAGTCGCCTTGACGATATGCTGTCTGACTGGAAACAAGGCAAATTGCAAGAGATGATTATCCGCTATAACCCCGAAGTCTCCGTCGTCTGTACCTTCCTCTATCCCAATGGGGCCCATAGTAGTTATCATTTCGGCAAACCCGAACCTGAGTGATACGAAACTATGTTTCAGGCGACGCGCCGGCGACTGGTGTTGTGGTATACGAGCATCACTGCACTGTTATTGTTGCTGTTTGCCACAACAGTCTACTTATATGTACGCAGTACCCTGATCGATCGCGTCGATGATACTCTCAAGCATTCCTTAGAAGTCGTCGAGCGATCGCTGACCATTGAGGAACGGCCCCAGGCCAACGGCGCGCCCCAACTGCATCTTAATTTAGAGGCCAGTTTTGGGGAGAACGCCGATAGCCTAGAAGAAGATCGCATTGAGATCGAATGGTTTAGCCCCACTGGGGAACTTCTCTGGTCAACCCTCAGGGAACCCCTCAACGTCCCCATCACCGCCACTCGAACCCCGCAAACGGTGTATTTGCAGGAGGGAAACGCCGCCGAAAGTCGTCCCATCCTACGACAAATCGCCCAACGCATTAGCCGCGATCGCCAAGTGGTGGGGTACTTACGAGTCAGTCATCCCTGGTTTGAAATTGCCCGCCCCAGTCGTGATTTAGCCTTGGATTTAGGCTTCGGCATTACCGTTATGATTGCCTCAGTGGCCGCCATGGGTTGGTGGCTGTCTGGCCTGGCCATGAAGCCGGTGGGAGAGTCTTATCAGTATCTCAAACAGTTTACCGCTGATGCCTCCCACGAGTTACGCAGCCCCATCGCCAGCATTCAAACCCAGGTTCAAGTGGCCCTCGCTGACCCAGATATTGCCGAAAATGCCAGTTCCCGGACCCTAGAAAACATCGAACGCCTCACCCGACGACTGGGGCGATTAGTGGATGATTTGCTGTTTCTAACCCGACAGGAGAGTGGTATGGTTCCCTGGGAACCCCAGCCGTTGTCCCTCGATGCCCTGTTATTAGAAGTCGTCGAAGAACAAATGGCGATCGCCGCCTCAAAATCGATTCAGCTTGAGTTCCAGATTTTAGACCCCGAACCCAGTCCCAGCCAACCTCATACCGAGGGGACAGATGGCGATGATCCCTTTTCTGTCTTGGGGGATTGGGACCAACTGTTTCGCCTGTTTCTGAATTTACTGGGTAATGCCCTACGCTATACCCCCGACGGTGGCACGGTTGAGGTCACCTTAGGCTATCGTCCCCCCAGTCGTTCTCAGAAAGCCAGTAAAGTGCCAGGAACCGTCCAAGTGAGTATCTCTGATACCGGAATTGGCATTCCCGCCGATGCCCTCCCCCATGTCTTTGAACGCTTCTATCGCGTCGATCCGGCCCGTCGCCAGGATTCCGGGAATCTTTCGGGATCGGGGTTAGGCTTGGCGATCGCCCAAACCATTGTCCAACGTCACGGGGGCGAAATTCATCTTGACAGTTGCCTCAATCAAGGGACTACCGTGCAAGTCACCCTAGGCGCCTATCTTTCACCTTAGGGAGTCGCCGCCAGATTCTCTCAAATCTGGTCAAATTTCCCCCCCATCCCTTGAGATTCCGCGCCGACCCTACCTCCTCAGTCACAACCTATCTCTCTCCCTAGGTAGGGAAAATTCAAGGAAAATTTTGCTATCTATAATAATGGAGTCTCTTAAATCTGGGGATTTGGTAGTCCATGTAACGCTTCTATCCTTCACAAGCTGGTAAAAAATGTTAATATTGTCTTAATAATTCTAATCTGTCCTTCAAAGGTAACTGCAAACATGAGAGGTAGAAGCCCGAACCCGCTCACAGTCTCTCACCGGATAGGAATAACTCTTGCTAGGGTTAGAATCACCGATAACCCCAGTCAAGTAGGGAGGTTTGGCCTTTAAACAAATTGAATTGACTTGAATTAGTCTGCGTATATCTACTGAAGACGGTAGGGATATGATCTAAAATCAGAACTCTTTTAAATTAAAGTTTTTTGTAACTAAATTCAGAGTGGGTATGGCCAATTTTCAGAGAATAGGCTTTCAAAAAAGACTCATATCAATAAAAGTTTAACAAGCAATCTTTATCTAAACGCTTAGTCGAGTCAGGCGCAGACTTATCGGTTACGCCCAGGGATTCTACTCATTTCAGTCATATTGTTGGTGCTTCCGATCCACCTTTGAACCTTATATTTCCCATGAGATCCTTCCTCACCTCCTCACAGAAACAGCCCTCTATCTCACCGCAGCCGTTACCTCGTCACCCCTCAGTTCCCGTGATGGATTCCATATTTAATCGCATGAGTGAAGCCAGTTGGCTCATCGATTGGCCCAGCAGTCAAGTGTTATCCCTCAACCCAGCCGCCGAACACATCTATGGGCGATCGCTCATCCAGCCCAATCAAGCGTCAGGCCTCTGGCTAAAGACCATCGCCGGGAAATATCGCAGTTTTGTCAGAAAATCCATTGACAAATACCTACGCCATCGTCAAAGCAACTCAGATCACCCGGATCTCATCCTGGAATATAACCTCATCCGTCCCGACGGACAGGAACGTTGGGTGCGTAGTCAAATTTGGCAGTTTCCTGGCGGTTCAGGACAGCAACTGCAAGGCTTAACCCTGGATTTGACAGCACAGCGGGAACTGTATCAACAAAAACTGCAATTCGAGAAACTCACCACCAATATCCCTGGGGTGATTTATCAATATGTCCAGCGGCCCGACGGTTCCTCCTATTTCTCCTACATTAGTCCCCGTTGTCATGACCTCTATGAATTAGACGCAGCGGCCCTAGCGGGAGATCCCAATCTAGCTTGGAGTTTAATTCATCCCGACGATGTGGAGCGGTTTAACCAAAGTGTGGCCGCATCGGCACAAAATCTGACCACCTGGAACCACCAATGGCGCAACTATACACACTCGGGAGTCCTGAAGTGGTTATCGGCCACAGCCCAACCCGAACAACGGGCCAACGGAGATATTGTCTGGGATGGTATGTTGACCGACATCAGCCAGGAGAAACAGGCAGAACTCGAACGGGAACGTTTCTTTGACTGTGCCATAGACTTATTTGGAATCGTCGGGTTTGACGGCTGCTTCAAGCGTCTGAATCCCGCCTGGGAGAAAACCCTCGGCTTCTCGATTGAGGAGTTGAAAGCGCAACCGTTCTCAAATTTTGTCCATCCTGATGACATTGAACGCACCCAAGCCGAAGTTGATAAAATCAGTAACGGCCAGAATACTTTTTGGTTTGAAAACCGCTATCGAACTCGCGACGGCGACTATCGCTGGCTGGCTTGGCGCACCGTCAGCTTCCCCGAAGAAGGGTTAATGTACGCCAGCGCCCGAGATATTACAGAAGAGAAACAGTCCGCCGCCGAACGAGAACGGCTCATTACCATTCTCGAAGCCTCACCAGATTTTATCAGCAGTGCCGATCTCCAGGGCAATGTCACCTATATCAATCGAGGTGGACGAGATATTATCGGCCTCGATGCGGATGAATCGGCGAGTCACTACGAGGTGAAGGATTTCATTCCCGAGACGGTGGTGAATCTGTTTGAAGCTGAGGCGATCCCCACAGCCTTGCAAGATGGGATTTGGAAAGGAACCGCTCAACTGAAACGGGCCGATGGAACCTGCTTCCCGGTTTCTCAAATTATCCTCCATCATCCGGCCAGCGAAAACCATGACAGCTATCTCTCCACCATTGCCCGCGATATCACCGAAAGCCAAGCCATTCAGGAACAGTTACGGCAACAAGAGGAGTTCTTACGTAGTATTTATGACAGTCAGGGGAACTTGGTGTTTGTCTTAGATCTCGCTGACGATGGGGAATGGCGCTATTCCGATTGGAATGCCAGCACTGAAAAGGTGGCCGGAATTAGCCGCGAGGAGATTCGTGGTAAAACCCCGTTGGAGGTGTTTGGCCCGGCAATTGGCCAAGATTTCCTCGATGGTTATCAGCGCTGTTCGGCGACCGGGGAAACGGTCACTATTCAACAAACCTTCCCGGACGGCGATCGCACCCTCTATTTCCAGGCCCATCTCACGCCCTTGTTTGATGCCCAAGGACAGATTACTCGCATGGTCGGGAATGCCACCGATATTACTGAACGTAAGGCAGTTGAACTGGCCCTGAAAGCCTCCAAAACTCGCTATCGTTCCTTAGCACAACAAGAAAAACTTGTCAATAATATTTCCCAGCAAATTCGTAAATCCCTGGATCTAAAAACCTTGCTCGATAGTACGGTTCAGGCCCTGTACGAACTCTTGGACGTTGATCGCTGTTATGTCCTCCTCTATAATGAAGACTCTCAGCTCTCTAACCTAGAACTCGCCACGGAAGCCAAACGAGAGGATCTCCCAAGTCGCTTAGAAGACTATCATTCCAGCTTCTTTGAACTCTTGAATCAGCTCCTCCAGAAACGCCATTCGATCCGGGTCGATCAAGCCGCCGATATCGAAGATAGCAGATTGCGGCATAAGGTGAACCAACTCGGCTATCAATCTCTGCTCCTGTTTCCCATTAACAGTGGCGACGGAACCCTCGGAACCCTGGCCTGTAGCCGAGAAATTGCTGCCAAACCCTGGAGCGATCGCGATGTTGAACTGCTCGAAGCGGTCTGCGATCGCCTGGCCATCGCCATTCAGCAAGCCGTCCTTTACCAGCAATCGCGACAGTCGGAACAACAGGCGATCGCCAAAACCAATCAACTCGAAACCACCCTCAAACAACTCAAACGAACTCAAACCCAACTGATTCAAGCCGAGAAGATGTCTGGCTTGGGGCAATTGGTGGCTGGGGTTGCCCATGAAATCAATAATCCGGTGAGTTTCATCTTTGGCAACCTCATTCATGCCAAAGAATACAGCCAAGACTTATTCGAACTGATTGCCTTATATCAACAGCATTGTCCTGCCCCCCATCCTGAGATTACAGCATTCATCGAAGAAATTGACTTAGACTATCTCAGCGGGGATATGCCAAATCTGTTGAGTTCCATTGAAACCGGGGCCTTGCGGATTCAGAAAATCGTGCGATCGCTGCGAACCTTCTCCCGACTCGACGAAGCCGAAGTGAAAACCATCAATGTTAACGAGAGTCTCGACAGTACCCTGATGATTCTATCGAGTCGCCTCCGGGGACATGAGGACCACTCCGACATCGAGTTAGTCTGTAACTATGGCCAACTTCCCCCAGTCGGCTGTTACGCCGGGGCCTTAAATCAGGTCTTTCTGAACCTCATCAACAATGCGGTGGATGCCATTCAAGAGGCGAACCCACTTCAGGGCTACCTGACCCTGGAAACTGCCGTCAGTGAGGAGCATCGCATTCAGATTAAAATCAGTGACAACGGTGGGGGGATTCCCGAGGAGGCTCGCGATCGCATCTTCGACCCCTTCTACACCACCAAACCCGTCGGTAAAGGCACTGGCCTGGGCCTCTCCATCAGCTATCAAATCATCGTCGAACGACATGGGGGAACCCTCACCTGTGACTCCACTCCAGGAGAAGGGAGTACCTTTATTGTTGAGTTGCCCCTAGAACCTCAGTCAAGTTCTAGCTGATCCTCATGGGGAGGATCTTGAGCAATCCCAAGGAATTGCCCCTACGGGGTTTCCTTGCCCTGGCGGTGATATTCCCGAGCAAAATAGTCTCGCAACAGTCCATGAACAAAACGATAGCCTCCCCCCACCCGTTGCAAAAAACCTCGCTCAGTACAGTAGCGTAAAAACTTACTGTAGTTCCAAGGACTATAGCCAAACAGCCAGAGCGTCACCCGCAAGGCAGTATGAGAAATCACACTATTCAACCCTCCCGCAAACGCCCCAAATAAAAATCCCAACATAACCCCCTCCCGAATTAGTTGTATCCAGGTAATCGGCTCATTGAGATAATGGAGGGCCAAAGGAATCAAAAAGCCAACTGGCACAAACATAAAGCCAAAAATAAAGGCATTAGTCAAGGAGCGATAAATTCCCTGATTATCTTCGGTTTTGGTGTCAATTTCGCCCCCCACAAACGCTTCTACTAACCCGCCAATTACCCCCACCACAGTCCCGAAAACCTGACCCACCATAATCCCACCGATTACCCCAATCCAAAACCCACCAAAGCGTTCACCAATAAGTCCTCCAGTGATTCCCCCCATCAACCCCACAACCCACCCCAAAAAGAGACTTTTAGTAATGAGGCGAGAGAGATGTTTTGAGGCCAACTTGCGAGAAAAGTGAATCGTCTCAACAGTTTTGATCTCTCGAATAAGTCCCCCCACTAAGCCCACCATTAAACCCACGAAAACTCCGCCTAGCAATCCACTCAAAACCCCTTTCAATAAGTCATAAACTAGACCAAACATCAATCCGACAATTAGCCCTAACATGAGTCCTAAAACTAATCCATAGACCAATTTATGGACGCGTTTTTTTAAGCCATGAGGCTGTAATTTTTCAATAAAAAACTCCGTTTGATTCTCCTCAATTAAACGTGAGGCTAACCATCCCAGCCAGCGTTGTGTTTGCCCATCATCTTGATAGGGTTTTTGACCATGGCGAGTGGCTGGTAAATTAGCTCCCCCTAAATAGCGTCGTTGTAGTCGGGTTTGTACATAGGCCGCAAATAACACCCGTCGCCGAGTTTCGGGACTCACGGACTGTTGCCAGAGTTCTAGGGGGAGGTGATCACTGGCTAAGACCAAGATGGTCAGGAATAGGGGCGATCGCGCTAAGCCATGATCGGGGTCCATACTGTCGCTATCATGGCGAATCGCCTGCCAAAGCCAGTCACAATGAGCCTGTTCGAGGTAGGTTTGGATTTGCCGATCGCTCAGAGGTTGTAAGACTAACGCCCCATTTAAGCCCAAATGATGGTCATAGAGTTGATATTCATCCAAACGACAGCACACCACCAGAGGCGTTCCACTCCAATCGGGGAGAAACTGGTTGAGGGCCTGGATGCAGCTTTCTTGACGCTGGGACATCAACTCATCTAAACCATCTAGGAGGGGAATAATCCGCCCGCGATCGAGCCATTTCTGGGCAATATCTGGGCGAATGCCATATTTGAGTTTGAGATCCAGGATGATCCAACTGCGGATATCCTTAAACCCAGTATTCCAGGCCGATAGGTTGAGGAGAACTGGAACTGGATGGCTGAGGTGGTTCTCGGCCCGTTCAATGAGGGTTTGGGCCAGTTGCAACAGGACCGTGGTTTTGCCGGAACCGGGGGCCCCGAGGATGAGGAGACGTCCACCCACATCGGGGCGATCGAAGGTATCAATAATCCGGGTCTTATTGCCAAGACTCTCAGGGGGAGCGTTCCCCACCTTCACATCCACAGACCAGGGTGTGATCACCTGGCTGGGATCTTCGGCGGTCTGGAGTTCTAAATCAACCCGATGATGGAGCGATCGCGCGAGTCGGCCGGCGACCTCATTCTTGACCGCATTCAGCAGTTTCCCTTCACTCCCATCCCGTGATGCAGCAGCAGGATTGCCGAAATTCTGCACCATTTGGGAGATATTGACCTGTGCCCCATCATTGGGATTGATACCCTGTTGTTTATAATCGCCCCCCATTGTCCTCCTAGCTAAAGTTTTGCTGAATCGTCTCGTTGAAGTTGGCGGTTCCTTCGTTAATGACAATCCCCTGTTGCTTGCGTTGGTCAATCTTGATTTCCATCGGCGGGAATTGTCGTTCCACTTCATTCACCACAGCGGCCAATTGAGGATCTTGGACTTCCTCTTGCACCATCTGGGCTACTAACTGGGGGTTATCAAAGGGGTTCTCGGTGGGGGTCTCGGCGTTGGCGAATCGCGATTGCAGCCGTTCCCCGAGTAGACCGACCCCATTTTGCAGATGAGTTGACAAACTCGATGCGGCGGACTTCATCGGGGGTAGGGCGATGTCCAACATTTCCTTGGAGACCATCTGACCGGTATTTTCAGCGGCCTTGGTCAACATCACCGAGGCAATTCCTGCCAAACCTAATTCAAGGGGCCCCATGAATCAACTTCTCCTAATTTCAATTTACCAGTCTTCTCTAACATAGTTTGCTGCCAAAAAACAATGTGGGGGTGAGGGGTCTTACACTACAGGCAGAGAGGTGAAGTTAGAAAATTAGGTGCATCCGATTACCATTAAATACCCAAAAAACCTAATATAAATTATATGAAATTTTGGTATCGCAACTCTTGAATCTTTTGTATAGCAATACTTTTGGGTTTTTTTGGGGTTTTTATTTACCAAAAACTTATATTCATATATTTTTATAATTATTTTTAAAGAAAACTGTCTAAGTCCTTAAAAATCGGTATTCATAGAACTGATGAAGGGTGAACCTCTATATGAGCAAGACCCCTCATCAGGGAGAGTCAATTTAAGTATTCGGACATCTACAAAGGGAGAACCGGCCGCTTGCCCTACTCATCGGACCTCTCCTCAGGCAACCACGGCTCGACTATCGCTCGCCGACCACAAGGGATTGCCCCTATGGGAGTCCCCCTGCCTTTGCTTCTGACCATACAGGCGCTCGACTGTCACAGAGTGCAACAAAATTTGCGGGAATTTACCGAGATACTGTAGAGAGTTAGGTTAACAAAACCTTTCAGAGCTTTTTGATAAACCTTTGTAATTATGGCTCCTACTACGGCTATGTCCAATCAACTCCCTCCCCAAGAGGAACTGAATCTAAAAAACTCCCTAGATTACAGCCAAGTCAACTCCCTGACCGAGGTCTGGTCGATCGCCAGCGATCGCTTCCAGAACCTGACGGCCTTAGATACCCCCCACGATGACCCCCCGGTCAAACTCTCCTATCGGGATCTCTGGCAACAGATTCAGACCTTCGCCACCGCCTTACAAAGTCTGGGCCTAGACTCACTCGATGACTTACCGCCGCGCGTGGTGCTATTTTCGGAAAACAGTCCCCGCTGGTTCATTGCCGATCAGGGAATTATCGCCGCCGGGGCCGCCGATGCGGTGCGATCGAGTCAAGCTGATCGCGATGAACTCCTCTACATTGCCCAACATAGTCAAAGTCGGGGACTCGTCCTGGAAAACCTCGCCACCCTGGAGAAGTTGCAATCCTCCGACGATGAATCTTTGCGTTTGAGTCAGGATATCGCCTGGGTGGTGTTACTCTCAGAAGAAACCCCTCCCGAGGAGACGCCTTTCCGTCTTCTCAACTTCAGCCAATTTATGGATTTAGGGGATGCGGCTCGCTTCAAACTCCCCCAGAGCGATCGCAGTACCCTGGCTACCCTCATCTACACCTCAGGCACCACTGGCCGTCCTAAGGGCGCCATGTTGACCCATGGCAACCTCTTGCATCAGGTTAACGCCTTCCGTCATGTCTTCGTCCCCCAAGCGGGCGATCGCGCCCTCAGCATCCTCCCCAGTTGGCACGTGTACGAGCGCACCTGTGAATACTTCCTCCTCTCCCAAGGGTGCGCCCAAATCTACACCAGTCTGCGCTACTTCAAAAACGACCTCAAAGAACATCAACCGCAAATCATGATTGGCGTTCCCCGTCTCTGGGAATCCATCTACGAGGGGGTACAAAAGAACTTCCGGGAACAACCGGCCAACAAACAAAAACTGGTTAACTTCTTCATCGGCGTCAGTCGTCGCCATCTCCAGGCGCAAAATATCCGCGATGGCCTCATCCTCGATGCCACCCCTCCCTCGGGCTTAGAACGGCTCATAGCCCGCTTACAAGCCCTGGCTCTGACCCCTCTCCATGGCTTGGGTCATAAACTGGTCTATAGCAAAGTTCAGGCCGCAACAGGGGGGAAAATCAAGTTTCTCATCAGTGGCGGTGGCTCTTTGGCGCAACATATCGATGAGTTCTTCGCCATTATTGGCATTAAACTGCTGGTGGGCTACGGACTGACGGAAACCGCCCCCGTCTTAACGGTACGCCGTGCTTGGGCTAATTTACAGGGGTCGGCGGGACTGCCTCTAGTGGAAACGGAAATCCGCATTGTCGATCCGGAAACGGGGCGTTTACTGCCGCAAGGAGAACGAGGATTGGTCTTGGGGCGAGGCTCTCAGGTCATGCGGGGCTATTTTAACAACCCAGAAGCCACGGAAAAAGCCATTGACAGCGAAGGCTGGTTTAATACCGGCGATTTGGGCTGTTTACTCCCCGGCGGTCACCTGCGTCTGACGGGACGGGCGAAAGATACCATTGTTCTGAGCAATGGTGAGAACATCGAACCGCAACCGATTGAGGATGCTTGTGTGCGCAGTGCCTATGTTGACCAAATTGTTTTGGTGGGACAGGATCAGCGTCAATTGGGTGCGTTGATTGTTCCGAGTTGGGAGGCTCTGGCTCAATGGGGAACGGCTCAAGGACTGACGGTGAATAGTGAGGCGGTTCCGCCGTTGGATCTCAGTCAGGAGCCGGTGCAGCAACTGTTCCGGGAGGAACTCAGCCGGGAGGTGAAAAACCGTCCTGGCTATCGGGCCGATGATCGCATTGGCCCCTTCCGGCTGGTACAGGAGCCGTTCTCGATGGAAAATGGCATGATGACTCAGACCCTAAAAATTAAACGGCCGGTTGTGCAGGAGCGTTACCGCGATACCATTAACGAGATGTTCGGGTAGGTTCTTCGGCCAACTCTCCCACATCATTAACCTATCAAGAGACATTCATGGAACTCGACAACTCGAAACTACTGCTCAAGCGCAATATCACCATTGTGGCGATCGTCACGCCTAAGTGGAAGGAAGAGGCGCAACAGCAATTGCAATTGCAAATGGATCGCCTCGATAGCCAACTCCAACAGTTGGAAATGCAGGCCCAGCAAGCGGTCTCGGAACTGAAAGCTAAAAGCACTCAGCCCCTCGGTCCCCAGGCGCAACAGCAGATTGATAATTTGCAAATGCAAGTCAATCAGCGTAAGGCGCAGTTCTTAGAACAGAAAAACCAAATCTTGCAACAGTTACAGCAAGTGCAAACCGTTGAGATGGACCAAGAGGTCAGTCAAGGACAAATTGAAAACCTCTTCTATGTTGGTAAAGGCGACAACCTGGTGCAAAAGCTTAAGGTTGAAGTGGTGATTAAAGATGGAGAAATTATCGATATCCGTGGAGAATTGTAGGTCTTAATTGGCGGCGATCGCCCGTTTCATAATTTTTGAGAGGTTAGGGACAGGTTCTGTCCCTTTTTTTGTCTTTTCTTTCCTCGGCTCCTAACGTCAGTGTTTTTACGGAATCATGACCCTGGCTCAAAGCTGATTGGCAAATCGCAATTGAGAATCTATACTAATAACTATGTTAAAACAGCTACAGTTGTTCCGAGATACTCTGATGCGCTCCTACGTCTCCGTCTGGCTAACGCTTGCGCTTGGCGCTTTCCTGTCAGGGGGTGCAGCGATTTTTGTCGCAACCCAGGAAGTGCGAACCCTGCAACGACAATTTCCTAAGCGGGTCAATCATCTTGCACTTGCTTTGCAACAACGAATTGAGGGGTCGTTGCAGGGAACCTTGACCCTGGGACGTTTTGTGCAAACCCATTCCCAAGTGGATGAAGCTCAATTAAACCACTTTACCGACTCGATTTTTCCCCAGTATCCAGGATTACGAGAATTAGGTTGGGCCATTAACCGTTCTCAAGACGAATTTCGGGGTATCGTAGCCAAACAGTATCGGATTCAAGCGTCCCCCATGGTGGCCGCAGACTCACCGGAGATTTTCGAGGATTGGGCCCTAACCAATGCCAAACAAAGCGGCCGGGTTCAGGTGAGTCGTAGCCAATTTAACCCGCAATTTCGGGATTATCTGTTTCATGTCTACTATCCCATTTATGAACAGATTGTTCAGACCGAGGAAGACATGACCCCAGGAGACAACGAGCCAGCCTTCTTAGGGGTGGTGTATGGAACCTATCACCTCAAAGAGATGCTGCGGTTGACCCTGGGAACCCTGGATATCCGCAATCTGGATTTCTATTTATTCGAGATGACCGTGGATATCCTCGACTCATCCCTGCTGAAAGAAACCTCGATGGCCCAGGAGAACTTTTTGTTCTTCTATGATGCCGAAACTCGCGCTCTGGAGTCTAATTGGCAGCAGGTTCCCGAGATTCAGATGGCTGAGGGAGATTACTGTCCCGTACAGCCGAATCATAACTGTATTCGCAGCCTCAATGTGGGGGGTCGCGAGTGGTCGATGTTCATTGTGCCACGGTTAGACCGACGCCAATTGTCGTGGCGGGTGGGGAGTACTCTCGCCATTGGCCTACTCTCGACGGGGTTACTAGCCAGTTATCTGCGATCGCTCCTTAAACATCATAACCAAACGGAACGCCTCAATGAGCATCTCAGTGCCGAACTCGACATCTCACGGCGACTCCAGCAAATGCTCCTCCCCACCCCCCATGAACTCAAAAAAGCCGGTGAACTGGAAATCGCCACCTACATGGAACCGGCCGATGAGGTGGGGGGAGACTATTACGACATCCTCATCGGCGAGAAATCCATCAAAATCGGCATCGGCGATGTCACGGGCCATGGCTTAGAAAGTGGAGTTTTGGCCATCATGGTCCAAACCGCCGTCCGTACCCTTGAAGAATGTCAGGAAACAGACCCCCGTAAGTTTCTCGATATCATCAACCGCACCATCTACCAGAATGTGCAACGGATGCAGAGTGACAAGAACCTGTCGTTATGTCTGATTGACTATCACGAGGGTCTCCTGAAACTCAGCGGCCAACATGAGGAGGTCATTATTGCCCGCGAGGAGGGGATTGAACGAGTTGACACCATTGATTTAGGCTTTCCCATTGGCCTGGACACCAACATTCTGGAGTTTATCAACGGTCACCATCTGCATCTCAACCCAGGGGATGTGGTGGTTCTCTATACCGACGGGATTACAGAAGCCGAAAACCAGCATAAGCAACTCTATGGGATTGAGCGACTTTGTCAGGTGATTAGCCAGTCCCGTGAATGCACCGCCGAGGTGATTCTCCAGGGGGTGATTGAAGATGTCCGCCGCCATATTGGTCGCCATAAGGTCTATGACGACATCACCCTGTTAGTGATTAAACGCCGGACTCACCCCGGCTCCTCCACGGGAGAGTTTATTGTGGCGAAAAGCGCCGTCCCAAGCCTTCGGTGAGGGAATAGCTCATGGCCTGTAACCACAGCCAGAGGGAGGGATAGCGTTTTTCCGCCCAGGGTTGGGCCCAACGGCTAAAGCGGGGAATCCAACTGAGACTCCAGCCGACTAAGGCTTCTTTGGTGAAGTTGAGATAACTCCCCGTCCAACGCAGTAGGTCCCAGGGGCCGGCCAGTTGCCAAATCCAGAGGAGAATTTCGGGATGTTGGACGGCGGCTTTGAGGGCCAGGCGGTTGAATAGGCCCCAACTGGTGCGGTCTTTGATGAAGGTTTCGGCCACCTCTAGGGGTTCGTCGGCCAGCAGGCCAAAGAAGACATTGAGCATGGCGTTGATTTTTTCCGGGGCGATGCTTTTACCCGTGGGAACCATCATCCCTTTGGAGAACAGCCAGGTGACGGCGACGTTGCTTTGATAGGCCCGAATGCGATCGAGATTGACTGCATCTAGGAGATCATGGGTTAGGGCCGTATCCAGGAGTTGCGTCAGCCGTTCCATATTGCGCACCAAGGAGCCGAAACCGGTGAAGATGAGGGGAGACTGCAAGGAGGCGGCGTCGCCAATGGCCACGAGACGGTCCCAGGCCACTTTGCGATCGCGACTGCCTTGGCTAAAATGTCCGGGGATATAGCCGAAGGTGGCTTTACGCCATTGCAGCTTGTCCACATCACAGCGGCGATATTCGGGCAAAATTTGGAAGAAATCCTCGTACATCTCCAACAGGGAACCGGGATTCTCGGGGTGGATTTCGTGATAGTGGAATAGATAAATGGTCACTTCTCCATCGCGGCCGGGGAAGAGTTCCCAAATCAGTTGTCGCCCTCGGGAAATATCACCGTGGGAATGGAGGACATCGCCAAATTGATGGTCCCAGACTTGGGGGTCAAAGCCTCCGGAAATCGCGGCGCCAACGGTCGGACAGACGCTGTTAAAGGTGCGGCCGCCGTTGAGTTGCCAGGCGATGGGGGAGGCGCTCCCCATCGCATCGAGGACTAAACGCCCACGAGCCTGTTTGGCCTCACCGGTGGGCAGATGGCGGGCTTCGATGCAGGCGACGGCGGAACCAATGTCGGCGTTGACAAATTCCGTTTCATCCCAAATCACGCCCCCAGCGGCCCGCAGTTTGTCGCCGCAGATTCTCAGCAGTTGTTCGGCATCGACGGAGATGTTGAGGACTTTGGGGGTATGCAGAACCTTGGCTTGGGTTCCGGGGGGATTGTTGGCGTCGAAGAATTTGTTAAAGCCGTCGTTGTATTCGCAGGCGATGACCTCTTCAAATTCTTCGGGGGTAAAGAGTCCCAGGTTAATTAGGCTTTGGAATTCATCGCGGGAGATGTTCCATTCTCGGTTCATGCGTCCGAAGGGCAGCCGTTCAATCAGCAGCACGCGATAGCCCCGGCGAGCCATGACGGCGGCGTGAATGACTCCTAAGGCGCCGCCGAGATAAATCAGGTCATAGTCGGGAGTCCCGGAGTTGCTGGCCTCGACGTTGAACTCGACGACTTTTCTGGGGGTTTCGGGGTTGAGAACGCCCTCGCGCCAGCGTTTTTCCCACCAATAAACCCGATTCAGGTCATATTCGCCGTTGGGAATGGCTTGAAAATGCTTGACTGTTTCTGGGTAATGTGGTAAAAGTGCCTCAAATATAGACTGCTGCGAGAGATCAATTTCTGGCAGTTGGGGATAGTGAGGGGGAAACTGACGCATCGCGTCTTGTTTGAGCTGATTGACCAGTTGACGTTCGCCGACGAGGGGACGCTCTGCCCAGCGGAAGACTTTAAGGTAGGTAGTTCGCTGTAACGACCAAATGAATACTGAGAGTTCACCGTCCCCAAGGGGAATGCGGAGTCCATCAGGGGTGGCGATCGCCTCTCCTCGATTGGCTAACGTCGGGGGTTGCCAGTCCTGATGCAGCCAATGGCGGACCGCAGCGGTATCCGGTGTCGGAATTTCCCAGTAGAGAAGTTGTTTCATCACTAAGTTTACTGTTGAGTCGAAATCACTTGGGTTAAGGTAGCCCCAGGGAGAGTCACCCGCGTCACTGTCTGAAAAACTGTTGTTTGGGTTGCGTGTGATTGATTATGGATTATTCTATCCCAGAGACTGTACAGGATACGATGGAGTTAGGGCGACAACCGGTTAGCCCGGAGGTGGTGGCGGCGGCGATCGCGGGGGTGGTGCAGATGACCCGTCGCCAGGGCCGCAGTTTAGAGGATTTGCTCTCGGAGGTTCTAGAGGAGGACCAATTCCTCGATGCTGAGCAACGTCATTGGCTCAGTGGTATTGTTCGCCAGGCTTGGGAGGCTCTTTAGGCTCAGGGTGGGCGGGTTTAGGGGCGGCTGATGACCAGAATCACTCCCGCCATAATCAAGCCTAATCCCACTAGGCGTAGGGGGGGAATGGCCTCGCCGAAGCCGAAATGGCCGATGAGAACGGCGATGACGTAGGCTAGGGCTGTGGCGGGGCCGGCGACGCTGAGGTTGACTCGGGTTAGGAGTAGGATGTAGACCATGGCCCCGGCGGCGTAACCCATCAATCCTAGCAGTAATTCTGGGGTTGAGAGAACTCCGATTAGGAAGGCGATCGCCCCTTGGGGACCGGTGGCCCCCAGTTTCAGGGCCCCGGCTTTGAGCAGGAATTGCCCCAGAGAATTGGTTAAAATTGATACCAGAAACAGTACAAACTCTTGTAGCGTCACAAGATTTTCCTATTGGTTAGGACGAAACAACAGTAGAGACTTTAACCTACGCGATTAACATGACTCAGACAACTGCATCGCCGCAAAATCAACAGCAAAGTCAGGCCTGGTTACGGGGCCTTTTGGCCATCGCCTGGGCCGATGGTGATTTTGATGAACGAGAACGAGAGGCGATCGCCGAGATTACCCACAATAACGCTGAACTGGCTCAACAGGATAGCCGCGAGGATGGCATTTCCCCGGAGGAACTGGCCGCGGCCTTGGGGGATGATCCTGATGTGGCCGAGAACTTCCTGAGAACGGCGGTGATGGTGGCGATCGCTGATGGGATATACACCCTAGGGGAAGATCAACTCCTGCAAGAGTTTTGTCAGGCCCTGGGGAACTGTCCTGAAGCCCTAAAAAACCTACGTCACACCCTCGAAGACTTGGAAGAGGGACAGGATCGGGTGACGCTCCCCTCGCCCGAGGTGACGGAGTACCAGTCTGAGGAGGAGAAACACAAGGGCGATGTTCTCGCTCCTGTGCGACAATGGCTAGACCATGTTGAGGTTCATGACCCCAAAGTGGCCCGGTTCCTCTGTCGCATGATTCCCGCCAATTGTCCCTTTGAACGGGATATCAAGCTGTTTGGCAAGAAAATCGTCCATATTCCCGCCATGTGCGAAATCAACCCCCTCTATGAGCAGTTGGTGGGCTTGAGATTCCGGGCCTTGTCCTATCTGGCCGACAAATGCGGCGAAGATGTCAGCCCCTATCTTTGAGATTGTCCCCAATCTCAGTCTGAGATTTGTATACCCCACTCCCCCAGGTTAACGATGCAGTTTATTGATCGCGTTGAAATTGAAGTCGAAGGCGGAACCGGTGGCGATGGCTTAGTGGCCTTCCGTCGCGAGAAGTATGTCCCCGCTGGGGGTCCCGCTGGTGGCGATGGGGGACGGGGGGGGTCTGTGTATCTGCTGGCCACGGACAATCTGCAAACCCTGTTGGATTTCCGTTACGCCCATCGCTTCCGGGCTGAGGATGGTAAACGGGGGGGGAATAATAATTGTACCGGGGCTTCGGGGGGCGATCGCACCCTAGAAGTCCCCTGTGGAACCGTGGCCTATGACCTGGAAACCGGAGAAATTGTCGGCGATTTAGTCGAACCCGGCCAACAAGTCTGTGTCGCCGAAGGAGGAAAAGGAGGTCATGGAAACCGCCACTATCTCAGCAACCGCAACCGCGCCCCAGAAATCGCCCAGGAAGGCCGGCCGGGGCGCATTCGTCAGTTACGCTTAGAGTTAAAACTACTGGCGGAAGTGGGGATTATTGGCCTTCCCAACGCCGGGAAATCGACCCTCATTTCCGTCCTCTCTGCGGCCCGTCCCAAGATTGCCGATTATCCCTTCACCACCCTCGTTCCCAATTTAGGCGTAGTCCGTAAACCCACTGGAGATGGGACCGTATTTGCCGATATTCCCGGATTGATTGCCGGGGCCCATGAGGGGTTAGGCTTAGGTCATGAGTTTTTGCGTCATATTGAGCGGACGCGGGTCTTATTGCATCTCGTGGATGTGACGGCGGAGAATCCCCTAGAGGATTATCGCGTGATTCGTGAGGAGTTAGTGGCCTATGACCGGGGCTTACCGGAGCGTCCCCAGATTATCGCTTTGAGTAAATTGGATGCGTGCGATCGCACTCCCGAAGAAATCCAGGACCTCAGCACCGCCTTAGAACCCGATTCTGACTATCCCATCCTGCAAATTTCCGCCGTAGCCCAACAGGGACTCGATGAACTCCTCAACGCCGTCTGGGAAGTCCTCGACCAACGGGAACCGGAGTTTGTTTAAAGCGAAAAAACATCAAAATCCCAATTTTTGACACATAAAATAGCCACAAAAGCAAGCGTATTTTGACGTTTGAACCTATCCCATGTCTCTTCTCTCCGTTTGGGCAAAAGACTATAAGAACTTAAACTTTTACTCCCAGCCATTAGAACTCAAGCCGCTCAATATTTTAATCGGCGCTAATGGTTCCGGCAAAAGTAACCTAATTGATTTGTTTAATCTCCTGCAAATGTCCGTTTCTCCCAACTTTGAAGCCAGCAGCAGCTTTTCCTACGCCTGTGAACATCTTGGGGGACCACATCTGCTTTCGTTTCAACAAAAACGCCCTGGACAAATCAGTATAAAATACAAATTTCAGGGAATCGAAGCAACAGACTATCAGCCAATTTACCTTGAGTTTAAACTCTGGATTAGTCACTCAACACAAGCCATAGAAATCAGAGAGGAGTTTCTCTACTCGCCCATCAAGGGAGATGAAACCCAGCCTTTTTATTACTATAAACTTCATGAACAAACCATAAACTCTGGACTACTGTCTATCTTGCAGTCTGATGGCAGTCAGCAGTTTCAACAAATCTCTGATATTCCCGTTAATTCCCTCGGACTCCTCAGTATCGACGAGCGCATCCAAGAAGATGAAGAAGTCCGAGAGCTACTTCTAAAATCAAGCATCTATGCCGTTCGTAAACACCTATTAACAGAGATAAAAGGTTGGCGTTTCTACAATGCCAACACCATGAACTCCCAGAAAATTCGCAACGCTGAACCCAAAATTAGTTCAGGCTCTCTCAATACCTATTTGTCTGAAACTGGAGAAAACTTAGCAGCCGTTTTAGAAGAGTTATCAAATGAAAGCCTAGAGTTTGAAGAGCGTTTTAATGAAGCAGTTAAGCAACTCTTTCCCATGACTCGGCGGATTCGTGTCACGCGAGCAGGACGCTTAAATCTTACGATTGAGTGGTCAGTTAAGGGGGTCGATGACGTTTTTTACCTGCGAGATATGTCTGACGGTTCAGTGAGAATGTTATGCTGGGCTGCCATTTTATTATCCCCTAAACTGCCCTCCTTACTGGTTATTGATGAACCAGAATTGGGGATTCATGTGGCTTGGCTGAAAATTTTGGCAGGCTGGATTCACTATGCGGCACAACGAACTAAAGTCATTATTTCAACTCATAGTCCCGATTTGCTAGACTGTTTTACAGACTGCTCAGATGCCGTCATCTCTCATAACTTAAATGCTGATGGATTGGTTTCATTAGACCCCATTGAAGCAGAACAATTCCAAGCACGTTTAGAGGAAGGATGGCAATTAGGTGACTTATATCGAGTGGGAGAGCCAAGCATTGGAGGGTGGCCATGGTAATCTGGCTATTTGCAGGAGGCGGTCCCCCTGAATATAGTGGATTGGTCAAACTTCTCCAAAAAAGTTTTCCTGACTATCAGTTTGAGCGCCAACTTCCTCAACTGGCTCAAAAACCCATCGGTAAACCTCAACGCTTTCCTCAACCGAACCCTCCGACGCCCAAAATTCGTTCAACCACGGGGCGAGATTTACTTAAAGCCATTTCAGAACGGTTATCATTTCTCTTAACTCGAAACTCTCTTGAAGAACGGTTGACAAAAAACACATTATGTGATGCCATTCTAGTGATTGATGATTTAGATTGTCGGCGCTGGGAGAATTCAGTCTGCCATGACATCAACTTCCCAGGATTTAAGAAACTCCGTAGTTCTTATCATCAGCAAGTATATGAAAGTTTGTCTTCTACCCAAGAAGAATTAGACGAGGGTATGAAGCATCGACTCAAGCAAGTTGGATTTAATCCTAAAATTATCATCGGCTTTGCCTCCCCAGAAATTGAATCTTGGATTATTGCTGATTGGGGAAACTGTCAGCACCGGGACTTCCCCAATCATCAATGGATTCGGATGCGAAAGTGGTTACGAGATGAGGCTGAGGTGGACTTTAGCAATCCAGAACCCTACGGGGGGTTTAACCCTGAGACTGGCGTTTGTCAGGTGAAGCTATCGGAACAAATCGTTGAAGCCTCAACTCAAGCACAACAGTCTCAGAACTCAGAACAACTCTGTCGATATAATAAAGCACGACATTCATCAGAACTTCTCGAAACTCTGTCTTGTCAGAGAGTTCAAAGAAAATGCCCAATTTTCCGAGCCATGTATCAATCTCTACAAAGTTTAAGTCATTCTGAGTAGTCCCCCCTCAATCCACTCTCAACACCCGCAACTCCCCAGATTCGAGCAACCCCACCCTCAACTGACAACCCCGTAACCCCGACAAATCCCCAAACTCCTCAAACAGCCAACGATTCAGCGGACGTTCCAGCCAAGACTCCAACAGCGTTTTCACCCGTCGTCCCCCAAACAACAAATTATCCCCCTCCTGCATTTGTGCCGTCAATACCCGCATCACCGACTCCTCAAACTGCAACTGTAAGCCATATTTCTGCACCGCCGAATCCCGTAACTGTCCCAAAAACTTACCGCCAATTTGACTCACAAACTGCGGACGCAACAAATCAAAAACCACAATATTATCCCCAAGACGATTCAACAACTCCGTCCGACCAATCCGGGTCGAAAAATACCAACGCACCTCCTCCCGGAAATGCTGATTCACTTGCTCATAACTGAACAACTCCGTTCCTTGCCGTTGCACCTCCGTCATAATTCCTGACCGCAGCAACGCCCCAGTTTGAGCATCCGTTAAATCCGAAGCCCCAATATTACTGGTAAAAATAATCACCGTCTGATTGAAATAAGCCGTCCGTCCCTTGCCATCCGTTAACCGACCATCCTCCAAAATTTGTAAGAACTTATCCAACACCAGAGGATGGGCCTTTTCAATCTCATCAAACAGCAAAATACTATAGGGACGTTCCAAAACCCGATTCGTCAATTGTCCCCCCTCCTCATAGCCCACAAATCCCGGCGGCGACCCCGCTAACTTTTCTGCTGCGTGTTCCTCCTTATACTCACTCATATCAAAGCGAGCAAACGCCTCCTCATCCCCAAAAATCAAACGACTCAGGGACTTCGCTAACTCCGTTTTGCCCACCCCCGTCGGACCGACAAAGAAAAAGATACCCTTGGGCTTACTATTGCGCCCATTGACCTGATTGAGACTAATGCCCACCTTGGCAGTTGTCAACATATCTGTCACCGCCGTAATGGCCCGAGGTTGTCCCATCACCGCCTGGGATAACTCCCCAGTTGCCCCAGCGACTTTCTCACGGCTGAGTTGTTCAAAGGGTTCCTCACGCTGTCCGAACTTATAGAAATCCACCAACCGCATCACCTCCCGGCGATTCAGGGGCAGACGCTGTTGTACAGAAGTCAGCCGCAAGGCTTCTAAATCCATGGTCTGGAAGCCATCGGTTAACTCAGCAAATTCCTCCGCCACTAAGTCGAGTGGTGAGGGAGACGTGCCATCGGGGGATTGGGATGGCAGGTCTTGGCCACCGTAAAAATGGCTGCCGAAGCGTTGGATAAAATACTGGCGTTCGGCTTTATTGGGGGAGGTGACTTGAACTAAGGAGAGATGGGGATTGTGGGTATAGAACCACACCGGAACCCGTTTCAAATCACTGGCGAGAAGCACCAGAGTATTGCGATAGCCCTGGAGAGGACCGTCAGGCAGGATGCTGGCCTCTAGGGTACAGCGTTGCAGGAGAATTAAGGGGTTGCGTTCCTCCGGTCCGTAGTGGTTCGGGTCAGCGGTGAGCATATCGGCTAAGTCAACTGCCGCCGCTAGGGATTGGTCCGTTTGTCGCAGCAGGCTGCGGATTTGGGCAAAGGCCTCCTCTGGGGGCAGGCGCTGGGGCAGGGCGGCGTTGCCCAGTCGCTGTTGCAAAACCGCGCCGGGGTTGGCTCGGGCAGGTGCGCCGTTGGCTGGGGGAGCGGCCACAGGGGCTGGGTGACGGCGTTGAAACTGTTGTTGCCCCAAGTCGTGGAACCGTTGTTGCTGGTCGGGGTTGGGGAAACTGAAGCCGTCGATGCTGTCGTAGCGGAGGGTCAGGTCAAAGTCCAGGTCTTGGAAGTAGGCCCTGAGGAAGTCAGGAACGGAGAGATAGGCCCCCCGCCAAATCAGGGGGTCATGAATGTTGCCATATAAGAGAACATGGCGGCGACGCTGGAGTTGTGTCTCGAATTCACGCAGCCAACGGGTGGAGATGGGGGAGATAGTCATGGGGAAAAAGGCAAAAGGCAAAAGGCAAGAGGCAAGAGGCAAGAGGCAAGAGGCAAGAGGCAAGAGGTAGGGGCAATCCCTTGTGGTTGCCCTCTCCCCTCCTCGCCTCCTCGTGTCATGGCTGAAGCCGTGACACGCACTCTGGGCGGCTCTGCCGCCTGCACTCGGGAGGCAGAGCCTCCCCAAGGGCATGACTTGGCAGAGCCAAGTCACGAGGAAGCGAGGGAAGCGAGGAAGGCCAAAAGAGGTAGGGGCAATCCCTTGTGGTTGCCCTCTCCCCTCCTCGCCTCCTCGTGTCATGGCTGAAGCCGTGACACGCACTCTGGGCGGCTCTGCCGCCTGCACTCGGGAGGCAGAGCCTCCCCAAGGGCATGACTTGGCAGAGCCAAGTCACGAGGAAGCGAGAGGAAGCGAGGAAGGCCAAAAGAGGTAGGGGCAATCCCTTGTGGTTGCCCTCTCCCCTCCTCGCCTCCTCGTGTCATGGCTGAAGCCGTGACACGCACTCTGGGCGGCTCTGCCGCCTGCACTCGGGAGGCAGAGCCTCCCCAAGGGCATGACTTGGCAGAGCCAAGTCACGAGGAAGCGAGAGGAAGCGAGGAAGGCCAAAAGAGGTAGGGGCAATCCCTTGTGGTTGCCCTCTTCCCTTGTGGTTGCCCTCTTGTGGTTGGAGGATTTAGGCCTGGCGATAGCGGGCGCTGTCGCTTCGCGGTAGACGGTCCGCTTGACGGAGATGGCGGTTAGGGTCTTTGCCCTGCCATTGCAACTCGCCCATTTGAATCCCAAACTCGGCTTCGAGACATTGGTGCATCTCATTGATAACCGTTTCCGCTTCATCACAAACCGCAGCCGACCCCCCACCGACAGCGGCGGCCGTTTGCTTGCTGTAGCCTTCCACGTCGTAGAACACTTCCCCTTCCGTGGGAATGCTGACACTAATGCCCTTGCCACCATGACTCGCCGCCCCCAGAATCACCGCACTCTCCGGGTTGTCGGGATGTTCCGCTTCCCGGTAGATGATGCTGAATCCTAGGGATTCTAGACTTTGGGCGATGCCGTCGGCGATGGTGTCCCGTTGGTCTGCTTGCAGTTGGGCGGTGTTGGCGGCCTCGATGAGAGATGGGCGTTGCTGTTGACTGGCCGCCAGCAGGGGGGCGACGGCTTCGAACTGTTCCGAGGCTAGGGCCTGTTCGGCAGTTTGGCAGTGCTGTTCGAGTTGGGCGACGGCTTCCCCCTGCCAGCGCATCACCACTGGGTCCGCTTGCAGTCCGGCGATGAGGACTTGCAGGGCGCTCAGGTTCTCTTGGGCTTCCCCTTGGCGGCGTTGCCACTCGGCGCGACGCTCTGCCACCTCTTGGCGATAGTGGTCTAGGGCTTGTTCGGCGGCTTGTAGGGGCTGCCGGACGCGGCTGGGGTCGCCGGATTGGATGAATTGCTTGACAGTTTCTAGTTTTTGTGTTAATGCGGCTTGCGATTGGGGAGCGAACTTAGCCCCATCGGGAATGGCGGCCTGTTGACGCTGCAACTCGGCGAGGGTGAACTGGTGGCGTTCGAGTTCCGCTTGGCGTTTTTTGGCTTCGTCATCCCGGCGTTTTTGGGCCAGGTGTTGTTGCAGCTCGGTTTGGAGTTGCTCGATTTGGCGCGACACGGCTCCCACTGCGGCTTCTGAGCTGGCTTGGGCAAGGGTTTGTTGCTGCTGTTGGAGCTGCTGGTGCAGGGTTTGGGCGGCGTTGGGGTAGAGGTGGGGGTGCTGTTGGGAGAGTTCTTGGTTGAGGTGGGCGGCTTGGTGTTGCACCTGCTGGCGGCGGGCGTCGAGGCGGCGTTGTTTTTCCCGGGCCTCGGCGTCTTGGCGGCGGCGGGCTTCGTCTTTGGCTCGCTGGCGGCGTTCTTGTTCGAGTTGTTGGCGGCGTTCTCGTTCGAGTCGGGCGCGGGAGTATTTGGGGCTTCCACTCATGGGGATGTCTCCTTGGCTGATTGGGATATGTCCAGCTTAGGGAGAGTGCGGGGGATATTCCATGGTAGGTAGATGGAAGTTACATGGAAATTACATGGAAATTCCATCGTTCCTACGCTCTGCGTAGGGACGCACCGGGTGGACGCTCTGCGTCGAGTCATCGAACACAGGTTGCAGAGCGCCCCAACTCCCGTTCCCAGACTTCGGCTAGGCTCAGTCGAACCGCAGAGAGTAGGAACGATAAGACGGGGTAATTTGATGTTTTCATCAATAGCAGCGTTATTGAAAAATGGTATAAGACACCCGGTGTCTCCAAAGACACCGAGTGTCTGACCCCAGCAACAAATCCCGACCCAAGTTTAGGAACTCCGACGACTCGGGTCGAATACCAGACACCGGGTTTCTTGAAGAAACTCGGTGTCTTATGTCTTATGTCTTATGTCTCGTTTAATCTATTTGTGTTATGGAAAGTCTTAGAAGTTGGAGTTGAGATGTCACGCCCACCTCGCGATTTACAGCCCAATTACTGCTACCACGTCACCACACGATGCAACAATCGCGAATTTCGCCTGACGCGATTTGAATGTCGCGAACTGCTATTGTTTGCCATCGAGAAATGCCGCCAGAAATATGGGTTTCGGCTCTATGGCTTATGTGTGATGAGCAATCATGTTCACTATCTCATTGAACCGCAACAGCCCGAGGAGTTACCGAAAATTATGCACTGGCTGAATTGGTATACGGCCATGTGCTTTAACCGAATGTTGAACCGGACGGGGCATTTTTGGGAAAAACGCTATCACAGTACAGGGTTCCCGAAGACGGATAAGCGGCGGGCGTTGAACACGCTACGCTACATTCACGGCAACCCGAAGGCTGCCCGGTTACAACCGGGGTGGTTTTGGGATTTTAGCAATTATGGCAGTTACGACCGCCTGACGAACGACGGTATCACCGAATGGCATCCGGCGTTTCTAAGTTTGGGGGCAACCCTGGAACACTGTGCGGCGGCCTATCGGAAGTTTTGTCGGAACTATCGCCCCCAGCCGAAATCGACTCGGAAGAGTCACTGGGGACGTCGCAAGTTGGCCCAACTCAAGGAGAAACTCAAAGCTCGTAAATCCACGCCGGGCCAGATGAGTTTATGGGAGGAGTGGGAACTTCCGGCGGATGAGATTCAAGCGGTGGCAAAGCAATTTGTGTTAGCGAACTGCTTTAATCCCGCTTGGGCGGCTTCGTTATTTCCCGATTGAGGGGAGTGCCAATGGCACTCCTCAATCGGGTGAGGGGAGTGCCAGGTATTGAATTCTCGAAACACTTATTCTGTCGTTAACATCCGTGTGGAGAGGGTTCAAAAATAGAAATTTGTTGCGGACTGAAGCCTTTATTTGCTACAGTTTACAAGTCGTTGCGCGAGAGAAGAGACACCCAGCCCCGCCGCCCCCCCCGCCCGGCCCGGCACGGCCCGGCAGGGACGCATGAATACTGCCAGGCAGGGACGCATGAATAGACCCTTGCCCTAATACGACGGTAACTCAAAAACTCACATTCACGCCACTTGTCGGACTCCCGCATTCAATCCAAATTTTCTTCTGGACGCTAAAGCCAAATTTCCCCTGGCTGTAGTGAACCCACAGCGTATCGATAATCTTCAAATCCTTGCAAGGAAACCGCTCGATATCTTCTGCTCGTAACCATCCCTCATCTGCTCGTCCCATCACCTCACACATTCGCTCCGCCGTTTCCCGGTCAGCGTCCCCCCACCGCTTCGCCGCCAGTAAATCCCGGAGTTTATAATAGTTAATTCCAGCACGTTCTGAAGATAGGTCTAAATCTGCAATGCTCGATAAAGTGTACCCAAAGCTCGACGAACGCGGTTGAACCGCATCCAGAACTTGTTGAGCCGTCCAGCGTTTGCGTCGATTCTGCTGCAAACATCCCTGCACAATTTCCTGCAACTCTGAGGGAACTGGCGGTAAGTTGAGGTTACAATTCATCACCTGCTTGAGCAGTTGCGTTTGTCCCTGGAACTGATAGGGAATTTTCCCCGTTACCACATTGACAATCATAATTCCCAATGACCAAATATCCCAGGCTTTGGAAATTCGATGCTTGTCATCCCAGGCTTCTGGCGGCATATAGGCAATGGTTCCGATAGGATTTGAGGTTTGGGCATAACTCTGGTTTCCTAGGTTACGAATTAAGCCAAAGTCCGAGAGTTTCCAACACCCATTAGACCAGAGAACGTTGCCTGGTTTCAGGTCGCGATGCACTTTATTCTGACGGTGGAGATAGTCCAACCCCGCCGCCACTTCACGAATCAACGTTTGAGTTTCGCTGACGGAGAGTTTCCCTTGTTCGAGTCGCTCTTGTAGGGAATAGTCGGCCTGTTCCATGACTAAATACAACAGTGAGATGTTATTAAACCCGGATTCACCGGCGGTATGGGAGCGAATTAGATAAGGATGGTCGAGGCGAGTGGCTTCCATCAACTCGATGAGTTGTTGGTTGTCGTTATCGGGAATGATTTTAACGGCCACCTGTCGCAGTAAGTTATCGCGAACGACTTCATCGGCGAGGAAGACGGCGCCGAATCCTCCGGCGCCCAGGAGTTCTCGCAGATGGTATTTGTTGTCAATAACGGCTCCTTCGAGCATTTTAAACATCATTAGGAATTGGTTCATGATTGTCACCTTGAGGTGGAGGACGGCTGGGGGGATTGCGATATATCCAGTTTAGAGGGGTTGGGGGAGAATTTCTATGGTAGGAACATGGAAGTTGCATGGAAATTAGATGGAATTGCTCGAGGGGGTGGATTGGCGGACGACTTGGGTCGAATACCAGAAACCGGGTTTCTCAACGGGCCAGCCATCGCCAGTCCAATTCGGACACCCGGTGTCTTTGGAGATACCGAGTGTCTGACCCCCGCAACAAATCCCGACCCAAGTTTAGGAACTCTGACGACTCGGGTCGAATACCAGAAGCCGGGTTTCTTGAAGAAACTCGGCTTCTCATTTATTGGCGAATTAACTTGTGTTAGGAGGGCGAACAGCCGTTCGCCCCTACGTTAATCCCGCTTGGGCGGCTTCTTTGTTTCCCTGATGGGAGTGCCAGGTATTGAATTCTCGAAATACTTATTCTGTCGTTAATATCCGTGAGGAGAGGGGTCAAAATGTATTTTTTTGTAGGCTGAAGCCTTTATTTTATACAAAATGCAAGTCTTTGCGCGAGAGAAGAGAAACACGCACAACCACTCCCCCAAATAAAACTCCTTTCAAACTCCCACCCTCCCCTCCAACCCAGAACGGGGAGAGACCCAGCTTTACTTTTTTCTATTCGTTTATAGCTTATCCACTCTCCTCCTTCACGCCACCCCACTCGCTCACCGAATCTTTTCCAGTCATCATTATAACGTTTCGGACTCCCACACTCGACCCAAATTTCATTCTGCACGCTGAAGCCAAATTCACCCTGGCTGTAGTGAACCCACAGCTTATCGATAATCTTCAAATCCTTGCAGGGAAAACGCTCAATATCTTCAGGTCGTAGCCATCTATCCTTGGCTCGTCCCATCACCTCAAACATTCGCTTAGCCGTTTCCTGGTCAGCCTTTTCCCACTTCTTCGCCGCCAGTAAAACCCGGAGTTCATAATAGTTAATTCCCGGACGTTCAGAAGACAAATCTAACTGGTCAATACTGGCTAAAGTTTCCGTTGCGCGAGAGAAGAGGCCCACCAACCCCACCAACCCCTCATCCGCCAAACAAGGGAGGGACGCATGACCAACTTTTTTTATAATACGATGGTAACTCAAAAACTCTCCTCCTTCACTCCACCCCACTCGATCGCAAAATCTAAACCAGTCATCATTATAACTTGTCGGACTCCCGCATTCAATCCAAATTTTCTTCTGGACGCTAAAGCCAAATTCACCCTGGCTGTAGTGAACCCACAGCGTATCAATAATCTTCAAATCCTTGCAAGGAAACTGCTCAATATCTTCTACTCGTAACCATCCCTCCTCTGCTCGTCCCATCACCTCACACATTCGCTCCGCCGTTTCCTGGTCAGCGTCTCCCCAACACTTCGCCGCCAGTAAATCCCGGAGTTTATAATAGTTAATTCCAGCACGTTTTGAAGACAAATCTAACTGGTCAATACTGGGTAAAGTTTCCTGACGCGGTTGAACCGCATCCAGAACTTGTTGAGCCGTCCAGCGTTCCTTGGGATTTTTCACTAAACACCCTTTAACAATGGTCAAAAACTCATCCGATAACCCTTCAGGAAACTCGGGTTCCTGCATCATCACCTTCATCATTAACTGTGGTCCGGTGATGGTATTCGCCGAAAATGGATGTGTCCCCGTCAACATCTCCTGAAGCAGAATTCCCAATGACCAAACATCCCATCCGGGACGAATTTCACCTTGATAAGACTCTGGCGGTTGATAGACGGGAGTTCCGATTTGCTGAGTTGTTTTTGTGGACGTTCCTTGGGTTAACACCCGAGAAATGCCAAAGTCAGCCACTTTCCACACTTCGCCTACCCGTAAAATATTCCCAGGTTTGAGGTCACGATGGACAATATTTTGACTGTGGAGAAACACCAACGCCGAAGCAATTTGACCGATGATGTTGCGAACTTCCTGCGGCGGTAACGTCTCCCGTTTTGCTAAATACTGGCTCAAGGATTCCGTAGCGGGTTCCATCGCCAACCCCAAATATTTCTCCTCCTCGTCTTCCTCGTCCTCAAACCCCACTTCTGAACTGTAACAATCTAATAAATGAGGATGTTTGAGGCGGGTGGCGAGGCGCAATTCTGCAATTTGTAGGTCGAGTTGAGAGGTTTCCACGAGGAAAATCTTCAGGGCTACTTGTCGAATAACACGGTCAGCAATCACTTCATTGGCGAGGAATACGCCGCCAAAACTTCCTGAGTCGATGAACTGGACGAGGTGATATTTGTGATTGAATTGCTCTCCGACCATTTTTTTCCAAAAACGTCTGTCCATGGTCTGTCTGTGGGTAGTGTTGACGGTGTAACTCTCCAAGTTGTTAATCCCAGTTGGGATTCGCGGCTTGGACTCTGGTATATCTAGCTTAGACGACTTGGGGGAGAGGTTCTATGGTAAATACATGGAAGTTGGATGGAAATTAGATGGAATTACTGGGTGGATTGGCTGACGACTTGGGTTGAGGACCAGAAGCCGGGTTTCTTGGAGAAACTCGGTTTCAATTCGCGGTTTCAATTCGGGCCAGATATCTCTGGGCCAATTGGGACAGCCTGTGTCTTCTAAGATACCGACAGCTCAGTTCAGTGGTGACTACTATTGGTCGCCTCTTCGCCAGGCTCTGTTACTTGTCCATGTTCACCTGGTGTTAGACTAGGCTGGCGCGATAAGTTAACAACTTTTCTGCCACTTTCAGCTTGCTGCTTTTGCAAATCCGCGAAAAGCGCTTTTAAGTCATGGTTAAATGACCGTGAATACTCTTCACGAATTTTGTGAATCTCTTCTACGATTGGGTCTTGATACATTATCAATCTCCGAGAAGTTCATAGGGTGTACAAAGAATTGGCAATTTATAGCCAAAATCAAGGCTAATTTCTGCTAATTTTTTTTGGATTTGGGCATTTGCTATGTGTTTACAGTTCCAGGTTAGCAGGTAATCCATATTATGAATGGTTGCGGTTGCAATATGAATAGCATCAATATCAGCTTTTGCCGGAAGACTACTGCGCCCCAAAAACTGCTTTGCTAAATCAAGGACAGATTCATCTAGATCAAGTAAGACCAAATCGCGGATGATTTCTAGTCTTTAAGCAGCTATTTTAGCATCACCTTGTGAGGTTTCTTTCACAACTGCTTGTGAAGAGTAGAGTTGAAAAGAACTGCGGCGTGTCTCCCACCACTCCCTTGTGATCTGAATATTGGCGGAATCCCAACCCAAGTTTAGGAACTCCGACGACTCGGGTCGAATACCAGAAACCGGGTTTCTTGAAGAAACTCGGCTTCTCATTTATTTATTGGCTAATTAACTTGTGTTAGAAGGGCGAACAGCCGTTCGCCCCTACGTTAATCCGGCTTGGGCGGCTTCGTTATTTCCCGATTGAGGGGAGTGCCAGGTATTGAATTCAAGGGAACACTTATTCTGTCGTTAATATCCGTGAGGAGAGGGTTCAAAAATAGAAATTTGTTGCGAACTGAAGCCTTTATTTGTTACAGTTTACAATTCGTTGCGAATATAATACATACATGTAAACCCATGAATGCAAGCAAACCGACCAAACCTCCATCCGTCATACCGGTCACCCTCCACCCAAGAAACCGGGAGAGATGCTTTTTTCGGGCTATAATACACATCTTTATAACTCATCCACTCTCCTCCTTCACGCCACCCCACTCGCTCACCGAATCTTTCCCAGTCATCATTATAACTTAGCGGACTCCCACACGCCTCCCATATTTTCTTCTGGACGCTGAAGCCAAATTTTCCTTGGCTGTAGTGAACCCACAGCGTATCGATAATCTTCAAATCCTTGCAGGGAAACTTTTCAATATCAATCGATTCGTCCAACCATTTCTCTTCTTGTCGCCCCATCACTTCCCACATTCGCTCCGCCGTTTCCCGGTCAGCGTCTCCCCACCGCTTCGCCGCCAGTAAATCCCGCAGTTTATAATAGTTAATTCCCGGACGTTCTGAAGACAGGTCTAAATCTGCAATGCTCGATAAAGTGTACCCAAAGCTCGACGAACGCGGTTGAACTGCATCCAGAACTTGTTGAGCCGTCCAGCGTTCCTTGGGATTTTTCGCAAAACATCCCTTGAGAATTGTCAAAAACTCGCCCGACACCTCCTCGGGAAACTCCGGTTCTTGCGTCATCACCTGATTCATCAACTGCGGTATAGTTGTCGCTAGAAATGGATGTGTCCCGGTCAGCATCTCTTGCAGTAAAATTCCCAGAGACCAGACATCCCAGGCTGGACGAATTTCACCTTGATAAGATTCTGGGGGCATATAGGCATAGCTTCCTATAAGATTAACCGTTTTAGCGTAACTCCGATTTCCTAAATCATGAATTAAGCCAAAGTCCGAGAGTTTCCAACACCCATTGACCCAGAGAATGTTTCCTGGTTTCAGGTCACAATGGACTTTATGATGACGGTGAAGATAGTCCAAAGCCGAGGCTACTTCACAAATCATTTTTTGGATTTGTGATTGCGAGAGTTCCCCTTTTTCGAGTCGCTCTTGCAGGGAATACTCTGCCTGTTCCATCACTAAATACAACCGCTCTATTTCCTCATTTTTATGATGAAATAGCCATTCCCCAGCCGTATGGGAGCGAATCAGATGAGGATGGTCGAGGCGGGTGGCTTCTATCAACTCAATAAGTTGTCGGTTATCGTTATTATCAAAAATTTTAACAGCCACCTGTCGCAAAAGGCGGTCTCGAACCACTTCATCGCTGAGATAGACAGCACCGAATCCTCCGGCTCCCAGGAGTTCTTGGAGATGGTATTTATTTTCAATCACGACTCCTTCTAGTGTATAGATAGATGGCTTCACGGTTCTAACCTTTAAGACGAATTTTACGGGTTGGACTTGCTGCTTTAACTGGCGGCTGAACGTCAGTCCCCTAGCTGTTCGATTAACCCCATATCTAAATCGGGTGTAGCACATTTCGCCGGAGTCTGGGTGTTGGCTAGACTCGATGAACCCAGTGGGGGTCCGGACGGTTCAGGTGGCTCGGTTCAGGGTCTAGGGGCCTTGACCACAGGGGTTTGAGGATTCGGCTCAGACGACGGCTGGGGGGATTGCGATATATCCAGCTTAGACGGGTTGAGGGAGAATTTCTATGGTAGGAACATGGAAGTTGCATGGAAATTACATGGAAATTTTTAGGAGTCGGAGAAACTCGGTGTCCCCAGAGTCACACCCTTGAGCAACTAATACCATTTTCCTAAAATCATGCTACAGATAGTCCTTTCCATCGTTCCTACGCTCTGCGTAGGGACGCACCGGGTGGACGCTCTGCGTCGAGTCATCGAACACAGGTTGCAGAGCGCCCCAACTCCCGTTCCCACGCAGAGCGTAGGAACGATAAGACGGGGTAATTTGATGTTTTCATCAATAGCAGCGTTATTGAAAAATGGTATAAGACACCTGGTGTCTCCAAAGACACCGAGTGTCTGACCCCAGCAACAAATCCCGACCCAAGTTTCCATCGTTCCTACGCTCTGCGTAGGGACGCACCGGGTGGACGCTCTGCGTCGAGTCATCGAACACAGGGCGCAGAGCGCCCCAACTCCCGTTCCCACGCAGAGCGTAGGAACGATAAGACTCCCGACCCAAGTTTAGGAACCCCGACGACTCGGGTCGAATACCAGAAGCCGGGTTTATTCCATCGTTCCTCCGCTCTGCGTAGGGACGCACCGGGTGGACGCTCTGCGTCGAGTCATCGAACACAGGGCGCAGAGCGCCCCAACTCCCGTTCCCACGCAGAGCGTAGGAACGATAAGACTCCCGACCCAAGTTTAGGAACCCCGACGACTCGGGTCGAATACCAGAAGCCGGGTTTATTCCATCGTTCCTACGCTCTGCGTAGGGACGCACCGGGTGGACGCTCTGCGTCGAGTCATCGAACACAGGGCGCAGAGCGCCCCAACTCCCGTTCCCACGCAGAGCGTAGGAACGATAAGACTCCCGCAACAAATCCCGACCTAAGTTTAGGAACTCTGACGACTCGGGTCGAATACCAGAAGCCGGGTTTCTTGAAAAAACTCGGCTTCTCATTTATTGGCGAATTAACTTGTGTTAGGAGGGCGAACAGCCGTTCGCCCCTACGTTAATCCCGCTTGGGCGGCTTCTTTGTTTCCCGATTGAGGGGAGTGCCAGGTATTGAATTCACGAAACACTTATTCTGTGGTTAATATCCGTGTGGAGAGGGTTCAAAAATAGAAATTTGTTGCGGACTGAAGCCTTTATTTGCTACAGTTTACAAGTCTTCGCGCGAGAGAAGATCCCTCCAAGTCCGCCACCACCACCCATCACCTGACCCCGAGCCGTCGGGAGGGACGCTTGACAACCTTTTTGCAATATGCGATGACGGTAACTTATCCACTCTCCTCCTTCACGCCACCCCACTCGCTCGCAAAATCTCAACCAGTCATCATTATAACTTGTTGGACTCCCACACTCGACCCAAATTTTCTTCTGGACGCTAAAGCCAAATTCACCCTGGCTGTAGTGAACCCACAGCGTATCGATAATCTTCAAATCCTTGCAGGGAAACTGCTCGATATCTTCTATTCGTAGCCATCCCTCCTCTGCTCTTCCCATCACCTCAAACATTCGCGCCGCCGTTTCCCGGTCAGCGTCCTCCCACCGCTTCGCCGCCAGTAAATCCCGCAGTTTATAATAGTTAATTCTCGGACGTTCTGAAGACAGGTCTAAATCTTTAATGTTCGCTCTTTTCTGAGTAGTAGGAGGCGGGACTGTTCCAATTTGAGATTGAGGAGGAGGACTCGGAATCGTTGCAGAAATTGAAATATTAGATGTGCTAGCCTGCAAGGTATTCAGGACTTGTTGAGCTGTCCAGCGTTCCTTGGGATTTTTCACAAAACACCCCTTCAGAATTGTTAAAAACTCGCCCGACACATCCTCGGGAAACTCCGGTTCTTGGGTCATCACCTTCATCATTAACTGCTGCTCAGTTGTCGCCGTAAAGGGATGTGTCCCCGTCAACATCTCCTGAAGTAAAATTCCCAACGACCAAACATCCCATCCGGGACGAATTTCACCCTGATAAGACTCTGGAGGTTGATAGATGGGTGTTCCGATTTGCTGAGTTGTTTTTGTGGACGTTCCTTGGGTTAACACCCGAGAAATGCCAAAGTCAGCTAATTTCCACACCTCACCTACCCGTAAAATATTCTCCGGTTTTAGGTCGCGATGGACAATATTTTGACTATGGAGAAACACCAACGCCGAGGCAATTTGACCGATGATGTTGCGAACTTCCTGCGGCGGTAACGTTTCCCGTTTTGCTAAATACTGGCTCAAGGATTCTGTAGCGGGTTCCATCGCCAACCCCAAATATTTCTCCTCCTCGTCTTCCTCGTCCTCAAACCCCACTTCTGAACTGAAACAATCTAATAAATGAGGATGTTTGAGGCGGGTGGCGAGGCGCAATTCTGCAATTTGTAGGTCGAGTTGAGAGGTTTCCACGAGAAAAATCTTCAGGGCTACTTGTCGAATAACACGGTCAGCAATCACTTCATTGGCGAGGAATACGCCGCCAAAACTTCCTGAGTCGATGAACTGAACCAGGTGATATTTGTGATTAAATTGCTCTCCGACCATTTTTTTCCAAAAACGTCTGTCCATGGTCTGTCTGTGGGTAAGGTTGACGGTGGAACTCTCCAAGTTGTTAACCCCAGTTGGGATTCGCGGCTTGGACTCTGGTATATCTAGCTTAGACGACTTGGGGGAGAGGTTCTATGGTAAATACATGGAAGTTGGATGGAAATTAGATGGAATGACTCGGGTGAGTGGGTTGGTCGGCGACTGGGACTGAAGACCAGAAACCTGGTTTCTTGTTTCTCAGCTAAGTAATGTTAGCCAATTGCTTTAACCGCCCACCTAGGGCTTCAACTTTGGGCTACAGAGGTTTAAGGTTTAAAATGCGGAAAATCTTCCCATTGGTGATTGTCTTTACCCGCTATGACCGGCATTCCTGACCCCATCGAACTTGACTCACGCCACACTGCTAAACATCTTCCCAACACGCCCCAATCTTCATCGAACCCCTTTATACTATGGTGAACTTAAAATCGACTCCAACAATCGATACCACGTTATCCCCCGTACCCGACCCAGCCGCACATGACTGGGAATTCGTGGAAATATGGCTCGACCCCCTGCAAAATCCGCCTTATGTCTTGCTGCTGCGGGGTGACAATCGTGGCAACTGTGAAATTCGCGACCCGGCTCAAAACTACGCTCTCATTTTTGCCAGTTGTGGCTACCAAGACGCTCAAAACTGGCTCCTAGAAGACGAATATGAACCTGTCGAGGGTCGTTTGAAGTTGCAGTTTGAGGCATAAGCTTTACACCCGAATGTGGATTCCCCGTTGTTGCATTTCCTGTTCAAACTGTTGGCGAAAGTCACTCATCGGAGGAACCCCTGTAAAATAAACGTCCCCAGTTGTCCCCGAAACAAAGCTCAAACCGGCTGAACAATCTCCCTCGGTTAACTGTTGCTCAACTACGTCTCGATAGCGGGATGTGAGTAACAGTAACCGCTGATTTCGAGACCCCCGCCAAAGTAGATTGTCATGTTCCTCTTGGCGGTATTGTCCATCCACGAGGAGGTCAATTTGTTGCAATAACGTCTGTTGTGCGTCGCTTCCCTGCTGCTGGAGGGTTTCTAGGCGATATCCGCTATAACACATCACCCCCAGGTCTCGCTGTTGGCGGATATGGTCAATGAGTTGGCTTAAGGCTTCGGCTTGCAGCATGGGTTCGCCGCCGGAGAGGGTAATTCCTTCTAGGTCTGGTTGGCTGAGAATCCACTGGCTGAGTTCGTCGAGGGTTACGGTTTCGCCGCTGCGAGCGTCCCAGGATTCGGGGACAATGCAGCCGGGACAGGCGAAGGGACAGCCTTGAACCCAGATAACGGCTCGTTGTCCGGGACCGAGGACTTGTACGGGGGATTGGCGACGGAAGATTTGCAGGGTGGGTTTCATGGTTGTAAAAGATGAGGTTTTCTTGATATAGCAATAGCAGGGATGGATAGGACAGAAACTACGTAGGGGCAATCCCTTGTGGTTGCCCTTTTCCGGCAAAGATTGTCCTAAGCGAACCTCCACTTGCTATAGTTTTGTCTTGATTTTTTGTGCTTTAATTCCTCGTGACTCAAGTGCAGGCGGCAGAGCCGCCGGGGTGCGTGTCACGGCAGAGCCATGACACGAGTAAGAACGCAGGCGGCAGAGCCGCCCAGACTGCGTGTCACGGCAGAGCCATGACACGAGTAAGAAGTTAAAAGAGTCAAATAATGCTTTAATTTTTATCAAAAATAAGTCACCATTCACAGGAAATATTGAGGATATATCCGAAGCCGCGAACGGTTTTTAGACAGTGATGGGGGTTAGTGTCGGGGCTGTATTTGGTAAAGATTTTACGAATTTCTCGGGCAAGACCGTTAATTTCTAAGGAGTTGTGACTGTCTTCTTGCCCCCAGATGGCTTCGATGAGGTCTTGATGGTGACAGACAATCGGTTCGCCTTGGTTATCGAGGTTTTTTTGTGCCATATAGGCCAACATTTGGTTAATTTGAGGGCGACAGGTAATCGACTGGCGTTGGTTTGTGCTTTGGTAGTACAGGGTGACTTCGGCAATTTTGTAGATGAACTGTCCCTGAGGGGGGACTTTGGCTAAAGGAGGACTCGGGGATTTGGCCTTACGTCCGCTTTTTTGGGTGGCGTTGGGGTCATGGAAGCTGAGTCGCCAGTGACTGATGTGGATGATGGCCCCGGATTCTAGGGGGATGGCGTTTTGGTGAACGTCGTAGAGGGTGTCGTTGAGGTTGATTTTAGTGCCGTTGGTGCTGTGGTCGCTGATGAACCACTGACCTTTGTTTCGGGTTAGAACACAATGTTTAATTCGGGTAATTTGGGAGTCGGGGTCTTCGATTAAGGGGATGTCGTTGTCGGGAAGTCGCCCGATGCTATAGCTAATATCCCGCAGTTCAAAGGTGGTTTGCTGTCCGCTGGGGGAGTGGATGATGAGATAGGGAACTAGGTCAACCATGGAGAGGAGAGGGAGAGGGGAGCGGTCTGTCTCCTACTTTACCAAGATTTGACTCTAAGGCGATACCCGGGAAATTCGGGGAAAGGTCATACCAATTTTTGAAATCTTTGCTATACAGTCGGGAGTGGGGAGGGCGAACAGCCGTTCGCCCCTACGGAAATCTGGAACACACTTTTTCAACATGGTATTAGGTTTAATTCTGGGGCTTGCGGATGATTAAAATTGCACTAATGTTGTCTTGTCCTCCTCGCTCTAAGGCGGTTTCAAGTAAGTTGTTTAATGGGTCTTCAGGTGAGAGGGAGGGGGGGCTTTTGAGTTGTTGAATTTCTTCATCTCGGAAGTAGTTGTGTAAGCCATCACTGGAGAGAATTAGAATGTCTTGGTCTTGCCAATTCCGAAGGGGTGAGGGGTTTTCTTGCCATTTGGGGTCAATGGAAAACTGTCCGTTTCCGTCACGACCGCCGAGACAGGAGGTGACTTGCGATCGCATGGGATGAGTCGCCACTTGTTCGGGGGTAATTTTGCCAATTTCCAGTAACACTCTGACAATGGAATGGTCTTTGGTTTTATAGAGGGGTTCGTTGTCTTGTAAATGATAGAGTCGGCTATCTCCCGCATAGAGATGGACATAATAATCGGGGGTAATAATCGCCGCCACTACGGTTGACCCCATCCCCATCAGTTGAAAACTTTGACCGCCTTCATTGCGAATCGCCTCATCGGCTTCATAGAACTTTTCTAATAACTGCTGATAGATATCGTCCTCACTCGTTGCTAACGGTTCAGAAACCAGTTTCTCAAAACTTTCAATGGTCAATTCAGCGGCTCGTTGTCCGCCACGACCGCCGCCCATTCCATCGGCAACTACGGCTAAGAGAGCGGACTCATTGGGCCAAGCCTTGACTAAAACTTCGTCTTGATTCTCCTGCCGAACTTTACCAACATGGGAGATTGAGGCAACCGTAACCCAGGGCAATTGTTGCACCTGTGGAGAGGGAGAGGATGAGTTATTCATGGGAATTGATGACTTCAAATTCAAGATTACCAAATTTAATTCGACTGCCCAGTTGCAAAACGACGATATCAGAATAGGGCTGGTCGGGGAGAGATTCTAATTTTTCCCCATTAACGCGAGTGCCATTGCGACTGCCTAAATCTCGCAACGTGAGTTGTCCCTCTTGCCATTGCAATACGGCATGACAGCGGGAGACCATGGGGGGGTCGCCGGTTTCGCAGTCGCTGAGGTCGAGGTCAACTTGGGTATGGGGGGGATCGTGACGGCCAATGAGGATGCGGATTTGAGTTAGGGGAATTTGTCGCTGTTGTTGGGGACCGTTGCGCAGCAGGAGAACGGTTTTGTCGGGGCTGAGTCGCTGTTGTCCGGGGACGGGGTTGAGGCCAAATCCATTCATGAGTCGTTGGTGTTGGTTCTGCGGGTGTCACGTAAGAGTCCGGTGACTTGACCGGGGCTGAGTTGTCCAGATTGTTGGAGGGTTTGCAGTTGTTGGCTGGCTTGCTTCATGATGTCGCTGCGACCGGATTTGGAGGCGGCCACTTGGATGTTGGTGAGGAGTTCTCCGGTGCGGTTGGGGTCTTGGACGCGAGGGAGTTCGCTGCTGTTGATGTTGATGTCCCAGCCGAGGCGATCGCGTTCTACGTCCCGATTCACCTGTTGGGCGGCTTTGTAGGATTGGGTATGGGCGATCGCCGCTTGAGCGGTCATCGGCGTCATTCCCGACCCTTGCACCTCTAGTTGCAGCACGTCTTGTTCCGAGAGACTCTCGTTAAACCCCAGGGGAGGAACCCGGACTTCAATCAGAATATCGGTCGGTTCGTTGGCGGAGACGGCGGACAAGACCAGTTGATTAGGGGCTGTTTCTTCGAGGGGTAAATAGTCGGGACGGTAGCGACAGAAACTCTCCACCGAGGCGTGATTGAGGGGAGTCAGATTCAGTTGTAGGTCTTCAACGCCAATGGCTTGACAGCGGCGGAACTGTTCTTGCAATTGGGGGTCTAGCTGACTGGGGTCATCGGCGTAGAGAAAGCCCCCTCGACCGCGATCGCCCAATTGGACGAGAAAATCGGTATTAAAGTTCGCGGCATCCCCTAAGCCCACGGTAAACAGGGTAATGCCCCCATCGGTAAACTCTCTAACCCGCTCCAGTAGGGGGCTGGTGTCCTCTAGATAACGACCTTGGCGATTGGTCGCATGGCCATCGGTAATCAACACCGCCACTCGGGCCAGTCCCTGGGCGGGGAGGAGTTGGTCTTGCAACCAAGCTAGGGCCAAATCCGTGCGAGTGACGCCGTCGGCTTGTAGGGCATTGATGGCTCCTTGCAGGCGTTGGAGGTCTTCGCTCCCGTCCCCCAGAGGCGAAACCCCCGTGGCGAAACTGGCCAAACTGAGGCGATCGCCATCCCGTAACTGCCCCATCACCGTCCGACAGGCGGCTTTGGCTCCCTCTAGCTTATTCCCCTTCATGGAGGAACTGGTATCGAGGGCGATCGCCATCTGGAGGGGCAATTGAGGCACATTAGCTTGAGGGGTCAGACGAACTCGCAAGACATGGCGACTGTCTAAGGAACTAATTTTGGCGGGTAAATCCCAGTCCAGTTGTAGGTCAAACATAAAACCCTAAGGCTGAGGTGATTGATATCAGCCTAACAACGGGGATTCGAGGACACCATGGTAACTATATGGAAATTACATGGAAACTAGATGGAATTTTCCCCCTCAGATTATCGCCTTGAGTGGATTGAATATCTGCGATCGCCCTTCCGAAGACATCTGGGAACTCCTCGACCCACAGGAGTTCGAGACGAGGCCGACAACGTTCCCTCTCGCCCCAGACTCGGGCCCGTGAGAAGGCAACGGGTCTGGCGATCAGTAGAGTCCTTCCTGTCCTGGCCGTAAACTATCCCTGAACTACCGAACGCGCTCATCAGAGACACCAGCGTCGGCTTCCTACCCAACAAATTGCGAGATAGTAGATTTCTTTCGTCCTCTATTATCTCGGCTTACATCTGGGTGATAGGCGAACTCCCCAGTCCCTGAGGATAAAATATGCAGTCTCTCATTAGTCTTGGCTACTAGATTTTCGACCACATGAATCTTTTCCGGAGGGGATGGGTCAGGACATCACCCGTTCTGGTTCATACTGATAGGAGGATACGGCCTTCATGTATTGCGCCCGTTCGTAGGCAGACTTGTCAGGACAATGAAGCTGACTCATGCTACCCTGCATCTGTTGCACAGACTCATACTCATGTTCCTCCATCCAATGCAACATCTGATGTTCGATATGTCGCAAATGAGGAATCCCATGACGGAGTAACGCCGAACACACTTGCGTCACCTTGGCCCCGGCCATGAGTAACTTGATGGCATCGGTGCCATGTTGAATGCCGCCGGTGGCTGCGAAATCGGTATCGACACGACCATACAAGAGGGCAATCCAACGCATGGGTAACCGCTGGTCTTGCGGCGTACTCAAGAGGACATGGGGTGAGACGTCTAACTCCTCTAAATCAATGTCCGGCTGGTAGAACCGGTTAAATAACACCAGTCCATCGGCCCCGGACTCGGATAGCCGTTTGGCGATGTTGGCCATGTTGCTGAAAAAGGGACTCAACTTCACCGCCACGGGGATGCTGACTTCTCCTTTGACATCCCGCAAGATGTTGAGATAGTTTTCTTCTACTTCGGCCCCGGTCATGTTTAAGTCCGTGGGAACGTAGTAGATGTTCAGTTCTAACGCATCGGCACCGGCTTGTTGAATCTGTTGGGCGTATTCAACCCAGCCGCCGGGGGAAAAGCCGTTTAAACTGGCGATGATAGGAATGTCTACGCTGGCTTTAGCGTCGCGGATATGGTCGAGATAGAGTTGGGGGCCGACGTGGTATTCTTCGGCTTCGGGGAAGTAGGTGAGGGCTTCGGCGAAACTCTCGGTTCCATATTCGAGGTGGTGGTGTAACTCGAATTTCTCTTTCAGCAGTTGTTCTTCAAACAGGGAGTGTAGTACGATCGCCGCTGCACCAGCATCCTCTAAACGCTTGACATTATCGATATCTTCTGTTAATGCAGCTGCTGCTGAGGGGATGAGGGGGGATTTGAGGGTGAGTCCGAGATACTGGGTGGTGAGTTCCATGATGTTCGCGTCAAACTAGGGGGATGGGGAGGGGATAACCGAGGAGTTATCCCCAAAGACGGGATTTATTGACCGGTGATGGGACGATTGGCCAGGTAGTCATACATGGCCCAACGGGTATCCACGTCTCCTTGGGCTTCTTTCAGCAACCGTTTGGCGTCCTGGGGTTTGGTTTTGGTCAGCATCTTGAAGCGGTTTTCGGCGTACATGGAGGCTTCTACGCCTTTCTTGGGCGATCGCGAATCCACTTGTAAGGGATTCTGACCCATCTCTTTCAACTCGGGGTTATAGCGATACAGCAGCCAGCGACCACTTTCAACCAAGGCTTTCTGATGACTCATGGCGGTGGTCATGTTGATACCATGGGCGATGCAATGGCTGTAGGCGATAATCAAGGACGGGCCATCATAGGCTTCGGCTTCAATAAAGGCTTTCAGGGTATGTTCATCCCGCGCCCCCATGGCGACAGAGGCTACATAGACATTGCCGTAGGTCATGGCAATTAAGCCCAAGTCTTTTTTCGGTGCCGGTTTCCCGCCAGCGGCGAACTTGGCGACAGCCCCCCGTGGAGTGGCTTTAGAGGATTGTCCGCCGGTGTTGGAATAGACTTCTGTGTCCATCACCAGGATGTTGACGTTTTGACCACTGGCGATGACGTGATCTAAGCCACCAAAGCCGATGTCATAGGCCCAACCGTCCCCACCGATAATCCAGACATCTTTTTTCACCAGGTAATCGGCGAGGCTGGCCAGTTGTTTAGCATCGGGGCTGTTCAGAGACGCTAACTGTTGTTTCAAGCCGGCCACCGCTTCCCGTTGTTCCCAGATGTCGGCTTCAGATTTCTGGGGATTGTCGAGAATCTCTTGAACGAGGGTATCCCCCAGTTCCCCGGAGAGTTTTCGTAGCAACTCTCGGGCAAATCCCATATGTTTGTTCAGGGACATGCGGAAGCCTAAGCCAAATTCGGCGTTGTCTTCAAAGAGACTGTTGGACCAAGCAGGGCCCCGTCCTTCGGCGTTTTGCGCCCAGGGGGTGGTGGGGAGATTGCCGCCGTAGATGGAGGAACAGCCGGTGGCGTTGGCGATGACGGTGCGATCGCCGAACAGTTGCGACACCAGTTTCAGATAGGGGGTTTCCCCACAACCGGCACAGGCCCCGGAGAACTCAAATAGGGGTTCTTGCCATTGTTGCTGACGGATGCGATCGAGATGGAGGTTGCGGCGATCGGGATTGGGGAGGTTCAGAAAGAAGTCCCAATTCTCCCGTTCCTGTTCCCGTAGCGGCGGTTGCGCCTCCATATTGATGGCTTTCTTGGAGGGCATGGATTTGTTTTTCGCCGGACAGACATCGACACAAATGCCGCAACCGGTACAGTCTTCTGGGGCCACCTGGATGGTGAACTTGCTACCTTGGAAATTGGGGTCTTTGTCGCGAATATTCGTGAACTTAAAGCTTTGCGGCGCCGTCGCCAGTTCTCCCTCATCGTAGGCTTTGCCACGAATCACCCCATGGGGGCAAACCATGACGCATTTGCCACATTGGACGCAAACATCCGGGTCCCAAACGGGGATGTCTTGGGCCACATTGCGTTTTTCCCATTTCGCCGTTCCTGTGGGATAGGTTCCATCGCAGGGGAGGGCGCTGACGGGGAGGTCATCCCCTTCCCGGGCTAACATTTTGCCCTCAATAGTGCGGACAAATTCCGGGGCTGCATCGGGAATCGTCGGACTCATGCGCACGGTGGAGTTGGCTTCCCCGACATTCACCTCATAGAGATGGTCCAGAGTGGCATCGACGGCGTTGAGGTTCATCTGGACAATGGCTTGTCCTTTTTTGCCGTAGGTTTTCTCAATGGCGTGCTTGATTTCGGTGATGGCCTGTTCCCGAGGGAGAACTCCAGAGAGGGCAAAGAAACAGGTTTGCATCACCGTATTGATGCGTCCCCCCATGCCATTGTCCCGCGCCACTTGCAGGGCGTTGATGACGTAGAACTTGAGGTTTTTACGGACAATCTGTTCTTGGATTTCTAGGGGAAGGCGCTCCCAAACTTCATCGGGGCCATAGGGACTGTTGAGGAGGAAGGTGGCTCCTGGGGCGGCGGCTTTGAGGACGTTGAGTTTTTCTAGGAACGTCCATTGGTGACAGCCGACGAAGTTGGCCTGGTTAATCAGGTACGTCGAACGAATTAGCTGCGGACCAAAGCGCAGGTGGGAGACGGTGACGGCCCCGGATTTTTTGGAGTCATAGACGAAATAGCCCTGGGCGTAGTTGTCAGTGGCGGACCCGATGATTTTGATGGAGTTTTTGTTGGCGCCGACGGTTCCATCAGACCCTAAGCCATAGAAAATGGAACGGGAGACTTCGTCGGGTTCGGTACTGAAGGACTCGTCGTAGGGAAGGGAGGTTTGGGTGAGGTCGTCGTGGATGCCGATGGTGAAGTGGTTTTTGGGTTTGTCTTGGCTGAGGTTATCCAAGACGGCTTTCACCATGGCGGGGTTGAATTCTTTGGAGGAGAGGCCATAGCGTCCGCCGACGATTTTGGGCATTGTGCCTTCCCAGGCTTCACTGAAAGCGGAGACGATATCTAAATAGAGGGGTTCGCCGCTGGCGCCGGGTTCTTTGGTGCGATCGAGGACGGCGATTTTCTGGACGGTTTCGGGGAAGGCGGCCAGGAGTTTTTCGATGTCCCAGGGGCGATAGAGGCGCACTTTCAGGACTCCGACGTTTTCGCCTTGGGCTATGAGATAGTCCACGGTTTCTTGGGCGGTTTCGCAGCCAGACCCCATCAAAACGACGACGCGATCGGCATCGGGGGCGCCGTGGTATTCGTAGATTTGGTACTGGCGACCGGTATGTTGTGCCAGTTGGTCCATGGCCCGCTGTACCATGTCGGGACAGGCGTTGTAGAAGGGGTTGACGCTTTCTCGGGCTTGGAAGAAGACATCGGGGTTTTGGGCGGTTCCTCGCAAGACGGGACGGTCTGGGGTGAGTCCCCGGCTACGATGGGCATAGACCCACTCGTCATCGATGAGATCGCGAATGATGGACTCGTCGAGGGTTGCGATTTTTTGGATTTCGTGGGAGGTGCGGAAGCCGTCGAAGAAGTGGATGAAGGGAACCCGCGATTCGAGGCTGGCGCTATGGGCCACTAGGGCTAAGTCTTGGGCTTCTTGGACGGAGGCGGAACAGAGGAGGGCGAAACCGGTCCCTCGGGCGGCCATAACATCGCTATGGTCGCCGAAGATAGACAGGGCTTGGGCGGCCAGGGAACGGGCGGCGACATGGAGGACGGCGCTGGTGAGTTCTCCTGCGATTTTGTAAAGGTTGGGGATCATCAACAGCAAGCCCTGGGAGGCGGTGAAGGTGGTGGTGAGTGATCCCGTTTGTAGGGAGCCATGAACGGCCCCGGCGGCGCCTCCTTCGCTTTGCATTTCGATGACCGAGGGGACGGTTCCCCAGAGGTTGGGTTGCCCTTCAGACATCCACGCATCGGCCCATTCGCCCATGGGGGAGGCGGGGGTGATGGGGTAGATGGCGATGACTTCGTTGAGTTTGTAGGCAACCCGGGCGACGGCTTCGTTGGCGTCTAGGGTGGCGTAGGTGCTAGTGTTCATGCTCTTTGTCCTTGGTGAGCGGCGGTTCGGGGGAGTGGGTGCAGATCCTATGGGGGTTTGGGGAGCGATCGCACGGCTGGGGGAGTAATAGGAGTGGATGGGAGCGATGGGAGAATCGGGGCTTCAACTGATTTTCTTGACAACAGAAGACTCTATTAAAACAATTAGGGAGTTGTTTTAAAGTGCAAGGTTAATGAAGGATTAATTGAAATTCAACTCAAACAAAGAGTCTCCAAAAACGAGTCTGCTTTTAATCTATTCCCCTGAGTTTAGTATGGAATATTTCTGGAAGAATTGCGAGAGGTATTTACGTTTATTAACCCAACTTTGCAATCTGCTGTAAATCGGCTAGAGTTTGTTCTGCTGCGGCTTCATCGACTTTGCTTAGGGCAAATCCGACGTGAACGACGACGTAATCCCCGACTTCGACATCGGGAACATAGGCGAGGCTCACGGTTTTGACGACTCCGCCGAAACTTACTTTTCCGCTTTTGTTCAGAGGGTCGGTTCCCTCAATTTCTAAGACTTGTCCGGGAACGGCTAAACACATGATTTGTATAAATGCAAAAGAATGACAAGAATTGTAACGATTATGAGGCAGAAATGGCGGTTTGGGACGGCCTCATCGCTACAGTCTTATGGGCTATAGTAGGGCGATTTCCTGGAAAGAGGGTCAGGATTTAAAAACTTTTTACGATCGCCCCATTTTTTTCTGCATTTGGTGACTTTTGTGACAAAAAAATGTGGCAACTCATATATTTTGTGGTATAATTAGGGTCGTTTCAAGCTAACTCAAACCCCTAGGATTCGCTGAGGATTGGGAGAATCGATAGATTTGTCCAAGGCTGAGTCCCCCATCGTTGGCTGGGAACTGTTGGTTAATGTAGGGTTGCAGTCCCATCTGCTGTAGTCGGGCGATCGCCCCCTCTAGGAGAATCTGATTCTGGAAGCAGCCCCCGGTTAAGACGATGGGAACGGAGGGATGATGATAGGTTTGCAGCATTTGGGCGATCGCTTCAATGAGACTATTGTGAAACTTGGCGGCGATGTGGGGAATGGAGGTGTCGGAGGTGCGATCGCCCAAAATCCCTAAAAGCATCGGTTCCCAATCCCAAACCCCTTCCGAGAGAGGAATGGCATAACAGTCTGAGGTGTTCACGGTTCGGGCGGCGAACTCCAAGGCCATGGCGGCTTCTCCTTCAAAGCTGAGAACCTGTTTTAGCCCTAATAAGGCGGCGATCGCATCAAACAACCGCCCAACACTACTACTGCGAGGCGTATTAATCCCCCGACGTAAGGCGGTTTGCAAAATCTTCAACTCCGATGGGGAAAAGGCCTGAAGCGGGGGAAGAGACAGCAGGGAGGGCTTAGTAAATAGATCCTCGCCAAAACACTCCCACAATAAGCCTAACGCCACCCGTCGGGGTTCTTTGGCGGCGCGATCGCCCCCGGGCAGCGGAAAACTGCGACAATGGGCTAACCGCTGATATCCCTTGTCAGAAGTGTCAATCTGCAACAGTTCCCCACCCCAAATGGTTCCATCATCTCCATAGCCGGTTCCATCCCAAGCGATTCCCAAGACGGGGGCCTGTAACTGATGTTCCGCCATCACCGAGAGGATATGGGCCTGATGATGTTGAACGCGGATTAAGGGAAGTTGTTTCTCTTGGGCCAGTTGTTGGGCGACGTGCGTGGAGGGATAATCGGGATGGGCATCACAGACGATGACTTGGGGTTCAAAGTCATAAATACTAGCGAGTTTGGCCAGGGTATAGTCAAAGGCTTGACGGCTGGCGAGATTGTCTAAATCGCCAATATGCTGACTGACAAAGACGTTTTCGTTGAAGGCGATCGCCACTGTAGCCTTAAAATAGCCCCCCACCGCCAACACTGACTGAGATAATCCAGGAATCGAGAGGGTTCTAGGGGCGTATCCCCTGGCCCGTCGTAGCATCACGGGTGTATCCAGCATCACCCGAACCACTGAGTCATCCACTGGGCGGGCGATGGGGCGATTATGCAGCAAAAAGCCGTCGGCGATGTTCCCGAGGCGTTGCAGAGTTTCCTCATTTTCAATACAAATGGGTTCCCCGGAGAGATTCCCACTGGTGGCGACAAGGGGCGATGCAACATCCCGCAAGAGAAGATGATGTAGGGGCGTGTAGGGAAGCATCACCCCAATATTGGGATTGTTGGGGGCGACGGAGGGGGCGAGGTGAGAGTGTCGTTGACGCAATAAGACAATAGGGGCGGCGGGAGATTGCAGGAGTTCGGCTTCGCTGTCACTGAGATAACAGTCTTGGCGAACGGCATCGAGATGGGGATACATCACCGCTAAGGGTTTACTGGGGCGATGTTTCCGTTGACGCAATCGTTGAACTGCGGCCTCGTCTTGGGCGTTAACCAGAAGTTGAACTCCGCCTAAGCCTTTGAGGGCGAGGATTTTTCCCTGATGTAGCAGGGTTTGGGCGGCCTCTAGGGGGGGGAGGTTGGTGGCGGGATGAAACTCGAGTTGGGGGCCGCATACCTCGCAGGCGTTGGGTTGGGCGTGGAAACGGCGATCGCCGGGATTGTCGTATTCTTGCTGACAGTTGTTGCAAAGAGGGAACCCCTTCATGGTGGTGAGGGGGCGATCGTAGGGAAGGGTTTCGATGATGCTATAGCGGGGGCCGCAATGGGTGCAGTTAATGAAGGGATAGCGGTAGCGGCGATTGTTGGGGTTAAAGAGTTCTTCGATGCAGTGAGAACAGGTGGCGAGATCTGGGAGAATGAGGGCGGTTTTGCGTTGAGGATGGGATTCCGAGGCTTGAATGTGGAAGTCGGTTTGGCCTTGGGGGGATATCCAGTGGCGATGGAGGCGATCGATTTGGGCGTGGGGAGGGAGTTGGTGAACGAGACGCTGACAGAATTGTTCGAGTTGGGGGCGATCGCCCTCGATTTCGATAACAACTCCGTCAGCGGTGTTGTTCACCCAGCCCGCTAGGTTTAGGTTGGTGGCCAGTTGATACACGAAGGGGCGAAACCCCACTCCTTGGACAATTCCTTGAATATCCAGGTGGAGGCGATCGCCCCGAACCGTCTCGTCAAACTCCCCCATCATGTTAAAAGCGAATTCGTCCTCTTGTTGTCAGGAGTTTTAAGCCAGCGGTTAGGGAGGCGAATGAGAACAAAAAGTACCAAATTGTTGTTGGTCGTATAATTAGCCGTCCCACAAACAAAAAGGATACTAAACCAATCCCAATAAATATCCAGCCAACTCCTCCGACGGTTGAATAGAAGAACAGCAGAGAGATGATTCCAACCATCAGCGAGATTAAAGCAATTACGGTTAACACATCTCCCCAAACCGGACGAATATAGCTAGTTGTGATGACGATGTTTTTGCCGAGAAGATAGGTTCCTAAAATAAACAGAACCATCCCCAAGAATTTCTGCAACATGACTTTCTAGATTGACAACAGTTTAGTGAACGGCGAGTTCAGGTTGAGGCTGAACCTGTCCTTGTAAATACGCATACCATTGTTCCATCCCTTCCCCAGTCCGGGCAGAAACTTCCAGGATTTGGGCTTGGGGGGCGATGTTGCGGATATTCTCCAGGGCGCGATCGCGGTCAAATCCCACCACTTCGGCAATATCGATTTTATTCAAAACCACTACATCGGCAGATTTAAACACCGTGGGATATTTTAGGGGTTTATCTTCTCCTTCTGTGGTGGATAGGAGAACTACCCGTTGCGTTTCTCCTAAATCATAGGCGGCGGGACAAACCAGATTTCCCACATTCTCGATAATCAGCAGTTGGATATCGGTTAAATCCAGTTTTTGGGTGGCTTGGGCGATGGCTTCAGCTTCGAGGTGACAGAGGCTTTCCGTCATAATCTGAATCGCCTGTTGTCCACTGCGTCGCAGTCGTTGCGCGTCGTTGTCGGTTTCTAAGTCTCCCACAATGACGGCAGCGGGGATGCGATCGCTCAAGTCCATTAAGGTGCGTTCTAGGAGTGCGGTTTTTCCAGAACCCGGTGAGGAGAGAATATTGAGAACAAAGAGGTTTTTAGCGGCAAAAAAGCCGCGATTTCGTTCCGCTAGGCGATCGTTTTTCGAGAGAATCGCTTGGTGGAGGTTAATTTGCTGGTGAGAATGGTCGTGATGGGGATGTTCGTGATGGGGATGTTCGTGAGAATGTTCGTGATGGGGATGTTCGTGAGAATGACCGTGAGAATGACCGTGATGAGACTGATTTTCTGATGTCATGCGAATATTAGCTGGGGTAACGGAACAACCGCAATCTTGACACATAACTAGGAAACCTCTAGGGATGACAATTCGAGTTCTTTGCCGCTGAGAACCTGAGAACTTAAGGTTCCACAATGGGGACAGACAAAAATAATATCCTCGGGATAAAAGTCCTGTTCACAAGTTTGACAGTAACACCGGGCTGTAACCGTTTCAATGTCAAACCTTGCCTGTTCAGCGATGGTATCTTTGGCTACAACATCAAAGGCAAAACGAAGGGCATCGGGAACGACTCCTGAGAGGGTTCCCACGCGGACGGTTAAGCGGTGAATCTGACTGGCACCCTGTCGTGTCGCCTCATTGAGGGCGATGTCCAGGGTTTGGGCCATGATACTGACTTCGTGCATTGGGGGAATCCGGTAATGTCGGCCGTTAGGGGCGGCGATCGCTTTAGGACTGACAGGCTTACCTTTCACTATAGACAGGTTCTCCAGAAACTTAAACCCAACTTTAGAAAAGTTATCCTTTTTTAACAGTTTCGTTGCAGTTCGTCCAAGCCAGTTGAGTTTTTATAGAATCCCCCCATAGCCACTCCTTTTTTAACGTCATATCACCATCCTGACGACTCTAATCTTAACAGCTTAGAGTTGAGCCAGAGATTCCAGCCTTGACAGCCATTCATTAAAGTGAGGACACTGTTGTCTAATCACCGCTAAGCCAATATCTTGAGCCACCAGTGGCCCCCAAACTGATTTGGATTTTTTATATCTTGGAAATTCAGCTATAATACGTTTACTAGGTGCGGTTTGAGACCCATCATTAATCAGTTCAGGACTCTCATATTGATTGGCGATATCCTGCAACGTCTCAGCCCCTTTCGTTCCCCCAGGGTCTCTTTTTAAAAAATACTTGGGTTCACAAAATAGATAGGCTTCATACTCATAAAGCTGGAGATGAGGCAAGAATCGATTATCGCCAATATCATCCGCAAAAGATGTCTCTAAAAAACGAACCTGTCGGTAGGGGGCATTGCGGTAGTTTTGCGAAGTTGTAAATCCTGGGAACTCAGAGGGAAGTGCGTATAGATCAAGCATCGTTGTAAAATAGACATCTCTAGATTTGTCCTGGTTCAGAAGCCGTAAGATGTCTTGCTTCATCGCAGCATAATTTTGCCCGCCGCCGCGATGCACTTTGCCTTTTCTTCTCCCATGAGAAATCAAAATGGGCTTATTGAGATAAACTCCATAATTTGCTAAATGGGGTCTGATTAAATTATCAGCAAACGTCTGTTCAGTTTGACCTTCAGCAAATATAGCAGTCCTAAATCAGTTATAACAGGTATAATGTAAAGATAAGACTCGACCCAGAAGGAGGCATTCAGAAAACATCATGACCATTATCACTGAACTAGATGATTTCATCAACACCAGTTCAAATACTCAAGAAGTCAAAAGAGCCTTGGCTGTTAAGATGATTTTAACAGGAACATCTTCTCATGAAATTGAAAACCTATTACAAGTATCTCATAGTTTTATTAGCAAGTGGAAAAATCAAGCTCTTTTTCATGGGGTAGGCAGCTTAAAACTTCAATATAAAGGAAGTAAAAGTTACCTCAATGCTTCCTCAAAAGCTAAGGTAATTGAATGGCTAAGGCAGCAACCTTATTTAAGAACCGGGGATTTAAAACGACATTTAGATCAGGAATATGGAGTGGTTTATGCTTCAGATCAAAGCTACTATGCTTTGTTCAAATCCGCTAAAATAAGCTGGAAGAAATCTCAGAAAAAGAATCCAGCAAAAAATGAAGAACAAGTCAAAACAAAAAAAGGAAATTCAAAATAAACTCAAAAAATGGGAACCCGAAATAAAAGCTGGAAAGCTTGCGGTGTTTATGATTGACGAATGTCATCTTCTTTGGGGAGACCTCTTGGGTTATGTTTGGGGACGAACAGATATTCGGATTGAAATTCCTATTAAAAATCAAAAAAATAGACAAACTTATTATGGGGCATTAGATTATCAAAATCAGGAATTCATTGTCGAAGAATATTCCAGCGGCAATACGGAAAACACCATAGATTTCATAAAACATTTACGAAAACAAAGACCGACAAAAAGAATTGCCATTTTTTGGGATGGCGCTAGTTATCATAAATCTCAAGAATTTAAAGAATATTTAAAACAAGTAAATGGAGAGTTGTTAGAAGATGAATGGTTAGTTCATTGCACTACCTTTGCTCCAAACGCCCCCGAGCAAAACCCGGTGGAAGATCTTTGGTTACAAGCTAAAAACTTTATTCGGCAGTTTTATCATTTATGTGATTCATTCAAGACAATAAAAGGGCTATTTAAGTTTTTTGCTGATGGTCAAATATTTAATTTCCCCAAACTGTTCTATTATGGAATTTTGCCACAACTGATTTAGGGCTGCTATAAATATAGCCGACTCATCAATGAGGCCCCCCAGCGATGACATTTTTTTGCCAGACTTCCCCTAAACTATAATCCTCTAGCCAGGGTTCTAATTCCTCTGACTTGAGTCTGCGAAACTGGGAGGCTTTTTCAGCTATATCCACTGTGATAATATCCTCGGTTTCAAAATAGTCCAAAAAAGGACTGGATTGGCTACTCACTATGACTTGAGTATGCAGTGAAACACTGCCAAATAAATCTGCAATAATCCTAAGTGCATAGGGATGTAACCCCAATTCCGGTTCATCGACAATCATCAATTTAGGTAGTTCAGATTCGGGTTGTAACAACAAGGTAATCAAGCAAATTGACCGCAAGGTTCCATCAGAAAACTGGTGGGGACCAAATGGGCGATCTGAGTCTTTGCTTTGCCAGTTAAGCATGAGGCGATTGGAAGCATCGGCTTCTAGGACAAAATCCTCAAAAAACGGGGCAATCAGACGAACTGTGTCGACAATACGACGATAATAAACCCCCTCTTCCTCGCGAAATCGGTGAAGCATCGCTGCTAAATTCCCAGCATCGGGCATCAGCCATCGGTTATCCCCGATGTAACAAGACTGTCGAACATTGGCGGTGGCTGAGGTATCATGAAAGTGGTAAACACGACAACGGGTTAGTAAGTCTTGAATGGCTTTTGCCGTTAGTTTTCCGTCTTCTACCGCTTGGTGAATTTTAGTCTCCTGATGACCTGAACCTAAGTCATCCACTTTTTCTTTTCCAGAACCAGATTCAAGGAAACGTAAGCATTCTTTAGCAAAGATTAAGGTGTCACCTGAGGCATGACATAACCGGATTTGATACTGATTTACACCACCCCCAACCTCAAACTCAAGAGTGGCTTGAATTTGGGGGGTAATTTTGGCTCCAAAGTGAAGTAAGGAAGTGGCACGCCCTGAGATACCGATATGTTGTTGTAAACGCCCGGCCATCATTTCATTGAGCATCTTAAAAAATGAAATGAGATTACTCTTGCCAGATCCATTCGCTCCAATCAGAATATTGAGGGAACTGAGTTCAAGGTCTAAGCATTTTATGGATTTAAATCCATCTAGTTTTAGCTGTCGCAATTTATCCATATCTCCCCTTTCTTCTAGTTGTATTACGTTTTTTGTATAAACCCCAACTTAAACCACAAATGAACTGAAATTAATTTAAAATCAAACCGTCAAAGAACTTTTTGTAGTCTAACATGAGAGTTAGCTGAGTCTGGACGCACTAATATGATTAAGTTTGTCAGTGAATACCGGGATGCCACCTTATCACAGCAGTATACCGAGGCGATCGCGGACCTCGTGACGCAACCTTGGACGATTATGGAGATTTGTGGCGGACAAACCCATGCGATCGTCAAATATGGCATCGATCGCCTCCTTCCCGATGCAATTACCCTAGTTCATGGTCCCGGCTGTCCCGTCTGTGTCACCCCCATCGAACGCATCGACAAAGCCCTGGATTTAGCCCGTCGCGAGGAGGTGATTCTCTGTTCCTTTGGCGATATGTTACGGGTTCCGGGCAGCGATCGCGACCTCCTCAGTGTCAAAGCCAGCGGCGGCGATGTGCGAACCGTCTATTCGCCTCTCGATGCGTTGGCGATCGCCCGCGACAATCCCCAGAAACAGATTGTCTTCTTCGCCGTCGGCTTTGAAACCACCGCCCCCGCGACAGCCATGGCTGTCTATCAAGCTAAGCAACAAAAGCTTGACAATTTCTCCCTTTTAGTCTCTCACGTTCTAGTTCCCCCAGCCATGGAGGCGATTCTCAGTGCGCCCAACTGTCAAGTGCAGGGATTTCTCGCCGCCGGCCATGTCTGTACGGTCATGGGGTATCGCCAATATGAACCCTTAGTCGACACCTATCACGTCCCCATCGTCGTCACTGGCTTTGAACCGGTGGATGTTTTACAGGGGATTTATCTCTGTCTCAAGCAACTCGAAGCGGGAGTGGCCCAAGTTGAAAATCAATATAGCCGCTCCGTTGTTCCTGAAGGCAACCCCACTGCCCAACATCTGATTCAAGAGGTGTTTGAGGTGATTCCCCGTCACTGGCGAGGTTTGGGGGAAATTCCCGCCAGTGGCTTCGGTTTGCGAGAGGACTATGGCCAATTTGATGGCGATCGCCGTTTCGGGTTTTCCGGTGATATCTCCCCAGATGAGGCCGAGACAGAGTGCATTAGCGGCGAGATTTTGCAAGGGTTCCGCAAACCCCACGACTGTCCGGCGTTTGGTACTCGTTGCACCCCAGACCATCCCCTGGGTGCGCCAATGGTCTCCTCTGAGGGGGCCTGTGCGGCCTATTATCGTTGGCGGGGGGATGTGGCTTAATTCAAAATTAGGGAAAATAAGCGATAATCTCTACGTTTGTATTGGTAAAAAATCAAGTAGGCGATCACATTGGTCAGTTGAACAAAATATAGCGGTTTTCATATCTACAAGGTACAGCAGGAGTCAGGCAGGGCAATACTTTTGAGGGTTTCCGTTGTACCTCACTAAACTGAAAACCGCTATAGCGACGCTTTGGAGTCGAGAAACGGGGGAACTTCAGCCCAGCTTCTGATAGTTCCCCAGGTGTATCCTGTCTTTCTATAAATCTGTTCCCTACCTTATATTAGCATTATTGTGAGGATGAGTGCTGATCAAGCCATGTCAGTAAAAGCTCGTTAAACTCTTTGGGTTTTTCTAGCTGAAGCCAGTGATTGGAGTTTGAAATTTTGATATATTTCCATTCAGATTCAATCAAAGCAGCAGATTGTTTGATTTGCGCTTCAGCCATGAAGCTATCTTGAGAACTCCAAACGCCTAAAGTCGGAACCTTAATTAGCTCTGGTTTTGATTTTTTATCAAAAAATGCAGAAGCAATGACAGGAATTACTGGATTAGCTTTTTCCCAAACTTGAATGTAAAAAGGCTTGCGATCGCGCAGAAATTTTTCAACGATCGTGTCTCGATCGGGGTGACTTCGTAGTACCCATTTAAAGAAAAGTCCGTCCATGGCTCGGTAGAGGGGAATCGATATGGGTAAAGGATTAAACAGCAAGTACCAACTTTTAACAAGCGATTCGAGCGACAAATTTTGCACTAAGACCCAAGGATGTCCTACAGAAAGTGCTGTGTAAGACAGTAAATATTCTGGATACTTTTCAACGAATTCCCAGGCCACCACTGCACCGTAGTCATGGGCAACGCAATGTACTTTTTTAAGACCGAGCAAGTTGATCAACGTAGCAATATCTTGGGACAAAGAAGATAAAGTGTATTTACTCACATCTTCAGTCTTTTCACTTTTTCCGTGACCTAGCCAGTCAATGCAAATCACGCGATAGCCAGCGTCGATTAGAGCAGGAGTCTGGTACTTCCATACAGAACCATCGTCTGGCCATCCATGTAGCAATAAAACACTACTATGTCCAGTTTTGGAGTCACGAACGTGGTAACTACAGTTATTGATTGTCAAATTAGTTTCTTTCATTGTCAACAGTCAAGTAAAGTTGTTGGTGCATTGTCATCTCAAGAACTTAAGAATTTTAAATTTTTTCTTGTAATGACAAATCTATTTAATGCTTTGGTTTAAACGTATATCGAAAATAGAGAACAGCTAATAACGTAAATATCAATTCAATAACACCAAAGACTAAAATATAAGCTTCAATGCTGGTGTTGGGAAAGCCACTTATTGCGATAACCAACACTAATGCTAAGTTACGAGAATTCGTTGTAACTGCTAAAGTTTTGCGATCGCGAACGCTCGTTCCTGCAATCAACCAACCTCCTATTAAAGTTAAACTATTAAATAAAAATATTGCTGCAAGCGATGAGTGTTTGATATCAAAAACCACGTTGAAGCTATTTGATAAAACTACTAATAACAAAACGAGAAAAAGAAAATCTGAAGCGATTTTAATAATTGGGGCAAATTTTGTAGCGAGTTCTGTATAGCAGTGGTTAAAAAACAAGCCGAAGGTTAAAGGTAATAACTGAAGTAAAATTAAATCTATAACAATTGGCAGAACTTCGACAAAGATATTTTCTTGGGCAGTAGAATATAAAAAAAAGACCATTGAAGGGGCAATAACAATTGCCAAACTTGATAAAACGAACGTCAATCCAATTGCTAAGGCTAAATCACCTCCAGCAAGAGTCGCTAACTTAGGTGCAAGAGGTGCGCCAGGAGCGATCGATACGAGAAGAAGAGTATAGATCGTATTTTGAGGAAGCATAAACCCTTGCATAATTAGTAAAGTTATTGTGGGTATAATTAAAAAATTCAACAAAATAGAACGCACGACCAAGTGCGTTTTATCAAATATCGTGAAAATATCTCGAGGCTTCAATTCAAAGCTGAACGACAGCATCAAAAAAACGACGAGCAATTTTGACAAAAATACGATTAACATGATGGATATAACATTTCATCTAAATCGCGAAGTTCCCCAGATAAAGTCTGTTCGATTTCTCCAACTTCATCAGAATAGCTCGATATTATTTCATCTAAAATATCGGCTTTGTTAATCGCGATATTTGCTGGAAATCCCGACAAAACCACTTTAAGCTTTTGTTCGAAATGAAGCTTACTCCAAATGGCAGTACGATATAGTCTCTGGGATCCAGAGTGTTTATACAGTCCCTCGACAGCAGCCCATAACGTTCCTAGTGTTACAATTTCACCGATACAGATATTCAGCCATCGATTAGAGCTGTTTTTGTCTAAAAAATAAGATTCTGTATTGTAAAAATCTCTGATTTCGTTGACTGCAAACTTTAAAGCATCTGCAACTTTAGGGGCGTTTAACTCCTCACAAATAAATTCATGAAATTCTTCTGCTCTATGGTTTATTTTAGAACCCAGAAACATATTTAAAGTTTCTGTTGGCCCTTCATAAATCCGAAGCACTCTAGAATCGCGAAGAAACTGAGGTGCAATATTTGTCTCGATATAACCACGACCGCCTAAAATTTGAATGAGATTATCTGCGGCTTTCCAAAAAAATTCGGGAGCAGAAATTTTACAAACGGCATAAGCTTCTATTGGAATAGACTGACCGCTATCGAGTAACGTTGCGATGCGATCGATTAAGCTTTCCAAAGCTACAATACTCTCAGTGAGGTCAGTTAGCTTCACTAACGTCACGGGATTGTCTACTAATCGACCGGTTGAGATATTTCGCCGTTTTGCATAACGAAGCATCAGTTGGGCGCAACGTTTCATGCCTCCAAGACTGACCGCTGAAATGCACAATCGACCGTGCATCATGGCGTCTTGAGCTGCTTTCATTCCCGTTCCCACTTTACCCAAGAGGTATTCTGAGCTGACACGAACGTTGTCTAAATACACAGTATTTTGAATCATGCCACGCAAACCCATCGTCAAGGATTCGGGCCCTTGTCTCAATCCCGTACCGTCTTGATGGATTGCAAAGCCACTGATACCTAAATACTGGCCTTTATCGTCAAACGTTTTCACGAAGGTATTAATGACACTCGCCCAAGCTGCTGAGCCGATCCAAATTTTCGTACCGCTTAACTGCCATTGTGTTTCTCGATCGGGCATCGCTCGGGCAGATATCGCTTGGGGATTCGAACCAGCACCTGGTTCTGTTAACGCAAACGCGGCAAGTTTTCGACCCGTTGCGATCGAGGGCAACAGTTCTTCTTTGACAGCTTCAGACGCATAATTCGCGATCGGACGCGTGCCTAAAACGTTATGAACGCCAACAAACGATGCTAAGGTTGGGTCGATGGCTCCCAACTGCTGCAAAACTCTTAGCATATCTCGATTGTTTAAATTAATACCACCATATTGAGGTGATACTTGCATTCCTAAAAGTCCGTGATTCCCCAGATCGAGTACGATATAGGGAGGAATACAACGACGCTCGTCAATTAATCGAGAGTTAATACGAGTTTTAGAATAATCACGAAGCCATTCTAATAAATCCTTGGCGCCAGTTTTATTATTTTGAGTGTTAAATTCCATGATTTGCATTTGATGTTTTGAAAAAAATCGTTAATTTGTATTATTTTATAATCCTAAATATAACATAATGAGACGATCTAAAAGGCGATCTGGAACGAACTTTGACATCAAAATATTGAGTCGTGAATCTAAACCGACGATATATCGGGCTTTTGGTTTTCTAGCTTCAAGTATTTTCGCAACGACTTTAGCGACAGATTCAGGAGGAAGGCCATTTTTTCCTAACTCTCCAGCTTTATCTTTAACGGCCTGCAACATAAAAGAATATAGTTTTTTAGATTCGTCTGTAAAGTTATCCCAAATTTTTTCGTTCGACCGAATAGATTTGTCCCAGATTGGTGTGTTAATCGTTCCTATTTCGACAATAGAAACTGAAATTCCCCATGCTTTGACTTCCATACGAAGTGAATCTGTCAAAGCTTTCAAGGCAAATTTAGAAGCACAATAAGGCCCGAGAATAGGACTAGCGACTCTTCCGTAATCCGAACCAATGTTAACGATCCGTCCTTGGGTACGTCGTAAGAGTGGTAAAAAGGCTTGTATCAACGAAAGTTGTCCGATAACGTTAACTTCCAATTGCTGTCTGAATTCGCTGATTGGAATACATTCAAGCGGCCCGGCGACGACAATACCGGCATTATTTATCGCTCCAACTAAAGGACAAGATTCAGATAAATGTTGAGTCATTTTAGCTGCTTCTCGAATTGAATTTTCGTCCGTTAGGTCTAAAACAATAGGAATAATTTCATTCCCACTCTCGTACTTAAGTTTTTCCACATCGTCTTGCTTCCGAACTCCTGCAAAGACTTGATAGCCCATTTCGCTTAAGTAGATAGCACACGCTTGCCCTATCCCACTCGATGCTCCACTAATGAAAACTGATTTTTTCATAGCTCGATTATTGTACTTCTCGATGCTTTTTCAGGTATAAACTTACAGTCAATAGTAAACCCAAAGTTGAAATTCCCAATAATGAAGATGGTTCGGGAGTACTATAGCAGTCCTAAATCAGTTATAACAGGTATAATGTAAAGATAAGACTCGACCCAGAAGGAGGCATTCAGAAAACATCATGACCATTATCACTGAACTAGATGATTTCATCAACACCAGTTCAAATACTCAAGAAGTCAAAAGAGCCTTGGCTGTTAAGATGATTTTAACAGGAACATCTTCTCATGAAATTGAAAACCTATTACAAGTATCTCATAGTTTTATTAGCAAGTGGAAAAATCAAGCTCTTTTTCATGGGGTAGGCAGCTTAAAACTTCAATATAAAGGAAGTAAAAGTTACCTCAATGCTTCCTCAAAAGCTAAGGTAATTGAATGGCTAAGGCAGCAACCTTATTTAAGAACCGGGGATTTAAAACGACATTTAGATCAGGAATATGGAGTGGTTTATGCTTCAGATCAAAGCTACTATGCTTTGTTCAAATCCGCTAAAATAAGCTGGAAGAAATCTCAGAAAAAGAATCCAGCAAAAAATGAAGAACAAGTCAAGAGCAAAAAAAAGGAAATTCAAAATAAACTCAAAAAATGGGAACCCGAAATAAAAGCTGGAAAGCTTGCGGTGTTTATGATTGACGAATGTCATCTTCTTTGGGGAGACCTCTTGGGTTATGTTTGGGGACGAACAGATATTCGGATTGAAATTCCTATTAAAAATCAAAAAAATAGACAAACTTATTATGGGGCATTAGATTATCAAAATCAGGAATTCATTGTCGAAGAATATTCCAGCGGCAATACGGAAAACACCATAGATTTCATAAAACATTTACGAAAACAAAGACCGACAAAAAGAATTGCCATTTTTTGGGATGGCGCTAGTTATCATAAATCTCAAGAATTTAAAGAATATTTAAAACAAGTAAATGGAGAGTTGTTAGAAGATGAATGGTTAGTTCATTGCACTACCTTTGCTCCAAACGCCCCCGAGCAAAACCCGGTGGAAGATCTTTGGTTACAAGCTAAAAACTTTATTCGGCAGTTTTATCATTTATGTGATTCATTCAAGACAATAAAAGGGCTATTTAAGTTTTTTGCTGATGGTCAAATATTTAATTTCCCCAAACTGTTCTATTATGGAATTTTGCCACAACTGATTTAGGGCTGCTATAGCAAGAGTAACAAATAGTGTAGAGTCCGCTTCTGGCATTGTGGTAAAGTCAGCAAAAAAAACTTCGTTAATTGAAATAACTCCACTCGTAAACGACAATTTTTGACCGTCATCAGATATGGCTATTTCACCGAAAATCGTTGAAGTTCCTCCAGAAAAAAAGGCTGGACCTTGCGGTCGATTTTTCGGCAGTCTCGCAAAAATTCCGATGATAGGAAATCCTGTATCGTTAATATACGGTTGTGGTGGAGTAGGAATGTTTGGATTCGTGTCTGGTACTATGCTTTCCACACTGGCACTGCAAATTTTAACAAACGAACAGACTCCTATTGGTTCGTCAGTAAATACAAAGGGTGGTTTGTTAAATGACAAGCTGAAATCTGTCCCTTTAAGGCTAGCTGCATTCGCTACACCAGACATTCCCAGAAAAATCGAGATAAATTCTAAAGCCGTCAAAAATTTTGTTTTCATCTTATACATCCCTATTCGCAAAATCAACAAAATACAAAATCATCAAAATTTTAGTTTTTAAATTAGAGTTCTCGGACTCAATTATTTAAGAACTGGTGGTTGATATCCCCATCGTTCGATCCATTTGTCCCAATTTCGACCGACTATATCTACAGTTTCTGGATGGTATTGGTAGTTATTTTGTTTGTATTGTTTTTGGCTGTCTAAGTACTTTTCAAACAACGGCAAAGCATTTTGAAATCCAGAAATATTTAGGCGATCGTAAATACTTTTCAGAGCTTTTAATGGTTCGTGTTTGATTTGCTCGAAACTGACTTCAATGAGTCTATCTTTAGAAATTAACCGACTTTGGGCATCATAAGCTTCCATCATCATAACATATCGTTTTAAAATCCCTCGATACAATTCTTCTAAAGGAAATAGATTTTGTAATCGCATATTTTGGGTATGTATTCGAATCATTTTGACATTCGATTCAAACACTTCGTAAGGATTTCGATAGATATGTATAAAACGTGCTTTCGGAAAAAGTTCAATTAATGTAGAAATTCTACAAGTATTCACAGGATTTTTCAAAAGCAAAGGGCGATCGTCGAACGCCAAGCTTATTTTTTTTAAAAACCACATATAATCTTTCTTCCAGGCATCAATTTCTATTTGAGTTAAATTGTTAAGTAAAGCATACCGATCGAAAAATTCATTAGCAATCCTTGGAAAAGTAACAGCATGATAAAATGAGGATTTGGAGTAAGATAGCAGTGCTTCTTCCTCTTCCTCTGGAACGTCAATACCCACTTTGACTTTGTCAAAGCCGCGTTCCTCGGGTAGTGTTTTCGATAACAGGCTTTTGAATGCTTCAAATGTAAAAAAAGTTTTGGGATAGAAGACTTGCATATGACTGGGAGTTCCCCACTGCAAATCTTGGCTGAGTATATTGTGTAGGTATGTAGTACCGCTTCGCCAATAACCTATCACAAAGATAGGACTATCATTAATTTTTGTATTTTCAATTTGAGTGCGATATGCAAAGTCTTCATATATGGAAAAAGGAAATTCAAACGCAGTACCTAAGAGAAACAAACACGCACGGCCGAAGTAAGGGGGATCGATACCATACTTGGTTATAAAATACAAAAGGGTAGACAGTGAGTTTTGTTGGAAAGGATTTTGATACATTGTTTTCGTTGTACTCATGGTGATCGCTCCTTCAATGTTACTGTTACAAGCTACAGATTTTTTAATAGCTTTGCAATAGTCCGGACGGTGTATTTAATTTGCTCTTCAGTATGCAAACACGAAACAAAGAATCGCAATCGAGCTTCGTTAAATTCTACGGCTGGATATCCGATCGCAAAAACATTGATTCCTTCCTGAAAAGCTAAGTCTGCTAGTTTTGCTGCGCGATCTGAATCTCCTACAATAATTGGAATTACGCTTGAATCTTGACTGTTTCCCGTATTTAAGCCTTCTTGTTTGGCTAACGATAAGAACAGATTAGAATTGTTTTGAAGCTGTCGTACAGACCGGGAATCAGTTTGGACTTTTTGAATTGCTGCAAGTCCGGCTGCTACATTAGCAGGAGAGGCTCCAGTACTAAACAAAAATCCTGGGGAACAATGTTTTAAGTAATCAATTAAAGGTTGACATCCCGCAATATATCCTCCACTACTTCCTAACGCTTTACTAATCGTTCCCATCCAGACATCAACGTCACTCGGATCGACTCCGAAATATTCTCCTACACCGCGTCCCGTCTTTCCTATGACACCAATTGAATGAGCTTCATCGATAAACAACCAAGATTTGTAGCGTTTTTTAATTTCAATGAGTTTTGGCAAGTTTGCTAAAACATCACCATCCATACTATAAACGCCCTCGACTAAAATCAGAGTTCGCTGATAGCTCAATCGTTGCTCTTTTAGGGTTGATTCTAATGCCTCTAAATCATTATGAGGGAATGCAACCATCGTAGCACTAGATAATTTACCACCCATAAGAGCGCTATTGTGCATACATTTATCATACAAAATTAAATCGTTCTGTCCGACAATGGAGCTGATTGCATATACGTTAGTTGCATGACCGTGACCAAAAACGATCGCGTCTTCCGTCCCTGTCCAGCTTGCAATCGATCGTTCTAATTGCTGGTGTAGAGAAATTTCTCCAGATACAATCCGACTGGCACTCACAGAAGTACCATATTCTCCAATAGCTGATTTGGCAGCTTGACAAACATCAGGATCGATCGACATTCCTAAATAGTCAAAGCTCGAAAAATCAATAAGTTCTCGCCCTCGAACTACAATATTTGCTCTGATCGACTTCTTCTTAGCCTTAAAGTAAGGATAGTCTAAGTTGTTCGCTTCAAAAACTGAAAATCTTTCTTTGAAGTCTATATATTCAGGAAGTGAGTCAAAGCTATAGTATTCTTTTGAGATCGTTTCTAAAGATTGAAATTTAGTGTCGGTGACAGCAGTATCAGATATCGTTGTTTTGATATCTTTAACATCAACTTGATGGAGAGAATTTAAAATCTCTAACTTTTCAGGTAACCGCTCGTAATCGTTGCTCAGTCGATAGAGAATATGTTGACTTAATTCTCGAATCGTCGGATAAACAAAGATAGTTCCCTCAGCAAGCCGAACGTCTAGAAGTTTTTCTAGTTCAGAGGCAAAGTCAATTGATTGTACTGAATCTAATCCATAATCTACAAACTGAGAGTCTGAAGGAATATCTTTAACCGTCATTTGAGAATTAGTTTTTTGGACGATCCATTGCTTCATCCAGCTTTCTAGATTTTCGAGCAATTTGGGATCTTCGAGTACGTTAATACTATTCATTCGATTCTCAGATAATTTTTTAGGACTCGATTCAATTTCTTGTTGCTGTTCTGAATTCGACTTAGTTTGTATTTCGCTTAATTCGCTTGCTAAATATTTTTGTTTGCACAGAGAACGCTGGATTTTTCCACTCGAAGTTTTGGCAATTGAGGCTGTTTTAATTAGAACGATGTCATAAACTTGTATTTCATGTTCTGTTGAAACTGCTCTGCGAATATGTCGTTTTACTTCATCGATCTTGATTTTACGAATGTATTCCCGCTTGACTTCCTGAATGACAATTAATTTTTCTTCTCCGTCAATTTCTACAGCAAAAGCTGCTCCTGAATTTCCACGAAGTGATACGTGACATTTTTCAACCGTAAATTCGATATCTTGAGGATAATAGTTGCGTCCTCGAATGACAATTAAGTCTTTGATACGTCCTGTAATAAACAGTTCGTTAAATTTGATGAATCCTAAATCTCCAGTTCTTAAAAACGGACCTTCCTTCGTATCTTGTAGATAAGCTTCAAACGTTTCTTTTGTTTTTTCTGGCTGATTCCAATAACCTCGAGCCACACTAGGGCTTTTAACCCAAATTTCACCGATGCGATCGCTAGAAACTTGTTTGAACGTTTCGGGATCGACGATAACTATTTGCGTATCTAACCAAGCACGACCACACCCGACAAAATGACTGGTATTCGTAGAGTTAGTAGAATTCGCCGGAGCAATTACCACTCGGTTTTGTTTTAAGTCATCGTTTTGCAAGGTAACACAAGGCGGACGGTCTCGAACCAGACCGCCAGACACCATTAATGTGGTTTCTGCCATCCCATAACAAGGATAAAAGAATTCAAATTTAAAATTGCAAGGTTTGAAAAACTCAGCAAAACGTTTTAAAACCTCAAATCGTATGAGTTCGGCACCATTGTACGCTGTAACCCAAGATCCTAAATCGAGGGAATTTCTTTCGTCTGAACTAATTTTTTCGAGACAAAGTGCATATCCAAAATTAGGACTTCCACAATGTGTTGCTCGGTATTTTGAAATCGCTTTTAGCCAACGAATAGGTTTACTGACAAAAGTTTCAGGAGACATCAAAACTCCATGAAACCCTGTATAAATAGGCTCTAAAATACCATCGATCAAGCCCATGTCGTGAAAGACAGGAAGCCAAGAAACAGAAACAGTTTCAGAAGTTAATTGAAAAGCTGTTTGAATATAATTTAAATTGTGCAGTAAGTTTGCATGGTCGACTACGACCCCTTTAGGATTTCCAGTAGAGCCAGAAGTATATTGAAGGAAAGCAATTGTCGATAAATCGAAATCTGGACTCTTCCAGCTTAAAACTTCTTCATTTTTAATCTTGTTGGTTGCAATACAAGCAATTTGAGTTAATTTTGGGCTTTTATCGAAATGCTTTTGAATCGATCCAATTCGGGATTCCAGAGTGAGTACAACTTTCGCGTCTGAATCGTCGATAATCGCCTCTAGTCTCGATATTTTCTGGTTTCTTTTGGGAGGATAGACTGGAATAGCAATTACCTTTGCATACAGACAGCCTAAAAATGCTTCAATGAATTCTAAGCTAGAAGGATACAGTAGCAGGGCTCGTTCTCCAGGGGAAGCGTATTTTTGTAAGTGAGCTGCGATCACCTTCGATCTTAAGTTCAATTCTTCGTAATTTACTGTGTTTGTTTCCGCTTCCCCATCGACCAAAAAAGTGAAGGCTGTTTGTTTTGGTTGTTCCCTAGCCCTAAATTCTAGTATATCCACTAGTGTAGCGAATTCTAGATCTAAATTCGAGCAAAACGTATTGCTGTTATCTGGTTGATAATCATTGCTGTAGACAGACATACGGAATCTCCTGATGTACTAATAAAACACTCAAAATCACGAAATCAACTAAATCAGAAAAGTCATGTATTTTTTTAGCGACAGCTCTACGCCTATTAAGATCAAGCCTCCTAAGCTACTCTCAATCTCCTCAACTAATTTTAAAAGTTGCCTTGAATAATTGACGAGTTGTAAGTGTTCAAATCCTAGCGCAGTCCTTATGTAAGGTATAATACGCAGGATGTACGGTAGAACAGTGAACCGCAAAGGCCTGCACACTCGGTACTTCCCTCCAAAACGTGAGAAATCCTCACCTCTGTCTCAGACCCTAGCGTAGATAAGCTGTCGCTGTCAAGCATTGTTTTATAATTAAAAATTATACATTCTTAGGCCTGAATTTAAAAATCTTATAAAATGAAAAACAATAAGCCATTTCGCCGTTTACCTCAGCAGGCTCGCAGCTATCAGCGATTCAACCAGATCATTAATGCGGCAGCGCAAGTTTTCGAGGAAGTAGGTTATGAAGCTGCTTCAACAGAACTCATTGCGGAAAGAGCAAATACTTCAATTGGATCGCTGTATCGTTTCTTCCCCGATAAAGCTGCGATTGTATATACTTTAGCGGAACAATACGCAGAGCAAATGAAAAGCCTTTTTGCAACTCACTTTAATTCGTCAACTGTGCTCTGTTCTCTTGAGCAAGTGGTTGGCGAAACAGTTGATGCATTTGACGAATTTTATACAAGTCAGCCTGGATGTCGTGAAATTATGTTACAGTCGCTAATTTCACCGGAAATACAAGCTGTTAACAAACAAGCAGATAGTCAAATCATAGAACAGCTCGATCATTTTTTTGCACTCCGTAACCCCACAATCCATCCTCATCAACGTCGATTAGCCGCTTTAGTAAGTCTTGAAGTTACAAATGCACTGCAACTATGGTCTTTACAGGAGGAAAGTGATGAACTAAGAAAGCAAATCATTACGGAGGCTAAATACGTTTTAATTCGCTATCTTTCGCCACTTTTTGAAGATAACAAAGACACGAAAAATTGAGTAAAATTTGCTCCCATGCGATCGTCAAATATGGGATCGATCGCCTCCTCCCCGATGGAATCACCCTGGTTCATGGTCCCGGCTGTCCCGTCTGTGTCACCCCCATCGAACGCATTGACAAAGCCCTGGATTTAGCCCGTCGCGAGGAGGTGATTCTCTGTTCCTTTGGCGATATGTTGCGGGTTCCGGGACGCGATCGCGACCTCCTCAGTGTCAAAGCCATGGGAGGTGATGTGCGAACCGTCTACTCCCCTCTCGATGCCTTGGCGATCGCCCGCGACAACCCCCAGAAACAGATTGTCTTCTTCGCCGTCGGCTTTGAAACCACCGCCCCCGCGACAGCCATGGCTGTCTATCAAGCCAAGCAACAAAAGCTTGACAATTTCTCCCTTTTGGTATCTCACGTTCTGGTTCCCCCAGCCATGGAGGCGATTCTCCGTGCGCCCAACTGTCAAGTCCAGGGATTTCTCGCCGCCGGCCATGTCTGTACGGTCATGGGGTATCGCCAATATGAACCCTTAGTCGACACCTATCACGTCCCCATCGTCGTCACTGGCTTTGAACCGGTGGATGTTTTACAGGGGATTTATCTCTGTCTCAAGCAACTCGAAGCAGGAGTGGCCCAAGTTGAAAACCAATATAGCCGCTCCGTTGTTCCTGAAGGCAACCCCACGGCCCAACATCTCATCCAAGAAGTGTTTGAGGTGATTCCCCGTCACTGGCGAGGTTTAGGGGAAATTCCCGCTAGTGGCTTCGGTTTGCGAGAGGACTATGGCCAGTTTGACGGCGATCGCCGTTTCGGGTTTTCCGGTGATATCTCCCCAGATGAAGCCGAGACGGAGTGCATCAGTGGCGAGATTCTACAAGGGTTCCGCAAACCCCATGACTGTCCGGCGTTTGGTACTCGTTGCACCCCAGACCATCCCCTGGGTGCGCCGATGGTGTCCTCTGAGGGGGCCTGTGCGGCCTATTATCGTTGGCGGGGATGAGACTCTCCCTTAGCTATCTTGATTGACGATATAACGCACTGGCTTTTTGAGTTTCGTCACCTTGTCATCTTGCACCGCCTGTTTCAACCAAGCTTGCATCTGACCTTTTTGAACATTTAAGGATTCCGCTAAGGTTTTCGCCTCGACCGGCTCCTGTAAATGTTTTAACAGAACCGGTAGCACAGCTTGATAAATTTCCTGTTGCGGCGATGGTTCTGCCAACCCCTCCAGATGACTTAATTCCGAGTTGTCTAGGCTCGCCTGAGACGCTGCAACTTGTAACTCGTCAGAAGGCTTGGCTGCTCTTTTCTCCAGGGATTCAGTCCTCCCCATACCCTCGGCTTCGGAGGCGATCAGGGTTTCCCTCATTAAGGCTTCCCTTAATGAGGGTAGCCAAGGAGGTGTGGGTAACGCTAATGCGCCCTGTTGCTTTAATCCTAAATTTCCTTGAGGAACCGGCTCCTCGTAGCGAACGAAAATGGGAAGTCTTGGGATGGTTTTTAACGCTTCTGTTGCTCCTGACCAGGTTCCTCCTTTGTCCAAGTCTGAGTGAATTACCACCGCATAATCTGCCAAAGCATAGATATTTTTATTTCGACCCATAGCCGTACCAATCGCAAAACCTGCATCGGGATCATAGGGAGATATCATGACTAATTTTTTATCATAAAGACTCTGACGATAGTGACGCGAAAGAGCTGCTTTCGTTAAGCTATTGGCTAACACGCCAATAGAAACACCACCCGCCTCTAAACAGGAACGCATGGCCTGCTCATCAATCCCCTTAGCCCCTCCCGAAATAACCGCTAGATTCTCCTTAGCACAGGTCAGAGCTAGATAGTTCGTGTAATCGAGTTCCTCCTCGTTAACATGACGAGAACCGACAATGGCCACTCCTCCTTGACTCAAGTGTGATACCTCTCCCACTCCATATAAAACGGGTGGACAACGATGCTGTAAATTCTGCTTTAATTGTTGAGGATAGTTGGCATCACTGCGACTGAGAATCCAGATTCCTTGATTCGTCCAGTTTTCCAAGGCTAAACTCAACAAGACCCCCCGTTTTAAGAGGGCCAGGACTCGTTGCTTATCTAAATCCGCGACCAGTTCTGATAAATGCTGTTCTCCCTCTCGGGTTAATAAGTCGCCGGGAGTCATCTGCTGCGATCGCAAGCGTTGGGCTAACCCGTTATATTCCTTTAAATTCAGGGGGTTATACTCTTGAGTCCGAGGTTGACCCAGGCTTCCACAAAGCAGTAACACCGCTTGTGTATTTGGCGATAATAACGGGTTGATTTGACTTGACATAATTAACGCTTTGTTGTAGATTTCCGGCTTGGCTATCAAGAATCAAAGGAAGGAATTGACCGCTAACGCCACCGGAAACACCGCACCACTTCCCGCCTGTTTGAGAAGTGCGGTCATAACGGTCATTGTCCAACGAGAATCCACAATATCATCAATCAATAACACCGGACCCGGGAGAACTTGCTGAGACAGAACGGTAAAGGCCCCATTCAAATTATGAGCCTGTTGATAGCTATTTTCTCGAGTTTTTTGTAGGGGGGTATCCCGGACTTTAGTAATGACGGGAAGGAAGGGTAAGCCCAAGCGATGAGCCACCCGCTGGGCAAAACTCGGGACTAACCGGGGACGATTTAAGGAGGGAACACAAGTCACCCACTCAGGGGAAGGTTGCGGCTTCCATCGGCGAATCATGGTGACCACGGCTCCGACCAGGGTAGCATCAAAATGCTCATTTGTATATTTTTCTTCCTGAATCTGCCGTCCCCAGGTACTATCTCCCCATAAACATAAGGCCCGCCCGACTTCTGCTCTTAACTCAGCTTTAATTTTCCCATTAAACCCATAGGCGGGCAAGGCATTAGGAGGAAATTGTTTCCGGGGTTTAATCTTAGGATGGGTTTGTGTTAAGTAACGATGGGCCCGCTGCAAAAACTCAGGATTGCAGTTGGGATTAAGGAGGGGATGACCGACACAGTTCGCACAGCGTCCACAAGGCTGGGACTGGCTATCATCTAAGGCATCTTGAAGAAACTGCATGAGACAGCCCTGACTTGTTAGGTACTCTGCCATTTGGGCTTGTTCTTGTTGACGAAGTTTTATGATGCCTTCAATTCGTTGCGGGTCTGTTTTATACGTGAGTGCTGAAGGAGTGGCATACCATTTTGAACTTTTTTTAACTACAGGCGCCGGAAATTCCAAAGATAAAAACTTTAATGTTTTCATGAGTGTTGAACGAGATAGATTGACTTGTTTTTCGATGTCACTCATGGTTAAGCCATTGCCGTCATCTGCAAGGAGCACCGACAAAATTGTATCAGTATTTGCAGCAATTGGAAAAGCGTTTTTAATGAAGAAATCTGTGATGCTTTCGTCTTCTTCTCCTTTCAACAAAATACCAAATGCCTCATCAACAGCACGACCGGCTCGTCCAACTTGTTGATAGTAGTTAACCACTGAACCTGGGCTTTGATAGTGAATCACAAAGCCCAAATCCGGCTTGTCAAATCCCATTCCTAGAGCAGTGGTTGCCACCAATACTTTGAGTTTGTTCTTGAGTAATTGAAATTCCAATTTCTCCCGTTGCTCATTTTCGAGTTGACTATGGTAGGCTTTGGCTGAGAGACCTTCAGTTTTCAGGAAATGAGCTAGGCGATCGGCATCTTTAATGGTTAAGGTATAAATAATACCACTCCCAGGAAGTTGCGGTAAGGTCTGGGCTAACCATGCCATTCGTTGCCCAGGACTGGCTAAGTTAATAGCTTGAAGTTTTAGGCTTTGACGAGTTAAGGTTCCCCGAATGACGTTAAGAGTATCACCCAGTTGATGTTTAATATCTTCAACGACTCTATGATTTGCCGTAGCCGTCGTGGCTAACACGGGAATGTTTTCTGGTAATCCCTGTAAAACACGAACAATTCGACGATAATCTGGACGAAAATCATGACCCCAATCGGAAATACAATGGGCTTCATCGACGACAAGCAAGCCGATTTTTTGAGCCATTGAACTTAAAACCTCTTCTTGGAACTTATCATTGGATAATCGTTCTGGGGCAATGAGCAGAATATCAACCTTGTCTGCTTTAATCTGTTGGTGTATTCGATTCCAATTGTGGTAATTCGTAGAATTAATAGTAACGGCGTTTAGATTCAGTCGTTGTGCGGCCAGAATTTGGTTACGCATTAAGGCCAACAGAGGCGAAATGAGTAAGGTGGGGCCGGCCTGACGTTGGCGAAGTAGCACGGTGGTTAAAAAATAGACGAGGCTTTTTCCCCAGCCGGTTCGTTGTACCAGTAATAGGCGCTCTCGCTGCTGGATGAGACGAGCGATCGCCTCCCATTGTCCCTCCCGAAACTCCGCTGTTGGGTTATCTAATGCGGTTTGTAATAATGATAAAGCTTGAGCCTTGAATGCATCCATAACGGTCTACCCTGATTAATGCTTGTAAAATTATATCTGGCTTAAATCCATTTATATCATAAAAGGTTAGCTTAGATCCGGGTCGTGAGGCTCGTCAGCTTGGGCCAGCGTGATTTCTCCCGGAGACGCGGCTGATGACTACGGGGACGGACATGGAAGCTGGAGGTGACCAAAAGCCTCTATCGTCGGGGCTATAGCCGTCAAAACATTCTGGAACTCTTCCGACTGGTCAACTGGATCATGACCCTCCCGGAAGAGTTGGAGTCATCGTTTAATACTGAAATTGCCGCCTTTGAGGAAGCCGAAAAAATGCCTTACATCACCCCCCTAGAGCGTTTCGCTCAAAAAGCTGGAGTGTTAACAAGGGGTCGAGAAGATATCCTGGATATCTTGGAAACTCGGTTTGGACCCGTTCCCAGTTCGGTGAGCGATCGCATCAACGCCATCGATGACGCAACGGAGTTAAAAACCCTGTTAATTCAAGCGGTTACCATTGCTTCCCTAGAGGACTTTGAGACGGCGATCGCCCCCAAGGATTAATCTCTCGACCCGTTCATTCAGAAAGCGATGACCGAGAGAGCGATCATTTAAGTCCAAGCCTGTCTATCAATGAAGAGACAGAACAACTCGATATTCACCTTAATTTCTTCTCCTTGAACCATAAGCGCTCCATGAATTTGAAATTTGACATCCCGTTCTACAGAATCTTCATCTAAATACTTAATGTTAACTATATTTTTGACGTTTTGTAGCTGACGAGCCGTATCACCATCTAATAGTAACGAGCGATGATCTTCAATCTGAAAATTGTCTAACGTCACGTCCATTATGTTAGAATACATGAGTTTACACTTCAAGATATCTTGAATAAAAATTAAGGCATTCTTAGTCAAATAAGCCATGCCTACTTTTTCCAAACGTGCCGGATATCCCTTCAGTCCACCCCGATAACTAGCCGCTTGCTCAAAGACGACGTTTTCATCTTCAAATAAACTCAATATTTTCTGGTTTTCAAGTTCTTCCTCAAGCTTTTTTTCTTGATTTTCAAGTTCCTTCTTAAGCTTTTTTTCTTGATTTTCTTGTCTGATTTTTTCTAAGTCTTCGGCTGGCATGAAAACCAAATAAAGATAAGGTAAACCCCATAGAAAAAAGCCTAAAAAACCAATAAAAAACCAGTTTATAAAATTTCGATTTTTGTAGATCGCAACAACACTAGACACGCACGCTAATACAAGCAACGGCAAGACAAATAAAAATGATATTGAATAAGTTGTAAACCAAAGTCCAAATAAAAAGCAAACAATCAATAATGCGGTCGATGAATCTAGATGATCTTCAAAACTTTTATACTCCAGGTTTAATTGGAGCTTAGCTTTAGTTCGTTCCAAAAAGGAATTGAATACTTTGCCTGGGTGTTTAGAGCTTGTATTATTGATAACTGTTGTTCGTCGAGGTTTACTGGGTAGATGAGTTATTCCGGAAACTTGAGAATAGGTTGTAGGATAAGAATCAGCCTTTTTTTCTATTCTGGGCTGACTCTCTGCTGAGGATATCTCGGAATCAGAAATGGGAGTTTCTCTAGACATACTGCTATCACTGACTTCTTCCTCGATTTGTTTCTCCTGAGAGGCCAACTGTGACAGCACAATAGTTTGCTTCCAAATTACTTGAGAGTTAGCTGACGTTCTCGCATAAATTGCCGCAGATAGCAAGTCTTAAGGAATTGTGCTGTGCCACTGAAGTTAAGGATGAATCACGATCAACAGAATGCTGTACCCAAATGACAACGAACTAGGCTAGGAGGCAAAACATTAAGGTATTACTTTTTCGGTTTTGTCTCTTTCAAAATTGTGCCAATATAATTATAAGCATCCGTGAGAGAAATCGTACCCTGTCGTACTGCTTCAATCAATTTTTGAGCATCTTCAGGGGAGATGAGATTGAGTTTAAGGGGGTCTTCAAGGAAAATACAAAACTCAGATTTGTCACGATCTTTAACAGTTCTAGATCGTTCTTTTATGGAAATCTCTCTAAGTTGATCCTGATAATTTCTCAAGAGTTCGTCACGTTTTCCTGCATTGTAGCCGCTCCCCTTGAGTAACTTGGCGGCACCAAAAGCGACTGCTCCTCCAGCAACGGCTGCACCCCCGACTAGAGCCGCCGGGGCAGCAACCACAACGCCGAATCCAGTTAACGCTGTTATAATGGGGATTGGAGCAACTCCTGCACCCAAAACAGCAGCAGCTGCACCCCCGGCAACTGCACCCATTCCGGCTAAACCAAACTGGCCGACGATTCCTGACCAATCATCAGGCTCTTTTTTTAATCGACCAATCATAGTTAATAACTCTTTTTTGCTCAGCGATTTTTTGGAAGTCATGATTGGTATACTCGATATAAGTTGACTTGAAATTATCAGGCAGAAACGACATGTTTAAAGACGAGATTAAAGGTTTCAATAACCAAGTCAAAGAAAAGTCTGGCCACTTCAAATATATCTTCACCAACTCCGCTAAATTTTTTATCTAGTCGATGCCCGATAACTGCTCCCGCCGCAGTAATCGTGATTCCCAATAGGGCTGCAATGGGAGATAGTAAGGGGCCAAGAAAAGGAATACTAGCTATCAAACTAGCGATCGCAGCACCGACAACCGCCCCAATTCCTGCACCGGCAACTAGCAACGGATGAGCTTTGACAAATTCCAGTATTTTCAGGAGAATGATTTTACCAATCGAAAAGACTTTGCGGCCAACGCGCTTAGTATAAGTCAACAGTTCATGCAGCCGCAGGGCAACATTGGCAGGAAGTCCACTGGTTACAAGCCAGGCATAAACATCTGCACTGGTCATCTGATCGGCGTCCGACTGCCAGAGTGCCAGTTTCAAGTTAGCCTGGCCTGGCGATAAAGCATAAGACATGATAAATCTGCTACCTTGTGGTAGCTCAGCTATAACTAGAATCGACGTTTGACTGAGCAACCACAAGATCTACGGTGGGTTTTCGGGGTGTCTGGGTTGCTGAGGATTTGTCTGTCAATAATCTTATTCTCCTTCAGCTATAGAGTTCCGGCAAGACGGAAAACGTCGGAAAAAGACGGAACTTTCCCCTGTATCTTGTCAAAAGACGGAATATGACTGACAATGGCGGCAGAGTTTTAAACCAATGCGATCGCAAGCCATGGACTGGCAGGGTGTAATTAATAGTCTCGACAGTTTGGTATTCCAGGAAACCGGACAGGGCACTGGTGTCTTAGGAGGTGACCGTTTAGAATGGTGGCAATGCGTGAGGTATAACCGATGAGATGTCCCCATTGCCAGAGTGAACAGACCGTGAAAAACGGCAGCGCCATCCGTAGCGGCCAACGGCAACAGCGCTACAAGTGTCGTAATTGTGGCAAACGGTTCAATGAGCGCACCGGTACACCGATGGCACGCTTACGCACCGCCCCCGAACTGGTAGCTGCCGCCATCAATGTCCGTAGTGAAGGCTTGGGCCTCCGGGCAACGGGACGTTGCTTTGACAAGTCTCACACCACAATAATGGGCTGGGAACAGCGCTTGGCCGAGCAACATCCGCACTGGTCTCCCCCGGCTCCCGAGGAGGCCGAGGTAACCCTAGAAGGGGATGAAATTTATACTCGCGTGGGCGAGAACCTCCCCCCCCTCACAGTGCCAAGGGTGGACGCTGACCTTTATTGAGCGCAAGAGTCGTTACTGGGTTGCCGCTCACGCGGGTAACAAAGACGAGAGGCTATTCACGACCGGCACAGAACAGACCTGGCAATGGGCACAAGCGGCCGAGTTTATTCGTTGGTTCACAGACGGCGAACGACGCTATGGCAAAGCTCTATGGACTTTCGCTAGCCGCTTCATCTCGAAGCCGTCACCGCACGGCACGCACTACCCCTGGCGCAAGGTTTGGCGAGAAGGTCTCGAGGTGGCCATGAAAATCAAAGGTTCTCAAGGCGCCAGCCGCGAGTCGAATGGGTCAAGGTAGAACACCCGTTCACGGCCATCAGTCCGGCCGATGAGGTTCACGCCAATCACAATGAGGCCCATAACAGTGCTTTGAGACGATGTTGTAGTGCTTATCGCCGCCGACAAAATCTCTATGCCAAGACGGTGGTGGGTTTGCAGCGAGTCTTAGAGGTACAACGATTAATTTACAACTGGAGTCGCCCCCATTACAGTCTGGGGAAGAAAACTACCCCGGCTATGGCGATGGGATACTGCAATCGACCAATTTCAATCTATGAAATTCTCACCATGAGAGGGTTCCATGACATCACCTCTTAAGCGACCAGTGCCCCGGACAGCACCTGGACAATTTGCAGACTGCGATTTTGAGGGGAGTTTTGAACGGTCACAAATACTCAAAAATAGCCGATGACTATAACTGCACAACAGGTCATGTCAAAGATGAAGGCTATGAGCTATGGCAGCTTTTATCTAACCTCTTAGAGGAAGATATTGCAAAATCTAACTTGCGTGCAACTTTGGAACGATTAGGATTCACAAATTCCCAACAAAAGATTATTGGAAATCCAATTCAAATTGGCAATTTAAACCTCTATGGAAATCCCGATCCTCAACCCAAATCATCAGCTTCTAAAACTGACTCAGTAAAATCTGATATCCCTCTTGATGATTTAGAACTAACAGAAAATCAACGACGGGCGATCGCCAAACTAACCATTTTCCACCTAACGCCACCCCAAATTGCTGAAGCTTTAGGACTATCATTAGAGCAGGTGCAAAATCAGATCAACCTATGAATCCATCGGAAACAAACGACTATGATAGCCCCTGGAAAGAAGCCCTAGAAGTCTATTTCCCTGACTTCATGGCCTTTTTCTTTCCTCAAGCCTATGAGGACATCGACTGGTCACGAGGGTACGAATTTCTCGACCAAGAGTTTCAGCAAATTGTCCGAGATGCAGAATTGGGAAAACGACTGGTCGATAAACTGGTGAAAGTTTGGCGTAAAGACAACCAGGAGGCCCTAGTCCTCATTCATCTCGAAGTGCAAAGTCAATACGAAGCCCACTTCAACCAACGGGTGTTCGTCTATAACTATCGCATCTTTGACCGCTACAAGCTACCTGTGGCCACCTTAGTGATTCTGGCCGATGATCGACCCAACTGGACTCCTGAGAACTTTGGCTATGAACTCTGGGACAGCAAAATCTCTTTTGAGTTTCCCAGCGTCAAACTCTTGCAGTATCAAGACCAGTGGGACCAGCTACAAGAGGATGTGAACCCCTTTGCGGTGATGGTGATGGCCCATTTGAACAAAAATAGCGACGCATTCCCCCAGCTCGCGTCAGCAGGTGGGGGTCAAGGAGCGGTAATGTCAATCATCGTAGCCTTGCCCTTCTATATAGGCTTTGAGGACATCCAATGAGGCTCCACCAGCTGAGACGGCACTAAATCCACGCTTCCAGAAAACTGGACGACCATAGTACGGTTTCAATTGTCGTACAAAACGCTTCCTGATTTCCCGGCTGGTGACGGTCTTCATCGTATTGCAGAGCTTAGAAATAGATACCTTGGGAGCTAGGTCAACCAGTAAATGAATATGGTCATTAGTCCCTAGATCTGCCTTCGCCTCTTCTAAGATGCAATCATTCTTTTCACAGATGCTCCGACACAGCTCGACAATGTCCTCTTGTATCTCCCCAGAGATGACGGGATGACGGTATTTTGTGACAAACACTATATGAATCTTGATGCTTGCAACTGTGTGAGCAAAAGACCGGAGGGTTTTTGACATTCAGTTCACCATGGGTTAACATGACGCCATGCTAACCGAGAAACCCACCTCAGTCATCCGTACAGACCAATGGAATCTTAACCCGACAGCCAAGCAGCGAGTTCTGTTGAGCCAAACGGTTAAGGTCTACCGTCGTGTCTGTCAGCATTTGATGGGAATTCTCTTAACCCATTGGTCATCTCTGGGAACGTTATCGAGCCAAAAACGGGTTCTAGCCGTCGAGAAACTCATTCACCAAACCGCGAAGAACCCTCAGCCAAAATACCGGCCATTTGACCAGACCTTTTACAAATTCCCCAGCTACTACCGAAGAGCCGCCATCGTTTTCGCCGCTGGCCAAGTCAGTAGCTACATGACCCGGTATCGGGAATGGCAATCGGGAACTCGTCAACGTCGGGATGCCAAACCCCCAGGCCTCAATCCCAATAGTGGCTGTTATCCCACCTTGTATAAAGGTCAATGCTATAAGCTGCATGGGTACGACCGCATCGAAATCAAGGTCTTTAACGGAACCGATTGGGTTTGGACGACCGTTGGGATTACCGGTCTACGAGAACGGCACACCGTAGACAGCAACAAGCTGCTGTCGCCCTCCCTGATTTTTAATGAGGAGAAGAGGACTTGTCACCTATCGGTTCCCTTTGAGTGCCATCCACCCCAACGGGAGGGAGATGGCAATGTGGTGAGTGTTGACCTGGGTATCAACACCACCGCGACCGTGGCAGTCGTGAATTTTGACGGCACTGTAATCCACCGGGAGTTTATTCATCCGGGGAGAGACATAGATTGTCGAGATAAGCGGCTGAAATCGGTATCTAAACGAGCAAGTCAGACAATGGGGAACGGTGGAAGCCTCCAGAAGGGGTTCTGCTCCCATACCTATCGCAAGTGTCGCAACATCAACCGCCAAATTGGGCAGATTGTCTCGAAGCGTATCGTGCAAATTGCCCAACAATTTAACGCCGATGCCATTGTCTTTGAGAACCTGAAAGGATGGAAGGCTAAGGGAGGACGAAAACGGTCTAACCTGCGCCAACGCTTTCATGGGTGGCTCAAGGGTATGATTCGAGACTTGACGGAGATGAAGTGGCAAGAGATGGGCGGTCAGGTGATTGATGTCGTTGCCGCCTATACCTCAAAGCTAGCTTATGACGGCAGTGGAGTGGTGCGGCGAGACCCCAAGAACTATGCGCTGGCTAAATTTTCCTCGGGCAAGCGATACAATGCAGACCTCAACGGGGCGCTCAATATTGCTGCCCGAGGCATTCTTCAGCTCACTCGCCGAAAGGACAGTGAGGAGCGTTCGAGCCAACGTTCTCGACGTTCGCCTAGAAGCTGGGCTTGTTTGTGTGACCTGTGGACTAGCACGGTTCCAGGTTAGCACTGACACCCCCACCTCGCCCAAGGCAGGTGGGGTGAGCTTCATAACCCAAGCTACCCGGCGGCAGCCCAACCAACGACTACAATGGAAGCTGGAGGTGACCAAAAGCCTCTATCGTCGGGGCTATAGCCGTCAAAACATTCTGGAACTCTTCCGACTGGTCAACTGGATCATGACTCTCCCGGAAGAGTTGGAGTCATCGTTTAATACTGAAATTGCCGCCTTTGAGGAAGCCGAAAAAATGTCTTACATTACCCCCCTAGAGCGTTTCGCTCAAGAAGCCGGAATCTCAGCCGGAGTGTTAACCAGTCGCCGCGAAGATATCCTGGATATCTTGGAAACTCGGTTTGGACCCGTTCCCAGTTCGGTGAGCGATCGCATCAACGCCATCGATGACGCAACGGAGTTAAAAACCCTGTTAATTCAAGCGGTTACCATTGCTTCCCTAGAGGACTTTGAGACGGCGATCGCCCCCAAGGATTAATCCCCGAGCGATCGCCTCCTTCACAGACACATTTCACGAAGCGAACATCGAGGCCATCATCCCGATTCAGGTGACGTTAGGGCCGCCCTATGGCAAGCTAGGAGCATTCTCGACCCATAACAAGCCGTTTTATGGCTTAAAGGACGTTCACAATGGTCAAGCCTAGCCTCACCCTGACCGTTCTCCTCTCTACTGTCCTCGGTATCTCCCCCCTATCGGCCCAAACCGAGAAGATGTCCGAAAGAGCGATCGCCCCTCCAGGGATGATCCAAACCCTCCCCGCCAATACCGCTGCGGTGTTATTACTCAACGGCCAGGAGGCTTGGCAAGAATTTGAACGCTTCCAAGGCTTTGATGGCATTTCCGAAGCCTTCACCGATCCCGGTTTCTTGCCCTTTGTTCCCTTCGTGGGGTCTGATGAGGACGAAGTACGCCCCTGGATGCAAGGTTGGGCGGCGACAGCGGTAATTCCCCTATCCTCCTTTGCCGCAGATCTAGACGTGGCGGCTGTTACCATAATGCCCCTAGCTGACGAACCGGCCTTTGATACCTATCTCAGCCTCTTAGAAGCCGATTATGGGATTTCCCCAACTCAGGAAACCTATCAGGGCGTTGAGATTCAGGTTTATCCGCAGGTTGAGGTGTTTCCCAACCCGTCCGAGGTTCCCGAGTTTTCGCCCAACTCTTCCCAAAAGATGGAACCCTTGAAATGGGGACGTTCTCGACAACTCCTCAACCAATATCTGCTCACACCTCTCTCGAAACTCCTGGGCAAAATGGACGCTAATGGTTCCATTGAGATTCCATTTCCTACCCCAGACGAGGAGATGGCCCCCTATACCCTCTATAAACCCAGTGTGGCGATCGCCCGCCTCCCCAACAATACCGTTATCTTTGCCCGTCGTCTCGAAGAGATTCAGGCCTATCTGGACCTTCCCCCCACAACCGTTTCCCTAGCTGACAACCCCGAATTTCAGAAACTCCTCCATCGCCCCGAACTCGACACAGCCGTCGTGGCCCTCTATGGAAATTTCAAACAGCTTGCCGATCTCGGTCGGAACTTAGACGGCCAGGCCCCCAACGTTCCCTTTTCCCTCCCCCCCGGACCAGGAGTTTCCCAAATTGGGGATCTCTACGCCCAAACCTATACCAGCTTTAATGCCTTAATTTGGGCCGATGAGGCCGGGGGACGGTTGCAATTTCGCAGCAACTACCGGGAACCCCAACCGGAGATTGCGGCCCGTTCCCAAAACCCCAACCGCATCCTCTCCCGACTTCCGGGGGGAACCTATGTTTCCACCAATGGCCTCAATCTCGGCCAGTCTCTGTTAACTCTGGTCTCCATGGTGGAGGAGATTCCTGAGATCGCCTCAGTTTTAGATGGGGTACGGGGGGAGATTCGTCAGTCCTTAGGTTTGGAATTGCCGGAACTGTTCCAATGGATGGATGGGGAATTTGCCCTGTTTGCCTATCCTCCCATCGGTGGGAATCAAGAGGCGTTTTTTCCCTTTCTCCCCTTTGATATCGGTCTCTATGTCGAAACCGGCGATCGCCCCGCTGCCGAACACGTCTTATCAGCCCTAGATAACTGGATTTTGAATCTCAGTGAGGGCTTTGTGGACATCTCCGAGGAAACGGTGGTGGATCAATCCTTTGTCAGTTGGAATCTACCGATAGGGTTGGAGATGGACAGCATCAGTCAATTGGCCCATGGCTGGGTCACTGAGGATACCCTATTACTCACCACGGGGATGGCCTCGGTGAATCGTCTCTATCCCCAGCCACGGGTTCGCTTATTGGACAGTTATAACTTCCAGACGGCGATCGCCCCCTTTCCCCGCAACCGAACCAGTCTGGCTTATTACAACCTGGGGGCGATCCTTGCCGCAACCGGGGCCTTTTGGCGTCCTCCTAACTTGGCCCTGTTCGATGACTTGGCAGTGTTCGATGAAATGGGCCCTGTCACTCCCTCAGAAGCGGAAGAACTCCGCCCCGATCCCTTTTTCGAGTTTCTCCAATCTCTACGCAGTTTGAGTTTAGGCCTGTCCATCAATGAAGAGACAGAACAACTCGATGTTCGCCTTGTGCTGTCTCCTAAGCGACACTAGAGAAAGAAGACCTTTCGGAGTGACCAACCTCACGATGCTCGATCGCATCCAAAGCCTCGTTAAAGAGATTGCCCCTCGGCTGATTGAAATCCGTCGTCATATCCACAGCCATCCTGAACTGAGTGGCCATGAGTACCAAACCGCTGCCTATGTCGCTGGCGTTCTCTCCTCCTGTGGGGTACAAGTCCGGGAGGGGGTGGGCAAAACCGGCGTCATTGGCGAACTCGGGACTCACCAACAGCCTCGGGTTGCCATTCGCACGGATATGGACGCCCTCCCCATCGAAGAACGTACCGGCTTACCCTTCGCCTCCCGCAATCCGGGGGTGATGCACGCCTGCGGCCATGATGTTCATACTACCCTGGGATTAGGAACCGCCATGGTCTTATCTCGGTTTATGGATGAGTTGCCCGGAGCGGTGCGATTCATCTTCCAACCCGCCGAAGAAATCGCTCAGGGCGCTCATTGGATGGTCGCTGACGGGGCGATGGAGGAGGTAGATGCTATTTTTGGGGTTCATGTGTTTCCTAGCATTCCTAGCCCCATTGTGGGGGTGCGTTATGGGGCCTTGACGGCGGCGGCCGATGACTTGGAACTGATTATTACCGGGGAGTCAGGCCATGGGGCCCGTCCCTATGAGGCGGTGGATGCGATTTGGATTGCGGCCCAGGTGATTACCACCTTGCAGCAGGCCATTTCCCGGACTCATAATCCTTTGCGGCCGGTGGTGTTGACCATTGGTAAGATTCAGGGAGGACGGGCCCCCAATGCGATCGCCGACTCGGTGCAACTTCTGGGAACGGTGCGATCGCTGCACCCGGAAACCCACCGCGAACTCCCAGACTGGATTGAGAACATTGTCGCCGGAGTCTGCAAAACCTACGGGGCTGGATATGAGATGAACTATCGCCGCTTGGTTCCCTCGGTGTTTAATGACACGGCCTTAACTCAAATTGTCGAATCGACAGTGCGTCAGGCTTGGGGAGAGACGGGGATGCAAGTGTTGATGGAACCGTCGTTGGGGGCGGAGGATTTTTCGGTGTATTTAGATCATGCCCCAGGAACGATGTTTCGTCTCGGGGTGGGTCATGCCAATCAACGCAATTATGCCCTGCATCATCCTCAGTTTGATATTGATGAGGAGGCGATTCTGACGGGGGTGATTACCTTAGCCTATTCCGCCTGGCAGTATTTGGAGCGTTGGCAGATGGATTAGGGTCATCGTTCACAGTTTTGAGACTATGTCCAAATGCGATCGAGCTTGAGGACGAATCCCGGCAGTACGTCCTCGCCGGACAGGTTGGCTGGACGCGACAACTCTTCGGGTTCTGCGCTGGCGCGATAGATTTCTACAACCTGGCGCTTCGGGTCGATGAGCCAACCGAGTCGCGCTCCGTTGGCAAGATATTCCTGCATTTTGGCCTGTGTGGGCTGGAGGGCGTCGGATTTGGAACGGAGTTCTACCACAAAGTCAGGGCAAATGTGGGGAAAGGTATCGCGCTGTGTATCGGTGAGGGCGTTCCAACGCTCGGAGCTGACCCAGGAGGCATCGGGAGACAAGATGGCACCATCGGGCAAGGTGAATCCGGTGGAGGAGTCGAAAACTTCTCCGGGGTAGTTGTTATCTTGGTTCCAGTAGTAGAGCTGTGCAGTCAGGCTACTGTTGCGTTTGCCAGTTTCCCAGCCGGTGGGTGGGTTCACAATGAGTTCTCCGGTGGCGGTGCGTTCTAGGCGTAGGTCTTGGTTGTGGGTGGCGAGGGTAGCGAACTGTTCGGGGGTGACGTGGAATTTGACGGTGTTGGGGAGATTGAGTTGTAGGGTGTGGGTCATGTCCAGCTCCTGGGTGAGGGATGGGGTTTGGCTGTCGTGGAGAGGCTATGGTTGAAATTTTAGTTGAAATTTTAGAGTTTGAGGCTATGTCCAAATGCGATCAAGCTTGAGGACGAATCCCGGTAATACGTCCTCGCCGGACAAGTTGGCTGGACGAGACAACGCTTCGGGTTCTGCGCTGGTGCGATAGATTTCTACCACCTGGCGTTTCGGGTCGATGAGCCAACCGAGTCGCGTTCCGTTGGCAAGATATTCCTGCATTTTCGCCTGTGTGAGCTTGAGGGCGTCGGATTTGGAACGGAGTTCTACCACGAAATCAGGACATATTGGCGGGAAGGATTCTCTCTGTTCAGTGGTGAGTGTTTCCCAACGCTTCGAGCTGACCCAGGAGGCGTCAGGTGAAAGAATCGCACCATCGGGCAAGGTGAATCCGGTGGAGGAGTCGAAAACTTCTCCGGGGTAATCGTTGTCTTCGTACCAGCGATAGAGCTGACCGCTGATGTTGATATTGCGTTTGCCGGTTTCTCCGCCGGTGGGTGGGTTCACAATGAGTTCTCCGGTGGCGGTGCGTTCTAGGCGTAGGTCGCGGTTGTGGGTGGCGATCGCGGCAAACTGTTCGGGGGTGACGTGGAATTTGACGGTGTTGGGGAGATTGAGTTGTAGGGTGTGGGTCATTTCAAACTCCTGGGTGATGGATGGGGTTTGGCTGTTGTGGAGAGGGTATCGCTGCTGTTGTGCTTGACTACTCCCCGCGAATCACGCGACGGGGATTCCCCGGAGGGATTACAGCACTTCTGAGCTAGGATCGTTCCACCAGGAAGATCCCAAATTCTCAGACGCTTAGGCGAAGTCAAAACGCCTCTTGCGGGGGTGCATTGCATCCCCGTTACTTTTGCTTTTCGTCCAATGTTCCACGCTCCATTGGCATCTGCATTGACCTCAATACCAGCAGCAGAGCGATAAGTACCGCGCCGAATGCGCCGTCCTGAAGCCTTCCAACCCTCGGGTTTTTCACCGTATACGGGAATGGCATCTAGGTCTAGCGCTGACGCTTGCGATGTATAACTTTCCTCCTGTTCGATAAAGATAATGCCATGCGCTTCGCATAGCTGAGCCATGCGGGCTTTCAGTTTGCCGGTCGGAATTTGAACAAACTTTTGGTTGGTCTTGCGGCCCATATTTGCACCGCTTTTCTGCCCCTGATTCCAGCCAAAGATGATCGTGCCAATGCCATATTTCAGGCAGTGATTGACCACCATTCGTGCCGCTTTGTTGACAGCATCCCGCATCTGGCGATTGCGCTTCCCTGTGAGCCTATCTAGCAGCTTGCACCAGAAGGCGTGCTCTTTCTCCTCTTTGATGGTGGCTACTCGCTTGTTATAGCCCTGGTTAAGCGCTTTTAGGTGCTTGCCATCCACGATGAAGCTATGGCCATCGCTGTCTACACAGGTCAGCCAGTTGTCGATGCCGTGGTCAATGACCAGCGACTTCTCAGGGGCTACTGCCACTGGGGCGATGGGTTTGCCGCTGCATACCCAGACTGCATCAAAATAGCCAGCCCTCGGAACGATCTGCAATTCCCTAACCCTCTCCCAGTCAAGGTTTGACGGGAAGGGTAGGAATAGTTCAGGTCGGTCAAACCATACCTTGCAGGCTGTCCCCATCGGCACCCTAACCTGACCGTCAATCAACTTGAGCCAACGCTTAGGGTAGCTGATCTCGAACATGCCACCAGACTTGCGGTAGTTGGGCGGCTTAGGCTTGTGCGTTAATCCACCGCTACGCCATAACTTCAACAGTTCACGGTAGCCCTTAAATGCCTCCCCTACGCTGATGCAGGTTTGCTGAGCCGCGCTGGTATAGAGCGCCTTCATATGGGCGTTGTGCTTCATCTGACTAGACAGCCAGCGCCCATTCGAGAATTTACCCTCCTTGAAATACAACTGCCTAGCCAGATAAACGGTGCAGTTGTAGAGGTTGTTCGATGCCGTGCAAAGATACTCCAGCGCCGCCCTCAAGGGAGGATAGTCAGGGAGTTGATTTACTTGTGCTGCAAAGGTTTTAGCCATGAGACTATGATAAAATACTGCCAATACAATGTATGCGCATTATGAAAAAGAACTTCACTATTCGGCTGACGGAATCTAGACTTAAAAAGTTGAGGCAACTCTCCAAGGAGCGGGAGAAGCCTATGACCGCCATGATTGAAGACTGGATTGACAGACTGCCAGCACCTAGGGAGGACGGCGGCTAAAGCCGCCGAGTCGCTTTTCTACCCCGCTCTAAAGAGACGGGGCTACCAAGCTCCCGAGCATTTACGTGTAGGGGGTTGGTGTTGGAGACAAAAACTGGCCCCAGCCTATGAAAATGGCAAGACCTGTTAGGGGCAGCCGCAACGGGCCGAATGATGGGAAAGGCGCGACGATATCCCAGTGCGTTAGGACGGATGTATTGTTTCTCGTCTCGATTGACAGGTATTGCTGTCTAATCTATCTTACCGCTACAATCGAGCTGTAACCCCATTAGGCTCAGGGAATGAAACTCCCTAACGGCGATCGCGCTGACCTCGGAGATAAACTCGAACGCTATAGCCTTAATCCCGAACATCCCAAGGGCAAACACAAAGCCCTACTGTTTAAGAAACGCCTCGGCATTACCCTCGCCAACAAAGAACAACTCGAACAAGCGCTGAAACAAGCCGCGATCGAAGCTGACGCCGAACTATATAAACGCGATCGATTCGGCAGGTACTATGACATCAAATTCACGCTGCGTAATGATGTGGGCAGTTCCCTAATTTTGAGTTGTTGGATTATCCGCACGGACGAAGATGTCCCACGCCTCACCAACACCTACCCCATTCAAACCCAATGACACCCATCCAAGATTACGACCTCGTCGCTCTCACGCACCCCTGCACGGCCACACACAAAGAAACCCACCAACCCATCGAACTCCAACGGGGCCAGATCGGAACTGTCCTCATGTCCTTTGATGATAAAGCCTTCCTCATCGACTTCGCCGATGGCAATGGCAACACGTTTGCCATGGAGACGATCGCCATCGAACATTTGCTTCGCCTCATCCACGAACCCCGCCTCGTCCATGCCTAATTCAATCATCAAGATTCACACCTCGATAAATCTCCGCCAACGGCATATCCAACCCGATCGACTCGATCGGTAAACTCGCCTCCCAACCCGAAAACTCCTGCAACCACCAACCCGACTCCTGGCGCGTATAGCGATCGATACTCGGAACCGTCTGCCGCACCAAGATGTACTCGCAAAAATTCGGAATCGAACGATAGAAGAGAAATTTATCCTCGCGATCGAACGCCTGGGTTGACGGCGACAGCACCTCCACGATCGCGATCGGGTCGAGCACTTCATCGTTGCGATCGCCATTCAGCGTTGGCGCACCGTCAAAAACCATCACGTCCGGATATAGCCCACGATTGTACGCCGGAACCCAAAGGCGCAAATCACTGTTAATCGGCTCGAACTGCGTATCGCGTAGCAAAAACTTCAGGTAAGCGAAGATATTGCCACAAATACGGCTGTGTTCAAGGGAGCCTCCAGGCATGGGAACGATCTCTCCGTCGCGATATTCGTGGCGCTGCTGGGCGCGAGCTTCGAGCTGGCGATACTCGTCGGGCGTGTAGCGAGTTTGAGTGCTGAGAGTCATGGGGGCTGGTGCATAACCTCGTTGGTTGATGTATCGATCTTGACACATCGATCTTGATACATCGACTGGGCGATCGCCAGCCCTGGCTGTGCGACGATATTGCCAGGGTGGCATTGCGACCGGCGATCGCAAAAGTTCGCCGAAAATGCCGGTTTCAACAAGGCATTTATCCCCCCGATTGGGGCAGGTATGACATACTTCTCGTTCCTGGACTAGCGCACTGTGAGGCGCTGTACCGAGAACACGTCATCGTCGCGTAGGGCTTCGATACTCGATAGTGGGACGGTGACGACGGCTAGCGTGTCGCCAGTGACGCTAAATACTTCTAAGATTGCGCCATCTTCGCCGCCTTGGGGATGGGGAATGAGATCGAGGAAGGTGGCAACTGTACCACAACGTAGTCCAGCTTCTAGGATGTCTCGATTCAGGGCAATATCTGTGTAGAAATCTGGCGTCATCATGATTTTTCCTTCGACGGAAACAGCGTGACAAATTGAAGAGACGGGGATGCAAGTATTGATGGAACCGTCGTTGGGGGCGGAAGATTTTTCAGTGTACTTAGATCATGCCCCAGGAACGATGTTTCGTCTCGGGGTGGGTCATGGGAATCAGCGCAATTATGCCCTGCATCATCCTTGGTTTGATATTGATGAGAAGGCGATTCTGACGGGGGTGATTACCTTAGCTTCCGCCTGGCAGTATTTGGAGCGTTGGCGGTTGCTGTCCGTGCGCTGAGATTTTTCGGCTCCGTAGAGCAGTTCACCGACGATTGTCACGGAAAGACGAACGGTTGGGATATTTTTAACCTGTTGGGTGATGGCCGGATCGCCATTGAGTAGAGCGATCGCGATGTTGGTATCGAGTAGGTAGCAGCTTGTCATGGCTTACCACTCGTTGCGATCAATTTGGCGGCCTTCATCAATCGCGTCGCTGAGTTCGCGGGCGTCGTCATCGGGCAGGGTTCCGGCGAGCTGTAGCAGGGCCTGTCCATCGTGTTGGGGGGAGTCGCTGGGTAGGTCGAGCAGGGAGTCGAGCAGGTTGAAGACGACCAACTGGAAAGGTTCGGGGAGTTGGCGGAATTTGTTGAGGAGGGTTTGTTCGAGTTGGGTGGGGGTCATTTAGGGGCTGTGTCGAACATGGAACAATGCAGCGGCCATTTTACTGCGTCACCCGACGAGATTGAGATTTAACTCAAAGTCCGGTAAGACGGTTTCGCCATTGAGGGTGACGGGGCGATCGCCCTGTTCGGGTTCGGTGTCCCTGACGATACAGGTCTACCGTTTGTGCTTGGCGGATCAATCAGCCACCCCAGCTTCACTTCCAGCATCTTGATATTCGGCCCTATCGTAGCCATGCCAGTCCGGGTTCTGTGGACGGCAAGGGTGGAATGTTGGGGTGGTGTCGATTTATGGAAAGAGCGATCGCGCTACGGGTGAGAATTTGTCGATCGCGATATTCTGTTGGGCCGGTATCACAAAAATCAGAATATGTCAACCCACCCGCTCCCTACTTTACATTCCGTCATAAAAAAAAGTCCATTTGCGGGTTAATTTCGGGAACCACCCGCCGGGAACAGGTGGGCCTCCACTGGCAGAGTTCTGAGGGGAGGGATGGTCAGCGTTTTTCCCGTCGAGGTCGCGCAACGGGTTTCAGTATCAGCGTTTCAGCCCATCCTCCAGGGAGAGTCAGTCGGCAGGGGTGAGCGGGCATTGACTAGGGGCGATCGCCTTTTTTCCGAAATTAGATACAAGAAGGAGACGATAGCGTACTTACCTAATTTTTAACAAATGGCTGAAACCCTGTCAACCTCGTTGCCTAAATGATAATAATTTGTAACAAGGAGCTGTTTATGAACTTTTGTGAAAACTGTCAATGATTGGAATATCAAAACAAAAAATAGTTTGTGAATAACTCAAAATTATACAAAACCGAAATCGAGTCAAATTGCAAGAGCAGTACTACTTAGGACATAATGAGAGAAGGTCTCAAGTTCTCAGTTATGCCATCTCCTTATAGCCTCGACTTCCGTGAAAAAGTTATCGCTGCCATCGAGCGCGGAGAACGTAAAAGCCATCTGTGTCGGAGTCTCGGAATCAGTCGAAATACCCTTGACCTGTGGCTAAAACGCAAGCAGGAAACTGGTTCGGTCGCCCCCACTACTGATTATCATCGCGGTCTGCGACCCAAGATTGACAATCTCGATGAGTTTCGCTCCTTCGCCGAGCAGTATGGACACTTAACCCAAAAGGAAATGGCCCAGAAGTGGCCGACAGATGTTAGTCCGACTTTAATCCGGCAGGCCCTGCACAAGATTGGCTTCACGCGCAAAAAAAACCTATAAGTATCGCGAAGGGGATGAAGAACTGAAAAACCTATTCATCGAAACGCTCAGGCGAATCGCCAAAGAGCGAATCGTCTATGTGGATGAGAGCGGTTTTGACGATAGGCTCGACCCCCCTTACGGCTACTGTCACCGCTCACAACGGTTCCGGGCACAGAAGTTGGGACATCCAGGGAAACGGGTCAGCGCTATCAGTGCTTGGAGGGAAGGAGAAGTCCTCGCACCGATGATAGTTGAGGGTTACACCAATAGCGCCCTTGTCTGTGATTGGATCGAACAGATGCTCCTCCCGGAAATGCTTCCGGGTCAGATCCTCATCCTTGACAATGCCAATATGCTTCTTGATTGTTCTGGGCGAAAATGAGGATTGATTTGCTATCAATCCCCTTTTTGTAGGTGCGAAAAATCCCCTCCTGGGAGGGGTTGGGGGTGGGTTCTCCCTCGGGGGGTAGGGATGTTCTCGTATCATGGCTGGAGCCGTGACACGCACTCGGGCTGCTCTGCCGCCTGTACTCGGGAGGCAGAGCCTCCCCAAGAGCATGACTTGGCCGAGCCAAGTCACGAGGAAGTGAGGAGGGGGGAGGGCGAACAGCACCTCGACGATCGCTCGCTGAACACCGTTCGCCCCTACATCTTCCTCTGTGTCCTCTGTGACTCTGTGGTTCCCCTCATTCCCCTCTCATTGGTCAAATCGCCGAGGGGGAAAAGGCTGCGAAAAACGGTTCTTGTTCTGTCTCACGGCGAGTCTGCTGTTGGTGGTGTTCCCTCACGAAAACCTCCCTGGGGGAACGCTCCCACAGCGGGAGGCTCCCCGTCAGGGGGTGACTCGGGATATCTTCAGCAATGGCTAAGGGAAAGGAGAAACCTCTCCCCCCCCCTAGCGTCCTCTTAACGCCGCCAACTTGCGTCGCCAGTCCTGACGCTGCACGGCCTGCCATTGCTGGCGTAACTCCTCGACGGGAACCGACTCCTTGCCATAACGCCAACCCACATAGGCTTGACAAATTTGAGAAACTATGGTAGCAACTTCGGGGGGATAGCGATCGCCCACCTGATGAGCAAACTCCAAGGGGGTTTGAGCGGGATGTTTCGGACAGCCCTCAGTCGCGAACCGCTGCAACATCTGCTGATATAACCGCTCCATCTGGGCTAACTTGGACAGCCAACGACGGCGTTTCCATTCCCGCCACCCTTGCCAACTCAGCCATCCGGCAAAGCTAAACAGAACCAGGGTCAACAAACCACTCAATATCCCCAGCCATCCTTCAGAAAATCGTGCTAAGAACCAATCAATGGCCCGGCCGAGGATGACAAAAATGCCGTTAATGAAGCCAGCCACCGGAGAGGGAAGCCAACCCGCAATCCAATCCCAAAACTGTCGTAAGACCCCAAAGGGTTCATACTCAGTCACCGAGGGGGGAATCACCTCATGGCCAGGGATGGGGTCAAAGGCGAACCAACCATGACTGGGGAAATACACCTCCGTTAAGGCAAACGCATGGGTATTCTTGACCTCATACAGTCCCGTAAAGGGGTTAAAGTCCCCTGGTCCGAATCCTGTGGCTAATCGCGCGGGAATGCCCAGGGAACGCAACAGGAGGGTGAACACTGTGGAGAAATGGTCAGGATACCCTCCGGGGGTACAGGCCGCCGGATTGGGGGATTCCTCGCAGCGGAAGAGGAAGTTGAGGGCTAAGTCTTCTCCCTCGTCGAGAAAGGCTAAGCCAAAGGGATCTTGGGGAATGTCGTAGTTCTGTTTGAGATATTGGGCTAAGTACAGGGAAATCTCATAGGGGTTGTTGAGAGGGTTGGGAGCGTTGTCTAACACCGATTGGCTATAGTCCCGTAATCTCTCCTCAATCTCCTCGGGAACTTGTAGATAGATGTCGGAGATGCTTGGAGGATAGGTGGTTTCAGCTTGTCCTAAGCGGGTGCGATCGCGCAAGGAGACATTAGAGACCACACTATAGGTCAAACCATCGGATAAGGGGACTGGGGAACGTAGAGACCCCTCTGGACCGATCGCCACATCCTCTGTAGGGAAATAGAGATAGCGGGGTTGGTCGAGAACCGGAATCAGTCCGGGGAAGTCGGCAACAATGCTATAGGTTTGGATGACTTCTTGGGTGAAACTGCGGGGCCCCATAAAGGGCAAATCAAAGCGGAAACTCCAGGGAGACCGGCGCACGTCCCGCACGTTATCATTTCTGGAGATGCGCCAACCCTGGCCGGTATACTCATCAAAGGCAATCACTCGCCAAAATCCGGGGGCCTGCGATCGCACCCGCATCACCACCTGAGGCGTCATCGACCCCCGCAGGTTTTGGTTCATACTCTCAGAAAAGCCTGCATAAAAGGTCTCATCTACCTCTCCGGGACCTTCAGCCGTCCCGTCGCCCTCTCCATTAAACTGATTCCCATCGGTTTGTGCTTGGGGACTCGCGATATTACGACCATCGAAGTCGCCGCGAAAGTCAATGGTACTGCTGACGGGAAAGGAGCGTAACTGATATCCCGGAACCCGAGGAATCGCCGCAAATAGCACTAAACCTAAACTCAACACCAACAGGCCCAGGGTGAGGCTGGCTTTCCAGGGGAAGGAGTGGCGTAGAGTCCTAAAGACCGAAGATTGAGACCCGTCTGAGGTGCGATCGCCCAACCCCAAACGAGAGCGATAATCATAAATTAAGGTGGGAATGGCCAGCAGCAGAAACAGCACCAGAAACGGGGCAAAGGCCATGGTCTGGCTAATGGTTCCCGCCACGCCAATCAGAATCAAGGCGATGACCATGGAATAGCCTAAATCCTTGCGTCGCGGTAAATCGAAAGTATGCAGGACTTGCACCTGAATCAACAGTTCCGCCAAAATGACCCTTGTGTCATTGAGCGTCGTCACCAGATTACTGAGAAAGACCACTAAGGTGACAATCAGGGCGATCGCCAAGACAAACTTCAGAACAATGTTACGCTCGCGGCGACGGAACCAACTCCAGCTTGCCCCCATAATACTCAGGGGAACCGCCCAGAGGCTCGTTGTAGTCCCCGCCGCCACATCCGTAGCCACAATCCCCACAATCACCAGTAATTGCACCAGCACCCGTAACGTCACCGAGTCTTCCGGGACTGGCGGGGAAAGCGATCGCCACCACTCCCAAAATCTTCCCATAAGCGGTAGAGAGGTCCAACGTGGGGAATTAGAAGCAGACATAGGCGTTCTCGGGTGAGCCATGGAACAGGTTGAGCCACTAGCCCGTCTTAAGAACTGGAGGCACACCTAACACTGTGCCACAACAGACTGGTATTTTGCGACCTCACGAAATTTACTCACATTTCTTGTGATCTCGCTCACAAATAGTTCCAAAGGCCGAGTATTTGCTCGAACTTTTAACGAGGAGTGAGTATTAGCTCAATTGGATTTACTTAAATTCCACCAAGTTAGACCCAGGCTCCGTAATACTTTCAGGGAAATTACGTAGGTCTAAATCCATGAAGTTTACACAAAATTTATAACTACACCCTTCAAACTTTGCAGAAACTTTCTAAATGTCTTTATTGAGGTGAATTATAGTATAGATATAGCAGCCCTAAATCAGTTGTGGCAAAATTCCATAATAGAACAGTTTGGGGAAATTAAATATTTGACCATCAGCAAAAAACTTAAATAGCCCTTTTATTGTCTTGAATGAATCACATAAATGATAAAACTGCCGAATAAAGTTTTTAGCTTGTAACCAAAGATCTTCCACCGGGTTTTGCTCGGGGGCGTTTGGAGCAAAGGTAGTGCAATGAACTAACCATTCATCTTCTAACAACTCTCCATTTACTTGTTTTAAATATTCTTTAAATTCTTGAGATTTATGATAACTAGCGCCATCCCAAAAAATGGCAATTCTTTTTGTCGGTCTTTGTTTTCGTAAATGTTTTATGAAATCTATGGTGTTTTCCGTATTGCCGCTGGAATATTCTTCGACAATGAATTCCTGATTTTGATAATCTAATGCCCCATAATTAGTTTGTCTATTTTTTTGATTTTTAATAGGAATTTCAATCCGAATATCTGTTCGTCCCCAAACATAACCCAAGAGGTCTCCCCAAAGAAGATGACATTCGTCAATCATAAACACCGCAAGCTTTCCAGCTTTTATTTCGGGTTCCCATTTTTTGAGTTTATTTTGAATTTCCTTTTTTTTTGCTTTGACTTGTTCTTCATTTTTTGCTGGATTCTTTTTCTGAGATTTCTTCCAGCTTATTTTAGCGGATTTGAACAAAGCATAGTAGCTTTGATCTGAAGCATAAACCACTCCATATTCCTGATCTAAATGTCGTTTTAAATCCCCGGTTCTTAAATAAGGTTGCTGCCTTAGCCATTCAATTACCTTAGCTTTTGAGGAAGCATTGAGGTAACTTTTACTTCCTTTATATTGAAGTTTTAAGCTGCCTACCCCATGAAAAAGAGCTTGATTTTTCCACTTGCTAATAAAACTATGAGATACTTGTAATAGGTTTTCAATTTCATGAGAAGATGTTCCTGTTAAAATCATCTTAACAGCCAAGGCTCTTTTGACTTCTTGAGTATTTGAACTGGTGTTGATGAAATCATCTAGTTCAGTGATAATGGTCATGATGTTTTCTGAATGCCTCCTTCTGGGTCGAGTCTTATCTTTACATTATACCTGTTATAACTGATTTAGGACTGCTATAGGAGTGGCGTTGGCAAACCGACAATCTAGGATAAATCATGACTAAATATCTCACAGTAGGACTCAGTTTTCTCATTCCCTCGCTGATGGCGATCGCCGCGTCGCCAGCTCAGGCGTTTACTCTGAGTGGGTCTCTGTATAACTATGACGAGGCTGACACCAAAGTTGACTACCGGCTTACAGAAATCGATGGTGCTATTCAGTTCGACTTCAAAGTCGACACCAGCGTCAACATGGCTGACCTGCGGGGGCTATTCCTGAACATCAACAATGAATCCCTCTTAAGTGGCTTAAGTGCCACCGCTGCCAGCAATCCCTTTCCCGACATTGATGCGGCTAACTTCTACAGCATCGGTTCTGATGATTTTAAAATCGATTCCAGAGGAACCACCGATTTTCGCTTTGGTGGCGGGAACCTCCTCCAGGGGGGGGGACCGAATGCGCCTCAATACACCATGGGCTTTGATATTGGGCAACAAGGGATTGCCAACTACGACATTCAAGGCACATCCTTCTTACTCCAACATGATACGCAAGCCCTCTCCTTAGACCTCTTTACCGAGAGTATGTTTGGCGTACGTCTGATGAGTGTCGGGGAGAATCGTGAAGGGAGCAGTAAATTGCGGGGAGAAACCCCCACCGAAATTGTTGCCCTTGAGCCAGATCCTGAACCCACCCCAACCCCAGTTCCCACAGTCGTTCCCACGCCCTTACCCACCCCGGCCCCAACGCCTGAATCTCGTGAAGTACCTGAACCTGTGGGAATTTTGGCCCTAGTGGGATTAGCCACAACCGTGACTCGCTTACGCCGCCGTCATCACAGTTAGTCCCCTCGTGCCATCACAGCCTAAACCGGTTCATCCTCCCAATCTCGGTGCATCTACTCCAATCGGGATACCACTTCCCCCACATCCTCCAACATCTTCTTCCCCTCACCCAGACGGACATTCGAGTCGGGTTTTGCCCAGGATTGGCCCATCGGCTATCCCCCCCTCAGCCAAAGGCCCTACAGTGGTAACGAGATCCCCTTAACCGGGAATACTGAACTGTTGCCTGTCTAGCCCGTCTACTGCACTATGACCGCTCCTCCTCACTCTAGTTCCCCTCAACCCACCGCGCAGAGGGTGGGTCATCTCGATCAGCGGTTTCAGAACTTGGTCGACCAATCCCTAACCACCCTCGAAGAACTGCTTAAGGATAAGAGTCTAACTCCCTTAGAACGGGGCAAACTCGCCTTAGATGTCTTAGCTTTAGCCCAACAGTCTCCAGAAGCGCCCGAGTTGTCTCGCCTCCACTCCATCGGTTACTCCCTCAAGGGAACTTCAGAGCTTAACGAACCCTCAGAACCGGGTTATCTCGATGAGGTGGTCTGTTTCGATGACTTCTTATCCCCTGAGGAGAACGAGAACGCCTTAGCCATTGCCCTAGAGCAACAAGAGAAGTTTGTCCCCTCCAGCACCACCAGCAAAGCCGATAACTATCGTCAGTCCTGTATCCTCTACGCCACCCACTTCCCCCAGTTTTACCACCAACTCAAACATAAAATTCTCGTGGCTTTACCGGAGGTTTGGACATCACTCAACCATTCTCCCTTCCCGGTGACCCAAGTAGAAATGCAGCTCACCGTCCATAGCGATGGCTGCTATTACAAAGTCCATAATGACTCCGGGAGTCCCGAAACGATTACCCGGGAACTAACCTATGTGTATTATGTGCATTCGGAACCGGCACAGTTTTCGGGGGGAGAACTGCGCTTATACCAAACTGACCCCCATGACGGACGACTGCTCGATCGCAAGCGCTTCAAAACGGTGACACCACAGAACAATCGTCTGGTTCTATTCAATAGTCGCTGTCAACATGAAGTGATGCCCGTTCGCTGTTCTTCCAAGGCGTTCGAGACCAGTCGCTTCACCTTTAATGGCTGGCTGCGACGATAAAATCGCCCTGGGGGAACCGGGACCCCCAGAACAGAGCTTGCGTAGTTTGCACCCCCACTGGGTAGGACGATGGAATTCTAGGCAGTTGGGCAGATGGCAAACACCAGCGGGGACTGTTCAGACGCATCAAGATGAACCTCCAGCGTATAGGTCTGGTGGAGCTGGATATCGGCCAGTTCAACGGTGACGCTGCCGGGTGTCGACCGTTGGCCGGTGGCGATCGCCCCCTCACCCCGTAACTGCACTCGACCCCCATCGGGAATCTGACAGCAGACTCGTAATTGGGGCAATTCCCCCTCATGGCGATACTCGGCGTCGAGTTGCAGGAGTCCTTGAGCGGTGAGCCATTGACGGCGATCGCTCGGGTGACTGGCCGAAACATTTAAGGACAACGACTCAACGATTTCCTTAGCCGCCAGTAACGACAACAGCATCTGCTGCGTGGGAGTCGCCCCCTCATAACTGCTGGGAAATTCCCCTTCAGAGGGTTCGATTAGGGTTTTCTCACTGCGACTGGTTGACCAAAGTAACACTCGTTCAGTCCACAGGTTCAACTCATCGGTCTGTTCCGGGAAGAGTCCTTCCACCGCAGCCACCAGGCGTTCTCCTTGACGCAGAGACGTTCGTAATAACTGCTGACAGCGCACGAATAATTGAGCAAAGGTGGCTTCTGAGATGGCAACGGGGAGCCGGAGGTGTTCGAGTTGTGGGAGCCAGACATAGATGGGAACTCTTGAATCGGCTTCCTCGTCAACAGGATCATTGGCGTAGTCCCAAACCTCCGTAGTTTCCCAGGGGAACAGGGGTGGGTTATCTTGGATTTCTTGTTGGATGCGGCGCTTCAAAAGCGCCTGAAAACGGTTCTGCATGGTGGGTTCGTCTGTTATAGAGCTAGGGTCATGATCCCGATTCTGAAACGGGGAGCGGTGAGATTCGACACCGGCTCCAAGGTTCGGGTCATCATCGGGGATCACCTCTTGCAAAAGCCAGGTTAGGAAACGTTCTGCTAAACGTTCCTCCTCCGGGCTGAGTGGATTCCTATCATTATTCATTCGTTGACTTCCCTTCTCCGGACGTTGACACACCCCGTTGCTGATGGCGAGGTCTTATACTCATAGTTTGACCAATTTCGGCGCCGTTGCATCAGTAGGATTAATCATTGCGATGCTCCCAGGCTCGCTTGAGAAGCATGAACCAACGCCGTTGGAGTTGTGCTGGACTCAGTCCTAACTGTTGGGTAATCTCTTCGTCTGAGTCCCCTCGACGTTTAGAGTTGAGTAACTCTCGCTCCAGGGAGTTACAGCAACTGAGAAAATTCTCCCATTCAGCACCGGTCATGCCCAGATTATGGTCGAGATCCGCATCTAACCATTGATGGACTAACTCCCAACGGTGGGAGAGGGCAAAGCGGATCAGGTGGTACCTAAACCGCTGTTGTAAATAGTCCCGCTGGCGAGGGTCTAATCCTAGGATGGCCTCAATTTCCGAGGTGGGCAAGTCTTCGAGGCGCAGCACAAAGTAGTCCGCACAAGCACTTTGGTTATTCTCGTCGAGATAGGTGATGAGTTCTTGGATGATGCGCTTGCGTAGCAGATCATCCGTGGGATCTTGGGCGCGATCGACGATGCGATCGCGCACCTGAGATAACGACGCATCTCCCCAACTACTGCCCCCTTCGTTGGGTTTGCCGTCACTGGCCTGTTGTAAATCCACGGAGAGTTCTAGGGGTTGCTGTTGGGCAAAGGTTTGGGCCCGCAAAATGACAAGCTGCTGACTGCGACCACGATTGAGATGAATGCGCCGTTTGCCATAGCGTTCGGTGAAGGCCAAATATTCCGCTAATTCGAGGAGCGATCGCGGCGAGTAGGTGGGGGGAAGTTGAGCCTCACGACGCAGCGCATTGAGGGTTTCGAGGTAAAAGCCTTGCAAAAAATCCTCGATCAGTTGCAACCGGGCCCCATAACTCGACTGGATGTTGGGGGGTGTGATATAGCGATAGACAATGGCGCTGAGGGTACTATGTAACTCCAAACGCCCCCCTTCTGAACCCCGGCGATAATACTGGAGAATCTTTTGTAGACGATGTTGGGCCAAATGATAGGCCGCATCGAGGACATCACCTGAACGTTGAATCCTTCGACTATATTCACAGGTGCGGTTGACTTCCTCGGCGACTCGTTCGGCAACGGTTTGACAATGTTGGAGACTGGCGCGGGTTCCCGCTTCGAGTTGTTGAGTTAACCATTGCACAAGCAAATCTGTCATGGAATCTTGGGGGGGGACTGAACTAACCATTACCGAGAGTACGTGTGTGAAAACAATATGAATGACAGACCCTGTCATCCCCCGCGATCGCCCGCTCTGGGCTTCGCAAGATGGGGAGGATGGGATCTGGGCTGGTAATGGTAGATGCCCCTGTTGCCCAAGTGACAGGGCAAGTGATGTGTGAACTTAGGCGGTCAAGGCTGACAACGGCGATTCCGGGATGAATATGCTACCCTTTGGAAAATGGACTTGCTGGCATTTAATGGGTCAGGCAAAAGGTCAATGGCCAAGGTTCTTGTCTTGAACGCATCCTACGAACCGCTGAATATTACAAGCTGGCAGCGGGCAGTTATTTTGGTGTTTAAAGGGAAGGCGGAACGTCTTGAGCATAACGGAAAGTTCGTTTATCCGGGTTGTCCGCTCCCTACTGTTATTCGACTCCGTTATTACGTGCGAGTTCCGTATAAAGAGATTCCTCTGACTCGTCGCAATATTTTTTATCGAGATGCACACACCTGCCAGTATTGTAACTACAGTGGCGAGGAGTTGACGTTGGATCATGTTTTGCCCCGATCGCGCGGCGGTGGGGAGAGCTGGGAGAACCTGGTGACGGCCTGTGTCCGCTGCAATGTCAGCAAGGGCAATCGCACTCCCCAGGAGGCGGGAATGCTCTTACAAGGACGACCCCATCGTCCTCATAGTAGTTTGTATTTTGAGGTACGCCGCTATGTTACGAGTGGGAGTCATCCGGAATGGGGGAAGTATGCGATTGGCCTGGAGCGATAAGGCGCTGTTCTAGCCGTCTGAGAATCCAGATGATGATGATTAAACTGGCGGCCAGGACTAACCAAAAGTTGTTGGCCAGTTGTTGGGAACCGTCGAGGGCCATGCCTCCGAGGGGGGGACCGATGGCATAGCCGATCGCCCAACAGAGGGAGTTGATGGATAGATACACGCCCCGCATCTGTTCTGGGGCCAGTTCTACCACGAGGGCGGAGGCGGAGGGGGTATAGGAGATGGTGGCGATCGCCATCACCCCTAACGCCAGAATCGCCCAAATCAGAGGGCTGCTACTGTTGCCAATCACCCAGACGCTGATAAAACTTAGGGCCCAGATACAGGCGGAAATCATCAGGGCCCGGGCATGGTTAAAGCGGTTTAACCAGCGAGCGACGGGCAGTTGCAGCAACACAGACACGGCAATATGCCAGGCAAATAGGCCGCTGACAATTCGGGCTGGGAAGCCGTTTCCCTCAACGCCGGGGACGAAGTTACTGAGGTAGACGGGGAGGGCGGTGTGGTTTTGGGAGATATAGGTGGTAAAGAGGATGTTGGCGGCGGCGTAAATCAGCAGGGTGCGATCGCCCAAGGCCCGCAACCAGTTTTTCAGGGGGTTCTCTCGCTCTAATGCCGGGGAAATGCTCTCTTTGAGGGCGAGTCCCAACACCAGGAAAAAGAGAACATAGGACACACCATCGATGATAAACAGAAGCCGATAATCATCGGTCCATTCTACCCAGGCCCCGCCCAAGACAATGCCAAATTCTAAGCCAAGACTGTCGGCTAACCGGTTGAGGGCATAGGTTTCCCGTCGTTCTTCGGGTTGGGTAAGATCGGCGACGATAGTTTCAGCGGCGGGCCAATATAAGCCAAGGCCGAAGCCGTTGAGTAAACTGCCGATGAGGAGGGTTGAGAAGTCTTGGGTGTTGGCCAGGAGGAAGGAGCCTAACCCGGAGGATACCGCTGAGAGTAGGAGGGTTCGTTTACGCCCAAAGCGGGGGGAGTCACACAGAGAGCCGCTGAGAATCCGCCCGACAATCCCGGTGATGGAGGCCGCCCCGAGGGCTGTCCCCACTAGGGTTGCGGAGATGCCCACCTGATTGACGAAGAAAATGGGGGCGTAGAAGAGGGTGAAGCCTGTACCCACTTGCGACAGGAATCGTCCCAGGATGAGAATCCGAACTTGTTCGCGGGCGCTCGTTCTTAGCATAAACTATCGAAAATGTCAACCCAAGTCTTGGGTTTCATGACCATTGTCCCTTAACCCAGGCGCTCTAAGGCATAGATATCCCGTTCTCGGCCGAGGGCAAAGCGGAAGGAGTGGGAGAGGTCTTTACTGTTGCGGGTGATAAACAACAGGAAGGCGATCGCTGAGAGGCTGGCTGCAATGGCAAACAGTTGGGCATAGCCAAGGTCTTCGGCAAAGGTGCCGAGGAGGGGGCCGGCGATGGCAATTCCCAGGTCAAAGCCACCAACACAGAGGGAAAAGACGCGGCCTCGTTCTTCGGCTTGGGAGCGATCGGTCATGAGGGCGATGGTGGTCGGTAGCATGGTTCCGGCGGCCATGCCTTCAATGAGTCCGGCTAGAGCGAATAGGGCCGGGCGATCGGCTTGCCATAACAGGATCATTGCCAGAAAATAGCAGATTAGGGCCCCACTGATGAAGAGGCCTCGACCCCAGCGATCGGAGGCGCGACCGGTAATCAGGCGCATGGTAAAGCTGGAGATGGCGGTCATGGTGTAAAACAAGCCGGGGTTGAAGTTGACTCCACTGTCTTGGATATGCAGGGGAACGAAGGTGGTAATGGTGCCAAAAATTAGCCCCACAATAAACATGAGGGTGGCCGGGATTTGAATGCGGGGACTGGCTAACATGACCCAAAAGCGTTCTGAGGTGGGAGAGGGGCCCCCTTGAGTGCGATGGGGGGAGGGGGTGTTATCTAAAAACCCTGAACAGATACAACTGACTGACCCCAGTCCAGCGGTCATGAGGAAGAGGGGAATATAGCCGAGTCCCTGCTGCACGAAGCCGCCGAGGGCCGGACCAATGGCCAGGCCCATGGGGGTGACTAAGCTCATGTAGCCGATGAGTTCTCCCCGTTTGTCTGGGGGCGAGATATCGGCGACTAAGGCACTGTAGGCGGTGGTGAAGGCGGCGATACTAATGCCATGGAAGGTCCGCAGTAGCATCAGTTGGGGAATTGAATCGGCGATGAGATAGCCTAGGGGGGCGATCGCCACGACGGCGGTTCCCACTCGCAGCACTAATACCCGACTGCGGCGATCGGCCCAACGCCCCAGGGTGGGACGGGAAATGAGCAGGCCAATGGCAAAAGACCCCATCACCCAGCCGATTTGTTGTTGAGTTCCCCCTAAATCTTGGACATAGAGGGGCAAGGTGGGTAATAGGGAGGCCATGCTGGCCCAGAAAAAGAGGCCTCCCGTGAATAGGAGGCTGAGATTACGTCGTTGTTCGGGATTGAGAGTTTTAAAAACTTGCAAAACAACCTTCCTTAAGTGGCCAGGGCGGGATGCACTGGGGAGTGGCGATCGCCCGTTCCTGTCAATTATGAATTTATGTTAACAAATTCTCTCAAACTTAGACTCCAGACCCGACCTGAGGCCTAACCGACTGGGGGACAAAGGGCAAATCAGGAGGCTACACTGGAGCAGGCGGCGATCGCACCGCATTCTTCCGCATTCTTCCTTGCTTTCTAACGGTTAAGCCGTGAAACTAATCCACTTTTGCTTTAATAGCCAACATAACCCCCAACGCCATGCTACCGGAAGTCAACTTGACCATTGGTCAGAGTTACCCGAACTTCCCCATCATCTAGGGTTAGCCACAGGTGGCCCAGTTCTTGTGATTGTTGGCGGGGCCAGTAAAATGGAGGCGGACTCTCTGAGCCGCCTGCAACGGGTCTTTACTGAGATTATCGCTCCCCTAGCCCAGACCCTCAACGCCACAGTCATTGATGGCGGAACCGATTGTGGGGTCATGCAACTGATGGGCCAGGCTCGCCATGAGATCGCTGGCACATTTCCTCTCATTGGGGTATCCGCCATCGGCACAGTCATCCTCCCCGATGGCAGTCCCCCTCCCTCGGATGAGGCCGCCGAACTCGAACCCCACCATAGTCATTTTGTCCTCGTTCCCGGTGACAACTGGGGGGCGGAAAGTCCTTGGCTGGCGAAACTGGCAACCCAGTTTGCCCAAGGAGCGCCCCACTGTACCTTGGTCAGTAATGGTGGGGAAATTACCTGGCAAGATGTCCGCTGTAGCGTGGCAGAACAACGACCCACTTGGGTCTTTGAAGGCAGTGGCCGCACCGCTGACCAACTAGCGGCGGCTCTTAGGGGGGACGAGAGCGACCCTCGGGCCGAGCCTCTAATCGCTTCAGGCTATTTACGGCGCTTGGTCTTGAGTGATGACTTGAACTCCGTTAGAGAGGTTCTGGAAACTCATTTTGCGGGCAGGGAGAGCCTAGAGTTAACCTAAGTTGTCATATTTTCGGGATTAGCGTGGTTTCTCGGTAACAATTCCCATATACTGCTCTTGGGGATGTTCATCGGTGACCCGCTAGTGACTCTCAAGGAATGAGCTAGCTCAGTGGATATGTTGTTTCGCCTTTAGACAACGGCAATGGCCAAGAAAAAGAAAACCTACAACGACTATCTGAAGGAACAGTTCGGCGGTCTTATTGACCAACTCGAAATCTCTGAGCTTCAGAAAGAGTTTGTTAAATCTCGCTGGCTTGATCAACTGATGTGGTTGGAGAAAAAGTCGGGAGAGTCCCAGAAAAAGCATTTTCGATTGCGTCTAATCACAATTATCGGCGGTGTGGTCATCCCCGCTATGGTTAGTTTGAATGTCCGGGATGGTCCAGCCAAAGATGTCATTTTTTGGGGAACCTTTAGTCTCGCTCAGGTGGTCGCGATTAGCGCCTCGGTTGAAGAGTTTTTCCATTATGGGGAACGTTGGTCCCAGTATCGGAAAACCGCCGAAATGCTCAAAACTGAGGGCTGGCAGTATTTCCAGTTGAGTGGCCCCTATCGTGACTCGTCCTGTCATAGCACGGCGTATCGTAGTTTTGCCGATCGCGTTGAACATCTGATTCAAGAAGATGTCTCGGCGATTACAGCAGTCCTCGAAGAAGCTCAGCAACAACAGGGTCAAAGTAGTGCCGAGGTCAACACTCGGTTCTCACAACTGGCTCAGGAACTCGGACAGAGCCGACCGCTCCCACCGCCGCCACCCCCGCGATCGCGGCCACCGGTTCCGGCTCAACCCAGAACGCCAGCCGGTTTCAATGAACCGAGTACTCTCCCTCGCTATGATGACGACCTCACCAGTGATCCCTTTGGGGATGATTTCGGTGATGATGTTGGGCCAACCCCAGCCCCCATCACCTCTCAACCCCCTCGGTCCTCTAGTGCGTCTGGGAAAGCTCATGTAACGGCTCCACCACCGCCGGAGATTAATGATCCCAAATTACAAAATCTCAAAGCACCTCCGGGGGAACCCATTTCTCCCCGGGCCACGTGATGGCCATTGACCGTTGAGGGTTTCTATTGCGAGACCGACCTTATCCCAGCTTAGGCGATTGAGCCAATGGCTGGGATATTCCTATTAGATCATCCCGAAGATTGTCCTAATTCTTGCGTTGATCCGTTCGACTGTTCACTCCGAGAGTGTTAGCTCGGTTTTAACTCATGACCATCAGGATTTGGACTCGCCTCGCCACTCCCCCGACGACTAAAGTGGACTGGTTGGTTCGAGGCTGTTTAGTGCTGAGCTTGGCAAGTTTTTTGGGAGCCGGAATCACCGCCGTCTCCTATTGGCGTCAACGCTATGGAACCATTCAAACGGCTCTTAATTCAGCTCAGGAGAAACTCGATGACGCGGTTCTCGAACTCAATGCAGAACTGGAGCATCTGGAAACGACTGTTCAGGGGTTGGCTGAGGATCTTAGTTCTGGGGAGTTAAGGAATGCTGAGCTGGAGGCCCGTCTTGAAGAAATCCTCAGGGCGAACCCCAGCTTCTCCGCAACCTCTGCGGCCTACGAACCCTATGCTTTTAGTGAGGAGCGCGAGCTATTTCATCCGAACTTTAAGCGGCTGCTGACGGAAGGGGTGGAGCGGTTTGAGCGGTTTGATGTGGAGGAGTTCGTTAACTACATTGAGACTAACTCCTATCGTACGCCTCTATTAGAGGGAGCGCAATGGAGTGAACCGGCGTTGAGTACAATTATCAACTCAATTGTCGTTGAATATAGTGTTCCCTTTACGCTACCTGAACCCGACGCTCCTGACCCCAGTGGAATTGTCTATGCTAACTATGATCTCGATCAGTTACGCCAGCTTTTTCAATCCTTTGATTTAGGAACGACTGGCTATCCAATTGTGATCACGTCGTCGGGTCAGTTGATTTACCACCCAATCCTGAGTTTTGTTCAACAACGACGGTCTATTTTTGACTTAGCGCAAGAGTTTAATGATTCGGATCTTGAGGCGATCGCCCAAGACATGATTTCTGGAGAATCGGGAGTCCAGAAACGGGACGGAGGTGCGCCCTCTTGGATGATTTATCAAGCGATTCCTTCAACAGATTGGTCGGTTGGGGTGGTGCTTTTTCGAGATGATATTTTTAGCAATACAGTTGCTCTAACCAACAAGTTGACACTTTTAAGCCTTCTGTTAATGTCAGGGGTTGTGTTCGCGCTTGTGGTGGCGTTACCTCCCCATCGTCATCAGATCTCACGACTTTGGCTACTCTCGATGTCGGTATCGGGCGTTCTGGCGTTGGGACTTCTGGCGATCTGGCTGTTGGAGATGCAGGAAGTTTCAGTGGTTCAGGATACAACGCCCCCATTAGTCACAGAGACGAGTCTACAGCAATTCTTAGAGCGTCAACGTGAAAAAAATATTGCACAGGGACTATCTGAGCCGATCACGTTGCCGACTGGGGTATTTCTTCAGTCGATGGAGTTCAAAAGTGCCAATGATTTCTTTGTGACGGGATATATTTGGCAACGCTATGATGATGACCTTCATGAAGGAATTTCAAGGGGCTTTGTCTTACCCGAGGCGATCGCCTTTAGCAGTCAGGAAGCTTATCGCCAAGACTTGCCAAATGGGGAGTTGATTGGTTGGTATTTTCAGGCAACACTTCGCCAGACTTTTGATTATAGTAAATATCCCTTCGATAGTCAACAGGGTTGGTTACGAATTTGGCCTCAAGATTTTGCCTCGCATGTAATGTTAACCCCAGATTTAGGAGCCTATGACTTGCTGGTTCCTCTCTCGCTTCCGGGGCTAGAAGTTAGTGAGAATATGGTGCTACCGGGTTGGAACATTAAACATAGTTTTTTCCGCTACCGGTTCAATAGCTACAACTCCAATTTTGGCTTCTTGGGGGAAACCCAGGTGAAAGATTTCCCGGAACTCTATTTTGAGGTGGATTTAGAACGGGATTTATTGATGGTTATCATTACTAAAATGATGCGCGTCATTGTGGTTTCGGGCTTATTATTTGGGGTTCAATATCTAGTCCGCTACAAGACTGATGATAATCAACTCGGGTTTAGTGCGTCGGGGGTGATTGGCGCCTCCGGGGGCTTTTCTTTGGGTGCATCTCAGTTAGGCGAGTGAGTAATTATACTCAATGACAGTTTCCCTCGAAACAGTCCATCTATTACAATGGAGGCCTTGTTGACCACCCCTGAGCCATGAATCCTCAAAAGCAGGCTGAACTCCAACAACATCTTGATGCAATTGCCAAGATTCTCTACCAGGAAGCTGACCCGGCTGAACTGACCACCCTCGAAGGCATTGAGAAAAACGTTCGAGCTCAAGCCCAAGAACATGTTTTGCCTCAACTGGGAATTTTTTTATCAACGCGGCGACCGACCGACCGACCGGAAAACAACGCACCCTAACCAGCATCCTGGGCCGACTCACCCTCACCACAGCTCAAGCCCAACAACTACAAGTCGAACCCAGAACTCGTTGGAGTCCCTATTTTTTCAAGTGTTGTGCCGTTGTCACTGCCAACGCCTCTTACCAAAGAGCCGAAGAAGATATCGCCATGCTGACTGGGCTGAGCATTTCCCACAGTACGCTCCAACGCTTTGTCCAGCGAGAGGACTGGTGTGAGGTCGAGGTCACTGAACCAATAGAGGAACTCAGCCTCGATGGTGGGATGATTCGCCTTCGAACTGAGGAGGGTCAACCGGGTCAGTGGCGAGAGTACAAAGCCTTAAATGTCCACGAGCATGGAGGTGTAGCGTTCTTTAAAGATAATGAAGGACTAATCGACTGGGTGAATATCCAGCTACTAGCCGAGCTATTTATCAGTCTCGGAGATGGTCATGATGGGGTCTGGAACATTTTTGACGGTATCGGGACACCAGAGCAACGTATCGAAGTCCTCGATTGGTATCATCTGATGGAGAATGCTCATAAGGTACAAGGCACAGCTGCCCAGCTATCGCGGATACGAGCCTTGTTGTGGCGAGGGGAGACCCGTCAGGTGATTCGCTATCTGCGCCAAGAGCGATGTCGGGGAGCTACGAGATTTATCAACTATTTGAAGCATCATTCTAAGCGCATCATTGACTACCAGGTCTGGCAGGAAGCGGGACATTCAATTGGTTCGGGTCAAGTCGAGTCCCTGGTCAAACAAATTGGACTCAGGGTGAAATTGCCTGGGGCACAATGGCGAGAGGAGAATGTGCCAAAGGTGTTGAAGCATCGCTGTGCTTACCTGAATGGGGACTTGGCGGCTTAATTACTCCAAGTACACCCATTTGTCCTGAGTAAATATACTCATCGCGCCTAACTGAGATGCACCCTTTTCTTTTATCCTGATTCTCGACCAAATCAATCTTCGCAGTCAGTTGGCAACGGGTGGAATTATTTATATTGAATACTTCTATTTTGTGTTGTATATCATGATTTTGGTGGTTGTTTTTAATGCTATTATGGTCGCCAAAGGCTCAGAGAATGCTCTGTTGAAATATAACAACAATATCTTGCCGAAACTTATCTATTGGCCGCTATTGTTGAGTTTGCAGATTATTGTGACGCTGTTTGTGTTTGTGTAGGGTTGCTATAGAGAACCGCTGTAGAGACTTGGGGGGCGATCGCCATGACGAAACCTTGGACCACTTTGGCACAACTTTTCGAGATGCGATCGCCCTGGTTGACTCTGATTGGCGAACGCTTACAGGACGATCGCGATCGCCTCTTAGACTACTGGCGAGTTGAAAAAGCCGACTCCGCCGTCATTGTCACCCAGGCCCGAGGTCAATTCCTGCTTCCTCCCCCCAGTTATCGTCCCGGTATCGCCCAAGCCAGCCTCGACTTCCCCGGTGGACGCATTCCTCCAGATACTAGCCCCCAGGCGGCGGCCCAGGCGATTGTCTCTCGGGAATTGAACCTAGTTCCTGAGCAAATCCTAGACCTTACCCCTCTCAACGACCAGGGTTGGCCCATTAATAGCTCCTTTTCCAATCAACGGCTGTTTGGCTTTATGGCTGAAGTTGACCTTCAGCCTGAGACCCTTTCCCGAGACCTGCTGACCTATCCTTGCAGTGAGGCGGGTATCGCGGCATTATTGACGGAACTGACCTGTCTACAATGTCGCGCTGTTCTGTTGGAGTGGCTTCACTGATGACCTCAGATCCCAAATCTCCCTCCCCCAGTTCCGCCTCACGAACTCGGGATCACCTGGCCAACGAACGCACCTATCTGGCTTGGATGCGAACCGCTTTGGGGTTGATGGGGTTGGGGATTGTCCTGGCCCGGATTGATGAAATTCTCCCGGAAGGGATGCTGGGGGTGCGTCAAAGTTGGCTGTTGGGGTTACTTGCTTGTGGGTTGGGATTGGTCATGGTGGCGATCGCCACTAAGAACTATTTTGACATCCGCCGGGCGATCGAACTCAATACCTACCACCCCCAGAAATGGTGGATTCTCATCATGAGTGTCATCCTAACGGCGGTGGGGATTGTCTTAATTTATGGGATTTTTAATCTCCCTGGCTGATGCTTTAACAACTTTTCTGTTGTTAAAGTTACCAAAGCCGCTAAAATATCCTTTAAGATTGCCGAATTTTAGAAATAAGCATTTCCCTATGACCGCAGCCACTCCCTCCGCTCCTACCACAGCTCCTGAATTTTGTCAAGGTATTCAATTTTTTGCCGACCGTCTCCCCGGCTGGGATGACTACGGCAGCCAGCCCGCCATTGCCGAAGGTGCAACGGCCATTGCCGACCTGGGTGATAAAGCCGCCGTTTATCAAACCCTCCTCGCCGCCGATGCCCTGCGCTATTTAACCTTACAAGTGACCTCCAGTAAAGCCTCCGGCCATCCCGGCGGCTTTGCCAGTATCTCCGATGCGATCGCCGCCCTGGTGATGTTGGGCTACAAAAACATCATCACCGAAGTCGGACACCATGCCCCCGGATTTTACAGTAACGTCTTCCTCGATCGCTCCCTCGAAGACATGGGCATCAGCACCGTCCAACAGTTGCGCGATCGCTTCCGGGAAACCCACGGCCTCCTCGGCCACCTCTCCGGGCAAATCCCCGGCCTCCTCAACCCCGCCGGTCCCCTCGGCCAAGGGCAACACTTCGCCATGGCCGGCGCGAAACTCAACCCCGGCGTTCTCTTCCCCGTCACCATCGGCGATGGCGGCATCGGCGAACCCTACGTGATGAGTAGCTTCGGTCACTTCAACACCGCCTACCCCAACGTCACCAACTTCTTGCCCATTTTGGTCTGGAACGGCTATAGCCAAGAACACCACAGCATGGTTTCCACCAAAACCAACACCGAAATGCGGGAGTATTGGTCAGGAAACGGTTTCCAAGAGATTATCCTCATTGATGCCAAAGACTACGACGATGCCAACCAGGCCGGCGATTACGTCGACAGCACCCAATTCTCCCTGGAAAAACGCCTAGAGTTCACCCAAGCCCTCCTCGAAGCCGTCCAGAAAGCCGCCCAGTCTGCCCTCAACGGAACCCTGACGGTGTTAATCGTCAAACAACTCAAAGGGGCTGGCGTTCACAAACGGGGCGCCCAATCCCATAACCTCTATCCCGGAGATACCGTCGAAAAAGACTATATCGCCAACGCCCTGCAAGCCCGCGCCCTTACTCCTGAAGCCTGGCAATTAGTGCGGACGAACTACGAACGGGCCGGCGGTGGGGCCGCCTCCAAAACCGTGGTTACCGAGTTTGAACGGGAGTTACCCGATTTAGGAACCTTACCCCTGACTGAGTTTCCCGTTGGTGGCGATAAACAGGTGGCCACCACCGCCATGGGGGAACTGGTGGGCTATGTGGGCAAACAAGACCCCGATTTCGTCGTCACCAACGCCGACGGCAATGCTGCTTCTGGGATTAACAATATCAACATTGCCCTGAATATCATTCACCCCACCACCGACGACATCTATTTCCAACAGCCGGGGGGTCAAGTCTATGAACCCCTCAGTGAAGATGCTTGTGCGGGTTTAGCTGCCGGACAAGCCCTGTTTGGTGGACGAACTCTGTGGTGTTCCTATGAGTCCTTTGTCGTCAATGGTCTCCCCATTTGGCAGACGGTGACCCAAGCCATGGCGGAATTGCGCCGTCCCACCCCGTCCACCATTACCCTATTTACGGCGGGGGCCTTGGAACAGGGACGTAATGGCTGGACTCACCAACGGCCCGAGATTGAAAACTATTTTGCCGCCATGATGCGTAATGGCAATGTCTTCCCCCTCTTCCCGGTGGATGCCAATAGTATTCAAGCCTGTTATGAGTGGGCCGTGGGACAGAAGAATAAAGGGATTACCATTACCGCCAGTAAGTCGCCGCTGCCGATTCGCACGACTTTCGCGCAAACCCGTCAGGCGTTGCAAGATGGGGCCGTGGTCTTGCAGGAGACTCCCGGCGAGAAAACCGTGGTCTTTGCGGTGTTGGGGGATATGGTTTTGTTGCCGGTGTTTGAGGCGGCGCAACAGTTGCAAGAGCAAGGCATTGGCAGCAAAATTGTGGCGGTGGTCAGTCCTCGCCGTCTCTATCGTTCCTCGGATGTGGCGTGGGAGATGTCGAGTCAGAAGGATAGTGGCTTTATGGATGATGCCAGCTTTGCCGAGATGTTTGACGGAGAGGGTCTGTTGGCGGTGACGGGGGGTTCGAGTGCCATGTTGGAACCGGTAATGTTACGCAGTAATAGTCCTCGGGATGTGTTTGCTTGGAAACGTGGCGACACGGCAGCCAGTGCGGCGGCGGTGATGGCCATTAATGGCATTACGGCGGAAAATCTGAGCAAACGGGCTGCGGAGTTAGTGGGCTAGGTTTCGGTTCATCTCGGGTGAGGTGGGGTTGTATTGCTGCAATCTCCACTCACCCGTCTGGGAGGGATGGGGTTGGCGGACTCTGGAGAGGGCTCTGCTAGACTCAAATCAGTTTATTTCCCCATTACTGTGATGTCCGCTTCCCCTTCTGACTTATCGCAGACGACTGGGGAGGGCGAACAGCCGTTCGCCCCTACGGACCGGGTTTCGGCTGACGAGATTGTGTTTCCTCCCAGTGACCTCCCCAGTGACGAGCCTCCCTTGGAAAGTTCTCTACACCTTCATCAACTACGGCTACTGATGGGCTGTCTTAACTGGCTTTGGAGAGACCGTCAGGATTATTTTTGTACCGGGAATCTCACGATACACTATAGTCTGCGTCAACTAAAATCGGAATTGTTCCGAGGGCCGGATTTCTTTGTGGTGCGCGATACCTCGAACCAGCCTCGCCGTAGTTGGGTGGTTTGGGAGGAAGATGGGAAATATCCCAATCTGATTATCGAACTTCTTTCGGACAGTACCGCGAAAGGCGATCGCGGACTCAAGAAACAGATTTATCAAGATATTTTTAGAACTCCGGATTATTTTTGGTTCGACCCTCAGAGTTTGGAGTTTCAAGGGTTTCATTTACTTGATGGACTCTATCATCCCCTAGAAGCCAATGAGTCGGGATGGCGTTGGAGTCAGCAATTGGGGTTGTATTTAGGGGTGTATGAGGAGCGTTTGCGCTTTTTTACTCCCGAGGGGCTTCTGGTTCCCACGCCGGAAGAAGTGGCGGAGAGTGAACAGCAGCGAGCAGACCGGGAACAGCAACGGGCGGAAACTGAACGCCAAGCTAATGCCAAACTAAGGGCTAAACTTCAGGAATTGGGAATTGACCCGGAACACCTCTGAGTGAATCGAGTGAGGATAAATAGCCGATTAAGAGACCGAGTTTCTTCAAGAAACCCGGTCTCTGATATTCGACCCGAATTGTGGTGCAATATTTCGGATTTCATCGCGAAGAGAAATCACAATTATTCAACTTAATCAGGAAATGAAAAATTGGTCACGCACCAATTTTTCGTTTCCATTAATTCCGCTTCCGAAGAAGCGGTGAGCCTACCGCGACGTGTCTACCGGTCGTCAACACTTCTCAGAGTTTCCATTAATTCCGCTTCCGAAGAAGCGGTGAGCGGCTGGCACCATACCGAGCTTGCAAATTTCTTTGGTGTTTCCATTAATTCCGCTTCCGAAGAAGCGGTGAGATTTTGCGAAGCTGACCGCTTGGCAAAATTGTTTGATGTTTCCATTAATTCCGCTTCCGAAGAAGCGGTGAGTCTGGTACGTTACCGTGGACCGGTGGTACGGCCATGAGTTTCCATTAATTCCGCTTCCGAAGAAGCGGTGAGACGAAAAAAATCTTCAATGATGAAATCGAGGTGGTTTTTGGTTTCCATTAATTCCGCTTCCGAAGAAGCGGTGAGATTTATGACGAAAACGGAAATGCATGTCTGCGTACAACGTTTCCATTAATTCCGCTTCCGAAGAAGCGGTGAGATTTGCAAGAAATGCAACACTGAATACGATGTTCGTGTCAAGTTTCCATTAATTCCGCTTCCGAAGAAGCGGTGAGCCCTCGCCGAGATCCAAGAACGGAACAACGATTCCGGTTTCCATTAATTCCGCTTCCGAAGAAGCGGTGAGAAGAGCCTCAAAACCAAGTACTGGATTCTTTTGATGTTTCCATTAATTCCGCTTCCGAAGAAGCGGTGAGTACGTTCTCGAGACTCGAGAAGAGGGGGGCCCTTATGTTTCCATTAATTCCGCTTCCGAAGAAGCGGTGAGTGGTTGGGTATTGAGGTTTTTTATGTAAATCTTTCCAGTTTCCATTAATTCCGCTTCCGAAGAAGCGGTGAGACGAGGCAATTACAGAGTTTCATCGCTTATCCTGTGTTGGTTTCCATTAATTCCGCTTCCGAAGAAGCGGTGAGACCTAATTCTTTTAGGTTTAGTTAGTGTCGTAGGTATGGTGTTTCCATTAATTCCGCTTCCGAAGAAGCGGTGAGAACTTCTCGACAACACAATCGAGGTCGTTAGTATAACAGAAGTTTCCATTAATTCCGCTTCCGAAGAAGCGGTGAGCTGCGGCAATCCGTCGCAAAACCGCCCTCGAAACTAGAGTTTCCATTAATTCCGCTTCCGAAGAAGCGGTGAGGCAAATAGCTACCGTCATAACCACTGTCAATTGCCGTTTCCATTAATTCCGCTTCCGAAGAAGCGGTGAGCGTCTGTACTGACAAGCCCGTCCAGGAGTCCGTCGAACGTTTCCATTAATTCCGCTTCCGAAGAAGCGGTGAGCGGGATCCATTCCGGAGCATGTCTCCACTAACCGGGTTGTTTCCATTAATTCCGCTTCCGAAGAAGCGGTGAGTAGGCATCACCCAGCCTGATCAAGGGGGATACTCCGTTTCCATTAATTCCGCTTCCGAAGAAGCGGTGAGTGTTTAACGATGAGATTGTAGTCATCTACATTGGCGGTTTCCATTAATTCCGCTTCCGAAGAAGCGGTGAGTTCTTTGTTTGCTCGTTTTACAAAGAGTTCTATAAAGGTTTCCATTAATTCCGCTTCCGAAGAAGCGGTGAGACTGGTCGGGGTTTGGTGAGTTCTTAACATTCCTGGTTTCCATTAATTCCGCTTCCGAAGAAGCGGTGAGTAGCTGTATCCGGACAACAAAATCCTTGCACCCAGCAAGTTTCCATTAATTCCGCTTCCGAAGAAGCGGTGAGCGAATCATTTCAATCCTAATTGCCACTGGCTAGCTTTGTTTCCATTAATTCCGCTTCCGAAGAAGCGGTGAGTTTTTTACTACTCTAGCTCTCGTTACGGTTACGACCTTGGTGTTTCCATTAATTCCGCTTCCGAAGAAGCGGTGAGCTCTGTTAGTTCACAAGAGCCTAGTGGTGCTGTACTCCGGTGGTTTCCATTAATTCCGCTTCCGAAGAAGCGGTGAGCAAATTTTCAATGACGAGATCGAAGTAGTCTTCGTCGGGTTTCCATTAATTCCGCTTCCGAAGAAGCGGTGAGATTGAGCGGACGAATGGGAAGCAGCTTCGGTTCGAGTTTCCATTAATTCCGCTTCCGAAGAAGCGGTGAGAATGGGGAAGTAGTGCAAGCTCACTACTTTACCCTCCAATAGTTTCCATTAATTCCGCTTCCGAAGAAGCGGTGAGTTGAGGACGGGTCCGAACGCTATTTAACGGTGGCTCAATTTGTTTCCATTAATTCCGCTTCCGAAGAAGCGGTGAGCCTGCAAACGGCCATGAGGAGAACAACAACTCCCAATGTTTCCATTAATTCCGCTTCCGAAGAAGCGGTGAGAGGATGGTGTTTGGCAGTGTATCTATTCTGATACTTATAGTTTCCATTAATTCCGCTTCCGAAGAAGCGGTGAGAAACTCTCCTTCCACGAGATTGGGAGGCTCTTTGTGATGTTTCCATTAATTCCGCTTCCGAAGAAGCGGTGAGCGGTAAAGGCTAGAAAGTTTTAACTACTATAATGACAACGTTTCCATTAATTCCGCTTCCGAAGAAGCGGTGAGCTTTGGCTCTAGCTCTTAGTCTTTCTATCTTTCAGCTTGTTTCCATTAATTCCGCTTCCGAAGAAGCGGTGAGGGCAGGCTCGCAGAACCCGCTCCACGTCTGAATTTTAACCCCATCGATCCGGGGGGGTCAAGAAAGGCATCACACAATTGAGAATCAGACGCAATAGCCCACTGTCCGACCCCCCGCAAACCCAGATGCAGTAAGAAATATGTGGCACTCCACGACAGAATAGGGGTTTCAGCCATCGCCTGACCCCCGTGGACGCTTATCAATTGAGGATAAAACATCACCTTAGCTAATCTCAGAGCCAAAATCGCCTACTCCGTCAATACCACTTCCCTTAATTTTAACCCTCAAGCCTTCCAGCGAAACGGACAGTATAGCGATCGCTCCCCCACCAAACAAGCCACATAGTCCCATACCTGAACCTCGATCGCCCGCACATACAAAACCGGCTCACCAACCTGGGGATGAGTCACCGACGTTTGTAACCGCTGTTGCCAAGCCGTCAAAAAACGCTTCAACCCCGCCGGACGAAGATACACCGCACCCCGCACATCAGCCGGGAAAAAGTCATCGGGTTGCAATCCCCCTCGATTCACCAGAGACAGCACCACCGAATCCACCAAAGGGGCGCGAAATTCCTCCACCAAGTCCGACACCAAACTGGCGTAGCGGGAACTGGGAACATGGAGGTTGCCAAAATGGGGATGTAGGCCCACGGCCCGAACCAGAGAAAAGACGGTTTGATAGAGAAGTGTGTAGCCCAGACTCAGTAAGGCATTCACCGGGTCCGTGGGGGGACGGCGGCTGCGGCCAGAGAAGGTGAAGGGTGGCCGGATACAGCGTCCTAGTCCCTGGAAATAGACGCGAGTTCCCTGGCCCTCGCAACCGAGTAGGCCGTCGAGGGTGGGGGATTCCAAGGCGCGATCGCCCCAGTCCTTCAGTTGCGCGATACAGACGCGAATTTCGGCATCGCTACGAGACCGATTCAACCGTTGCAGCAAGATACGACAGTTGTGGAGTTTCCCGGACACGATTTGCTGGGCTTGTTTGAGGACGAATTGACGATCGCGCGATCGCTCGACCTGGGCCACGAGGCGCTCAATATCCGGGAGTCCTTCGGCAGACAATCGCCCACAATATCGCCCGGACTGGTTGACATCCTCCCACGCTAATTCAAAGAATATAGCGTGGGATTCCCACCATCACTGATGGGGTTTCCTCTTTCTACGACTCGGCTTACCTTGAGGAGTTTCCCCACCAAGGCAGAGGTCGATATCTCCATCAGGCGTGAATTCCCGTATGCCCTACGGTACTTACTTTTTAGCGGAATATATAATTCCTACTAGGTGTGACACTTTCAAGTCCTCATAAGCTACCAAGTCGTTAGACGGGTTGACGCACGATACCATCTTAATGGCAAAGTTTTTACGCTGCCTACTTACCTTGAAGTGTCTCCCTATTATACTACAGTTGTTGCCGCGATTCATCTCAACGTTGAATCAAAGATTACGAGATCCTTCTTGGAGACTCAAACGGGTTACGAACCCCTAGAACGGCGAGAGGCGTTTGCTGAAAATCTGCTGGCCTTGTCCGCCGATCTCGCCTCTCTGCGGGAAATTGTCAGTAATCCCTTAATGTTAGCCCTATGCTGCGATTTGTTTGCCGACTTAGGGCGGGTTCCCGAGGATTTAACGGTCAGTCAACTCTACGAAACCTATTGGACTTGGCGCATCGCCCGATCGCGCCACCATGAACCCCAGCTTGGTCGCCTCAAAGTCAAGCTGTGTTTGAATTTGGCGGGACAGCTTTATCGCCAGTCCCGCGATCGCCTACGGGATTTTCTCTACGATACGGATCTTGAGTTGGAGGAGACGAGGGAGAACGCCTATCGCGCCCTTCGTAGTGATGGTGTTCTCAAGGATATCGGTAACGGACGTATTGCCTTTTTTCACCAAACCTTTTTAGAGTATGCGATCGCCCGCTGGCTGACGCAGACGGCGGAAGGGGAGGGGGAAAAACAAGGGGCGATCGCTCGCATAGCGGCGCAGGATCGGCTTCCCTACTATCTCTGGACAATTTTTCGCCAATTGCTGGTTCTGGTCTCCTTTGGGGAGTTTCAGCGTCTCAGTGCGCTGCTGCCTCGGGCGGAACTGCTGTCGTTTCGGGCTTTGGCCCTGGCGGCGATCGCCCGTCAAGAACCCGAAACCAGCAGCGTCCTTGCGAGTTTATCCGACTGGGCAAAAACCCAAGATGGAACCTATCGCGAGACCTTGCTGGTGGTCGCCAATTCCGCACCTGTTGAACGAGCTGAGGTGGCCTGGCGCTTGGTGTTGAGCGTTCTGGAGAATGTGGAAACGGCGTTTGCCAACAAAGCCGTAGAACTTTGTAGTTTTTGGTGGCTGAGGCTAGGGGAACAGCAAGGGGAACAGCTCGATCGCCTCTTTTGCGCCATTCAAACCCAGTTTCAGGACAATGAAAATGCCCGCTTGAACCTCTTTGGACAGTTCCTCAGTGCCTTTGTCATGGGAGTACGCCAGCAGGGATATGGCCGACTCGATGATGAGAGTTTGGCGGTGTTGCGGCGCTGGTACTTCGAGGTCGGTTCGAGCGGGCGTAGTCGTGTCTGGGAATTATACGCTCTTCCTGAAACCCCCGATACGGCTCGGGTGGCGTTTATGGTGATGGCGACGGCGCAACCACCAAGCAATTCTTTTGAGGAACGGGAGGCGGCGTTAAATCTGTTCATCTTGACCTTTCCGGCCCTGTTTCAGCAGGGGGATACACCTTTCGGAAGCAGTTGGCGGGATGTGTTGGCGGCGGCGATTCCTGAACGCTGGATGGAGTCGGTGGCGGGGGCGCTGGGGAAGGCTTCTGTGGCAGATGGGGCGCGGTTGCAGGAATTGCTGGGGTTGGTGTTTGCCGAACGGGGCAATCCTCGACGGGCCATTTTGGCGTTGGAGTATGCCATTGAGTTCGGGGGTGGGGAGGCAGTGGCGGCGGCGATGCGCCAGTGGACGGTGGCGGATATCCAGGAGAGTCGGTTGTCCAGTGTGGCGGGACTTTTGGCGCAACTGACCGGTTGTCATGCTGGGGTGAAGTTGCTGATGTTGGTATGGATTGCGCCACGCTTGGGCGATCGCCCCTTTGAGTTGATTCCGGCCTGCGATCGCCTGATTGGGGAGACGAGGAGTTTGGGCGATCGCTGGGGACAGCTATTGATGGGGGTGCTGCCGACGTTACCGGAGAAGTTGCTCAGGCGCGTGTTGAAGAAGCTGGAGATTGTGCCGGAGGCGGTGAGACCCTGGTTAGGGCAGTTGCAGTTAAAAGAGGCGCGTCTGTTGCGGGTGAAGGGCGATCGCGCTTTAGCTGAGGAGGGACCCGAGGCTGGGGACGAGGGGGCGTTACAGCGCCTGTTGGCTGCTTGTGAAGACCCATCCCGAGAGGTGGCCTTGACGGCATCTTGGGCGGTGTTGGCGGTGGCGGAACAGCGAGGAATTGCCCTCTTGTCGGTGGCGTCAGGCTTAGCGTCGCCCCTGGTGGGGGTGCGGCAGAATCTACTGGCGGCAGCGGTTGAGGGGCTTAGGGCCGGCGATGGCACTCAGGAGGAGGTGTTGGAACTGGTTCGCTGTGTGCGGGATGAGGAGCGGCCGGAAGTCTATCAGGTTCTGTTTCAGTTGCTCGAAACTCTAGTCTATCAGGTGCAGCAGCGGGGTGAGACGGTGGCGTTGGCGGTGGCTGAGGCGGTTTGGGAGAAGGTTGATCGCTTGGTGGAGATACCGGCTTTGCTGAATCCGGTAGCCGGTGCGGCGTTTTTGGCCCTCCATCGTTTGGCGATGCAGGAACAATCGTCGTGGGTGTTGCCGTTGCAGGTGCGGACACGGCGTTTGTTTCAGGGGGTGGATATTAAGCGGAAAGTGGATCGCACGATGATGACAGGGTTATTGGTGCAGTTGGGGAAATATGACCCGGATTTTCTCAGGCGGTTGGTGGTTGAGGATTGCTTGAATTCCCAGTCACCCCTTCCGGCGGCGAATCAAGTGGCGTTGGTGGTGGCGGTGGCGAAGGAACGGGGGGTGTCGTCGGAGTTATTGGATAGGTTACTGGATTTTCCGGGAACGCCGGATTTGGTGAAGGCGCGGATTCTCCGGGAACGAGGGATGTAGAGTGAAGTTTCACGTTTGAAACCACACTTGTAGGAGAACCTCCCTACTCCTAGGAGGGGATGGCTATTTGCCCTCAAGTTCACGGGGTGAGAGTCTCCAGTAGTGCTTCGAGTTGGGGAATGAGGGTAGGGAGATCTTCAGTGGCGATCGTCCAGATGATATCAAGATTGACGTCAAAGTAGGCGTGGGTCAATCGATCGCGGGTTCCGGCCATTTGTCTCCAGGGAATATGGGGGGTACTTTGACGGGTTGCTTCTGAGACATTTTTGGCAGCTTCACCCAGAATTTCGAGCAAACGGACGATGGCAAGAGCTAGGATTTCATCGCGATCAAGGTCAGCACGTTGGCGATTTTGGGTCGCTGAAATGACTTTGTTGGCAGCATCGAGCATATGTTGAACTCGAATGCGATCGCGTTCACCCATAGATTGTTTTAGCATTAGCAAGAACCTGGTCGCGGAAATAGCGGCTGAGGTCTTGGGGCGTGTTCAGATCGACAGGACGGCCGAATAGTTGACTCAAGCGATCTTGGATTTCAATAAACTCTAATCCCGGGGTTTTTCCAGGATGGAATTCGACTAAAATGTCGATGTCACTGTCAGCGTGGAAATCATTGCCCAAAATTGAACCAAATAGAGCGAGTTTGCGAATGTGATAGGCTTGGCATAGTTGGGCGATCGCATTCTGGGGAATGTTCAAACGTTGAAGGGTTGATGTCATCTTTCTGGGGTTAGAGATAACTATTGATGTTAGGAGTGGCTGGTGATGTTATGGCTGGCTGGGGCGATCGCCTCTTTGACGACTAGGATTAGTATAGACGATTAGAGGTTTATGGTGGCGGTGGCGAAGGAACGGGAGGTGTCGTCGGAGTTATTGGATAGGTTACTGGATTTTCCGGGAACGCCGGATTTGGTGAAGGCGCGGATTCTCCGGGAACGAGGTTTGTAAGAGATGGGTTGGGGTTGAAAAACCTCGGAAAGTTTCAGAATTGTAGGGACTATGCAGATAGGAAACGCCCGATTTGGTTCCACTAAATCGGGCGTTTCCATTAATTCCGTTTCCGAAGAAACGGTGAGCATACCAGCACATTCCTGCTGGTGAAGGGGATAACCAAAGTTTCCATTAATTCCGTTTCCGAAGAAACGGTGAGCAAAATCGTCGCAAACAAAAATGAATGTGACGTGTTAGGTTTCCATTAATTCCGTTTCCGAAGAAACGGTGAGAAATATGAATGCGACGTTTTGGACGGAGAGTTTACCAGTTTCCATTAATTCCGTTTCCGAAGAAACGGTGAGGCTTTGAGTGTTGCATCTCTCTCGGCTAACGCCTTGGGAAGTTTCCATTAATTCCGTTTCCGAAGAAACGGTGAGAAACCTTGCTAAACGGTGAGGCTTCGGAATGTGAGTTTCCATTAATTCCGTTTCCGAAGAAACGGTGAGGAGAGTTTACCATGTTTCGTGACGATCGGGCCCCTGCGTTTCCATTAATTCCGTTTCCGAAGAAACGGTGAGCGATCAGGATCCTATCACGGATCCCTTCGGCCCTCAGTTGTTTCCATTAATTCCGTTTCCGAAGAAACGGTGAGCCGTTAACAACTGTCCCATTATTCAGTGGGGAATGACGTTTTGTTTCCATTAATTCCGTTTCCGAAGAAACGGTGAGAACCCCTGTGCAACGATTGCCATCAGTAGCTTCTATTGTTTCCATTAATTCCGTTTCCGAAGAAACGGTGAGTGCATCGGCTGGGATTCGGGTCGCGAGAAATCCGACACCGTTTCCATTAATTCCGTTTCCGAAGAAACGGTGAGGTACGTTCTACTTCATGTCTATTCGCAAAATCGGTTTGTTTCCATTAATTCCGTTTCCGAAGAAACGGTGAGCGGATCCTGCGACGGATCCCTTCAACCCTCAGTTCCCGGTTTCCATTAATTCCGTTTCCGAAGAAACGGTGAGTCTGAGGAAACCGTGAGCTTTCTGGCGTGGGTCGTAAGTTTCCATTAATTCCGTTTCCGAAGAAACGGTGAGTTTTGTATGACTACGAAACCGGACTTGAAAAAGTCCGAGAGTGTTTCCATTAATTCCGTTTCCGAAGAAACGGTGAGGAGAAAAATGACAGCCAGTGCACCTGCTGCTTGAACTGTTTCCATTAATTCCGTTTCCGAAGAAACGGTGAGCAAGGCGGCATCGAAAACCACCGGGCGCAAGTCCGGTGTAAGTTTCCATTAATTCCGTTTCCGAAGAAACGGTGAGGGCGAATGTACCCGCATTCAAACCCTGTGCCATGGGGTTTCCATTAATTCCGTTTCCGAAGAAACGGTGAGAACCCTGTGCCATGGGGACTGTATGACGCTAAGTAAGAGTTTCCATTAATTCCGTTTCCGAAGAAACGGTGAGCACTGGGAAGGGTGGGTCCTTAGTGCAGAGGTCCTCTGGTTTCCATTAATTCCGTTTCCGAAGAAACGGTGAGACTTGTTTATACCCCCCACCACTGAATACGATTGTGTTTCCATTAATTCCGTTTCCGAAGAAACGGTGAGGGCAGGTCTGTGAGACCCGCTCCACGCCCACATTCTAACCCCATCGATCCGAGGGGGTCAAGAATCACCCTGAATAATTGAGAATGAAAAGCAAGAAGCAACCCCCCAGACCCACTCAACCCCCGACTGGGCGGTAAATACGTGGCACTCCACGACAAAATGGGGGTTTCAGCCATCGCCTGACCCCCGTGGATGCTTATCATTTGAAAATAAAACATCAGTTCAAATTATACAAATAAAAAAAATCCCCAGTTGCAAGCCGAACCGGGGACAGTTGATCGGTATCAGAACGATCGCCGAATAATGGGGTTTCCATTCATTCCGCTTCCGCAGAAGCGATGACTCACCGAACGGTGAATCTGGAAACCAGCATAGAAACAGACTCCAACAAAAGACAGGTCACTGTGACCTCGACAAATCCGGGCAAATGCGATCGCGCACCGACGGCGGTAAGGTCTCGAACTCCTCCAGCAAAAAATCCAGCAACGCCAAATGCAACAAATCATTGTCCGTCGCGGGACGATGATACCGTCCCCGCTTAAACCAACGGCGAACCGTCGATGGAGAACGCCGACAAATTTCAGCCAATTCCTCCTGAGTCACGGACCACTTCCCATAGAACGCCTGGGGACTCATACGCCAACGACAATGACAGTAGGCGCGAATCAACTGACGTTCCCTGATGCCAATTCCTCTCGGTTGTTTCACCAAAGCGTCCCCTCTCAAACAATAAACACGTCATCATCAATCGACCAATCTGGTTGAACTCCCAAGATGAGCGCCGTTTCCCGAGAACGACCGGAAATGGCACAAACCCCACCGCGATCATCTGGCGGCGTGAAATCATCGAGTTGTAGGAGTGAGGCATAGAGGTTATAAGTGACGTACTCCCTACGCTGACCGCTTCGCGTTACAGCGAGGGCTTCTCCTCCCGTTACGGGATTCGCGTTTTATAGTGAGGCGAACGCCCAACCCCACTTTTTTGATGAGTACTCCAGAGTTCACGTCTCGCGGCATAGAAGCCCCGCAATGAGGGCATTCATGCCAGCGGTCAGACAACTCTTTGGGAACTCGGTTCAGGCAAATTGCGCAATGTTGGGAGGTACCAGCGGGGTTGACCTTCACGACCAACCGCCCAGCTTTTGCAGCTTTGTACGGAAGGATGTCGTTGAGGAACCCTGCTATCCCAGCATCAGCAAAACTTTTATTCAAGCCCGACTTGGCCGCCTGCCCGTTAGGGAGAAACGTCCCGTCTTTCCCCCGTTTCGGCTGGTTACGTCGAGTCAGATTAGAAACGTTCAAATTCTCGACAAAGATGACATCTGCCTTGTCGATTAACTCTTGAGCCGTTTCAAAATGCCACTGCTTGCGCTGCCTCGCAATGCGTTGATGCAGCTTGGCGATACGCTCATTCAGCTTGCGGCGTGATTTAGAACCCTTGGCGCTGACATCTCGCTTGGCCTGGAGCTTGGCTAACTTTTCTTCGGCCTGTCGATAGAACTTGGGGGGTTGCTTCATGGTTCCATCTGAGCAAGCGACGAAGTATTCCAGCCCTGCATCCACGCCAATGCTATTGGTTTCGGTGGGCTGTGTCTCAATAACTGGCAAGTCGGGAACACTCTTGTCTTCAAGGGTTAACGTGACGTACCAGCCGTCGGCTTTCTGGGTGACCAACGCCCGCTTAATGGCAAACCCGTCAGGGACACGACGATGCTGGATAAACTTCATTTCACCCAGTTTGGGCAAAGTGACCTTATTCCCTTGAAGGCAATCCGGCTTAACCCGCTGGTAGGCAAACGTGCGATAGCGGCCCTTTCCCTTGAACCTGGGTTTACCACTGCGTTTTCCGTTCTTATCGCCCTTAATAAATCGAGCCAATGCGAGGTCAACCCGCTTTACCATGTCCTGCAAGACATCGGCGTGAATATCGCTATACCATTCTCGCTCTTGCTTAAGCCGAACTAAGGAACGTTTTTGCCCATAGTATTCGGGCTGCTCCCTCGGCTCAGCGATACTGCACACCAACGGGCAAGCATTCACAGAGCAACGATTCATCTCCCACCAGTCAAAACGATCTGCCAGCAGATAGTTGTACTGGCAGCGCAACATATCAAGCCACTTATCCATGCGGCATCGTTGCTCGTATGTGGGCAATAACTTGTACTGGTAGGCGATTTTCATGGCATCATTATAGCAAATATGAATAATGTTGCTACTCATGAAACAGATGAGTCTTAGGATTTCGGATGCCGAAAAAGAGCATCTAAGCCGATATTGCGAACTCACGGAACGCAATCAAACCGACGTTTTGCGGCAATACATTAGGAGTCTGTCTGTCTCAGGGGCATTGAACCCCATCGACAAACCCGCTATTCCTCCTGACACTGACCCTCCAGGTACAGTGCAGGGCTCCTAGCGGTTAAGCTGAGCAGCGCATAGCCCACTCAAAGAGAAGCCGCTGCCCCTCTACAGGATATTCCCCTCTTTCAAGATGCACGTCATCACACGCAAACGCCTTAATGAATTTGCAGCTAAGTACCCAGACACAGAAAAAGCATTAGCCCGTTGGTATAAAATAGTGAAAGCAGGAAACTTTAAATCTTTTGTTGAACTTCGCAATCAGTTTCCCAGTGCAGATCAAGTCAATAATCTCACGGTTTTTAATATTGGTGGCAACAAAGTGAGGCTCATAGCGGCAATTCATTATAATCGGCAAAAGCTTTACATTCGGGCAGTTCTGACCCATACAGAGTATGATTTAGGAAAATGGAGAGAATAACAATGTTGAGCATTGACGAAACTCAAGTATTATGGCAGCCTTTGGCGAATCAATTGGTTGTTCCCAGGGATGACGCGAGTTATCAGTATTTGGTTGATTGGCTAGATCGATTAATTGATGAAGTTGGAGAAAATGAACACCATCCCCTTGCTTCATTGATGGAAATAATCGGTCTTTTAATTGAACATTATGAGACGCATCAGGTTCCCGAACTTCAAGATTGATAGGGTCTTCAGGGTTCAGGGCCATAAAGTCGTTCTGACAAGGACGGCTTCATGGCTGGGGGTTTCCAAGTCGAGGTCGTCGAGGGCGGCCCGTAGGATGCCGTGACAGAGATGGTCGAAGAACTGGGCGATGTCGGCTTTAACGGTCCAAGTGGGCCGTTCTTGATAGAGTTCAAAGTAGTGCCAGGCGCTCTGTTTGATGCCCCGGCCGGGACGATAGGCGTAGCTACAGTCGAGGAAGTGGTCTTCGAGAGGAAGGTAAAGGTCTTGGAGTAGGCATCGCTGCACGATTCTGTCGCGCACCGTTGAAATGCCTAGCAGTCGTTTGCCGCCGCTGTTTTTGCGCAGGTAAAACCCTTTGGCGGGTTGGGGGAGGTAGGCCTCACTGTGGAGTTGTTGCTGTAGCTGTTGCAGTTGGTCGCGATGGATACTGGCGAACCAATCGACGGTAATACCGTCCACGCCAGCCATGCGACTTCCGCGCCGAACCTGTTGCCAGGCGATGCGAAGTTGTTGTGGGTCGATGTTCATGTGGGGTGAGAATGCGACCCTTTGATGGTGGCGAGGGGTGATTTGAGTTTTGGTTTGAGTTTTGGGGGTTGGTAGCGAGTGTTGCTGCTAGTTTGTTGGCTCGATGAGTGAGGTGGGTTGGAGGACTGGCAGCGCTATAACCAGGTCATGGTGGCGGGTTTTTTGCGGGTTGAGTGGGTTAAGGTTGTGAGGTGAGTTGTGATGTCAGTTGGGAGAAGGCTATTCTACGTTTAGTGATTAGTCAAGTTTATGGTTTTGCTTGAAAGGATAAGCATCCACGGGGGTCAGGCGATGGCTGAAACCCTGATTCTACTGTGGAGTGCCACGTATTTCCTGTGCAGACTGGGCGGAGGGGCGATCGGTTGTGTTGCTATTGCACCTCATTCTCAATTATTGGGGGTTAAGCTTGACCTCCTTGGATCGATAAGGTTAGAATCGGGTCAGGGTAAGGCTTGTAAAAGCCTGCCCTAATCGCTTCTTCGGAAGCGGAATGAATGGAAACTTGCGGAGGAGCGCATTGCACCCCCGAGATCACGCTAATCGCTTCTTCGGAAGCGGAATGAATGGAAACGCTGTTCCTACAATGAGTAGGAGTGCAGCAATCACTAATCGCTTCTTCGGAAGCGGAATGAATGGAAACATAACGGCTTTGCAAGCTAGCACACCCATCTACCAAAAAACCTAATCGCTTCTTCGGAAGCGGAATGAATGGAAACTTTACCTCTTATGGGAGGATAACCCGCTTAGTGGACTAATCGCTTCTTCGGAAGCGGAATGAATGGAAACAAGTAAAAAGCAAAGGCAAAACTACCAATGCTGGAGCTAATCGCTTCTTCGGAAGCGGAATGAATGGAAACCACAACCCAATAGGGCTAGTGAGACAATTAAAACAAACAGCTAATCGCTTCTTCGGAAGCGGAATGAATGGAAACAAGGCGATCTGCCTCGCAGAAACGATGGGCGGTGAACTAATCGCTTCTTCGGAAGCGGAATGAATGGAAACGTCATTGAAAATTTGGTTATGACGATGCTGTTCACATCTAATCGCTTCTTCGGAAGCGGAATGAATGGAAACTAATAGCCTCACCGTTAGCTACTTGTACAAAGTGTTCTAATCGCTTCTTCGGAAGCGGAATGAATGGAAACTTCGTCAGTTTCGAACTGTGGAGGCAGGTCGCAACCTAATCGCTTCTTCGGAAGCGGAATGAATGGAAACCATTACAGGTTTTTCACCTCTTTAGCTAAACGACATCTAATCGCTTCTTCGGAAGCGGAATGAATGGAAACGAAAAATTGGCTAAACCAATTTTTCGTTTCCAAAGGTAGGTTAGACACTAAATAACCCACCATATTCAGGTCTAATACAAAGTTTAAAAAACCCCAGCCGGTGCTGATTTCTTATTGAGTTGGGGCGAAACGTTAGGAGTAAGAAACCGAGTTTCTCCAAGAAACCCGGTTTCTGGTATTCGACCCTAGACAACTCAAATCATAACTCAAATCACCCTAGAGACCATGGATGTTGTCACTGATTACAGACATCCATGACGACCTTATATTTAACCCGACCTCAAACAACACTGACGGCCGATCGCACTACCTTTACGCTTCACTATCACCATCTCATCACAGGCCGTTATCCCATTTCCCAAATTCAACAGATTATCTGCTTTGAAGGAACCCACCTCGATCGCCGTAGCCAACGGGAAATCCAACGCCAACAGATTCCCCTGCTGCAACTCGATCGCACGGGAGCCATCTGTGGCCGTTGGAATCCCGCAATCACCCCCCTCAACCGTCACGCCTCCCCCAGCAGCCACCTCGACCTGGCCCAATGGCTGGCACAATATCATCTCAAAGAGGCGATCGACCTGCTGAGCAACCTCCAGGGAACACCCGCCCTGGCCGCCACTCGTCGGGTGTTGGCCCTCCTCCACGACAGTCTCAACGACGCTGAAACCTTGGACCTGGTGCGGGGATACTACGCCACCGCCACCGCCTACTACGATCGCGCCTTGCGAGAATCCCTCATCGCCTATCTCTTACAACTCAACGGTTCCCGCCCCCTGATGTCCCTCAGCCAACTGCTGCGCGTCAGCGAGTCTCTCCTCCACCACCATCTCCAACTGGCCCTCAGCCGCGCCTACCTTGACCTCAACCTCGGCTACCTGCACAGTCCCACAGACTGCGACGCTCCCCTCGTCTGTGATGCTGTGGCGGTGTTGCGTCCGGCGTTTGTCGATGGCTTTGTCTGGCGTTGGCTGCACCGTTGCGGCGGTGGTTCGCGAACTTGGCTGGGGTTCTGTAGCGCCTGGGACTGTCAACCGCTGCTGGGCGATCGCCTTGAGGAGTTGGTTCACAGCCTGAGTCGTTGGAGCGATCGCACCACCTAACGTCCTGAACCCCTCAATATCCCTAGGAGACTGGGGGGTTCCACCGGCGGACTACGGCCGTCAACTTGCTGTTTGGAGGGGCGATCGTGTCGGGAGAAGATTGACAAATTAAAATTGAGTTTGGCATAATGGAAACAGCCAAATCTGGAAGTTTCCTCAGCGAGACGGACTGTTTGTGTCGGCTTGTCACCAAGCCGCCGCTCGCAAGACAATGAGGACTCCGTCATGGCTAACCCACTTAACAATGGACTGGTGTTCAAGATCTGCATCCTGGCTGGATGTCAGTTCGCGTCCCTCAGTAGCTTACCCCCAGATGTCGGCACTGCCGTTCAGAACCTTGGTTCGGCGGTCGTTTCCGTTGCCGACGATCGCACCTTCCGGGGCTGGTTTGACCGGTTCTCCAGCCGCAAGAAGGACGAAGATGACGAGCAAGAACAGGAGGAAACGACCGGCTTGCCAGACAACGAAGAGGCTGAAGAAGAAGACGACGACAATAATAGTTCGGAAGATAGTGAAGACTGTTCTGAGGGCGAGGAAGACGAGAATGAAATAGAGAATTAGTCCCCCGTCAACCCAGTTTCTTGCCGAAGCTGGGTTTTTGGCTGTTATCGACTTGGGGAGTCTTTCGTGTAAGTTGGGTTAAGTTAGAGATTGAACTAAAAATCATGACCGTCAAAGAAAAATTACTTGAGAAAATCGAGCAGTTATCCGAAGCTGAGTTAGCTAAAGTCCTAGAGTTCGTGAGTGTCCACCTCGAATCCCAGTCTAGTTCACGTAAGATTATTCTTAAAACTGCGTCCGGTTCCCGTGGGGTTGACATTAAAACTGATGCGGCATGGCAAGCTTATTTAAAATCCGAACAAGAACGAGAAGAGGTTTATCGTCGTCTTGCCAACTCCTGATGTCAGTCCACAATTTATAGAAAAACCTGTAGTCTTAGCAATCCACCATCGTCAAATTGAAAAATTTGGTGGTCGTCATGGTTTACGCGATGAAGGATTACTCGATTCAGCATTAGCACAGCCTAAAGCCAGCTTTGCTGGAAACTTACTTCATCCTACAATTGCAGCACAAGCTGCTGCCTATCTTTTCCATATCATCATGAACCATCCATTTGTTGATGGCAACAAACGAACGTCTTTTGCCGTTATGGATACATTCATACAACTCAACGGGCATGCTTTAGAACTTACCAACGAGCAATCTTACAAATTGGTCATGTTAATTGCTGAAGGAAAGTTCAGCAAGGCTCGCGTTATCACTCAATTGGAAAACTCTATCATTGTACATCGCGATCGAGGCGTTGGATAACCCAGTCCCGAATATCAGAATAGAGATAAAACGGCTCAGATGCACTGGCGATACTGGTTCCTTGGGCTAACGAGACTAACCTCGGTTCCGGCAAATCTGACCCCACAATGGCGAACGCATGGGTAATAATCTCAGTCATGCGATCGCAAATCTCATCCGGTTCGCAAGTTAAGCCAATCGTTGCTTGGATATCGGAGTTCATCGACCGGTTGCTGCCACCAACCAATTGGCGATCGTCTTGCAAAGCTTCCATTAAGCGAAATTTAGAAATTCCCTTTGCACCATGAATGATTTGATTGCGTTTAACACACCAATAATCTAAGGCTTCCATTGCGGCAATCATCTCAGTCATTAAATCCTGTTTATGGTTCTCAACGTAAGTTTCAATTAACGCTTGTAAGAAATTTCGTTTTGTCGGGCGACCGGGTAATTTGAAACGTTGATTTAGTGGCTTTTCCCAAGCGCCGTTAACCAAACAACGTTGTTTCTTAATTTGCCCTACTAAACTTGAGCGTTCCATCGTTGCCTCAAGTTGATAAAACCGGTTTGCAAGTTGGGGATTTTCAACAACCTTGTCAGTTTTTAGATACCAATCATCAGGATACTTAACGCGGTCAAAATAAAAATTTCCATTTTTGGGGTCGAGTTGTCGGAATAAATCGTGAATCACCTCCTCGTAAAACAGTCCAATGCGGATAAAAAACTCAGCAATTCGATCGAGTTCCCATAACATACAGCATTGGGTGTGAAGATTGAGCAAACGATATAGAGAATTTTGCGGATAACTGTACTGATTGGCCAACTCCGATATAGTATCGAGACGATTATCATGTTCCTGTTTCGCACCCCGTACATCCAGATTCATCAACGCCACCGCCGTTCCCAATGCACGAACATTCACATCCACCAATTCCTGACTGGCGTTCAAGGCTTCACTGTTCTCAGTTTGTGAAGTTTCTAGGGTAGCTAACGTCTCTTTCCAATCCGACAACACCACTCGTGCGCCATCAAAATCCCATCGTTGCAGCAGTTGCTTCACCGTGTGATATTTCATCGTTCGTTGATACCGCCAATAGGAGACGCGACGACAGGGAGATGGTTCACCGTCTAAAATACGTTGTGCGCTCAGTTCCGGTTCGAGGTAAATTTGCGTCTCAATTTGAGAGGAAATCGCTTGAACTCGTAATGCGGTTTGCATGGGTGGCGTTCCTCCCTTGATGCTGATGAGGGTTGTGAGATGGCGATCGCATTCCGCATTCAAAAAACGGTAGTACACATCAAACAACGCATCTTGATCAACAGCAGAAACCTCTTTGGGAATCACAATTTTCTCAATTTTAGGACAATTTGTTAGGGTTTCTTCCAGCCACTTTTTGAGGATGTCAAACAGATAAATCGTATCATCTCGGTGAGGTGAAGTTTGGTCAGTCACAAAGCAGTAGATATGTTGAACATTGAATTGTTCAACCGCCGTCTTGACAATTCCCCAAAAACGACCCGGACGAATGCGATGTTTCCAAATTTCTGGGTTGTCCTCGTAGGCAGAAAATAGAGATTGGGTCAGGTCTCGAAAGGAAAATCGATAGTGATTATCAAAAAGAACCTTAAGTTCCGAGCAGATTGTTTCACAAATGAGTTTTTGACGTTGATTCCAAGTCGTCTGACGAGGGTCACTGAGGTCTCGAACTGTTTTATTTAAATTGGGTTCATCTCGCGCAAATCCCACGGGTAAATAATCGGAACTCGATGACATCTGAATGGTCAGATCAGACGTGCCAATGTTGGCGATTAAGATGCTGGGTTGTTGTTCAGTCATGGGGTTTAGGGTATGGATACCTATAGGTCTTATTTTTGCCGATTACCACACGCGATCGAAATCACTGATATCCTCAAGAAACCGTAAAAAGTCCTGTTGTATTGCCAAATCTTCTCCAGTCGCCTCCAAATCAGGAAAAATCGTCACGAACTCAATAAACCCGCGCCGGATTAACCTCCCATCTCGTTTAACATACCAAGGATACATCCGCTGCCACATCCGACCAATTTTATTAAGTTTTCCCGTCAAATGAGTCTGTTTAATACTGAGATGGGAAATAGAATCTTCACCTTGGTGAAACCAATCCAACGCCGTGCTAACCGCATTCCTATCATCATCAAATCGCGCCCAAACTTGAACCCGGTCAGGATGCCAAGCCTCGCGCCAATTAGCACCCTTAGCATCAAGCCGTTGTCCTTCATCTTGCCTGACCCAATCCTGCATGGGATTGTATACACCGCGAACAAAGTACCTGCGAATATTGTCGAGGGTGTGGAAGGGTTGATATAAACGTTGTTCATCTTTAAACTCCCAGTGACAGCCAATATCTCGTTGGTAATAATCTTTATCTGAAAAGAACTGGCGATGGCTGGCCCGTCGCCAAGACTTACCAAACCCTCCCAGCATCATCGAAAACTTCATCAAGCGAATGACAAACTTTTTCAATCGCTGGCGACGTTCCTTATCGGGGACATTCAAAAGTAGGATGTCTAACTGACCCTCATCGAGTGTAAACCATGGAGTTCCCTGGTCAAGTTGGCACTTAAAAGCAATCCCCAACTCGCCCACCACAGAGCCATCACGCCCCGCAAACCCGCCCCAAATGCGTTTTGTGATGTTTTGGGCGATTTCCGCCGTTGTAACGCCACCCAGCAGCCGCAGCGTGTGACCTCGTAACGCCGCCTTGAACAGATTGGGGCGAAATTCCAAGTCACAATTGACCCGCTGCGATATCAATCCCTCTCCCTTAAGGCTGACGCTGAGTAACCTGGGGGCTGTCGATTCCCTCACCTGACCATATCCGGCACTCACGCGAGAACCAATCCCGTACCCCAAGGCCGTTTCCCAAATCTGCCAAATTTCGGCCCACTCCGCCTCAGAGAGGGGTTGATTGCTGGAAATGCCGAATCGCAACGTCGGCCGAAACAGGGACATCATAAAAAAGGCACTGTGTTTGGCCTGGTCCTCCACTTGCCAGTTTTGCTGGGGGTGAACCAAGTCAACCAGGTCGCTTTTATCCTTCCAGTCATTGACAGGATAGGCCCCATGGAAACGAAGCATCCCCGGTTGAGTTTGTCGCGTACCGTCAACAACTACCTCGCCGCCGCAATAGTTGAGAACGCGAGTGGGAAAAACTTGCTTGCAAGCACGTCGAAAGGCCCCTTTCATACTCGAACCGGGATAAAACGGGCAACCCTTACTACCAATAACTGGGCGAATGATGCTGTCATCCTGTCCATCATTGGTGACAAATCGCCAGGTGATGTCATAATCCCTGGTGTTGACCCCTTTGGGAAATTCAGGAGCGTCTTTTGACGCGCCACATAACCACTCTTCCGCCCAAACATAGGCGTGATTTTCCTCAGCGGTTTTGTCTTTACAGTTAAGGTCAGGGTTAATGCGTTGGAGTTGGCAGCGTCCTTCAATTTGGGCGCGAAAAGCTAAAGGAACTCGGTCGGCATCCATAATTGGTTTGGAATGATAATCTTTCAATAATAATGGGAAAACGTTGCTCGTTTTTGGGGAGACATGGAAGAGTTAGGATTTATAGCGTTGCGTCCACCAAATGGCACAATCACAAAGCTGGGTGAGGATGGCAATGGCAATTTTGCGATGGTCCTGATTGAACTCCCAGAGATTGGTAGGATCGTTAGGTAAGGCAATTCCTGCATCTTGAAGAATCGTTGCCAAGGTATGCCACATCGCTCGCCAGTATGCCGCTTTATCCCCATCTAAGCGATGCTGTTCACCCCAAAACCGTTCTAAACCAAAGGCGACGGTACTGCGCATTTTATGCACCTGGTTAAGAACTTCATTGTCCAAGTCTTTTCGTTGGAATACCAAATCGTGAGCGTAGCGGTCAAGAGAATAGCCTTGCCAGCCAAACTCTGGGGAATGATTTGTCGTGGACATCGCTGTTTTTGTAGTAGAAGTTGTTGAGTTTGTGGACTTCGCCTGAGACATCTTGCTTTTATTCTTTTTGTCTTTCCGTTTAGCCATGGTTTCAAGACCTTTTAATTCAAATTACTTCAAAAATCAACAGAATTAAGTTTAGGACAACTGGCGATGAAGTGTGACTGCACAGTGACCGAAGCCAATCGACTCCAAGCCACCAAAATACATCTCATCCTCATTGATAGCCTTGTCCCCAAACGGCGGCCAGTCTCGCAATTCCTCCGCGCGACGTAAGGCCACAGGAAAAACCATAATCGTGCTTTCGGGTAACGCTTCCGTGTTAAAAAACTGACCTCCCTCAACCTTTTTCTCATCATCACAGAGTTTGACCCGACTCTGACGATAAAGGGCCATATCGTGAACCATCCCGATTTCATTGTCGGCCACGATGACCGCTGGACGTTCTTGCTTATCAGGAAACCAACTCTGTAAATTCTCTTTTCCAGCCAGTTTGAGAAAGCCAAAGTTGAAAAACAGCTTGGATTGACCATCAATCTGAGGCGCTTTGAGACTGTCAGAGGCGGTGTAGAGGTTGGGTAATTTCTCATCCATTCCCGTAATGCGTTTATAGCGTTGCAACAGGCGCGGACAACTGACCCAAACCACCGGTTGACCGGGACAAAACACCGGAAGCCAGACAATCGAAGCATATTCAAACTTCACCAGAGACTCGGTGGTACTGTCCGTGACGCCGCTATCAGCTTCATGTCCATACCAGTGATTTTCGTCTTGGCCGTCCCGAAACCGCATTTCTGCCCGAAATCGCCCCCGTAGAGAACTTCCGGGGATAATCCCGGTTTGGGTAAAGGGGTCGCGGAAAATTAGGTTAAGGTTACCGCTTTCCTGGCCGGCGGTGGCGCCAACATGGAGGGGAGATAGGGTTTCGATGATTCCGTAAGCTTTTTGATACATGGGTGTTATCCGAAGTATTGGCTGAGGTAAGAGTGTAATAAAGAGTGCAATCAAGAGTGCAATAAGGACTGAAACCGTTATAATCCGGCGATATCGAGGGGAAGACACAATCCACAGCCAACCTGCTTGAGACTATAGCCTTCCTTGGGATACCAGGCTTCGGGACTCTCCCACCAGGTCTGGTTGAGGGAGTCGTCGAGGACGTAAACGCTACCGGGTTTGACGGCGTAACGTCCCCGTCCCAGCCGTCCCGTGTCCCGGCTTCCGTCCGCTTTCTGACGTCCGCCGGCGCGAAAACGAAAGGGGATGGCTTTGGCCATGAGTAACCAGCGGGGTTGGGGAAAGTCGGGGTGTTGGGGGTAGCGGTAAGAGATGCGATTCGACCCCCAAACTGCTGGGGTCAAGAGGGCAAAACTACGAGTGATGGGTTGTTGTAATAATGAAACAAGGGGATGAGTTTCTTGCAATGGGTGGGATTCGATTTCGACGAGATGATTTTCACCGCCGAAGCGATACCAGCCTGCTTCTAGGGGAACAGTCGAGAGGTAAACAAGACAAGCGTTATCGTCAAGTTGGACGGCGTTTTCGAGAAATAGACCATCTTGTTCGCGAACGCAACGTTCGTCGGGTTTGAGTCGAGGATGCAGCATCGAGAGGTATTTCCATGGTTCTTTGGCGACGGCTTTTTGGTGTAAAAGGGTGTCGCTATCTTGGTTCCAGGCTGATAGTTTTTGCCATTTAAATGCTGGTGTCATCTCGGAGTCGGGGTTGGACTGTCGCCAGCCATCGTCGTGCAGTTCCCAGGTGTTAACGTCGTCGTTGCCAATCATCTTTGTGGAGGGGATTGGGACATAAAACTCTTGAGAGGCTTCAAATTCATCCAGTTTTGCCCAAAATGGCCCGGCGACAAAGAGGTTTTGACTCAAGTCTTCTTGACTGGCAAAGTTTTGGGATTTGTTGGCACTAAATATCAGTCCTGAGAGGGTGTAAGCGTCAGGAGGAAATTTGGCTTGAGCGCGTCCAACCAGGTTTTCTGGGGAGAGGAAGCCACCAGCACTGGCGTAGAGAATGCCAAGGGGTCGAATGGTGATGAGATAGGGAAACATGGTCTTAAGAGGAAACAGGGAATAGAAGGCAAGAGGCAAGAGGCAAGAGGCAAGAGGATTTCTTAATATTAGATATCTCCAATTTTTTAATGTTTGAGATACCAACCTAGGGAAACCAGTTCGTCAAACCAGTTGATGAAGGCTTGGTGCAAGTGATGACGATCGCGGTACTCAGATGAGTTGGATTCAAAGAGTTCTCGAAATAGGTGATTGCCTAATGTTCCTGGTTCTATCTGGGTAAAGGGTTCTCGATTGGGTTGAAAGTAAATGTTGGCGATCGCCATGGCAATTGAGGCATCAACATCGGCAAATGACGCATCGTCCAACTCCTCGGAAATGGAAATAATCTCCAGAGCGTGTCGCGCTTTCAGTTGCGCCATGTCGTTATATAGATGTCCCCAGTTTTGACCGCCATCGCGATCGCAATAGCAGTCCAGAATCGAGAGATAGTGCCAAGGACAAGTCCATTGCACAAACTGACCGCTGTTGAAGACCACGCGTAGGGTGAGGCGATCGCGTCCCCAGTTTTTCGATCGCCGTTCCGCCTCACGGCAATGTTGTAAAATATCTCGTTGGGGAACACTGTGACCCGCCCAGACAAAGCCAACACTGAGGTTAATATCTTGACCATGGTCTTGCCATTTTGCCGGAAGTTGTTGCAGCCAGTTCCAGGAATTGACCTTCAAGCGTTGTGTCGAGTCTTGTAACGCCTCTCCCGTTAAATCCGGGGTACTGTCGTACACCACCCCCAGGAAGTCGTCACCGCCTGCATAGATGACGCGACCGAGGTCTCTCGGGAAATCTTGCTCGAATTGTTTGCCCCAATTCCGCATCGCCTCGCTAAATTCCTTTAAAGTGCGATCGGCATTATCGCCATCTCCCAATTGCTTGAGATGGTCGCCCACCTTATCGCCATCCCCCATAAACCAACCGGTCCAGCGTCCAGGGGTTTGGGTTTCGGGATTGGGACGGCGGATAACATCAGAAAAATTGCGATCGAGTTGAGGGAAATTATCACTGATACGACGGGCAATTTGCGGGTGGGTGACTAAGCGTTTCACTAATTCGGGAATGCTAACCCGTTCTGAGGGATCGAGGAATTTTCCCTCGGGGATGTCGTCGATTCCTTTTCCTTCCAGAACCGCTGCAAGTTGCTGATAGAAGCGATCGATTTTTTCTTTTTCCTGACTGTAGCGTAACTCTTTGGGATTGCGGTAACTTGAACCGAGTTCATTCCAGGCGATCGCATCCGTTCCCGATAAACTCGAACTTTCACCAATCCAATTCACCGCACTCCAATCTCGCCCCAATTTCCGCCGTTCCAGGTCATACATGGCCTCAGGAATACTCTCACCCCAACCACAGAACACTTCCCAACTGTGGTTTTGCCAAAGAGTCCACTGGCGATCCCAGTGATAGTCATGATTAGAAAGTTTCCCCTCAACCCAGCCTCGACATTCCCTCAGAAGATGACTCCAGCCGTTGAATAGGGCCTGGCGAATCGTGTCTTCGGACAATCTCCCTTGAATTAAAATCCGGTTGGGAAGTCCTTTTGTGCTGTTGGGGTCTCCTGGACAAATCACCGACATCGACTGGCCGGTGTTTTGGGTTTCCACGGCGTTGGTAATTTGTCGGCTGAGGTAGGAGAGAATCAAAGACGCACCGTAGAGGTCACGCAGTTTGCGGGATTTTTCGATGAATCCCTGAACGGGGGCGAAGGTCGTAGCCGTATATCCAGACATGAACGATAGGGAGGGGGGCGCTTTATAGATCTATCGGGAGAATTGCCAAGATTTTACGGGAAACTGCTAGAATTTTCACAAATCTTAATATAAACCGCTAAACTTAAAGGAAACTCCGAAACTGATGGCTGGGGAGATTGACAAGTGCAAAAACACCTCTGGACAGATCGACTTCTACGTGATACCCGAGAACTTATCTCGTAAGTTAGCTCAGCCGATTATTTCTCATCAATAGCACAGACTTGAGACGTGATTTCCAAGGTTTTCTACTATGCTGTAACTAGATGTATCCCGATTAGCGCCTTCCTATGTCTAGCTCTTATGACAATGACAATTCCGTTGCTCCGGAGTTGAAAGCGGCGATTCTGCCTCATCCTCGGGTCATCTCCCCTGATGCTACGGTCAGCGAGGCGATCGCCACCATGAGCGGTTTGACCAATGCAGACCCCTCGGAGGTTGACGACGACCACCAGCGCCCCGACTCCTCAAGTTGCGTTGTAGTGGTGGTGGACAGCAATCAGATTGTCGGTATTGTGACTGAACGGGATATTGTCCGTCTGAGCGCCCAAGACCAACCCTTTGCCCATCTCCGGGTCGCTGAGGTCATGACTCAGCCCGTCGTGACTCTCAAAGAGCCTGAATTAACCGATATCTTTAACACCCTCAGCTTTTTACAACAGCGTCGTCTGCGCCATTTGCCCATTGTCGATGACCAAGAGCGCCTCATTGGTCTGATTAGCTACGAAAGCCTACAAAAACTGACCCGTCCGGTGGATTTGATGCGGTTGCGGTTGGTGGGGGAAGTCATGGCCCGCAATATCATTACCGCTGCGGCTGATCGCCCCTTATTAGAAATCGCTCAATTATTGGCGCAACACCGCATCAGTTGCGTGGTGATTACCGAGTGTGACGGGAACCCCGATGCCGCTCCCGATGCCGCCCAACAGCGTCCGCTGGGAATCATCACCGAGCGCGATATTGTGCAATTCCAAGCCCTGGGTGGGAGTCTAACCGAAACCCGCGCCGAAGTGGTGATGAGTTCTCCTCTGTTTACGGTTAACGCCGATGACTCCCTCTGGGCTGCCCAGCAACAGATGGAGGAACGGCGGATTCGGCGAGTGGTGGTCACCGGAGACCAGGGTGAGCTAGTGGGACTTGTTACCCAAACCACCCTTCTGCGGGCGTTTAACCCCATTGAACTCTATTATTTGGCAGAAAACCTCAAACAACGAGTCAACCGCTTAGAAGCCGAAAAACTGGCGCTGCTGGAATCTCGCAATCAGGAACTGCAAAGCCAGGTGGCCGCCCAAACCCAGCGGATTCAAAGTCAGGCCCAGCGCGATCGCCTGCTGCTGGCAATTTCCACCACAATTCGCAATTCCCTGGACTTGGCCACCATCCTCCAGACCGCTGTCGATGAAGTGCGGCAGTTGTTAACCTGCGATCGCGTGATTATCTACCAATTTGAGGAGGATTTGAGCGGTTTAGTCATCGCCGAATCCATTATTGCCGGTGGTCGTTCGGTGCTGCACCGTGAAGCCAATGATCCCTGTGTGACTCCAGAGTGGCTCGAACCCTATCGCCAAGGTCGAGTGCGGGTGGTGCGAGATATTTATGATGAGTCCATGACCCAGTGCCATCAGGAGCTGTTGTTGAGCTTTGATATTCGCGCCAAGTTGATGGTGCCGATTGTGGTGGACGATCGCCTCTGGGGGCTGATGATTAGCAGTCAGCGAGATCAGCCCCGAGATTGGCAAAGCTGGGAAATCGAACTCTTGCAGGCCCTCTCGATCCAAGTGGCGATCGCCCTCAAACAAGCTACCCAACATCAACAACTCCAGAAGGAGAGTGAGCAACGTCAACACGCTCAACTGGCCCTCGCCGATTTAAATACTCAACTCGAAAGCCGAGTTGAGCAACGCAGCAAGGAGTTACAAGCTCGGGAAGCTCGCTATCGCGGCCTTATGGAAGGCGCGACCGATGCTATTCTCCTGGCTACCCCCGATGGCTACCTCATTGAAGCCAACGCTGCCGCCGAGGACTTGTTTGGCTACTCCCGCGAGCGGTTTAGCGGACTCTTAACAGAGCTTTCGCCCCTACATATCAGCCAACTCCATCCCCCCGAGGAATTAGACCGCATTATTAAGACTTTTAAGAGCATTATTGAGCAAAAACAGCTTTGGGTGTTGGATACCCGTATTCTCAGGGCCGATGGCTCAGAAATTCCCGTTGATATCTCAGGAAGCCTGATTACGGTGGGGGGAACCCATATTGTGCAAGGGATCTTCCGGGATATCAGCGATCGCGCCGCCTTTGAGGAAAAACTACGCAGCAGTGAAACTGAGTTACGCAGCGTTTTTGAAGCCATGGGGGATCTGGTTTTAATCATTGCTGCTGATCGCGATGAAGTCCGGGTGATGCCCACCCGCCACCAAATGCTCGACCCCCAAGCTAACGAAATCCTCAATCAAACCCTCAAAGTTCTATTTCAAGAAGAATCCAACTATCGCGCTCGACAAACAATTCAGGATGCCTTAAACACCGGAAAAACCATAACCTTTGAGTATCAAATTGACCTGGGTCATCGCACTATCTATTTTGACGCTAATATTTCTCCCATAAGCGATCGCCGGGTGATTTGGGTCGCCCGCGATATGACGACACGGCAACAAGCAGAAGCAGAAATATCCAAGCTTTCTCAACGCCTTAAAATTGCTTTGTCTTCAGGAGAAATTGGCTTTTGGGATTTGGATATTCGCCACAATCGGGTGACTTGGGATGAGCAGATGTATGCCTTGTATGGCCTTGATTATTCGTCAGAGTCATCTAACCCAGAATCTGTGGTGGCTTACGAAGTTTGGGCGAATAGCGTTCATCCTGACGATCGCCAAGCCGCTGAAGCTCTCCTCCAAAAAGCGGTTTTAGGAGAAGCGGACTATAACACCGAATTTCGCGTCCTGCATCCCGATGGCAGCCTCCATTATATTAAAGCCTCTGGGCTCGTTGTCCGGGATGAGGCGGGTCAGCCAATCAGCATGATTGGGGTAAATTTAGATATTACTGATATCCGCCAAGCTGAAGCCGCCTTACAAGCCAGTGAGACTCGGTTTCGGCGCGTGTTTGACTCCAACGTGGTGGGGATGATGTTCACCAACTTTGTCGGAGAGATTACCGATGCCAACGATCGCTTTTTGGAGATGTTGGGGTATAGCCGCACCCAATTAGAGGCGGGTTTAATTAACTGGGCAGAAATAACTCCCCCTGACTATCGAGAGCAGGATTTGCAGGCGATCGAACATCTGCGCCAATTTGGCTTTATTCACCCCTTTGAAAAAGCGTATCAGCACCAAGATGGACATTTAGTTTTTGTCTTAATTGGTGTGGCGATTGTGTCTCAAACCGATGAGAGTTGTGTTTGTGTGGTGGTGGATATTAGCGCACAGCAAGCGGCACTTCAGGAACGAGTGAAAGCCAAAGAAGCTTTGCAAGAAAGTAAGCTGCGCTTAGAACTGGCTCTGGCTTCGGCGAATACAGGACTCTGGGACTGGAATATGCAGAAGGGGGAAATCTGGTTTGATAAACAATGGAAATCCATGCTGGGTTATCAGGAGCATGAGATTGGCAACAAGTTCAGCGAGTGGGAAAGTCGGGTTCATCCTGATGACTTGCCTCCAACTTATCAAGCCGTGGAGCGACATATTCAAGGACAAACTGAGAGTTATTCCAGCGAAAATCGGATGCGATGTAAAGATGGTTCCTATCGTTGGATTTTAGCGCAAGGGCGCATCGTAGAATGGAATGCTGAATCCGAGCCGCTGCGGTTTATCGGCACTCATACGGATATTAGCGATCGCAAAGAAGCCGAACAAACCATTGAGCAGCAGGCGCAACGGGAACGGCTGTTGCGGGAGATCAATCAACGGATCAGTCAATCCCTGGATTTACCCACGATTTTTGACACCGCCTGTCAAGAAATTCGCACCTGTCTCGAAGCGAGTCGGGTGGCGATTTTCAAGTTTAACCCAGACTCTGACTGCCATGAGGGTGAGTTTCTGGCGGAGTCTCTATCTGATGGCATTCCTTCCTTACTTGGGGTTCACCTACTTGAGCATGGTTTTGGGGCAAGTTTTTGGGAAAACGATGCCCGTCTCTACGCTCAGGGACGTTATAATCTCGCTGAGGATCTTGACGACAGGCGGGCCGACGATCCTGATATCGAACTTTTGTCTCAGTTTCAGGTGCGGGCGAATTTGGTGATGCCGATTCTCTGTCAAGATGCCTTATGGGGGCTGTTGTGCATCCATCAATGTGATGGCCCCCGATCTTGGCAACAGTCAGATATTGATTTGGCGCAGCAAGTCTCAGGACCGTTGGCGATCGCCATCCAACAATCTAACCTCTTTGAGCAGTTACAACAAGAACTCAGGGAACGCCAACAAGCACAACAAGATCTCAGCCGACGCAATGAAGAACTCATCCGTGCGACTCGCCTCAAAGACGAGTTTTTAGCGAATATGAGCCATGAACTGCGCACCCCTCTCAATGCCATTTTAGGCATGACGGAAGCACTACAAGAGGAAGTCTTCGGGACGCTGGGCGATCGACAAGTTCAAGCCCTAGATACCGTGGAACGCAGCGCCTCTCACCTGCTGGCTTTAATTAACGATATTTTGGATGTAGCGAAGATAGAATCGGGTCAGGTGGAGTTAGACTGTGCGCCCTGTAGTGTCGCGCCTCTGTGTCAATCGAGTGTTACATTCATCAAACAGCAAGCCCTGAAAAAACGGATTCAACTTTCGGTTGATCTGCCCTTAAACTTACCAGATATTGTCCTAGACGAACGACGGATTCGTCAAGTGTTAATCAACCTGCTCAACAATGCCGTAAAGTTTACCCCAGAAGGGGGACAGATTACCTTAGCGGTGACCTATCCCAAGCCAACAGAAGTACAGGGAGAAACCCAATATCTCCGGTTTTCAGTCATCGATACCGGGATTGGCATTAGTCCAGACAATATCAAGAAGCTATTTCAGCCGTTTATGCAAATTGATAGCGCCCTAAATCGCCAATATGAAGGAACCGGGTTAGGCTTGGCGTTAACGAAACGAATTGTCGACTTACATGGCGGTCAGGTGGGGTTAACCAGTGAAGTGGGGGTGGGAAGTTGTTTTACCCTCGATTTACCCTATCAGTCCTCTGTAAGGCTTCCCACACTCGCCAAATCGGAGGAGGAGTTAACCCCTAATAATGTGGAAACCCAATCAACGCCAACCGAAGCACCGTTGCTCTTATTAGCGGAAGATAATCAGGCGAATATCAGCACAATTTCCAGTTATTTGACAGCGAAAGGCTACCGGATTGAGGTCGCCCACAATGGTCAAGAAGCGATTGATAAGACTCTGGCTCTGTCTCCTGATTTGATATTAATGGATATTCAAATGCCGGGGATGGATGGACTAGAGGCGATGCAACGTATTCGCGAGGTTCCTGAGTGCCTCTCAACCCCCATCATTGCTCTGACGGCTTTGGCTATGGAGGGCGATCGCGATCGCTGTCTGGCCGCTGGCGCGAATGACTATTTAAGTAAGCCCGTTCGACTCAAACAACTCGTCGAACTCATTCAACAACACTTAACCGAGCCAAACAACCGGTCATCGTAACAGATGATTAGCAAGCGTTGGGGGTTGAAATTTGTAGTGTTTTTTGTTACAATTCCCGATGCAACTGTATGCTAGGCTACCAATTGTCAGGGTAGCTCAGTCGTCCTGGCTCGACAAAAGTATTTAGTTTGATAAGAAACAAAAATAAATATAAACTTGTGCCGCATTCCCCTAGAAATACCCGAGAGTTTTTGTTAAACATAGAGTTGGACAGAGTGGCAGGTGAGACATCGGTAGTAAGTCACTCTCACGTCCAGCACAGAACTCTTGTAAGAGGAAGGACAGACGTATGGTCATCGCTAAACCGACACAAACTCAATTGACCAACTCAACCAATGCAGAGGCGGGAAGTCGCCATCTCACCCCGGCCTGGGACGGGTTTAAGGGAGGAACCTGGACTAAAGAAGTCAATGTCCGGGATTTCATCCAGAAAAACTACCGCCTCTACGAAGGGGATGCCGAGTTTCTCAGCGGGGCTACCCCACGCACCCAGTCCCTCTGGAAAACCGTGCAAGACCTCATGGCCCAGGAACGGGAACACGGCATTTTAGACGCCGAAACCAAGATTCCCTCGGGGATTACCGCCTATGGCCCCGGCTACATTGACCCCAGTTTGGAACAAATTGTCGGCTTGCAAACGGACAAACCCCTGAAACGGGCAATTATGCCTTACGGTGGCATCCGGGTGGTGAAGAAATCCCTGGCCGCCTATGGCTATGATCTCGACCCTGAGACAGAAGAAATCTTCACTAAATACCGCAAAACTCACAACGATGGGGTCTTTGATGCCTATACCCCAGAGATTCGCCGCGCTCGCCATTCCGGACTGATTACCGGATTGCCCGATTCCTACGGTCGAGGTCGGATTATTGGCGACTATCGCCGGGTAGCCTTGTATGGAATCGATCGCCTGCTGTTGGACAAACAAGAACAGCAAGCCTCCCTAGAACTCGACGCCATGGACGAGGACACCATCCGGCGGCGGGAAGAACTCTCCGAGGAGATGCGATCGCTGCAAGACCTCAAAGAGATGGCCGCCGCCTACGGTTGCGACATCAGCCGACCCGCTGCAACGGCCCAGGAAGCCGTCCAATGGACCTATTTCGGCTATCTGGCGGCGGTGAAAGAACAAAACGGCGCGGCGATGTCCCTCGGTCGTGTCTCCACCTTCCTCGATATCTATTTCGAGCGGGATCTGCAAAACGGTCACCTGAGCGAAGAACAGGCCCAGGAAATCATCGACCATTTTGTCATGAAACTGCGGATGGTGCGTTTCTTGCGCGCTCCCGCCTACAACCAACTCTTTTCCGGCGACCCCACCTGGGTCACCGAATGTATTGGCGGTGTCGGTGAAGATGGTCGTCCCTTGGTGACCAAAAACAGTTTCCGCTTCCTCAACACCCTCTACACCCTCGGGCCGGCACCGGAACCCAACTTGACCATTCTCTGGTCGAAACGGCTACCGGACAACTTCAAACGCTACTGCGCCCAACTCTCCATTGACACCTGTTCGACCCAGTATGAGAACGATGACTTGATGCGCCTAGAATATGGCGATGATTATGGCATTGCCTGCTGTGTTAGTGCCATGAAGATTGGCAAGCAGATGCAGTTCTTTGGCGCTCGGGCCAACTTAGCCAAGGCGCTCCTCTATGCCATTAATGGCGGTAAAGACGAGATGAGTGGCGAGCAGGTGGGTCCCGATTGGGTTCCCGTTCAGGGGGAGTACCTGGACTATGACGACGTGGCCGCCAAATTCGATCGCTGTCTGGAGTGGTTGTCGCGCCTGTACGTCAACACCCTCAACATCATCCACTTCATGCACGACAAATACGCCTATGAACGGGTAGAATTGGCGCTCCATGACCGGGATATTTATCGCACCATGGCCTGTGGAATCGCAGGACTCTCAGTGGTGGCGGATGCCCTCTCGGCCATTAAATATGCTCGCGTGAAGGCAATTCGCGATGAACGAGGGTTGGTGGTGGATTATGCCATTGAAGGGGACTATCCCAAGTTCGGCAACAACGACGAACGGGCCGATGAGATCGCCGCCGCTGTGGTGAAGCAGTTTATGAACAAAATTCGCCAACACAAACCCTATCGCGGTTCCGTTCCCACCCAGTCGATTCTCACCATTACCTCCAATGTGGTCTATGGCAAGAAAACCGGCAACACCCCCGACGGTCGCAAAGCCGGAGAACCCTTTGCCCCCGGTGCTAACCCCATGCACGGACGGGATACCAACGGGGCGATCGCAGCCTTAGCCTCGGTAGCCAAACTCCCCTATGAGCATTCCCAAGATGGGATTTCCTACACCTTCTCCATTGTGCCTCAGGCGCTCGGGAAACAGGAGGGCGATCGTATCAGCAACCTCGTCGGATTGTTGGATGGCTATTTCAACGATGAAGGTCATCACATCAACGTCAACGTGCTGAACCGAGACACCCTTCTCGAAGCCATGGACCATCCCGAAAAATACCCACAGCTAACGATTCGCGTCTCCGGTTACGCCGTCAACTTCATCAAACTCACCCGCGAACAACAGTTAGACGTAGTCAACCGCACCTTCCACAGTCACATCTAGCAAGAGTTGGGGTTATCCGGGAAGGGGGCGAACAGCCGTCCCCTCCCAGGAGGAGTTAGAGGTGGATTCCCCCACATCTTCCTCCCCCTCCTCTTCTTCCTCCGTGTCCTCTGTGTCTCTGTGGTTCTCCCCCTTTCCCCCCCCATGCCAATCTCCCAATCCCCAATCTCCGGCCGCATCCACTCCTTCGAGAGTTGTGGAACCGTCGATGGCCCAGGAATTCGTTTTGTCGTCTTTACCCAAGGCTGTCCCCTACGCTGTCTCTACTGTCACAATCCCGACTGTCAAGACTCCAGCGGCGGTCGTGACGTCACCGTGACAGAGATTCTGGAGGAAGTGGTGAAATATCGCTCCTATATGGAGTTTTCTCAGGGTGGCGTGACTGTCACGGGGGGAGAACCCTTAATGCAGCCCGAATTTGTCGGAGAAATCTTCCGTCAATGTCAAGCCTTGGGCATCCATACCGCCCTGGATACCTCGGGATATATTCCCGTAGAGGTGGCGAAGCCGGTGTTAGAGAACACCGATTTAGTGCTATTGGATATTAAGTCCTATCAACCGGAAACCTATCGGGCAGTGACCTGTGTTTCTGTTGAACCGACGTTAAAGTTTGCTCGTTATTTAGAAGCGATTAATAAACCTACTTGGATTCGCTTTGTTCTCGTGCCTGAGTTAACCAATCAGGTGGAGAATATGGAAGGACTGGCTCAGTTTTTGTCAGGCTTTAGGAATGTGGAACGGTTGGAGATTTTGCCGTTCCATAAGATGGGAGAATATAAGTGGGAAGCCCTGGGCTATGACTATCAGTTGAAAGATACCCCGGAACCGACGGATGAGCAGATTCAGGTGGCGAGGGAGATTTTTTCACAGTATCGGTTGCCCGTTGTGGCGTGAGGACGATTGAGAGGAACTCACCCCTAGACCCCTCCGTTGCCGGTGATGGCTTTGGGGACGAACGGTTTTCAGCGAGCGAGAGTTGAGGTACTGTTTGCCCTTTCTCAGTATCGAAGGTACGAGAATATTATCAAAAATTCGCATAATAGTGTATGCTTAGAAGACTTGTGTAAGTTTAGATTACATCATATTAAGCTACATTGCATCTTGACCGAAAATTGATTTTAAGAGGCTACAATCGAAGCCAAATCAAGCCTAGGCAAAACCTAACGTTCAAGAGTTAACGTGTGATCATGTTAAAATCCTTCATGAGACTCCCCTTTTGGCTCAAAACAGCGTTGATGGCTGGTTTGGCCATCGCCGTAGTTATTTTGTCTCCCCTGAGCATTCAAGTTTCCTTTGGCGAGACTCCAGCGAACTCGACGACCCCTCCTGAGGTCGCCTCAGTCTCCTCTCCCACTTCCCAGGAACCCGGAACCGTTGCACAAGTCACATCCGTATCGCAGTTTCCCGACGTTCAACCCACTGATGCGTACTTTCAATCTCTCCGGAGTTTAGTGGAACGCTATGGATGTATTAGCCCCATGTCAGATGGGACGTTTGGAGGAAATCAAACGATGACGCGAGGTCAGTTTGTTGTTGACCTTGAAGGCTGCTTAAACCAGGCGGTCAATCTGTTGGCAAGATAATCTATAGGTATCGTGAAACCCTTGGGGACAGGTACGTTCCGGCGAGTTGTCATGAGTCATTCCAGGCCAACCGCCGGGACTACCGTTAATTCCCATTCACTCGATACCAGAGGGCCAGTCCACCACCTCGTCCTCGGGCGGCGATCGCCGTGGGACTAATATAAAAGTAGTTGAAAAAGGCTTGTCGGGCGATCGCCGTCTCATCAAACAGCGCCTCTCGTTGCGCCCCTCCTCGCACGAAACCATCAAAGAGGCTGATTCCATAGATTTGCGCGTGCAGGCGGGTAAAATCAAACGCTAGAAGGCGATTAGCCCGTTTTGCCTCGGCGGTACTGCCCCCTTTTTGCCACCCCACTGGGCCCGTTACCGTCAGCGTTAACCCCAAAACCTTGACCTGATTCTCCACTCGTCCCCCAGTCCCAGAATTGGGCGGAGTGGAACTCTCCTCATCCCGAGGTTGATAACGAATGCGGATTCCCAGAAATCGCGGTAGATAGCGGCCCGCCCCCAGCAGCCCTCCCGCCTGTTGACGAGAGCGTTGAGTTCCCGTAATCCAACCCAACTGCCATTCGCCGATTAAGGCTGCAAATTCGGGTGCAGTGGCCTGTGTTTTGGCCTGCTTTTTGGTTTGTTTTTCGGCCGTTAACAGGGCATCCCGCAAGACAGTCGAGGGGGGGCGATCGCCCTTTGAGTCTCGCAAAAACAACGCCGCTGTTTCAATGATTTCTAAATAATCCGTCATAGTTATTAAAGAAGTGAGCCACAAAAATTAGGGGTCTTCAGGGTTCATGGTTACAAGGAAAAACCATGGCAGATTATATCCATTACCGTAGGGGCAAAAAATGGGTCGCCCCTACAATTCGGTATACAATGCAACAAATCACACCGTAGATCCAGAAGACCCATCAGGCTTGCCTAGAAGTCATCTCCCCTCAGACGACTGTCCGTTGCCGGAAGCTATCACCGAGTCCTCAACTGAGTATACACAAGTGACCTGTCCCTATGATGAGCGACATCATTACGATTGAGCCTGACAAGCGGGGTGGTCAGCCCTGTATCCGCCAGATGCGAATCACAGTCTGCAATGTGCTAGGGTGGCTAGCATCCGGGATGTCTACCGCTGAGATCATCGAAGATTTTCCCCAATGAACGGAAACCGATATTAGGGCCGGTTTAGAGTTCGCAGCCGATGGCGGACATCCCTGAGTTGCGTCCATTAGCTGCCCATGACGCTCCGGTTTGAGCCAAAATCTGACTGTAAAACCCATGATACGCCTACCACCATCATTCTTCACATTTATAGGGATGACTGATCATGTCAAAAAACCTCACAAACAGCCGCATCACCCCCCAAGAGCTAAACGACTGGTCTCAAGGGATTTTTGCCAAACATGAGCAAGAACTTAAGGAGTTAGCGAGTCGAGAAAAATTGCCCACAAATATTGTTGTGTCTTGGTGGATGATTCTCTTTTTCTTGATTCCGATAATTCATGATTTTTTAATTGATATCTTTCCCGCTCTCCTTGACATAGGCTTCGTGGTTTTGGGACTGGTTTATATTGCCATCGGTGTTGCCCCTCTTTGGTGGATGAAACAGAATTTAGTGGACTCATCTCAACCAGAACGCGATCAGCTTAACCTCAAATTTCGAGAAACCTATCCCGGCTTGCTGATTCTAGGGAACAAATCCAAACACCATAATCAAATTATTGACCATTTCATAGGGTTACAAGAGAGCTTAGCCACTCGTGAATCGGTCACGGCTGGACAGAACGAACTCCTGCAAGCCTTTGACCTCAACAAATCGAATTTCCTGCGCGCCTTTGAGCAAGAACGACAGTGGCGAGAAGCCTCTCAGCGACCCGCCAACCCGATTCAATGGGATCTGGCGACTCTGGAAAGACTACAGCAACAAACCCCTGCCGGTCGTTGTCGAGATTTATTGCAACAGGTCCGGGATCTGGCGGTCAATACTCAACGAGAACTAAATCAAGTTTTATCCTAGGCGAAAGGTCAATTAGACCCCACTGGCAAAACACCTGACACTGAGTCGATTCCCTCCCCTTAATTGCAACGGTCGTCAGAATCCGCCCAAAATCCGCAACAATAGAGTTATGTCCCATCCCTGACCCCAGTCCCCATGACTCCAGAACTCTTTGACTTCCTCAAGTGGTGTCTCAACGGTCTGTTAGTCCTGGTTGCTGGCTTATCCGTCAATGCCTACTGTGAACGGCCAACCCGCCAAGCGCAAAAACTGACCGCCATCGGGATTGGCGTACTGGCGGGTATCCTGGCGGCTTGGCTGAACGGACTAGAAGTGAGTCAACTCCAACAACAAGCCAATTCAGTCTATGTCAGTTTTGGCGTGACCGGAGGCCTGTCTGTGCTGGCCTTGGCGTACTTGTCTCCCATTTTTGCACAATCCCAACCAGGGGAGGCGGAGTCCAGCTTGCGTCAAGGCGTATTGGAACGGGTTACTAAGGAGGTTGAAGACCGCCGCCAAGATTCGTTACATCAATTGGACCATATTCCCCTGGTTGGAGTGCGCGAATCGGCATCAGTACCGGGGATATTGCGTCCGATGCAGGTCGCTATCCAGGAAAAGACTCGACTCTTAGATGAATCAATCTCGCAACTGTTTTTTCAAGATGATGTCGCCGGACAACTCTTGATTTTGGGAGAACCTGGTAGTGGCAAAACGACGGAACTGCTCGGATTGGCGCAAACCCTGTGTCAAAAGGCTCAAGCAGACCCTCAAGCACCCATTCCGATTATCTTTGAATGGTCCGATTGGCGACCTTCCGCCAAATCATCCGCCAAATCAATTGAGGCGGCCAGTCTCAATCGCTGGATGGTGGACCAATTGCAGTTGAAATATGGCTTAGACCCGAAAATTAGCCAAGATTGGCTTCATCGGAACCGCCTGTTACCGCTCTTGGATGGATTGGATGAACTCCAAAATTTTATGACTGAGGCGATTGTGGCGATTAATGCCATGCAGGAGGATAAAAAAGAGCAACATCTGTGGTTAACGGTCTGTTGTCGGTTGCGGGATTATCAAGCCTGTGAGGAAACGTTGAATCTGAAAACCAGGGTGACGCTCAAGCCTCTGGAAAATAAGGCGATTCGCGACTATTTAGAGCGTCGGAATGCGAGTCATCTTTGGCCCCTCTTGAAGGACAGTCCCCAGGGATGGCTCAAGTTGGCGAAAAAGCCCCTCCTGTTGGATTTAATGCCCAGGGCGTATCCTGCCCCGGATTGTCCAGGCCAGGCGGGGGAAGAGGCTTGTCGTCATCGGCTTTTTGAGGATTATAGTCATCGACAATTGACGCAGGAAGACAACTGGGGGTATTCCGAAGCAGACAGTCGCCGCTATCTGCAACGGTTGGCTCAAATTCTCCGCCGTCAAGGACAGACGGAGTTCTTAATTGAGGAGATGCAGCCAGATTGGTTGGAAAATCCTAGACAAAAACGCTGGTTTACTTGGGGGTCTAGGCTGATTTTCGGGCTGATTTTCGGGCTGATTGTCGGGCTGATTGTCGGGCTGATTTTCGGGCTGATTGTCGGGCTGATTTTCGGGCTGATTTTCGGGCTGATTGGAGGGGAAGAAAGTAATATTTATTTAACAGAAGCCTTTGATTTATCTTGGTCTAATATAAAAAGAGCAATTGGATATTCTTTGATTGTCGGGCTGATTTTCGGGCTGATTGTCGGGCTGATTTTCGGGCTGATTGTCGGGCTGATTGTCGGGCTGATTGGAGGGCTGATTGTCGGGCTGATTGGAGGGCTGATTTTCGGGCTGATTGAAGGATTAAAAGCGAGACTCAAGGTGAAATCCTATCCCAATCAAGGCATTTGGGAATCCCTGAAAAAATCCCTCATCGTCTCCCTGCTGAGTAGTCCCATCTGGATCATGGGATTTCTACTCATCAACGACCTGTTTGTCCGGGCTGGACAAGAGCCTAGATTCCAAGCCGTGGTTCCCCAAGGCCTAGCCATGGGATTGTTGATGGGCGCAATTTGGGGGGGACTCAACTCCGTGCTTCAGCATGGTTTACTGCGCTGGATTCTTTGCCGAAACCAAGTCATTCCTTGGAACTATGCTCGCTTCTTAACCTATGCCAGCCAACGAGGTTTACTGAAGCAATCAGGGGGACGATTTCGCTTCTATCACGACCTACTACGGGAACATTTTGCTGGGGACGAAAGGGAGCGCCCCCAACTCACCCTAGCTCCCCCGTCCCGCCCTTGGCTCAATTGGACTCTTGCAGTCATGCTACTCGTGGGCTGGCTACTGTTCAGCCGGAATATCGTAACCGTGGGTCCAAGTACTGCTGCCATGATGATGTCACCCACCTTAGAGGCTCAAGACCTGGTTTTAACCGATGACCTCACGTATGCCTATCGCACGCCTCAACGGGGAGATATTATTATCTTCAAAGGCGCTGACCGCTTGCTTGATGGTGGCGATGGCTTTTACATCCGCCGCATTCTCGCTCTCCCTCAGGAAACCCTAGAAATTCGTCAGGGACAGGCGTTTATCAACCATCGCCCCCTAGAAACCTTCTCCCTTCCCCCGGGCTATGAGCGAGAGTCCGTCACCCTAGCCGCCGATGAATACTTTGTTGTCGGTGATAATGAAGCGATTGAAGAGTTCGAGGCGTTTGGGGGAATTATTCCCCGAGATCACATCCACGCCCAAGTTTTGCTGAGACTCACCCCTCTCTCCCGCTGGGGCCGTTTGGACTAACTCCCCGCATTTCTTGTCTTAGGAATTAGGAAGCGAACAGCGGTTGTCAACAGCTCAAAACCTCGAACCTCAAGGGGTTTCACTTGTGCCATCTAGTTAGGTACAAGATATTGTACCTGAACAGTATATCGGACCCGAAAGCCCCCATGGATGCCCTCAGCTACACAGCCGCCAGACGGAATCTAGCCAAAACAATGCAGCAAGTCTGTGAGGATCACTTTCCCGTCATTATCACCCGCAATAAAGCGGCTTCGGTGGTGATGATGTCCCTAGAAGATTACGAAGCATTGCAAGAAACAGCCTATCTATTGCGTAGTCCAACCAACGCCCGCCGTCTCTTAGAGTCCATTGCAGAACTTGAACAAGGTGGCGGCCAGGAACGAGAACTTCTCGAATGAAGATCCCGTTTTCTGAGTCAGCCTGGGACGATTACCTCTACTGGCAAAAAGCCGCCAATTTCCTCTCAGTATTGGTGACATCGATTACGAGGTCTATTTAGGAGATGTCAAACTTTGGATTCCCGCCTATCGACAATACACCTATCCCGATGTCATGGTGATTGAAGGCGAACCGATGTATGAAGGAACTGGAACAACGGCGGTAACGAATCCCACCTTGATTATTGAAGTCTTGTCAAATTCAACCCGAAATTACGACCAAGGGGATAAATTTGATGTCTATCGATCGCCGCCTCAATTTCGCGACTATCTCCTCATCGGTCAGTACCAGTACCAAGTCAAACAGTTTTGCAAAACCTCAGAAAATCAGTGGTTGCTAACCGACTATCGAAATCTTGATGATAGGATTCAGTTGAGATTTATCGATTTTCGGATTTCCTTGAGAGAAATTTATCGACGAGTCAACCTTCAGGAATCCGAGTAAACACTTCCCAATTTAGAACCTCCCATCGTCTCATGAAGATAGCCGTTTAGTTCGGATGGATGGATAATTGACAATTAAGAGGGTAGACTAAGAGATACACCAGCGACCTATCTCTATTATGAGCTATCACGATATCATTACGATTGAGCCTGACAAGCGTGGTGGTAAGCCCTGTATCCGCCGGATGCGCATCACAGTCTACGATGTTTTAGGGTGGCTAGCATCTGGAATGTCCACGGCTGAGATAATCGACGATTTTCCCGAATTAACGGAAACCGATATTAGGGCCTGTTTAGAGTTTGCGGCGTCTTGAGCTTCATTAGGTTTCTTAAAACCAGTTTTTGATAACCTTGCCATACATTCACAGGGGGAGGGCGAACACAAGAGGGCGACCGCAAGGGTTCGCCCCTACGGGGATGGATACATGAAAATTGGTATAAAAACCATGAGATGATGATGTCAAAAGAACGTCATTTATGCTGATGATGACGTTCTCTTGACTCAGAATCTGATTTTAACGATTCATCGTGCATCGCCTACCTCTTAAATCCATCTTCCTCAGTGCCAACCCCTCCCCCAACGTCAGCCGCATCTGGCTGGCCCTGAGTCTCCTCCTCAGTGCCGCCTACAGCCTCCCAGTCCTCCGACAAACCCTGCAACCGGGGTATCTCGTCGCCAACGATGCCCGCCAACATCTGTTCTGGATGCGACGTTTCCTCGATGGGGACTTGTTTCCCCAAGATCTCATCGCTGACTACTTCCAATCCCTCGCCCCCCCAGGCTATCGCGCCTTCTATTGGAGTTTCGCTCAACTGGGACTCGATCCCCTGGCTGTGGCCCGCATTCTCCCGCCGATTCTGGCCCTGCTCACCACGGCCCTGGCCTTCCACCTCAGCCTCCGCCTTTTCCCCATCCCCTTCGCCGCCTTCCTCGCCAGTAGCCTCTATCTGCAAAATCTCTGGATGCGCGATGACCTCGTCTCCGCTACCCCTCGCGCCTTCCTCAGTCCCCTGTTGCTGACGGTTCTCTATGCCATCGCCGCCCGTCGCCCGGGCCTGATGCTCCTGGCTCTCCTCGGCTTAGGGGGCTTCTATCCTCCCTATCTCCTCGTGGTGGCGGGAGTCTTGCTCTTGCTGTCCCTCCAGGGGGAGTTTCCCTGGTCTTGGACGGGGCTGGGGGTGGGGCTAATTGTCCTGCTGCTCTTACCCTATCTCTTGCAATCCTCGGAGTTTGGCCCCACGGTCACTTTAGCCCAAGCCCAACAGCTACCGGAGTTTCAGCCTCGGGGACGGACGGCCTATTTTGCCGAGGATTGGGGGCGCTTTTGGCTCTGGGGAGGACGCACGGGCCTACAACCGCCCCTCGACCCTCCCTTACTCTGTGGGGCCTTGCTCTTGCCTGTCCTCCTACGTCGCTCCCCAGGACCCTCTGCGAATCTGGGGCTATTGGGGGCGTTGCTGCTGTCGGGTTTGGGTCTGTTTTTCCTGGCCCATGACCTGGCCTTTCGGCTCCATCTCCCCAGTCGCTATACGCAACATAGTCTCAGGGTGGTGTTTGCTTTGGGGGCGGCGATCGCCCTGGTGCTGCTATTACAAATTATAGTTGACAAAAGTAGAGTGTTGTGCTACGCAACTCTAGGGGCCATGATGGCCTATTTACTGGTCTATCCCACCAGCTTAGGCAATTACCCCCGCACCAATCTGATTGTGGGCAATCATGGCGCGCTCTATGAGTTTTTGCAAGAGCAGCCCCGCGATATCCGTATCGCCTCCCTGGCCCTGGAAGCCAATCAACTGCCCACCTTCAGCCGGCGATCGCTCTACGTAGGCTATGAATACGCCATTCCCTTCCATCGCAGCTATCATCAAGAGATGCGTCGCCGAGCCACGGCCCTGATTCAAGCCCATTACAGCCCTGATGCGGGGGAACTGACCCAGTTTTTAACCCAGGAGGCGATCGACTTTCTCGTCATCGAACGGGGTGCCTTTGAACCGGACTACCTGGAACGCTCCTGGTGGACACGCTCCTATCCCGACATCGCCAAAGCCGTAGAAGCACAACTCCATCAGGGACAAGTCCCCGCCTTAGCCGCTGGAGAAATCCCCTGCACCCGCTTCGACGATGGCCTATTTCGGGTTGTGGAGGCGGCTTGTCTTAAACGGACATTCTTGCGTCAGCCCTCACGCCGAACCCTCTCCCAAGCAGGGCGAGGTAAGCAGTCCTGGGTAGCAACGGCTCTCAAGACTGCCCACTCCGAGGACAATTTTGACCGTAAAGCGGATCTGATTTTGTGACCAATTTTACAGTTAGAAAAGTATTTTTCCTGATAATAAAAATAGGCGAATGTCAGGCTGGATATGGCTTTGATGTCATCGTTTGTCCATAACCACCCCTGGGTTAGCCTCTGCAACGCAAGATTACGGGGCGATGCCACTTAAATTTGATCATTTTATTAAGAATGATCGCCTTTTCCAGCTTTTAGAGAGACAATCCTAAAACTCAGACCGTATCTCTCCCCTTGCGAATCACTGTTTCCCTTCACGAATTGCATCCATGACTAATATCAAACAACCACGACAACAGGGCTTGTACGATCCACAGCTAGAGCATGATGCCTGCGGGGTTGGGTTCATCGTGCAGATGAAGGGAGTGCGATCGCACAGCATTGTTGATCAAGCCCTGACGATCCTGGTCAACCTTGAACACCGGGGAGCCGTAGGGGCGGAACCCAACAGCGGAGATGGAGCCGGGATTCTCACCCAACTCCCCCACGACTTTCTCCAGGCGGCGGCCCAGGACTTGGGGATCACGCTCCCGGCTCCGGGCCATTACGGCGTGGGGATGTTTTTTGCCAACCGGGATCCGGCGATTCGCCAAAAGGGTCGAGACATCTTTGAAAAAATCGTCACAGAAGAAGGGCAAACGGTCCTCGGTTGGCGGGATGTGCCAACGGATCATAGCGATTTGGGCCAAACGGCACGGAACAGTGAGCCATTTATTCAACAGGTGTTTATTGCGCGCAATCCCGAGATTGCCGATGATTTGGGGTTTGAGCGCAAGTTGTATGTGATTGGCAAGCGATCGCACCACGACATTCATCGCTCCGGCGTAGATACATCCTGGTATTCCACCAGTGTGTCCAGCCGCACCATCGTCTATAAAGGAATGCTCACTCCGCCTCAGGTGCGCAGCTATTTCCCCGATTTGAACGATGAACGGTTTACCAGCGCCCTCGGTTTGGTGCATTCACGCTTCAGCACCAACACCTTCCCCAGTTGGGAGCGATCTCACCCCTACCACTACATCGCCCACAACGGCGAAATCAACACCCTCCGGGGCAACATCAACTGGATGCACGCCCGCCAAAGCCTCTTCGCTTCGGAACTGTTTGGCGACAGCCTCAAAGCCATGCAGCCCATCATCGATATGGACGGCAGTGATTCCGCCATTTTTGACAACACGCTGGAACTCATGACCTTGGCCGGCCGGTCATTGCCCCACGCGATGATGATGATGATTCCCGAACCCTGGGCCGCCAATGAATCCATGAGCGATGAGCGCAAGGCCTTTTATGAGTACCACGCCTGCTTGATGGAACCCTGGGATGGTCCCGCGTCCATTGCCTTCACCGATGGCACCATGATGGGGGCAGTGTTGGATCGCAACGGTTTGCGCCCCTCCCGCTACTACGTCACCCATGATGATTTGGTGATTATGGCCTCCGAAGCCGGGGTATTGCCCATTGAACCAGAGCGGGTGGCCTTCAAGGGTCGCCTCGAACCCGGGCGGATGTTCCTGGTGAATATGGAGCAGGGGCGGATTGTGGCCGATGAAGAAATTAAACAGGAAATCACCAGCGCCCACCCCTACCGGGATTGGTTGAATCAATACCAAGTGGATTTAGCGGATTTACCGGCGGCGGAACCGGCAGCTAATCTCGGTTCGCAACTGTTGCCCCATCAAAAGGCCTTTGGCTACACCTTTGAAGAATTGCGGCTGTTGATCAGCCCTATGGCTCAAAATGGTGTCGAAGCGGTGGGCGCGATGGGGACGGATACCCCCTTGGCGGCCCTGTCCGATCGCCCGAAACTGCTTTACGACTATTTCCAACAACTGTTTGCCCAAGTCACCAACCCCCCCATTGATTCAATTCGGGAAGCAATTATTACCTCTGCCATCACCACCATCGGCTCTGAGGGCAACCTGCTGAAACCCGAACCCCAAAGCTGTCAACTGATCCAACTCCCCACCCCCATTCTCACCAATGCCGAACTGGCTCAGTTAAAAGGGGTGAATCTGCGAGGGTTCCAATCCCAAACCCTGCCGATTTTGTTTGAGGCCGCCCAAGGGGTGGACGGGTTGCAGACGGCGTTAGAGACTCTGTTTACTGCCGCCGATGAGGCGATCGCCGCTGGTAAAAATATCCTCATTTTGAGCGATCGCGGCCTGGATCAGGGCCATGCCCCGATTCCTGCTCTGTTAGCGGTGTCGGGCCTGCACCACCACCTCATCCGCAATGGAACCCGCACCCGTGTCGGCCTAGTCCTCGAATCCGGCGAACCCCGCGAAGTGCATCATTTTGCAGTGCTATTGGGCTATGGTTGCGGTGCGATTAACCCCTATGTGGCCTTTGAAAGCATTGAACACCTGATTGAGGACGGATTGCTTAAGGGGATAGACGCCAAAACGGCGTTGAAAAACTACGTCAAAGCGGCCACCAAGGGCGTGATTAAAATCGGCTCTAAAATTGGTATCTCCACGATCCAAAGCTATCGCGGGGCGCAAATTTTCGAGGCCATCGGCCTGCATCACAGCGTCGTGGATACCTATTTCTCCTGGACGGCTTCTCGGTTGGAAGGAATCGATTTGGGCGTGATTGCGGCTGAAGCCCTGCAACGCCACCATGCTGGCTTTAGCGATCGCCCCGGTGGAACCCCGACCCTGGATGTCGGGGGTGAATACCAATGGCGCAAGGATGGTGAAGAACATTTACTGGCCCCAGAAACCATCCATCTGCTGCAACAAGCCGCGCGAGACGGGGACTATGAGCGGTATCGCCAATATGCAGCCCTGGTGAATGACCAAGGCAAAAAACAATTCCGCCTGCGGGATCTGCTGGCCTTTAAAGAGCGCGAGCCGATTCCCCTCGATGAAGTCGAACCCGTTGAAGCGATCATGAAGCGGTTTAAAACCGGGGCGATGAGCTATGGTTCTATTTCTAAAGAAACCCATGAAGCCCTGGCGATCGCCATGAACCGCATCGGCGGCAAATCCAACACCGGGGAAGGGGGCGAAGATCCCGAACGGTACACCTGGACCAATGAACAGGGAGATTCTAAAAACAGCGCCATTAAACAGGTGGCGTCCGGTCGCTTTGGTGTCACCAGTTTGTACCTGTCCCAAGCCAAGGAAATTCAAATCAAAATCGCTCAGGGAGCAAAACCCGGTGAAGGCGGCCAATTGCCCGGTCGGAAGGTCTATCCTTGGATCGCCAAGGTGCGCTATTCCACCCCTGGCGTGGGCTTAATTTCCCCACCGCCCCACCATGACATCTATTCCATTGAAGATCTCGCGGAACTGATCCACGACCTCAAAAACGCCAACCGGGACGCCCGGATCAGTGTCAAACTCGTGTCCGAGGTGGGTGTCGGAACCGTCGCCGCTGGGGTCGCCAAAGCCCATGCGGACGTGGTGCTAGTGTCCGGCTTTGACGGGGGAACCGGCGCTTCGCCGCAAACCTCGATTAAACACGCCGGTTTGCCCTGGGAATTGGGGTTAGCAGAAACCCATCAAACCCTAGTGCTGAACAACCTCCGCAGTCGCATTGCCGTAGAAACCGATGGGCAAATGAAAACCGGGCGGGATGTGGCGATCGCCACCCTCCTCGGCGCCGAAGAATACGGCTTTTCCACCGCACCCCTCGTCAGTTTAGGCTGCATCATGATGCGGGTCTGCCATAAAAACACCTGTCCCGTCGGGGTGGCCACCCAAAACCCCGAACTGCGTAAACATTTCAGCGGCGATCCTCAGTACACCGTTAACTTCATGACCTTTGTGGCCATGGAATTACGGGAAATCATGGCGCAGTTAGGCTTCCGCACCATCAATGAAATGGTCGGCCGCACCGATGTCCTCGAACAAAAACAGGCTGTGGATCATTGGAAGGCCAAGGGCATTGACCTGAGCAAAATTCTCCATCAGCCGGAGGTGGGGCCAGAAGTGGGACGCTATGCACAGATTCCCCAGGATCACGGTTTGGCGAAATCCTTAGATATGACAACCCTGTTGGATCTGTGCCAACCAGCCCTTGAGCGGGGGGAAGCGGTCAAAGCCACCTTACCCATCTGCAACATTAACCGCGTCGTCGGGACCATTCTCGGCAATGAAATCACCAAACGCTACTGGGACGGCCTCCCCGAGGGCACCATTCATCTCCATTTCCAAGGCACAGCCGGGCAGAGTTTTGGGGCCTTCGTTCCCAAAGGGGTCACCCTGGAACTCGAAGGGGATGCCAATGATTATCTGGGCAAGGGGTTGAGCGGCGGCAAAATCATCCTCTATCCCCCGAAAAATTCCACCTTTGTCCCAGCGGAAAATATCATCGCCGGCAATGTGGCCTTCTACGGAGCCACCAGTGGCGAAGCCTATATTCGGGGCATTGTGGGCGAGCGGTTCTGTGTGCGCAATTCCGGCGTTCGTGCGGTGGTCGAGGCGATCGGCGATCACGGTTGCGAATACATGACCGGCGGAAAAGTGGTGATTCTCGGCCGCACGGGTCGGAACTTTGCGGCGGGGATGAGTGGCGGCGTGGCCTATATCCTCGATGAGGCGGGAGATTTTGCCACCCGTTGCAACCGGGAGATGGTGGATCTCGAAACCCTCGAAGATCCAGAGGAAATCCGTGAGCTGCGGGAGATGATCGCCAAACACGCAGACTATACCGGCAGTGATAAGGCTGAAGAGGTTTTGGCGAATTGGGATAGCATGATCCCCACCTTTATCAAGGTGATGCCCCGCGATTACAAGCGGGTTCTGCAACATATCCAAAATGCCTTGGCTAATGGCTTGAGTGGCGATGATGCCCTATCGGCGGCGTTTGAGGAAAATGCCCGCGATATTTCCCGCATTGGGGGAAGTTAGAAAGCAAGTTCCGATGCTCTAGGGCGCAAGCACAAGCATTGCGCCCCTATGTTCTATATCGTTCACGTCTAAAAAACAATGGGAAAACCAACTGGCTTCATGGAATATCTGCGCGAGGTGGCCGAAGACGTGGCCCCGAGCGATCGGATTCACAATTGGGATGAATTTCATCTGCCTATGGCGGAGGAACAACTGCGGGATCAGGGGGCGCGGTGTATGGATTGTGGTACGCCCTTTTGCCATACGGGGATTGAAATTAGCCGCATGGCCAGCGGTTGCCCGATTAATAATCTGATTCCAGAATGGAATGATTTGGTCTATCGGGGTCTCTGGTCGGAGGCTCTCGATCGCCTCCATAAAACCAATAATTTCCCCGAATTTACGGGCCGGGTTTGCCCTGCGCCCTGTGAGGGAGCCTGTGTTTTGGGGATTACCAGTCCGCCGGTGACGATTAAAAGTATTGAAAACGCCATTGCTGAAAAGGGTTGGGAATCTGGCTGGATTACCCCCACGCCCCCCAGTCAACGGACCGGCAAAACGGTGGCGATCGTTGGTTCTGGCCCGGCGGGGTTAGCGGCGGCGGATCAACTCAACCAGGCGGGCCATTGGGTGACAGTGTATGAACGGGCCGATCGCCCCGGTGGCCTGCTGATGTACGGCATCCCCAATATGAAGCTGGATAAACAGGGGGTGGTGATGCGCCGCCTCGATGTGTTGGAAGCCGAAGGGATCACCTTTGTTTGCAATACGGAGGTGGGCAAAGATCTACCGGCCCAGCAATTGCTCAATGAATTTGATGCGGTGATTCTCTGCACCGGAGCCACAAAACCCCGCGACTTGCCCATTGAAGGTCGGGACTTGCAGGGGATTCACTTCGCCATGGAATTCCTCACCGGCAACACCCGCACCTTGTTAGCGGGGGAAAACACCAGTGATTTCATCTCAGCGGCGGGTAAGGATGTGGTCATCATCGGGGGTGGCGATACGGGAACCGATTGTGTCGGCACCTCGATCCGCCAGGGTTGCAAGAGCGTCACCCAATTAGAAATTATGCCCCGGCCGCCGGAAACCCGCGCCGCCAATAACCCCTGGCCCGAATGGCCGAAAATCTACCGCATGGACTACGGCCAGGAGGAAGCAGCGGCCAAGTTTGGCGATGATCCCCGCGCCTATGTGCGCACCGCAACCAAGTTTGAAGGGGATGAGCAGGGCAAGCTTAAAGCCGTGCATACTGTCGAAGTGAATTGGGCCAAAGATGACCAAGGCCGGTTTATTCCCCAGCACGTAGCCGGGACAGAAAAGGTGTTGCCGGCCCAGTTGGTGCTATTGGCCATGGGCTTTTTGGGGCCAGAGCAGCCATTGCTGGATGCCCTGGGTTTGGAGCGCGATGGCCGCAGCAACGTCAAGGCAGACCATGGGGAGTATCAAACCAGTTTGCCCAATGTGTTTGCGGCGGGAGATTGTCGTCGGGGTCAAAGTTTGGTGGTTTGGGCGATTAATGAGGGTCGAGGGGTGGCCCAGGCCTGCGATCGCTTCCTCATGGGTAGCAGCGACCTCCCCTAGGGTTAATTTTTTGAACAAAAATAGCGACGCATTCTCCCACCTCGCCGAACGGCAGGTGGGGGTCAAGGAGCCGCCGCGCTCACTCGAAAAGCCTTGAGGTATCATAGCGTTATGGCAACAAAGAAACCCACATCAATCATCCGTACAGACAAATGGAATCTTAATCCGACAGCCAGGCAGCGAGTTCTGCTGAGCCAAACGGTTAAGGTCTATCGTCGTGTCTGTCGGCATTTGATGGGAATTCTCTTAACCCATTGGTCGTCTCTGGGAGGGTTATCGAGTCAAAAACGGGTTCTAGCTGTCGAGAAACTCATTCACCAAACCGCGAAGAACCCTCAGCCAAAATACCGGTTATTTGACCAGACCTTTTACAAATTCCCCAGCTACTACCGAAGGGCTGCCATTGTCTTCGCCGCCGGCCAGGTCAGCAGTTACATGACCCGGTATCGGGAATGGCAATCCGGGACTCGTCAACGTCGGGATGCCAAACCTCCAGGCCTCAATCCAAACAGCGGCTGTTATCCCACCCTGTATAAAGGTCAATGCTATAAGCTGCATGGCTATAACCGCATCGAAATCAAGGTCTTTAACGGAACCGATTGGGTCTGGACCACCGTTCAAATTACAGGCCTACGAGAACGGCACACCGTAGACAGCAACAAGCTACTGTCACCCTCCCTGATTTTCAATGAGGACAAGAATGTCTGTCACCTATCGGTTCCGTTTGAGTGCCATCCATCCCCACGGGAGGGAGATGGCAATGTGGTGAGTGTCGACCTAGGTATCAACACCACCGCTACCGTGGCAGTCGTGAATTTTGACGGCACTGTAATCCATCGGGAGTTTATTCACCCTGGAAGAGACATCGACGAAGTCGCCGCAGCCGCTGGAACCTGCGTCCAGCGGAACGGCGACCGTCGGGATAAGCGGCTGAAATCGGTATCCAAACGAGCAAGTAAGACAATGGGAAAAGGTGGAAGCCTCCAAAAAGGCTTCTGCTCCCATACCTACCGCAAATGCCGTAACATCAACCGTCAAATCGGGCAGATTGTCTCGAAGCGTATCGTGCAGATTGCCCGACAATTTAACGCTGATGCCATTGTCTTTGAGAACCTCAAAGGATGGAAAGCTAGAGGAGGGCGCAAACGCTCTAACCTGCGTCAACGCTTTCATGGATGGCTTAAGGGGATGATTCGAGACTTAACCGAGATGAAGTGGCAAGAGATTGGCGGTCAGGTCATTGATGTCGTTGCTGCCTATACCTCAAAGCTGGCTTATGACGGGAGTGGAGTGGTGCGACGGGACTCCAAAAACTATGCCCTGGCCAAATTTTCTTCGGGCAAGCGGTACAATGCAGACCTCAATGGGGCGCTCAATATTGCGGCCCGAGGCATTCTTCAGCTCACTCGCCTTCATGACAGTGAGGAACGTTCGAGCCAATGTTCTCGGCGTTCGCCTAGAAGCTGGGCTTGTTTGTGTGACCTGTGGACTAGCAAAGTTCCGGGTTAGCACCGACACCCCCACCTCGCCCAAGGCAGGTGGGGTGAGCTTCATTAAATGATCTCGTGCCACAGCTTCAGCCGTGGCACGTCTTTTGTCCACATTCCGCAGGTTACTATCAAACCCTCAGTATTCGAGAAATGCAGTTGATCTGCTAGTCCTTGGTTTTGTTTAGCAATGCCTGAATGATCCGGCGGGAGATGCGAAAGTTGGTCTGTTGTAACTGCGCGATCGCTTCACCAATTTTGATAAAACCTTGAGATGCAGCATCATCTAAAATTCCCAAAGTGCCGATTATAGCAATCCCCCGCTCCTTGGCAATCTGTCGCCCCAGTCGTTCATCAATGATCAGCAGGTCAGCGGGTAAGGTTTGAGCTAGGGTAATTGCTGCCTGCTCTCCAGGATCAAGACTATTGAGGGTGGTATCGAGTACGGGAACGGGCTGAATAGTCAGCCAGAGAGGAGGATTAGCAATCCATTCTTGCAGAATAAGTGGTGCATCTGGATCAAGCATTTCATCCCGAACTACGTCAGGAATGATGATGTCTTGGAATAGGCAGGGAAGTAGATCAATCTGGTTAATGAGCAGCAGATAGTTGATCGGTGAGGTATCGGCAACGACGATCATGAAGCGCAATGGGTGGGCTTTGTCCGTAGCTGCTGGAGGGTTGCGCGATCCGACTCTAAATCCGCCTCATCGTAGTGCAAATCAGCATTGTGCTGTTTCAAAAAGGCATTAATTTTCCATCGGGAGGGTAGCTTCAGAATACGACCCACTTCAGCATGGGTAATTTTTTCGGTTTGGTAGGCTTGTATGACTAGAGCTTCTAGAATCTCATGGTTGAGGCGATCGCGATTAAAGTGCTGAAGTAGCTTTTCAGGGAGATCGATGGTGACTTGCATAATCTAGGCTCCGTATTGAACAAAAATAGCGGCGGTCATTTGCGTAAAATGTGTTCAAGGGTTCCAGGAACAGGGGGATCGATATCCGCGAATTCCTGATACACCGCTTCAGGAACAGTGACTTGACTGTAGAGTTGGGGCAAAAGGTGTAAGTGCTCAATGGCAGCCAAATTTGTAATTGCTGATGTATCGCTAATGACAATCACAACCGTCCCAACTGCCGCAGATTCTTCAAGTCCAGTTCAAAATCCTCAACGTCGTAAGAATAGAGAGGGATGTTGTGCTGCTTAAGACGTTGACGAAAGGCGTTGGGCGATATCTCCGCGAGTTGGCTGGCGTACCCCAAGGTTAAACGACCAGTTTGAAACAGGTATAATGCAATCTCTTGGCGAAACTCACGGGGGCTGAGCTGAGATGCTTGCAGGATTTCGTCTGAAATGATGACACTCATGGGACAATGACCTCGCTAATTTTAGATAGCTGACACTCTAGAGGAAGACCTCCAGCTTTGGGGTTTGTTACCATTCCCAATGGGCCAGAATCCAGTAGAATCAATCGGCTCATGAGAATAGCGGACGATTAGACAAGCGATCTTCATCCAAAGCAGTTTTTAAAAAGTCCCAAGCTTGCTGATGCTCTGCTTCATCTTCGTCATCACCCAACCATGAATCTAAAAGGTCTACGGCTGCTTGATTTTGCTGTGCTTGTTCAGGATCGGTGGTGTAAGGAGTTGATACAACATTCTGTCGAAACTGGCGTAAGATGCTCAAAAGGTCTCCCCAATAAGTCTGAGGTGTTGCCTCAATTTCATGAAGCAACAAATTGAGGGATGTTGGAGAGGAGCTAGAAGGGTCTGCCATTGGAGAAAAATTGTCAACTGTAAATCAATCCTAGCGCAGGGCCGATTCGTGTGTGTAGCCGAGTGATCTTGTTGTACCTCTGGCGACGGGGTGCGTTGCGCCGTCTCTAGTGGTGCTGCTCCCCTTTCTATCCTTAAAAAGCTATATCGAGAATCAGGGCTATGATGACTAAACCCCGCCGCTCCCTGACCCCCACCGGTTTCGAGGTAGACCGAATGTGTCCCTAAAATTATTCAATCCTACGTCTGGGAGAGAGATTCTGGCTCGGTCTTTTCTGGAGGAATCAGATAAATCACCCCAGAAATCAGGGTTAGGGCGACGGCGGCCCAAAAACTAATCACCCCCACTCGGGGCCAGGGTTCCGGGAGGGGGGCCAACAAGAGGCTAATGGCGACAATTTGACTGACGGTTTTGGCTTTCCCCCAGAGATTGGCCCCGGAGATGTTGGGCTGATTGACGCGCCAACCGGCGATGGTGAGTTCTCGCGTCAGCACCAGAAACACCCCCCAGGCGGGTAGGAGTCCCCATTCGATGAAAACGAGCAGGGGGGCAAAAATCAGTAGTTTGTCGACGAGGGGATCGAGGAACTTGCCTAGGTCCGTGACCTGATTGAAGCGGCGGGCCACGTAGCCATCAAGCCAGTCCGTGAGAGCGGCCAGGAGAAAAAGTGCCAGGGCGAGCCAGCGATCGCCCCCATCGGGATGACTGACAACATAGAGAAAAAAAGGGATTACCAGGAGTCGGGAGACGGTAATCCAAGTGGCAACGGTCATCGACAATGGATCATGAATTAGCAGACTGGGGGGCTAGACGCGGGAGGTGAGGTCATCAATCATTTTCACCTTCCCTCGGCGGACGGAGCGAATTAGGCGGTTGATAGAACGGCGATCTTGCTCACTGACGGAGTCATCAAGGGATGCTGCCATAAGTCCATAGCAATCAGAGCGAGTTAAGACCCCCGTTTCCCGCACTGAAACCAGTATTTCGGAAATTGCTCCCGGCAACAGTTGAACCTTGGGTAGCATGATTTTTTTTGTGGCTACAATCTGGCATATCCAGTATGCCGCAAATTGACCCCAAAATGAGCGATCGCAATCAATCGCGATCGCGATCGCATCATTGTAGACTCAGCGGTCATCATTCCCGTCCCCTTCAGCTTAACCCTCCAGAAATACCCCCATGCGGCGGAACTTCTCGTAACGTAGTTGTTGTCGTTCCTGGGGCGATAACTCCAAGAGGCTATTGAGTTCCTCAATTAAGGCCGTTTTGAGGATTTCCGTGGCCTGCACCGGCTGATTGTGAACCCCACCGATGGGTTCGGGCAGGAGGCGATCGAGAATCTCTAAATTCTTAAGATCCTGGGCGGTAATCTTCAGGGCTTCTGCCGCTTGGGGACTCTTGGCCGCATCCTTCCAGAGAATGGCCGCACAGGCCTCAGGAGTTGCCACAGTATACACCGCATGTTCAAACATGAGCAGGCGATCGCCCACCCCAATGCCCAAAGCACCCCCTGAGCCTCCCTCGCCAATCACCGTACAGATAATGGGAACCTCAAAGCCAAACATCTCCCGCAGGTTGACGGCGATCGCCTCCCCTTGGCCGAGATGTTCCGCCTCAATCCCCGCCCAAGCCCCCGGGGTATCAATAAAAGTCAAAATGGGCATTCCAAAGCGATTGGCATGATCCATCAACCGCAACGCCTTACGATAGCCCCCAGGGGAAGCCATGCCGAAATTACGACGAACATTATCCTTCGTATCCCGTCCCTTCTGATGGCCCAACATCACCACCGGGATTCCCCCCAGCCGAGACACCCCTCCCACGAGAGCCGGGTCATCAGACCCCCCGCGATCGCCGTGCAATTCAATCCACTCATCGCCAATAGCCTGAATATAATCCAAGGTACTAGGACGACGGGGATGGCGAGCCAGTTGCAACCGCTGAGCCGGCGAGAGATTACTAAAAATCTCCTGGCGTAACTCCGTGGCCCGGTCTTCGAGTTGACGGATCTCGTCGGAGACATCCACATCGGTGTCCTCGGCAATATCTCGAATTTGCTGGATGCGCTTTTCTAGCTCAACGAGGGGTTTCTCGAAATCTAAGAGCATAGGTTCAGATCAACGTCTCTGGGGGAATAAGGGAAATCAGGGGAGAAACAAGGGAGGGACGGGTACTCTAGGACTTTAGCTAGGACAACAGGGGTTTAAACCCATGCTTGAGGGACACCTCACCAATTTTCTCCATTTTCTCAACGGTGATTTGGTTCCGTCCCCAGGAAAAATTGGTGTACCACTTCTCAAACTCAAGCAGCATGGATTCGGCAAAGCAGGCAAACATCTGACGAGCGGGAACATCCATGTTCACCAACTTCATGATACGCCAGTTGATATCCAGGGCATGTTCGACGATGCCACCTTTAAGAACCACCACACCGGGATGTTGCACCTTCGTGTCCAGATTCTTGGGATAGCCGCCATCCACCAGCAAACAGGGTTTTTTCAACGTCGTTGAATCAATCACCAGTCCCTTGGGCATACTGGCCACCCAGACAATGATATCGGCTTTGGGGAGAGCATCCTCTAAGCCCATCACCTTACCCCGTCCGAGTTCCCCTTGTAAGTCTTCCAAGCGTTGGCGATCGCGCGCAATCAGCAACAACTCCGCCACATCCGTGCGAGCATTCAACCAACGACAGACGGCACTGCCAATATCTCCCGTTGCCCCACAGACCGCCACCGTCGCCTGAGACAATTCAATCCCCAACTGGGCGCTGGCCTGCTCAACCTGACGGGCAATAATATAGGCCGTATGGGTGTTGCCCGTGGTGAAGCGTTGGAAATCTAAGGTAATATTGCGAATCCGCTCAATTTGATTGAGATTGAAATTCTCGAAGACAATGGAGGAAAAGCCACCCAACGCCGTAATATCGAGACCAATTTTCTGAGCGTGAGCCATCGCGTTGATAATCTTGCGGGTGGCGGCCTTCACTCGCCGCGTCGCCAGCATCTCCGGCAGAAAACAGGATTCGACATAACGACCTTCAATGGTTTGCCCCGTAATACTGGTGACGGTAATGTGATCCACCGTTTGCGGCGGCGCTGCACACCAGAAGTCAAGGCCTTGGTCTGCAAGTCCGTCATATCCCATGTCCCGGGCAACGGACTGGGCGTGTTCCAAATTAGTCAGGTGACCGATTAAACCAAACATGGGCAGAATCTCAAGCAACCCTTATTTCAGGCTGCGATATGGTATCCGGTAACAACAGGGCGTTCATAAACCTTTACAATACTATGTAAAGCGCCCCTTCTCAAATTAAATCCGATTCAAACACAAAAAATCGCCCGCTTTTCTAGGAAAAAACGAGCGATTGCGACAATGCTGTTACGCCTCGTTCGTTAGGCAGCAGGGTCAGAGCCGTAGCTCCAGGCAGCGCTTCTAAGCTGCACCCCGCAAGCCATAGGAGGACATTTTCATGATGTCACGGGTGGTGAAGCCGATGTTGCTCAGGGCTTCCCCATAAGCAATCATGAAGTCTTCAATTAGCTCCTCCTTTTCCATATTGAGGACTTTGGCATCCTTGGCGACAGCGTTGAGCATTTCCCAAACGATGGGCAGGTTCTCACGATTGGCCGCATCAATTTGTTCTTTGTACTCTTCAAAATGTGCCTTGAGCCATTCCTCGCCAAAGTTGAGGTGAAGATACTCATCCTTGACGACCCCTTCGGTAATTTTACGCGCAAAGGGATCCGCGTGAGGAATATAAATGTTGTACGCGGAAATGGCAAAGCACTCGATAATCAGGGATTGAATCACCAGACAGGTGATAATATCATTTGCCTCACTGGCAACCTCAAAGTTGCGACGCAATTTGCCAAAAAATTCTTGGGCAAATTCCATGTCAGCCACAACGCTTAAATTACGTCCACAAGCCTGGAATCCTTTCTTATGGCGTTTTTCCATCTTGGCCAGGGACTTCAATTCGTCCTGACTTTCCGGAAGCATTTCCGCTAAGCGGATGTAGTTGTCAAAGGCTTCTTGTTCACCTTCGATGACAATGGCGTTAATGCGACTGTAAGCGTCTTTGTAGACTTCGCTTTGGTAATCCAGAGTGGCGGTCGCTTCTAACTGCGGCATACGTTTTCTATCTCCTCATCCTGTTTTATGGAGCGGCGAGACTACACCGAACCGTTTGTTTTCAACCTGGGTGGTTAAACTTGTTCAATAGGTCGTTACAGCTTTCTATCACTTTACAAGGTTTAACCGGAAGTTGACCAGGTTTTTTCCTCTCAACTCCTAGCTAAGATCATTCTACCGCTGCTTTTAGATTTATGTCTCCCCAATTTAATAATCGACCTCATGCCCGTCCTGCTAAGGCTTTGCCCGAAACATCTCTCGATTCGACGATTGCTGGAGCTAATCAATGGCAGGGTCTAATCTTGATTTTTTTAATGATTGGTGCCGGGATTATGCTCGTCCCCCTGGGGATTGTCCTCAGGGCCGCCTTCGCGCCTCCCGGTTCCCTGGCGAACTTAGATTGGCTGGGGGGCTGGACCCTTGAGAGTTACCGCGAAGCCTGGATGCGTGGGGATTTTTGGTTGGCTTTTGCCAATTCTACCTTGGTAGCCCTGGTGGTTACCGGCATCCAAACCGTGACCTCCGCCTTAGCGGGGTATGCTCTGGCTAGATTTCAATTTCGCGGTCGCAAGACGGTGCTGGTCTTGATTCTAGCCACCTTAGCGATTCCCTTTCAGTTGCTGGTGATTCCGATTTTTCTGGTTTTGAAGTGGGGGCATCTCCTAGATACCTATGGAGCATTGATTCTGCCGACGGCCGTCAGTGGCTTCGGGATTTTCCTGATGCGACAGTATTTTCTGACCATTCCGGTCGCCATTGAGCAAGCGGCGATTTTAGATGGGGCGACGGCTTGGCAAGTGCTGCGACATGTCATGATTCCTCTATCTCGCCCGGCCTGGGTGACCTTGTTTTTGTTTGCCTTCATCGGCGAGTGGAATGATTTGTTTAAACCCTTGGTGTTTACCACCCGTCCTGAACTCAGAACAGTACAGTTGACCCTGGCGGAGTTTCAGGAACAGTTCACCAGTGACTGGGCGGTGCTAATGGCGGCGGTGGTCATTTCCTCGCTGCCGGTGATTGTCTTGTTTTTGCTGGGCCAGCGTCAGTTTGTCCAGGGGATTGCGGCGACGGGGGTGAAAGAATAGGTGGCACTATTGAAAGGGCCGCAGACGGAAATAGGAACTTAGGGGAACCTGGTAATACTCCATCAGTAGGGTAATGACACAGGAGCCGTGACAGAGGAAGGTTAAGCCAGTCCAAATCAGGGGAAAGGCACTCCAACCTGAGCCAGGTAGAGGGGGAAAGATGTAGGCGGCGGTGGCGACAATAGCCGTGGGAATCAGGGTAAAGCAGACCGCCGCAATCCAGGTTTCTAGGCCAATTTTCACATCCTCGCGCCCCGTCGGTTGCCAACCCCGTCCTGTCCAACGCCACGTGGGGGGAGGGGATTGGTCGATCGCCCGTAGGGAAATGCGATCGCGCTGGGGCTGATGTTGAACTTCAAAGAGATGGCCGCAGTTATTACAACCGATCGCCTCCATAAGGGTGACAGGAGAGAGTTGACCCCGACCACAGATCGGACAGGGACAATCTCCTCGGGAGGGATGCTGGGGAAGGGAAGACATAGAGGCTCCAAGGGGGCGATTGCGGTTCCCGCACGCTTGGCGAGCGCGGACTTAAACTCATGATAGCGAGATTTTAAGGGAAGCCATTATGAGTGCGGGCGATCGCCCCAGCAGACGCAGAGGAGTTGGGATCTAGCTCCGGGGGAGTTGGGGCGCAGACCCCTGCTGGCGGCGGTTTTGGATTTCGATCAACAGGGTATCGAGCTGGGCGTGCAGGTGCAGATACTTGACCTGATGGTCTGCTTGATAGACGGATAACTTCAGATCCGACAAGGGTTTCAGCGTGGAGGGGTTTGATAGAGTTGTCATATTAAGAAGAGATTAAGAATTTGTACCTAAAGCGGTTCGGGCAACATTCTACTGCAACTATTACGAAATATTGCAACAAATGTTGCAATTTGGTAAAACCGCTTCCAGTCCCCATCTCCCTCAGCCCCCACCAGCCCATCGTCTCTCAGGCTGTGCCCCCCTCAATCTGCCGTCGCATCAGCCCCAATTTTGGTACAATTAACCCATGAATCAAGACCGATCTGGCCTGAAAATTTGGCCAAATAGCTCGGTCAGCCCCCCTATTTGCCAACAACCATTGTGACGCTGAGTTTTTCGACCGCCAACGCCCCTCAACCCGAAACCGCTCCACAGCAGCGAGGCTGGCGCGGTTTGATCAATGCCTACCGTCCCCACTTGCCGGTGAGCGACGCCACTCCGGTGATTACCCTCCATGAAGGGAACACCCCCCTAATTCCCGTCCCCACCATTGCCGCTGAAATTGGCAAAAAGGTCGAGGTCTTCGTCAAATACGACGGCCTCAACCCCACCGGCAGCTTCAAAGATCGCGGCATGACCCTCGCCATCTCCAAAGCCAAAGAAGAAGGCGCGAAAGCCGTCATCTGTGCCAGTACCGGCAACACCTCCGCCGCCGCCGCCGCCTATGCCAAACGGGGGGGCTTACGGGCCTTTGTGCTGATTCCCGACGGCTACGTGGCCCTGGGTAAACTCGCCCAAGCCCTAGTTTACGGCGCCGAAATCCTCGCCATCAACGGCAACTTTGACCGCGCCCTAGAAATTGTCCGCGAACTGGGGGAAAGCTACCCCGTCACCGTCGTCAACTCCGTCAATCCCTATCGCCTCGAAGGCCAGAAAACCGCTGCCTTTGAAGTGGTCGATGCCCTCGGTAACGCCCCCGACTGGCTCTGTATCCCCGTGGGCAATGCCGGCAATATCACCGCCTATTGGATGGGATTCTGCCAGTACCAACAATTAGGACATTGCGATCGCCTCCCCCGCATGATGGGCTTCCAGGCCGCCGGGTCCGCCCCCCTCATCGAAGGGGCCCCCGTCAAACATCCTGACACCGTGGCCACCGCCATCCGTATTGGCAACCCCGCCAACTGGGAAAAAGCCTTAGCCGTCGAGAATGCCAGCCAAGGAGAATTTAACGCCGTCAGCGACGAGGAAATCCTCCATGCCTACCGTCTCCTGGGGCAAGAAGGCATTTTTTGCGAACCCGCCAGTGCCGCCTCCGTCGCCGGCCTCCTGAAGCTGCGCGATCGCGTCCCTAGCGGGGCCACCATCGTCTGTGTCCTCACCGGCAATGGTCTAAAAGACCCCGACTCCGCCATCAAACATAGCCACAGCCAACTGCGCCAAGGCATTGAGCCAGATGTCGAGCAAGTGGCCCAAGCCATGGGATTCTAAGGGCTATTCCCCCAAAATCGTGACCACAATCTGACGCTGACGCGGCTTAATATCACATTCGATGTGAAAGATTTGCTGCCACGTTCCTAGCTTCAGATGGCCCTGTCGCACCGGAACCGTCAGGGCCGGCCCCAACCAGGTGGCTTGTAGATGAGAATGACCATTGCCATCATGCCAAGTTTGTTCATGGCCATAATCCCGACTCGGGGGAATCAAGCGGTCCAGGAGTTCCGGCAAATCCCGCTTCAGTCCCGGCTCAAACTCAATCGTCCCAATCGAAGCCGTACTGCCCACATTGAAAATATGGGCCAGTCCAGTGCGAATCCCGGACTGTTTGACGATCTGCTCCACCCGCTCGGTGATATCTTGTAGATCGCCATGATTATAGGTCTGTAGTTCAAACTCGTCTTGGAAAACCATCGGGTAACCTCTTGTATCAACAGCACCTAGTTCCATTGTGGCCAAAAGTCGGGAACCCTCGATCCCATTTGAGATCTGCCAGCCCCTCGACTATCATTAATGTAAATATAAGTAAAGACGTTAGCCCCTGTGTTTGTTCTCACTGGTTACGAATATTTTCTAGGCTTCCTGCTCATTTGCAGTCTAGTGCCTATCCTGGCTCTGACTGTCTCGAAGCTGGTACGACCTAAAAGTCTGGGTATTGAATCCAATACCACCTACGAATCAGGGATGGAACCCATTGGTGGCGCCTGGATTCAGTTCAACATCCGCTACTACATGTTTGCCCTGGTTTTCGTGGTCTTCGATGTTGAGACCGTCTTTCTTTACCCCTGGGCTGTGGCCTTCCACACCCTAGGACTACTGGCATTCGTCGAGGCGTTGATTTTCATCAGCATCCTCGTCATTGCCCTCGTGTACGCCTGGCGCAAAGGAGCATTGGAATGGTCATGAGTGATAATCTCTCTACCCCCACCCTCATTAATCCCGTTGAGCGTCCTCAAGTGACGCAAGAGTTGTCGGAAAACCTGATTCTGACAACCGTCGATGACCTCTATAACTGGGCCCGTTTGTCAAGTCTCTGGCCCATGATGTACGGGACGGCTTGTTGCTTTATTGAATTTGCCGCCCTGATTGGCTCTCGTTTCGACTTTGACCGCTTTGGTCTGGTTCCCCGTAACAGTCCCCGTCAAGCGGATTTACTGATTACCGCCGGAACCATCACCATGAAAATGGCCCCGGCGGTGGTGCGTCTGTACGAACAGATGCCGGCCCCCAAATATGTCATTGCTATGGGTGCTTGCACCATCACCGGTGGGATGTTTAGCGTCGATTCCCCTACGGCGGTTCGCGGTGTGGATAAGTTGATTCCGGTGGATGTATATATTCCCGGCTGTCCTCCCCGTCCTGAAGCCATTATCGACGCCATTGTCAAACTGCGGAAGAAGGTCTCCAATGAGTCCCTCTCGGAACGGGGCAATCACCAACAGACCCACCGCTACCACACCATCTCGCACCAACTCAAACCCGTTGACCCCATCTTCACGGGTCACTATATGCGCAGTGAGGCTCGGCATAATCCGCCCAAGCAACTCACCGAAGCGATGGGAATGCCCGTTCCCCCCGCTTTACAATCGACACAACAACAAGCTGCTGAGAAAGAGGAGGCAGACCGTGGCTGAAGAGTCCCCCAAAAATGGCAATGCGACCGAAGAACAAACCGAGGATAAACCTGTTCCGGCGGGCCCCGTCTCCAAATGGTTGACGGAGAATGGTTTTGCCAATGACGCCCTCGAAGCCGATAACCTAGGAGTAGAACTGATCCAGGTTGACTCCCAGGTGCTGATTCCCATTGCCACGGCCTTGTACGCCTACGGCTTTAATTACCTGCAATGTCAAGGGGCCTATGATGCGGGGCCGGGTCAGGAGTTAGTCAGTTTCTATCACCTGATTAAAGTCAGTGATGATGCTCATAAGCCCGAGGAAGTGCGTTTAAAAGTCTTTCTGCCCCGAGATGAGCCAAAAGTGCCCTCCGTCTATTGGATTTGGAAGGGTGCGGACTGGCAAGAACGGGAATCTTACGACATGTTTGGCATTCATTACGACGGCCACCCGAACTTGAAGCGTCTGTTGATGCCGGAAGACTGGGTGGGTTTCCCCCTACGGAAGGATTATATTTCTCCCGACTTCTACGAAATTCAAGATGCCTATTAGGTTGCCCTGAGTTGGTATGACCGGCTTAGCCCAGAAAACCTCAGCTTCGTTAAGGAGCTGGGGTTTTTTTGGGGAAGAGGCAAAAGAAGGGAACAGGGGGGAGAAGGCAGTAGGCAATAGGCAAGCTAGCAATAGGCAAGCTAGCAATAGGCAAGCTAGCAATAGGCAAGCTAGCAATAGGCACGCTAGTAATCGAAGATGGCTATGGGGAGTTGGTCACGGCACGTAGGGTTGTTGGGGTTGGGGTTGGGGTTGGGATGGGGGTTGTAGGAGTCGTTCGTAAATGGGTCGCATAAACCAATAGCCGGCCCCAAAGGCGGTGATGATAATGGCAAAAATGGCCACGAGCAGCCATAGGCCTCCTCTCGTGGATAATTCATCTCCTACCCCATTGAGTTCAACTGCCGAAAATCGGGGTCGAGTGGAGGGGGTGGGGGGTTTGCTGTTGGAGGAACTGTTGGGATAGAGCGGGGGGAGGTTGCCGAGGGGATCTTGAGGTTGCGCGGGGTTGGGATGACTCCCGGGGACATCGCTTTGCGGGCGATCGAGTTGGGGTAGGGCTTCGCTGCGGCGGGGGCTACTGCTGCTCTGGGGAGAGAGTTCAGCCGGGGCGTTGGCGGCGGAATGAAGGGAGTCGGCCACTTGTCCGAGGCTTAGGGCAGAGTTGACCACGTTGTGAACTTCATTCAGCAGTTGTTGATTCTGGTGGGATAGGCTGTGATTTTCACGGCTGAGCTGTTGGTTCTGGGCATGGAGAGAGTCCAACATGGCCTGAGTGGCCTGCAACTCGGCGGCCAGTTCCCGGTAGACCGTCAGGGGTACGGAGGGGGATTGTCCGTTGGGATTGCCGGAACCGTGAGGGTTTGGATGTTGCATGGGTTGCTTGCTATTCTTAGGGAGACATATCGGTCGGAATGCTGGAACTCGCGACTCCAACAGCTACCACCATCAATAATTTACCATCACAGAGAATGCACGATTCACAAACGCCGCCGAACAGCACCACTTCGGCTGAGTCTTCCTCAATGAAATATGGAGAACGGGAGATTCAGGAGGGACAACTGATTACCTTTCCTAATCCTCGTCCGGGACGACGCTATGAGATTCGGGTGACGTTGCCGGAGTTTACCTGTAAATGCCCCTTTTCGGGCTATCCTGACTTTGCCACGATTCATCTGGTCTATGTGCCTGATGAGACGGTGGTGGAGTTGAAGGCTCTCAAGCTCTATGTGAATAGTTACCGCGATCGCTACATTTCCCACGAGGAGTCCGCGAATCAAATTTTGGATGATTTTGTAGCGGCTTGTGACCCCTTAGAGGCTAATCTTCGGGCTGATTTCTTACCCCGTGGGAATGTCCATACGGAAATTGAGATCCACCATGTTAAGCCAGGACAAACGGCCTAGCGCAAGCCCCAAAAGGCGAGAATGCCTTGGTGGGTAATCAGTTCGGTCAGCACAACAGCCACGAAGCCTAACATGGCTAGGCGACCGTTCCAAACTTCAGCTTTGGGGGTAAAGCCAAAGTTACCCCCGGCTGAGTCGTTGGTCTTCGGGCGCGATTTTTTGGCGGATGTGCTGGATTGACCAAAGCCTTTGTCGGTTGCTGCGGGCGGTTTTGCCACGGGTGTTATCTCCTAGTATGGGTCTGGGTATGAGTCTGGATTCAGGGTATCATTTCTTGTTGATACCAGAAAACAGGCAGTAGGCAGTAGGCAGTAGGCAGTAGGCAGTAGAAAAGACGTAGGGGCATACCCTTGCGGTCGGTGAGCGATAGCCGAACCGTGGTCGCCCTAGGCAGTAGGCAGTAGGTAGGCGATTGTTTCCCAACTCAGGGTGTCCTGAGGCAATCGAAGATTGCTATGTTACCAGGGTAGGGGCTGTCCATCCCAGGAGAAGAATTGACCACTGTCATCTAGGGTTCGGGTTTCGATGACCTGCATCAGTTGGGCGACGGTTTTCTCGACGGGAAAGAGTTTTTCGGGGGGGACGTTGCGTTGAAAGGGTTGAGAGAGGTCGGTGTCGGTGGTTCCGGGATGGAGACAGACGACACAGGTTTGGGGACAACGACGAGCATATTCGATCGCCGTGGTGTGCATGAGCATATTGAGGGCGGCTTTGGAGGCCCGATAGCCATACCAGCCGCCGAGATAGTTGTCGCCAATGCTGCCGACTTTGGCGGAGATGCTGGCGAAGAGACTCGGCTGCTGATGGCGAAAGAGGGGCATCAGGTGTTTGGCGAGGAGAACGCTGGGGATGCTATTGACGCGAAAGTAGTGGAGTAGGCGATCGCCGTCGATTTGCCGTAAACTCTTCTCGGGTTGGATATCGGGACCGTCATGGAGTACGCCGACGCAGTTGATGAGGAGATGGAGCTGTTGCTGTTGCGCCCTGAGGCGATCGCTCCATTGGGCCAGTTCTGCTTCTTGGGTGACGTCAAGCTGAACGGGAATTAGGCGATCGCCCCCAGATTGGGCCAGTTGTAATAAGTCTTGGGCCCGATCTGGCCGGCGATAGGTTCCATAAATGGTCCCAATGCGGGAATCGGCCAGAAGATGACGCACAAATCCTAAACCAATACCACGATTGGCACCAATAATAATGGCTTGCAGGGGCTGAGACTGGCTAAAGAGAAAGGACATAGTTCAGATGCTATGCAGGCTGGGCGGGGGATTGGGGTAGGGTTATGGTGAAGACTGTCCCTTGATCTGGAGTGGCATGACAGTCTAACTGGCCGCCATGGTCTTGGACAATGATTTGGTAGGCGATCGCCAACCCTAAACCGGTTCCTTGGCCGACGGGTTTGGTGGTGAAAAAGGGGTCAAACATCTTCTGCTGTACCTCTAGGGGGATTCCTGGACCATTATCAGCAATGGTAATTTTAATTTGGGCCATAGGGGAGTCATTGCCCACAGTCACCGCCAGTTGGCGTGGCGTTGCGTCGGCTGCGGTCTTCTCGGGGAGGGGACGCTGGCGTAAGGCATCAATGGCATTATTTAAAATGGCCAAAACACTTTGATTGAGCAACCCCGGATAACAGTCCACCATCGGGATAGACTCATAGGTTTGGCTGACCTGAATTTGAGCGGCTTCTAAGCGAGAGCGTAAGAGAGAAATAGTATTTTTAATGCCCTGGGTGATATCAACGGTTTTTCGTTCAGATTCATCGAGTCGGGCAAAATTTCTCAGGGATTCAACGATGGAAGCAATTCGGGTGACGCCGCTCTGGGTGGACTTGAGAGATTTGGGAATATCTTCCAAAACATACTCGATTTCTAAGCTTTCTTTTAACTCATGGAGTTCGGGGGACTCCACGCTCTCAACCTGCTCATAGGCGTTTAGAAGTTCCAATAGCGTCTCGAAGTAATCCTGTAAGGCACTTAAATTTCCTTGAATAAAGGTGGCAGGATTATTGATTTCATGAGCAATTCCGGCAACTAACTGCCCCAAGCTACTCATTTTTTCAGTCTGAATCAAACGCAGTTGAGCCTCTTTTAAGTCTGCCAAGGTCTGTTCGAGTTCCTCCGCTTTCGTCCTCACTTCGGCTTCAGCTCCTTGACGACGTTTGATTTCGGCATCAACCCGCTCAAACATCTGAGCAAAACTGCGGATTGTTTGACTCAGTTCATTGGTTGGCTCAGATTTTAACGATGTCAATGAGGAAAATTGCGGTCGCGGTTGCCCGTTACTTAAGGCATCTCCAGCTAAGGTTAAGTCATCTCTCAGTTGTAATAAGGGGGTGATGACATATCTCTCAATCACCAAAAATGTCGCTCCCGTCACAAAAATTGCAATAATCAAAACCAAGCCAGCAATTCGGATAATAAATCCCAGTAATTCTGCGGGAACTGAACTCGAATCATGGCGAACAATTAGGAGGTAGGGTGTTTCCATTTTGCGAATCACTCGGGCCACATCATAGCGATCGCCCTGCCAGGAGCGCCCTTGAATCCCAGCCGTACGTTGCTGAATATCCTCAACTCCCAACCTAGGGGGTTCACCTAACTGTCCCACCAAGGTTCCATCCAGGCGATAAAAGGTAAATCCTTTCACTAAAGGGTCTTGGCTAAAGAGTTCCAAACTCGCCAACAATGATCTTTCGTCGGTCATTCCCTCTTCGGCTACGCGGACCAAAGAATCTACCGCTGTTTCTGATTGGGTTTCGAGTTGTGCTAAGAGTTCTTGTTGTCGGCGAAAATAGGAGGGAATAAGGATGATAATTTCAATAACAACAATACTTAGGAAGATTTTGCCGACAATTTGGCGAGATAAACGGGAGTTGAGGCATTTTATAACCTGTTTTAGATTATCTTTCATCGGGGACATGCAGGGGCGAAAATTCTAGAGTTCCGGTTCCTGATTCTGAATCATAGGCAAGCCAGAGATTCCCCTCAGGGGTAAAGCCATATTTCTGGACGGCCCCTAGGGACTGGAGATAACGACTTTCACGATCCATAATGCTGGCCTCACAACCCCGGCGAGTGCTGGCCAGTTGTCCAAGTTCTAACCGCCGTCCCTCTTGTGAACCGATGGAACCGAAGTAGCGGTTACAGCCGGCCGAACCGCTCACGCCATCGCTGTTTAGCTCCAGAGAGATGGGGGGCAGTTCCGGGTTTAGGAGAGCCTGATTCCAGCGGCTGAGTTGCCAATGGCCCGACTGAAGGACGGCTAACTGGCCCTGACCTTGTAGAGGTACGCTGGCCAAGCTCAATTGGATCATCGGGGGGGGGAATAGGGAAGCCATCCAGGCGAGGCTGGCCCCGGTTACCCATGCAGCGAGGGATTTAACGGGATGGGACATTGGGGAAGGACTCCAAGCTTGAGAGGTCTTCTGTTGACTGTAGCGCGATCGTTTTCCCAGTTGTCCTGGGGTAAGGACAAAAAATCCGGGCAATGTAAATTGATGCAACAAAATCTGTCGAAATCTTGCTAAATCTGGTACGAAAGAAAGGCGATGGGGGCGTGATCGCGCTATTTGCTCTGCGATCGCCCTCATCTCCTGTTGAAACCACTGTTTATAAAAATTAGATTCTTATGCTCAATAGTCTTGTCTTCGCCCTCACCCCCGCCACCTCGGCCTGGAGTCCCAGCATTGCCATTGTCATGGTTGTCTGTAATATTGTGGCGATCGCCATCGGCAAATACTCGATTAAATATCCCAGCGTTGGTCCTCAAGCTCCTTCCCCCAACCTCTTCGGCGGCTTTGGCATTCCTGCGATTCTTGCGACCACCAGTTTTGGTCATATTCTGGGAGTTGGTACGATTTTAGGACTGCAAAGCGCCGGCGTCCTCTAAATTACGCCAAAATCTGGGTTTCGCTCTCCTAAGTGACCAGAAACGATGACTTAGGGGGTTGGCTCAGTTTAATATTTTGTCAAACGGCGATCGCTCCGAGGGGGGCGATCGCTCTTTTATGAGGCAGACGAATCACCTCGAAACGAGGGGGAGAGTGAAACTTACCCATCAATTAAGCCCAAATTGCGGTTAAATTAAGACAGGATTAACCTTGGCCTAACCCCAATTTTTTCGTTTTGCCCTCCGACAAAACGATACATTGTAGGTAGTCGGCAACAGGGGGTGCGTCAATCCGTCGCATCTCTGTCAACAATTTTCCTTAACTAGCCCCATACTTAGGAACGGTTCTCAATCAATGATGTCCAATCCTTCCCCCCTCCATGATGATTTACACCCCGATAAACCCGAAGAGGCCTGTGGTGTCTTTGGACTTTACGCCCCAGACGAAGATGTCGCTAAACTGACGTACTTCGGACTCTATGCCCTTCAACATCGTGGACAGGAGTCAGCCGGGATTGCGACGTTTGATCACCAGGGCCAAGTTCACTGTTATAAAGAAATGGGTTTGGTCTCCCGAGTCTTTAATGAAGACATCCTCAACCGATTACCCGGAATCATGGCAGTGGGCCATAATCGCTATTCCACCACCGGATCGAGTCACGTCCAAAATGCCCAACCGGCCCTAGTGGATACCCGCTTAGGGACATTAACCCTGGCCCACAACGGCAACTTGGTCAACACGCGGGACTTACGGGAAGAACTCGAACGGCGTGATTGTAACTGTGTTACCACCAGCGACTCCGAGGCGATCGCCATCCTGATTGCGTCAGAAGTCGATCGCGGTCAGGATTGGCATCAGGCAATCCAAACAGCACTACGACAATGCCAAGGTGCATTTAGTCTCGTCATTGGCACCCCCATTGGCATCTTTGCCACCCGTGATCCCCATGGGGTTCGTCCCCTGGTGATTGGTAACTTAGACACCAACCCCAACTACTACGTCTTCGCCTCCGAAACTTGTGGTTTAGACATTATCGGGGCCAGCTACCTCCGCGATGTCAATCCTGGTGAACTGGTCTTTGCCAACGCTGACGGCCTCAGTTCTGAGCGGTGGACTGAGAATCCGACGCCGAAACTCTGCGTCTTCGAGATGATTTACTTCGCTCGTCCCGACAGCATGATGAACGAGGAAAGCCTCTACAGCTATCGGATGCGGATTGGCAATATCCTAGCCACTGAGTCCCCGGTGGATGCCGATCTCGTCATCGGTGTGCCGGATTCGGGCATTCCAGCGGCGATCGGCTATTCCCGAACCTCCAAGATTTCCTATGCCGAAGGACTGATTAAAAATCGCTACGTTGGGCGAACCTTTATTCAACCCACCCAACATATGCGAGAGTCTGGCATCCGCATGAAACTCAATCCCCTTAAAGATGTATTGAACGGACAACGGTTGATTATTGTCGATGACTCTATCGTCCGGGGAACCACCAGCCGTAAGCTCGTGAAAGCCCTACGGGATGCTGGAGCCAAAGAAGTGCATATGCGGGTCTCGTCCCCGCCGGTCACTCACCCCTGCTTCTATGGCATTGATACCGATGATCAAAAACAACTGATTGCTGCAACCAAGTCCGTCGATCAGATTGCCGCTCAAATCGGGGTTGACTCTCTGGCCTATCTGAGCTGGGAGGGAATGCTCGTGGCAACGCAACAGGATCCCAGTCAATTCTGTTCTGCCTGTTTTACTGGAGACTATCCCATTCCCGTTCCAGCTAAACTACGTCATTCCAAGCTCATGTTGGAAGAATTAGAAGTCTGACCCCGCTTAGTTCTGTTTGACGGTGAGCCAACTCCTGATTGGGGGGTTGGCCTTTTTTTGAGAATGATAACCAAGAGGCGCTTATAGCCATAAATTTGCAATAAGCAACAGTTTGTTGACATTAACTCCTAGAAGAACTACCATAAAGGGTAAGGAATATAAGTTAAAATCTAGGAACAATGTACGCTTATAATAGCGAAGCTTTTAAAGCGGAACTCAACCAACTCGGATTGCGTTTGACCCCTCAGCGCGAAGAAATTCTCAGGATTTTTCAGCAACTGCCGAAAGGAGAGCACTTGAGCGCGGAAGAACTGCATCACAAGCTTCAAGACCACCAGGATAAGCCCAAAATCAGTCTGTCAACAGTCTATCGCTCCCTTAAGTTGATGACGCATTTGGGGTTATTACGGGAGCTAGAACTGGCGGAGGGGCACAAGCATTATGAAATCAATCAGCCCTATCCCCATCACCACCATCATTTGGTGTGTGTCAAATGTAATAAGACCATCGAGTTTAAGAGCGATTCCGTCTTGAAAATTGGTGTCAAGACCACCAATAAAGAGGGCTTTCACCTCTTGGACTGTCAACTCACCATTCATGGAGTCTGTTTAGAAGCCATGAAACGGGGCTGGCCCTCCGGCATCCCTGAGGACTGGCTCTGTCCAAAAGCCATGAGTTAAGTGACATTGAGTATTGTGGTTAAAACTCCCTGTTTTCTGGAAAAGCAGGGAGTTTTGCATCTATAGCCCGAAATAACCGCTGTTGGAGCTGAGGGGAGCAGGATTAATTCGGAGGGTGTCTTGACATTCCCCGAAATTGCGAGCATCTTGGGAGGGACAACCTGTATATCTCAGCCATGGTTAAGGGTGAACGGTTTTCTGAATTATGGTAATCTCGAAATACTCTAAGACAACGATTTTTCTGGTTCTTGTCTTTGTAATTTGCTTTTTGTCCCGAGTTTTTTTCTCTGAGGTTCCCATTAATGTTGACGAAAACCGTTGGTTTATTCGGGGAAGTGGGTTTTTCGCTCAAGTCTTATCCGGGGATTTAGAGAAATTTCGGGAGACCTATTATCAACATCATCCTGGAGTACCAACCATGTGGATTAATGGTTTTGGTATCACCTTGAGCTGTGTGATTGAGGGTTGGTTTCCCCTTCATTTAAATCTTAATCCAGAGTCGGTTAGACATTGTATTTACCTATTTCGAGAACAAAATTTTGTTTCGATTGAATCTTATGTTCTCACTCGTGTTATTCAAGGGGTGTTTACATCAGCATTGATCACGTTATCATCTTGGCTGGTGGCTCGCTTAGTTAACCTAAAAATTGCAATTATTTGGATTGCAATTTTGGCTCTAGAACCTTTTTTCCTGGCATATCAACGCTTACTAATTACCGATTCATTGCAATGTGGGTTTATTTTAGTCAGTGTTTTAGCCTTGTTTCTACATTGGCGGCTAGCGTCAGGGAAATCCTATTTAATCCTCTCAGGCGTGGCTATGGGGATGGCGATCGCAACCAAAACCACGACAATCCTTTTATTTCCAGGCTTGATGGCGATCGCCGTCTTAATGGAACTCCAGTATTTTCAGCCAATCTTGCCCCAAAAAGGCATCTCTGAACAAGCCAAGGATATTGGGATTTGGACTTTTTGTATTATTGCAACCTTTATTCTAATTTGGCCAGCCATGTGGGTTGCCCCCTGGCAAACAATAAGCAGCTTGATTACGGACTTACGACAAGAAACTCAACAGGGAGGTCTTTTCTTTTTGGGGCAATATCGAGATCGGGATTGGATCAATACTTTATTTTATCCTGTCGTCATGCTTTATCGCCTATCGCCGCTGTTGCTACTGAGTAGCTTTACCTCTGTTCTGATTGCTAGTGTAACGGCTTGGCGACCCCAGATTATTTATCAAAAATACTTGGTCGCTAATTTTATCTTGCTTCTATCATTTATTTGGATGATTACACTTCCTGGAAACAAGTTTGATCGCTATATTTTACCCATTGTCCCCTTCCTCACTCTTAATGCTGCGATCGCGAGCTTCATTGTCCTCAAACGACTCAAGCAATATTTAAATCGCCGCTACCCCAAAATACTCTCAAAAACACCTCAAAACAATGGGTTGGGATTTAATATTTTAATTCTAGTTATTCTAGGACTTCAAATGATTACGGTTTATCCCTTTTTGCCCTATTATATTAGTTACTACAACCCCTTGCTCGGAGGCCCAAAAATAGCAGAATATGTCATCATGAGGGGGCAGGGGGAAGGGTTAGATCTAGCAGGAAATTGGCTGAATCGTCAAACCAATTCCGAGGATTTAGTGGTTGCAAGTCCTTACCGATTTGCATTAGCCCCTTATGTTCATGGTCAAGTGTTAGACGTTTCTCGTAATTTTGGAAGTTCCTGGACGCAGCGCTGGTTACGAAATGCAAATTTTGTGATATTTTATGTCAATCAAATTCAGCGACAGTTTCTCACTAAACCGGAAGTCGTTGAGTATTTTATACGTCAAGAGCCTGTGCATATCGTACACCTAAATGGCGTTGACTATGCCACAATTTACCCAGGACCAATCGCCCGGCCTGAAGAAATGCAAACGATCATCAGCCCAGAGGAAGCGATTGAAGCTGACGGATTAAAATTGCGGGGGTATACTCTTACCTCTGACGTCCTGACTCCCGAAGATTCCTTAGAACTGACTCTATATTGGAATATCTTAGAGACCATTCCCTCCCAGACTACATTCACCCTCAGTATTCAACAGGATAATACCCTACTCATGGCAATTCCCCGAGTCATTCTCCAAGGTTTTTTAGGGGATGATCCCATAGAAGCTGGAAAAACGATTCGCGATCTTCAGTTTTTATCCTTTCCCGTAACCTTACCGGCGGGGGATTATGAAATTGCCATTAGTCTCTCCTCCCCAGTCTTGTCAGCAGATGAAGCACTGGTGGATATGGAGACAGACATACCCAAGACGATTGGACTGTTTGAACTGCTACCATCTGAGGATTAATTTAGGAGAGGCGATCGCCCCCACTTCAATCCATTGCGTTAATCCATCGCTATGTACCCGAATGATACGGAGTCTGGGTGTGAAAGAGCCTAAACTGTCAAGCATACTCTAGCCAGTGATAATTCATCAAATTGCGAATCCCTTCTTACATCTGGTCGCTGAGACACAACAACGTTGCTCAAGAATATCTTCCAAGTTTTCAATGGTATCAAAACACCAATTGGCTAGTGGCTCATCTACTAACCTAGATAGCCGTTTGGCTGGTTGAATCATCGCTTTACTATTGTTCGGGCGTAGCGATAGCTCAAATCGACTGCCACGCTACTGTTCTCTATTGTCCATCCTAAGCCCACCTTCCATAACAGATGCCATCTTCGGCTTTCGACACCATCACCCTCTTGCGGTACTTGTCTTTGAGTTGCTCTACACTCAGATGAGGGGCTAATGTCGCTTTTCTTGGCATGGGCTTATCCTAAGAGTATGTCTTAACCATTGTACAGGAGTAGTTTGAATCGGATTCTGTATGACTGGCGGTCAAGCAAATTAATTAACGATTGCCACAAAAACTAGGACAAATTCACCTCATATAACCCAGACATCAAAAGGCTTAACGGATTTGGTCTTGTTTCTCATAATCTGTTATTTAATAGAACCCCTCTCTTGACATTCTTAAAAATTGCGAGCATCTTGGGAAGGAGATCTAAAGATGACGGATAGTCGATGCCTGCTTCAGTTTCATGATTCAGGTCATTGGCTAGATGAGATTTAACCCCACACTTATGGCACATCCAGCATCTAAACCGACAATTTTTGAACTGAACCTACTTCGAGTCATTGGTATTGGTCTCGTCCTCTACTCCCACTCCACTCCCTATTTAGGCTGGTCACCTCGTTTTGATTGGTTTATTCAACATCCAGGAACCGTTGGACTCGGAATCTTCTTCTGTTTATCAGGATTGTTGATGCAGCGGTCTCACATCAATCGGGGAGCTGATTTTCAGTGGTTTGGTTTTATCAAAAAACGCCTCATACGTATTTTGCCGTTATACTGGTTGGCTATCCTTGTTTTTGTGGTTCAGTTTCATTATTTGGATGTTTTCCATGACCTGAATTTCAAACCTCTTTGGGCAACGACTTTAGCTCATCTATCGTCATTGCAACTCTTTTTCATGCCAGAAGCTTCTGAAATGATTACTCTTTGGTATATTGGTGCGTTGATTCCCTATTACTTACTGTTTAGTTGGACCTGTAAATTTAACTTTAGAAAATTTATCGGTATTAACGGTGTTCTGTGGCTGAGTGCAATTCTTTTAAAGCTAATCATACAGTCGTCTTCAATGAATCTAGGTGATGTTCGCATTTTATTGCACTATCCCACGTTCCTGTTGGGAGTTGCGGTAGCAACCTTTGACCCGCAGTTGATTTGGGTTAAGGCTAAATCCACTTGGCTCAGTATCTTCTTAGGACTGGCGGCGATCGCCTATATTCCCGTGGTTGGGCGCGAGAATATAAATCTGGGTTCTTCGATCCATTTAGGTTGGAACAGTTTTTTACATTATGGCTATTGCTTGACGGTGTCACTATTAATTATTGCCTTCGTGTTTAGAATTTCTGCCAGTCGTAATACAAGTGTTACAGCCCAAAAACCAATTAACTATTTGTCAAAAACTTCCTATGCTGTTTATTTATTTCATCGACCTATTTATGGACTTATTTATGGCGTAATGATAGCCTTTGGCTTTGATTCAACACCAACCAGAACGTTACTGTTTCCAATTGCCACCCTGGTTTTGTTAATTGTATCAGATGTTTTAACTCGCCTGGATGTTAACGTCATAAAACCTTATGCCACTCAATCTCTCAACTCTAATTAAAATCCAGATTTTCTTGTGTTTAAAAATAATCCCTTAATTGCAAATAACCATGTTTTATCGTTCTTTATTCAGGAATACTCCAAAAATGAGTCCAACTCTGTTAGTGATTATTGTCATTTTTGTAGTATCGTTTGCGACTCGGGTTATTGCCGCAGAGTTCCCTATCAACGTCGATGAAAATCTCTGGTTATTTCGAGGTCTTAACTTTGGAGGTCAACTCTTCTCCGGCAATTTGTCTGACACGTATTTTCAACATCACCCTGGAGTCCCTACCATGTGGGTCAATGGCTTAGGGATGACATTAGGCTGTTTAGTTGAAAATTTCTATCCACCCCGTATTAATCTAGATTCAGAGTCTCTTAGAGGTTGTGCTAGTCTCCTGAGATCCCAGAACTTTGCTCCTCTTGAAACCTACGTCATTACCCGTTGGATTCAAGCCATCATCACATCTAGCTTAATTAGTATATCAACTTGGCTTTTATCGCGAGTTTTGAATCTAAAGCTAGCGCTCCTCACTGTTTCAATATTACTTTTAGAACCCTTTTTTCTAGGGTATCAACGCCTCGTGATTACCGATTCGCTACAAACAGGGTTTATGTTGGTCAGTGTTTTAGCCTTGTTTCTCCATTGGCGAATGACATCTGGACAATTATACTTAATTGCTTCGGGTGTGACGATGGGATTGGCGATCGCAACGAAGACAACCAGCATACTGGTCTTTCCAGGTTTATTGGCGATCGCCCTCCTTACGGAACTCAATTACTTTAGGCCTCTTTTCCTTAAAAAAGGTCTGGTTAACCAGTTCAAAGATGTAGGAATTTGGAGTCTCTGTATTCTGGTGACCTTTATTATAATTTGGCCAGCAATGTGGGTGGCTCCTATACAGACCATGGCGACATTGTTGGAAGACTTGAGGGAGGAAACGCAACGTGGATTTTTGTTTTTCTTGGGACGCTCTACGAGTGACATTAATGCTCTCTTTTATCCGATAGTTCTGCTCTATCGTTTGTCCCCCATTTTACTCATCGGCTCTTTTGTATCATTACTGATGAGCCTATTTCCCTCTTGGCGAGACAAAGCAATTTACCATAAACAGGTTATCGCCAATCTACTGTTAGTGCTATCCTTTTTATTGGTTTTGTCAGTTCCTGGCAACAAGCTGGATCGCTATATTGTGCCGATTATCCCTTTTCTGGCAATTAATGCGGCGATCGCCTGGCGATTTTTGCTGCGAAAAGTAACCCAGTTCTTAAGATCCAAGTCACCCCAATTGATTTCCCATGTGCTGAGGTTTTTTGAGGGAAGAGCGTCTGTACTGATTGCCCTGACCATCTTAGTACAAGGCTTAACTGTTTACCCCTTTTTTCCCTACTATATTAGCTACTATAACCCCCTAGTTGGAGGTGCTAACACAGCTCGATTTGTCCTGATGATGGGGAATGGTGAAGCATTAGACTTAGCCGCTGACTGGCTAAATCAACAAGTTAATCCCAATGAATTAGTAGCGGCGAATCTATATCGAAGTGTTTTAAGTCCTTATCTCATGGGAAAGGCGTTAGACATTCCCAAAGGTTTTCGGGCAAGATTAACACAGCGTTGGTTACGGAATGCAAATTTCTTAGTTTTCTATATCAACCAAGTTCAGCGAGAAATTCCAAATCGGGAAGTATTTGGGTATTTCTCACGTCAAGAGCCATTACATATTATTGAACTTAATGGAGTTGACTATGCCACAATTTACCCAGGACCGATCGCCCGGCCCGAAGACATGCAGACTATCATTAACCCACAAGAGATAATTGAGGCGGAGGGATTACAATTGCGGGGATATACTCTCACCTCGGAGAGCCTGGCTCCGGGAGATGACCTGGAACTGACGTTATATTGGGATATCCTAGAAACCATCCCCTCCCAGACCACATTTACCCTGAGTATTCAAGAGAACAATAACCCGGTCATGGTAATGCCCCGAGTCATTCTTCAGGGGTTTTTAGGGGATGATCCCATTGAACCCGGAAAAACCATTCGCGATCTTCAGTTTTTATCCTTTCCCGTGACCTTACCGGCGGGGGATTATGAAATTGCCATTAGTCTCTCCTCCCCAGTCTTATCAGCAGATGAAGCACTGGTGGATATGGAGACAGACATACCCAAGACGATTGGACTGTTTGAAATCCTACCATCTGAGGATTAATTCAGGAAAGGTGATCGCCCCCAACAAGACACCGAATATTCAGGAAATTTGGTAGAGTTAACTTTAAGTACAGGACAAAAGTTGTAAAGCCCTGGCATCTTTATAGATGATCAATTCTCAGACTGATGTTGGATTTTGAAAAATGGCAAGTTCTCAGATAACTCTGATAGTTGAAAATCAGGCTGTTCGTCCACAAATGCCTTTAACTCCTCGCTGGGAAAGTATAAAAATAGGTCACGATGATTTCGAGATATTATTTCTAAGCTTATAAATTCATTGAATTTATTGATTTGGGCATGTTCAAAAAGTTGTAACTTACTTTTTTCCGGTATTTGATGGCTAAGAGAAAGTACAAAGTTGTGTGGAGAATCACTAAGGATAAATGGTTCTTCAGAGGCACGAATGATCGGCGCAACTTTAAAGTTGATAGGACTCGCTATTGAGCCATGTTCAAGATAATCCCAACCTGGATATTGGGTTATATTAAAGCCAGAAAGCACCCCTGCCAGAATCAATATTGATAATACCACTGATCCAAATAATCGTTCCCAAATATATCTGGCACGATGTGTTATGTTCGCCAAACAAATAGACAATGCGAGGGTCATTGGAAGTAAAGCTGGCACTAAATAGCGTGACTGTAATGATCGTCCTCCCCCTTGAAGTAAGTCAGGTATAGCTAACCCAGCTAATGTCACCAAAATCGGCAAAATCAGAAACCCCCAAATACGAATTGAGTTTTGACGAATCAGAAAATACAAGCTAAGAGCAATTCCGAGTACAAGAAATCGAGAAACAATGCTTTGCCCAGAATAACTTTGCCAAGAGTTTACAAAATTATTGCCGATATTTTCGATTGTGGCTCGGAAAATTGAGATAAAACTAGAAGGTCGTCCTCTCACCCAGCGAGTGTTATCTTCAATCCTATCAAGTTGAGATATCGTGATCCATATCCAGGGACTAAAGAGAATTAATCCAAAGATTGATGCCGCGAGACCCCCGATAATCCGATCGCCTCGGTCTTGCCATTCTGTAAATAAGATATAGAGTCCCTGAGCGATGATGATAAATATGAAAAATAGATGGGAGTATAAGCCAATACAAATGGAGATGCTATAGAGAAACCAAGCCATAACTGTTCCCGATTTAACGGCTCTTAGTAAAGCAACCCCTGAAGCTAAAATAGCCAGCGTCCAAAGACTATATGAACGCAAGCCTAAACCCAGAAGAATCTGGTAAGGAGAAATACTCAATAAGGCTACTGTAACCCAACCAGCTGAGGGAGAATTGAATAATTCTAGGCAAAGCCAATAGGCCAAGGGTAACGTCGCTACTCCTAAAAGGATTGCCAAAATTCGAGCTGCGATTGCGTCATTCCAAATGGACATCACGCCCCGTGCGAGAATACTATAAAGTGGAGGATGCTCAGGATTTTTAGATAAGGCATCGAAGGCACTGTTCCAGCCTCTTTCCGGGGATAGCCGTTGATAGGTCTTTAATTGGTTAACATTTAAAATCTCTCCCTGAAAATATTTGGCAACAATCTCCGATTCTTGATAGCCTGCTAAGCGGTACAGTCCACGCACTTCATCAACATTGTAGGGTCGCTCTGATAAATTACTAAATGAGAAAATAAGCCGCAGAATAACCAGCGAGATTGCTACCCCTTTGATGAAATACGAAGCCCGTTGGCGAGGGGAGGTGTCAATAGCTTGCACATCTGATGAGGCAAAGCTTATCCATTGACGCTTTTCACCCAAGCTGATGGCAACGACGATGATTATAAAAGCTAACGCGAGCAATACAGATTGCATAAATTTAAACGCCCGATGAGAGCGGGGAAGAACGAATGTGCCTAGATTAGTCGACTCACTAGACAGCCACTCAATATCTAAGTATAGGACAAAAGTTGTAGAGTCTGGTGAAACCGCTCGTAAAATCAAGGCAGATTGGAGAAAGTGCGGCGTAACAAATCGAAGCCGGTGCGAAAAAGACTCTTGGAGCGTCATCCGTAATTGTTCAAGGGAATGGGCAAACGTTGGTGAATCCACAAACCCACCTTCATCATCCAAGTTAAAGCCAGGCTAAGCAAGGCCAGTAAACGTCTCAAACGCTCAGCTTCGTTAAAGTGAATTGATTCGAGACAGAAGCCTCAGATCTTCAAGGCTCCGAAGAGGGGTTCAATGCTCCAACGCTGGGCATAATCTCTCAGAGCGGTTTCGGGACGAGCGTTAGTGATGAGAATCAGCAATTCTCCCGAATCAGCCAGACGAGAACCAATGACGTAAACCTGTCGTCCCCAAATCCAGCACCGACCGGAAAGCAGACGAGATTCCCCAGGTCTACCATTTTGGAAAGTCATGGGGCAGTAAGTGCCAAGCTCGCCCCGAGCTGAGAGTGTAGAGGATGGCATTAACTAACCGCTCAATAGGCAATACGTCTGGAGACCCCCCGGACGTGCCCTTGGCAGTAAAGTCTCGACGATTTCCCATTAAGCATCGCTCAGGTCTATGGGATAAGATAGGATCATGGCTAGTGATGGTCTGTCGGTTTTGACACTTGACAGGTTACACCCTTACTAACTTTTCTGGTTTTCTATCTCCCCTACCCTTTTCAGACATCCTCTTACATCTTGGCAGCCCTCTGGATTATTCTCACCAATATCTCGGAAGTCCCAAGTGCGTTCGGTACGATTATTTCGGGTGCCTGTACCCCAGAAGCAGTGGAAGGGAGCTTCATTGGGGTTCTAATTAAAACCGTACGCCGGCCCGTTTTCTCTAACGAAGCGGGCATCCGCTGAGCGATGAACACCCATCCGACGGCCCACACCGATTGAACACCATTCAATATCTGGACTATGGTAATCTCAAGATCCTTTAAGCCAACGGTCTTTTTAATTCTTGTTTTTTTAATCTGCTTCTTGCCCCGAGTTTTCTTCTCTCAAGTCCCCATTAATATTGATGAAAACCTTTGGTTATTCCGGGGAAGTAGTTTTTTGGCTCAAGTCTTATCAGGGAATTTGGAAAAATTTAAAGATACCTATTTACAACATCATCCTGGAGTACCAACCATGTGGGTCAATGGTTTCGGCATCACCTTAGGCTGTGTTGTTGACCATTGGTTTCCCCTTCATTTAAGCCTTGATTCAGAATCAGTCCGAAGTTGTATCTACCGGTTGAGAGAGCAAAATTTTGCTCCTATTGACTCCTATGTTCTCACTCGTTGTATTCAAGGGGTTATCACCTCAGCTTTGATGACTTTATCATCTTGGTTGGTGGTTCGTTTGATCAACCTAAAATTTGCGATTATTTGGATTGCTATTTTGGCTCTAGAACCTTTTTTCCTGGCATATCAACGTTTGTTGATTACCGATTCGTTGCAATGTGTATTTATTTTGGTTAGCATTTTAGCCTTGTTTTTGCATTGGCGGTTAGCGTCAGGAAACTCCTATTTAATTCTCTCAGGAGTAGCGATGGGGATGGCGATCGCAACCAAAACCACTACAATCCTTTTATTTCCTGGCTTGATAGTGATCACAGTTTTAACGGAACTCAATTATTTTCAGCCAATCTTCCCAAAAAAAGGTATGGCTGAACAAGCCAAAGACATTGGTATTTGGACGCTATGTCTCGTTGCTATCTTTATTCTTATTTGGCCAGCAATGTGGGTTGCACCCTGGCAAACGATGAGTAGTTTGCTGGGGGACTTACAACAAGAAACTCAACAAGGAACTCCCTTCTTTTTGGGGCGATCTCGGGCTCGGCTCAATGTCTTATTTTATCCTGTCGTCATCCTGTATCGCTTCTCGCCGCTGCTCCTCTTGAGTAGCTTTACCTCTATTATGCTTGCCAGTGTACCCGCTTGGCGACCCCAGATTATCTATCAAAAATACCTGGTTGCCAATTTCATATTAATAATCTCATTTTTTTGGATAGTCTCACTCCCCGAAAACAAAGTTGATCGCTATATTTTGCCCATTATTCCCTTTATTGCTATCAATGCTGCGATCGCCAGCTTGATTATCCTCAAACGAATCGAGCGATATATAAATCGCCTCACTCCCCAAATCCGCTCCAAAATACTTCAGAAATCTGGGTTTGTTTTCAACGCTTTTGTTTTGCTGGTTTTAGGAATTCAATTAGCAACTGTTTATCCATTTTTCCCCTATTATATTAGTTACCACAACCCCTTGCTTGGAGGCACAAAAACAGCTAGATTCTTCCTGAGAATTGGTAATGGTGAAGGGTTAGAACTAGCCGGAGATTGGCTAAATCGTCAACCCAACCCCGAAAATTTGGTGATTGCAAGTCCTTTTAGACCCGCATTAGCCCCTTATTTTAAGGGAAATGTGTTGGTAGTTTATCGCTCTTTTACAGAGTCCTGGTCCAGGCATTGGCTACGGAATGCTAATTTTTTACTGTTTTATATCCATCACATTCAGCGACAGTTTCCTGCCCCTGAAGTCATTGAGTATTTCTCACGTCAAGATCCCGTACATGTTGTGCAACTCAATGGTGTTGACTATGCCACAATTTACCCAGGACCGATCGCCCGGCCTGAAGAAATGCAGACTATTATTAGCCCAGAGGAAGTGATTGAAGCTGATGGATTAAAATTGCGGGGGTATACTCTTACTTCTGACGCCCTGACTCCAGGAGATCCCCTTGAACTGACTCTATATTGGGATATCCTAGAAACCATCCCTTCCCAGACTACATTCACCCTCAGTATTCAACAGGATAATACCCTACTCATGGCAATTCCCCGAGTCATTCTTCAAGGTTTTTTAGGGGATGATCCCATGGAAGCTGGGAAAACGATTCGCGATCTTCAGTTTTTATCTTTTCCCGTGACCTTACCGGCGGGGGATTATGAAATTGCCATAAGCCTTTCCTCTCCCCTGTTGTCGGCGGATGAGGCCCTGGTGGATATGGGAACAAGCATACCTAAGACGATTGGACTGTTTAAAATGCTACCATCTGAGGATTAATTCAGGAGAGGCGATCGCCCCCACTTCAATCCATTGCGTTAATCCATCGCTATGTACCCGAATGATAATTAAAAATATCAACGGCCCATAGAGCTTAACATCCATAACCTGACCCATAACCTGACCCATACAGGAGTTCCATGAATGGGTCACAACCTAGTGGGCAAGACACCGAATATTCAGAAGATTTGGTAGAGTGAACTCCAATTCAGATTTACTGACATTATTCGGGATATCCCAAGATGAAACAGCGTTGGTTACTCTTTATGCTCTTACTGGCATTGCCCACAGCGGCGATCGCCCAGGAAGTGGCGGACGAATCTCTGAACGGCTCGGGCAACATTTTAGAACTGATAGACCGGGTTTTCAGTGGTCTTGTTGCTGCCATGGCAGAAGTTCTCTTTTTTAGCCTTGGGGGGATTCCCCTGATTGTCCTATGGCTCATTGGTGGGGCCGTATTTTTTACCTTGCGGATGAGTTTTGTCAATATCCGCGCCTTTAAACACGCCATTTACGTGGTAGCCGGTCATTATGACGATCCCGAGGAAGAGGGTGAACTCACCCACTTTCAAGCCCTGTCTGCCGCTCTCTCGGCAACCGTTGGCTTGGGGAACATTGCTGGGGTGGCGATCGCCGTCCAGGCGGGGGGGCCGGGGGCTGTCTTTTGGATGACCCTGGCGGGACTGTTTGGTATGACCAGTAAGTTTGTCGAATGTACCCTGGCCCAAAAATATCGCATCGTCTATGCCGATGGTCATATTGCTGGAGGCCCGATGTACTACCTCTCCCAAGGTCTCGCTCAACGGGGCTTAGAACCCTTGGGTAGACTCTTAGCCGTGCTATTCGCCATCCTCTGTATTGGTGGCTCTTTGGGAGGGGGAAATATGTTTCAGGCTAACCAGTCCTTCTCCGCCGTGTCCGATTTCGTCCCCATTCCCAATTGGCTCTATGGAGTTTTGCTAGCCACCCTGGTCGCTCTAGTCATCATTGGTGGTATTCGTCGGATTGGCTCCGTGGCGGCGGCGATTGTCCCCTCGATGTGTGTCATTTACGTCTTGGCAGCCCTATGGATTATTCTCACCAACATCTCAGAAGTCCCCAGTGCCTTCAGTACGATTATCTCGGGTGCTTTTACCCCGGAAGCCGTGGAAGGGGGCTTTATTGGGGTTCTGATTCAAGGGGTACGCCGGGCCGTCTTCTCCAACGAAGCGGGAATCGGCTCAGCAGCGATCGCCCATGCAGCAGCCCGCACCGAAGAACCAGTGCGAGAAGGGATTGTGGCACTGCTTGAGCCGTTCATTGATACGGTGGTGGTCTGTAACATGACAGCCCTCGTGGTGGTGATTACGGGAGTCTATCAAGACCTAGACATCACCGGGGTTGATTTAACAGCGGCCGCCTTTGGTACCGTGATTGGCTGGTTTCCCGTCTTGCTATCTCTGGCAGTGTTCCTGTTTGCCTTCTCAACGATGATTTCTTGGAGTTACTATGGCGAGCGGGCCTGGACTTATCTGTTTGGAGACCAACAAACCCAAATCTACCGGGTGATTTTCGTCCTCTGTGTGTTTGTGGGGGCAGTAGTTAATCTCGGTTCAGTGCTGGACTTCAGTGATATGATGCTGCTGACGATGGCCTTTCCTAATATGTTGGGAGGATTTATCCTCTCGAATGAAGTGGCGACGGATTTACGAGATTATCTCGATCGCCTGAAACGGGGAGTCATGCCCATTTATAAGTAGGGGCTGGCTCCCAAGAGAACGGGCGCACCCTAGCGGTTCGAGTCTAGGGGAAGTTCCAAGACGATAGAGGTTCCTTGCTGACATTGTGAGGTACAGGTCAGACTTCCCCTATGTTTCTCGACAATGATTTGATAGGTAGTTGAGAGGCCTAAGCCTGTGCCTCGGCCCACAGGTTTCGTGGTGAAAAACGGATCGAAAATGCGCGATCGCACGGATTCATCCATACCCGGCCCATTGTCCCTGAAGCAGATCCGAACCCGATCGCCCAAATGTTGAGTCTGAACGGTTAAGGTGGGGATATACTCTCCCTGGCTCTGAGCTTTCTCTTGGTCTCGCAAGGCATCAATGGCATTACCGATGACGTTGGCAAAGGCTTGATTGAGTTGCCCAGGAAAACAGTCCACTTTGGTCAAATTCTCGTCATAGTCGCGGATGAGTTCAATCGGTCCTTGCCGGCCATCCCCCTGTAAGCGGTGTTGTAAGACGCGCAAGGTGCTGTTTAAGGCTTGATGCAGATCCACCGGCTTGTACTGAGCTTCATTGAGGCCTGAGAAATGGCGCAATGACTCGACAATGGACTTAATCCGCTGGGTTCCCTGGTTCATCGATGCCAAGAGTTTCGGCATATCTGCCACAATAAACTCCAGATCAATATCTTCGAGTTCTGCCTGAATTTTGGGGCTGGGATTGGGGTAATGCTCCTGATAACAGTCAATGAGCCGCAGTAAGTCTCGGACATAATGACTGGCGTGTTCCAGGTTGCCATGGATAAACCCGACAGGGTTATTGATTTCATGGGCAACTCCTGCCACCAACTGTCCCAAGCCTGACATTTTCTCCGTATGAATCAGTTGTGCTTGGGTGCTGCGTAGCTCCCGTAAGGTGGTTTCGAGTTGACTGGCTTGTTGCGTCAGTCGTTGTTGAGATTGGCGTAGGGCTTCTTCGGTTTGACGGCGGATATGGACTTCTTCACGCAGTCGGCTGTTAGCGGCTTGCAGTTCTGCGGTGCGTTCGGCGACCCGTTTTTCTAGGTTGTCGTAGGCCTGTTGTAAGGCTTCTTCTTCCTGTTTGCGATCGGTCACATCTCGGGTAATGGTGGCATAGCCGAGAAGTTGTCCCTGGTCATCCCGTAGGGCTGATAAGGTGACATTGGCCCAAAAACAGGAGCCATCTTTACGCATTCGCCAGTTTTCAAATTCCACTCGCCCCGAGGTGGCGGCGACTTGCAGCACCTTCTCGGGGACTCCCCGCTGACGGCTTTCGGCGGTGAAGAAGATGCCGCTGGATTGGCCGATAATTTCATGGGCTTCCCAGCCGTTGATCCGTTCTGCACCGGCATTCCAGCTAATTACTCGTCCATGGCGATCGAGCATATAGATGGCATGATCTTTAACCCCATCTACGAGCAGACGGAAATGTTCTTCCGGGGTGTTAAATCTTTGCCCTGAGAGATTGGGGCTAATACTACAGCCGGGGCGTTCGCCTAAATCCGAGACTTGGGTATAAATCAAATGATTTTTAGGGTCGTAGTTGGCTTGCCAGGACAGCCAGCGATACTTGCCATTGCGACAACGCAGCCGATTCTTAAAGGTGACCTTGTCTTTGCCGACAATCACTAGGTTATTGATATGACCTAAGGTTTTCTGGAGATCGTCGCGATGGATCCAGTCAATCCAAGGCCGTGATTTTAGCTCTTGGCTGCTATGGCCTAGGATGCTTTCCCAGGCGGGGGAGAGATGTTTAAAATGACTATCCGAGCCAATCACTCCCAATAAGTCCGGGGATAAATCAAAAAATTTCATGAGATTGATCCGGGAAGACCCCAGTTTGGGAGATATGGCTCGGGCTGGGGCTGGAGCTTTGACAAGATGCTCAGACCTTACCTGATACTCGATCCCTGCTACATTGATCAGTTCATCCATTTGTAAAGAGACTATAAGTTAAACTATTTTTTTATTACGCTCCATCTTAGCTCAAGTTTGATTTTTTGGTCAGAGATTGCAGGGGGACTTACGTTCCAATAAGATTCTTAAGTTAATGTAAATTCAGTCCGGATAGCTTCACGGTTATGCGTTCCAGGGATCATCGCTCGCTCGTGCTGTTTTGAGCTGAGGTTGTAGCTGTTCAATAAACTGTCGGGCAGTGCGTCCTGAACGCCCATTATGGCGAGTTGCCCATTGCAGGGCTTGGGCTTCGAGTTCCCCGAGGGGGAGATCCAGACGGCGTTGTCCTGCTAAATGCCGCACAATTTCTAGATAACGGCGTTGGTCTGTGCCCTCAAAGGTCAGGGTTAAGCCAAAGCGATCGCTAAAGGAGAGTTTTTCTTCGACGGTGTCCCAGTTATGAATTTCGGCGGCGGCACCCGGGCGAGGGCGATCCTCAAAGAATTCACGAATTAGATGACGACGGTTGGATGTGGCATAGACCACGACGTTTTGAGGTCGAGCGGTCACACTACCTTCTAAGACCACTTTTAGGGCTTTAAAGGCGTCGTCATCTTCTTCAAAGGAGAGGTCATCTACAAACAAAATGAATTTTTGCGGTAAATTTCGTAACCGTTCACTAATTTGGGGCAGGTCATAAAGTTGTGATTTCATGACTTCGAGTAGTCGTAAGCCGCGATCGCCATACTCATTCACCAAGGCTTTGACGAGGGAGGATTTCCCAGTGCCACGACTGCCATAGAGCAAGACATGGAGAGCTAATTCTCCGGCCAATAAGCGCTGGGTATTCTCAACCAAGGTGGCTTTTTGAGTCTCATACCCGGCCAACTCCTCTAAGCGCACCGGATCAGCTACGGGGACTCCCTGTAGGTTAGACTCAGACCAGCGGAGAACGTGATATTGAGCCAAGGTTCCAGCCCCTCGTTGGCGATGGAACGCGGCTAATTCTGGGAGGGACTCATTCCAAGTTTGGCCCAATTGCAGGGGATGCTCGCCGATGTGATCGGGAATGGCCACCAGGGAACTGTCGGATTTAGTCACCTGACGCACCCATTGACTGAGGGTGGGGCCGCCACAGGTTGCCAGGTGTTGTAGGGCGCTTAAGTCATCTTGGGCCGCTTGCACCAGGGTGGGATTGAGATCCGGGAAGGGATGTAACTGGGCTTGATGAGTGAAGGGATTATCATCATAGAGCAGTCGTTGAATCAAATAGTCCTGCCAACTCTGTCCCCGAGCCACTAAGGCCCGAAACCAACGAGCGTAGGCATAGACACAGGCGCTGGGTTTGTCGTGACGGTAGAGAGTGTCGAGAAGTTGAACAAAGGCCTGTCCCGCCTCACCCGTCAAAACCTCTTGATAGAGGAGTAATGAGGCGGCTTGGTGTTGGAGAAAGCGAACGGAATTGGGATTCATGGTGCGAGTTGAGACAAGATTTGGCCCCAAGGCCTGGGGATGATGTGGTTAGAAAGGTCAGACAGGGCCGGCCTGAAGATTTGTTTTTGAGTGTACAGTACCCTCGTAGCCAAGAAAAGTTGAAAAAGAATCACTTTTTTGGCCCATCGTAGCCCCAAGATTGCCCCTAGGGCTTTACCATAGGAGTCGAATGAACGGTTGTCCCGACCTCATCGTTCCGCAGAGACCTCCAGTCAAATGCTCTGGCAGCCTCATGTCTGGATGAAACATTCAGGGACTCGGCGCCTCGTCAATTATGATTCCTTTACACCTGACGCTTCACAATTTTTTTAGCTACCAATCAGCCACCCTCGATTTTAGTGGCTTGCATACCGCCTGTATTTGTGGGGAAAATGGAGCGGGAAAGTCTTCCCTACTCGAAGCCATTTCTTGGGTGGTTTGGGGCAAGTCCCGGGCTAACTCGGAGGATGATATTATCCGCATTGGCCAAAAAGAGGCTTCGGTTGATTTTGTCTTTCGCTCTCAAGAGCAGGTGTTTCGCATCAAGCGATCGCACCGCCGGGGACAGTCGAGTTCCCTGGAGTTTCAAATTGAGACGGGCCAGGGATTTCGCTCGATTACGGGCAAGGGACTCCGAGGCACGCAGCACAAGATTATTGAGCAGCTTAAGCTCGATTATGATACGTTTTTGAGTTCTGCCTATCTGCGTCAGGGCCGTGCTGATGAGTTTATGGTCAAGAAAGCGGCTCAGCGGAAACAGGTGCTGGTGGATTTGCTGAAGTTGGATCACTATGATCAACTTGCGGATAAGGCTCGGGAGATTGCTAATCAGGGCAAAGCCGAGAGTAAACTCTTGCAAGAGGCCGTGACCCGTTTAGAGACGACTTTGGCGGCGGGCCCAGAGTTGGAGGGGGAACTGCAAGCGGCGGAGGCGGAGGTGGCTCAGTTACAGGCTCAACAAGCTCAGCGAACGGACCGCTTGCAGGAGTTACAACATCAACAGGCCCAACGACAGCGTTGGCAACATCAGTTAGACTGGGCGGCCGCTCAAGGGGAGCGTCTTGAGGAGGATTATGAACGCGATCGCCGGCAGCAGGAGCAGCTTCGAGAGCAACAGGCCCAGCTGAGGGCTATTTTAGAGCAGGCGGTTGAGATTGAACAGGGATATAAGGAGTATCAGGCCTTATCGGCGAAAGAGCGGGACTGGACCGAGCAGTTTAGCCGCTATCAGGATGCCAGTCAACGTCAGAGTCAACTGCGTCAGGAGTTGGATCGCCGCAAGGTTGAGGTGCAACAGCAACTGCATCAGGAGCAGGCCCAACTTCAGGCCTGCGATCGCCAACTCGAACAGTTGCAGGAGAGTTTACAACGAGAACCCCAGATTCAAGCGGGACTGGCCCAACTGGCTCAGGCGAAAACCCAGTTACAGGAGTTGGAACATTGCCACAGCCAGGCCGCTCCCCTGCGACAGCGACAACAACGACTGCAAGGGGAACGCGATCGCATCCGGGCCCAACTCGAAGCTCGCCTAGAGCAGCAACAACAGCGACAGGCCCAACTCGAACAGCGTCAGGCCCAACGGCCGCAACTCGAACAGGCTCTGGCCCAGGTGAGTGAGCAGATTGAGGCGTTGGACAAATTGCGGGTGTATCACAA